>NZ_JAUSUG010000002.1 GCF_030813435.1 Evansella vedderi | reverse complement strand
CCTATCTTATAGGGCACTTTTCGTATCTCGAGGATACAGGAAGTAGCAACTCCTATCTTATAGGGCACTTTTCGTATCTCGAGGATACAGGAAGTAGCAACTCCTATCTTATAGGGCACTTTTCGTATCTCGAGGATACAGGAAGTGCAACTCCTATCTTATAGGGCACTTTTCGTATCTCGAGGATACAGGAAGTAGCAACTCCTATCTTATAGGGCACTTTTTGTATCTCGAGGATACAGGAAGTAGCAACTCCTAACTTAGGTAATTTCTTACTAATCGTTAATTTTAGTATATGCAGGAAGTAATATTTTGTCAAGGGATAAGATACTTATCTGCTTCCTTAATAAGGTATATGTTCTTTATATTTTAAAATTACCCTTTATTTAACTAAAACAAATTTCTAATGAATTACACTAATAATTCATATAATATTGGTATAAAATATATGTGTACAATCTGTGATTTATCCAATAGATTTTGGAGATTATTACCGAAATAAATTAATGAACGATTAATTCTACAAAGTTTTTTTCGTTATTAGATGGTTTTAACTGTTTTAACTGTAATGATTTTTTTGCTTTTTAACTTCGTTACCTTTATGATTTGACAACTTACACAACACTAATAAGACCCTCTAACTGTTATTAAGAATGATCTATATTAATCAAAATATTCATTATTTTATATTTTACCCTAGATGCTGTTTAATAATACTCTTTACTTAAATTATTCATTTGTTAAATATTAGTTCATATTTTGTTTATAAACCCACCAACACCCAGTGTGTTGTCAATTACAGTCCACACAGGTTGAGGTAGTTTCGCAGATAGTTTTAAAATAAACTCTGTTGAATTTATTATATCTGTTTTAAGGATAACTTTAGCAAATCTTCTTCAACAAGTGACCTAGGGTCTATATTGTGCAAAAGTTTTCTCTTCGATTTAGACGTTAGGACACCTCCTAATGTCTTTTTTCATTGGATTTATACTGTTAAATAAGTGGTTTCTTGGCTAAACTAGAGTTAAAGATTTAGTAATTGGAGTAGCCTCATGGATATTCAAGAACAGCTCAATCAAGCAAGCTTTAAAGAGATTGATAGACTAACAGATGGAACAGCTGCTAAGGGACAAAGGAAGAGGGACAAAGGGACAGTTTCAGCGTCCCAGAAGTGAACGGGACAGTGAACCTGTCCGAGGCTGCTGAGAAACTCAAATAGTTAAATTGCAATGGCTCCGTCGTTGCGCGCCTACTATGAGAAACCCACTCATAGTAGGCTTCCAAAAGATTGCAACGGCTTCGCGCATTGCTTAGAGGGACTGAAAAAGTGGGAAAGCACGAGGCCACTGAAAAAGTCATATATTTTTCGCTGAGAAAATAGCAATCGCTCCGCGCGTTGCGCGCCTGCTATGAAAAAACCACTCATAGCAAGCTTTAAAAACTTGCAACGGCTTCGCTGATTGCTTCGAGACCACTGAAAAAGGGAAAAACGTCCTTTTTCAGTGGCCTCGGAAAGCACCACTTTTTCAGTGCCCTTAGAACAAATTAGAGAGGGATTCATTATGATTGAAGTAAGAAATACTACAAACTATACAGGAGTAATGATATGTGGAGATTTTCATGATTTTGAAGCACTTTATAATTCACTTCATACAATTGTAGGTGATGAATGGGAGTGGGAAGCTTATGAGGGGGCTAGATTAAGGGTACTTGGTACTTGTTATGATATTCGCCATGCTTTAATGGGGAATCGTGAAGTCAAGTTTGTTGAAAATGGACTCGATCACGATAAGAGGAGGTACTTGTCAATTGTAGGAAACGACAAAAATATTTATCTAGCGTGTAATGTTCTATGGCCAGAAATACTTTTTGTTACAATGGCATTAAATGATTTTATTAAATTGTATGCAAAAAAACAGGCTAAGAATAATTATAATATCTTTAGTGATTATCGAAATGTTTGGGATACATCGATTACAACAGTTCGAAGCTTTCAGGCTGCTATTGCAACTTGTTTAAAAGTAACGATACCAGAAACATCACATAACAGAGTATTAAAATTAGTAAATCATGACTATACTTGGTCTGATCATTATGCAACACAGTACGTTGATGAATTGAATTGTGAATTTATTGAAATGAATAAAGAAAAGCGGTTAAAAAACATTTCCATTATGGCTAAGCGACTAGCAGAAAAGGGTCGAGAGTATCAAGCAGTAGAGATAGCTGTGTTAGATGCAGCAAGAAAATATAACTGCCATATGACTGAAATAAAAGCTTCGACTGAATATCCTGAAAACATAGAGTGGTAAAAAAAGGTGGATGGAAGTGTCTAAAAAGAAAAATACTGCAACTTGGGCAGAGGCAAAGAAACGATGCCGATTAAATCAGGCTGATATACAAATGGCAAAAGAATTGGGAATGACACCAAAGAGTTTAATTAAAAATATCCCTACACGGAATGAGCAATGGAAAGCACCTGTAAAAGTCTGGATTAGTGATTTATATGAGAAAAAATTTGGAACGGTCCTGACAGTTAACTCTACTCACAGTAAAAAAACAAGTGGAAAGAAAAAGCCCATGATTTCTGAGTCTTGGGATGATGAGGAGTTACCGTTTTGATGAAAAACATAAAGCGATTATCTGAAGAGGAAATAAAAGTCATATTAAGAGCAGCTCGGGACAAAGGGACAGGTTCGACGTCCCAGAAGTGAACGGGACAGTGAACCTGTCCCCGTGTCCCGTTCCCGTGTCCCGTTGAATTCTTAATTAAATTGGTACAAGATTAGAGAGGTGAAGCCAATGTTCGAACAAATTAATCAAAAAAAGGCTCTTCTGGATGCTAATCGACCTTTACCTAAATATACAGTCAAAAGTTTACGTGAAAAGTTATTACTCGAATGGACATATAATTCAAATGCAATTGAAGGGAATACGTTAACAATCAACGAAACGAAAGTGGTTCTAGAAGGGATTACTGTTGGCGGCAAAACGATGCGCGAACACTTGGAGGTCCTTAATCATCGTGATGCGATTCAATTTGTGGAGGACATTGTACAAAAAGGTGAACCCTTATCGGAGTGGCAGATTAAGAATTTACATCGACTTGTACTAAAAGGGATTGATGATCAATATGCAGGTGTATATCGAGACCAGCAAGTTTTTATTTCTGGTGCCAAACATACACCTCCACCTCCTTATCTAATAAAAGAAGAGATGGAGCAGCTGATAACTTGGTATGAGCAAGCAGAAACAAAGAAATTACATCCAGTTACTCGGGGAGCTATGTTACATGCTATTTTTGTTGGTATTCATCCTTTTATTGATGGAAATGGCCGGACATCACGATTGTTATTAAATTTAGAACTTATGAAAGACGGCTTTCCACCAATTGTTATTAAAGTAGCAAATCGCCTTGCTTATTACGAAGCATTAGATAAAGCACATACCAAGAAAGAATATGATGACTTTATTAATTTAGTCACAATCGAAGTAGAAGACTCATTAAACTTGTATTTAAGTGCAATAAATAAAAATGCTTAGTTCAAGCAAAATTTTCTGCTAGAAAAATTAGGTAAACACCACTACATCATTCTATCTGCGATCACTATTCAACCCAGGTGGAGTGCGTCTCGCAATTCATTTTAGAAGAAGGCAACTAACCCTTTATGGGCGTTGCCTCTTACTTTTATTGTAATAGATTAACAATACAGTATTGAATCCAGATAACACTCGAATTTTGTCGAACCATTTACTATTGACAAGTATAATTGAATGAAACTATGATATAGACAAACCTCACATTACCTCTAGATTCTTACACCCATTTTTTTAACACCTTTTACAAAGAAATCCCTGAAAAATGAAGTAACTGATGAATTATACCAACGTTTTTGAACAACCTCTTTATTTTCACTTCACGTATTCTACTTAAGACTCTTTTTTTCCATCTGTTTTTAAAAATCAATTAATAAAAAATCAAAACTGAAAGGGGTGATTAGTCATGTGAATTTATAATTTTCCTAGTAAGCTTTCAAAGTCTCTGTAAACGTTTTCTAGTATTAAATTTAAATTTTAAGGAGGATTATTTAATGGGTCACGATATTTCTGGATTCAATAGAGCAGGAGAAGAAATTGCTTATGCACGTTTTAGCATGGGGAATTATAATGCCACTATACTGTACGAAGTACTCAATGCCTATGATTACTATGCTGGAGTGAGTGGATCAGGCAACACTTCCACTTTTTCAGTACAACAAATAGAAAAGGCTTTGAATAACTTTAAGAAAATATACATTAAGGGTGATTCTACCCTTTTAGAAAGTGATTACTCAAATTGGGATCTAAAACAAATCCTGAATTTTATACAAAACTGTTTAGAAACAGCACAAAAAGAAGGGAGTGTTAGAGTCTATTTTGGCTAATGTTTTTAATAGTGTTTACTAAATGCTTTCATTTCAATGATATACCCTTATAACTACTAAGAGATTACTTCCATATTGATCAACTTTCCTTTCCCCTCCACAAATCTTACGAATTTTTTTATCCAAAACTCCCATTAAACTTAGAAATACATTAAAGATGTATTATCTTATTGATCTTGTATCCTAATTTATATTACTAATCTTCTTTTAAAAAAATACAGAAAAAGACCGAAGGATACAAGTTTCAAATCTTTTACCTTTTTAATAATAGGTACTGTTAAGGTAAATAACTAAAATCTACACGAAACGAAGTGCAATTTAATGGGGACGTCCATTTTGTGAATGGGTAAGGTTGACTATAGTTGAATTGTAAAGTAAGTGGTATGACAATTGATTAATTCCAAATCAATGATTTTACTATACAGCTCGGTGATGTTAGGGAAATGCATAGATTTGATGGGATCATAGGTAGTGATTTTTTTCTAGCAAATAAATTAATTATCGACTTTGAAAATATGGAAGTACGAAAAAACTAGGTTAAGGTGCTACATCATATAATATCTACCATCACCATCCAAACCAGGGAGACAGGCCTCATTTTAAAGAAAAACCGCCGTCTATAAAATAATAACGGCGGTTCCTTCTTTAAACTTATTTACCTGTTAGTTGAGCTTTCTTAAGGTCAACCGACTTAAGGTCGAAACGATCGGCATTCATTACCTTAACCCATGCAGCTATAAAGTCATTGACAAACTTCTCTTTGTTATCGTCCTGAGCATAAACTTCTGCAAGGGCACGTAGAACGGAGTTCGAACCGAACACGAGGTCTACTCTCGTTGCTGTACGCACTACTTCACCTGTATTACGATCACGTCCTACATATACGCCTTCCTCTACAGGCTTCCACTCTACTCCCATGTCAAGCAAGTTAACAAAGAAGTCGTTCGTGAGAGTGCCTACGCTATCCGTGAATACACCGTGTTGTGTGCCACTATGGTTTGTGCCAAGAACACGCATGCCACCGATAAGGGCAGTCATTTCAGGTGCAGTTAGACCAAGTAGTTGAGCTTTGTCTACGAGGAGCTCTTCTGCACTTACACTGTATTGTTTTTTCTGATAGTTACGGAATCCATCAGCGACAGGCTCAAGGACTTCGAAACCTTCTACATCCGTTTGCTCTTGGGTTGCATCGCCACGTCCAGGAGCAAAAGGAACCGTTACATCAAAGCCAGCATCTTGTGCCGCTTTTTCAATTGCAGCACTACCACCGAGTACAATTAAATCTGCAATACTAACTTCTTTATCAAAACTATTTTGAATCCCCTCTAGTACACTAAGAACTTTTGAAAGTTGCTCTGGTTGATTCACTTCCCAATTCTTTTGAGGTTCAAGGCGGATTCGGGCACCATTAGCGCCACCACGATTATCGGAACCACGGAACGTACTAGCAGAAGCCCAAGCTGTTGTTACAAGCTCACTTACTGTTAGTCCTGAGTCTAGGATTTTTCCTTTCAGATCAGCTACTTCAGCATCTGTTAAATCATAATTACCAGCTGGTACAGGGTCTTGCCAGATTAAATCTTCTTCTGGAACTTCTGGGCCTAGATATCTTACTTTAGGACCCATGTCACGGTGAAGAAGCTTAAACCATGCACGAGCAAATGCATCGGCAAACTCGTCTGGATTCTGATGGAAACGACGAGCGATCTTTTCGTATTCTGGATCATGACGCAGTGCCATATCTGCTGTGGTCATCATCGTTGGAACTTTAACGGAGGCATCTTCTGCATCTGGTGCAAGATCCTTCTCATCAGGATCTACAACCATCCACTGCCATGCTCCTGCAGGGCTCTTAGTAAGCCACCATTCATATCCAAACAATAGATCAAAGTAACCATTATCCCACTGGGTAGGATTAGCAGTCCAAGCGCCTTCAATACCGCTAGTGATGGTATCACGACCTTTACCCTTGCCGTGTGTGCTTAACCAACCTAAGCCTTGTGCTTCAATCGGAGCAGCTTCTGGATCAGGACCAACATGGGCAGCATCTCCAGCACCGTGTGCTTTACCAAAAGTATGACCGCCGGCGATGAGTGCCACTGTTTCTTCATCGTTCATTCCCATTCTTGCAAAGGTTTCACGAATATCGCGAGCACTTGCAATAGGATCTGGTTTACCATTTGGACCTTCAGGGTTAACATAGATAAGGCCCATTTGAACGGCAGCAAGTGGATTTTCAAGCTCGCGATCACCAGAGTATCGGTTATCCTCTAGCCATTCCTTTTCAGAGCCCCAGTAGATATCTTCTTCTGGATGCCAAATATCAGCGCGTCCTGCTCCGAAACCAAATGTCTTTCCACCCATGGATTCAATAGCAACATTCCCTGCTAGAAGGAGTAAATCGGCCCAAGAGATCTTATTACCATATTTTTGCTTAATCGGCCATAGGAGTCGACGGGCTTTATCAAGGTTACCGTTGTCAGGCCAGCTGTTAAGTGGTGCAAAACGCTGGTTGCCTGTTCCACCACCACCTCGGCCGTCACCTGTACGATATGTACCTGCGGCGTGCCAAGACATACGGATAAAAAATGGACCATAATGTCCATAGTCAGCAGGCCACCAATCTTGACTGTCTGTCATAAGTTCATGAAGATCCTGCTTAAGGGCATCGTAGTCTAATTTTTTAAACTCTTCTGCATAATCGAAGTCTTCTCCCATAGGGTTTGTTTTTCTATCATGTTGATGGAGAATATTGAGGTTCAACTGGTTTGGCCACCAGTCTCGGTTTGACGTGCCACTAGATTTGGGACTAGTAGCGGCGCCGTGACTAAATGGGCACTTTCCAACGTTCGCATTGTCTTTAGTATCCATACTTTTTTCTCCCCTTGTTTATAAATTTAATTACGCTTCTAATCGTAAGAAAAATTAGAAGACTATAATTATTATTATGTAATCATTATAATAAACTATTATTTGTTTTAAAAGAAATATGCTTGCTAAATTAATATATTTAAACAGATGAAGGACAAATAGATGAAACACCAACGGAAAAGGTTATAACACTTACATTATAACCCGGTGGTTTACATGAAGAAGAACGAAATTGTTACATTTTTATTAATAATTGTATTATTTATTCCCGTTACTTCTAAACTTTCAAACATATATTAATATATTTACTTTAACCAGAGATGAGAATAGCTAGATTATTACTTTAGCTACGTTCAATATTGTATATGGAGATAATATTATTCATATAAAATTTTTAGAACTAAAATGGACAAAAAGTTATTGTGGAAGAGAAGGAAGGAGATAAATAATCTATACAATGAAGTAAAAAGATATTATTTTTAGTACTTTATTTTAAAGGTTGATAGGTTTGTCCAATTGTTTTGCTTCTCCACTATGACTTCATTTACTCTTGAAAAGGGTGATCCTTTTTTCACTCTAGAGAGAAAGTTCTCAAGAATGGGACGTTTGCCAATAGCGTAAATACTTACTGTTCCATCCATATTGTTTTTTACCCATCCATTTATATTTTGTGTCAGAGCTTCGCTATGAACGAAATAACGAAATCCAACCCCTTGAACATGTCCGTGTACGTAAATTAACCAACATTCCAAGCCGATCATTCCTTTTTTTATTATAAAATTAGACTTATTAGTAATTTACGTTAAGGTAATGCCAATAATACATTTGCACTTTATTTATAGGAGAAATTCGTAAAATAAACCGGCAAATAACAATATTACTTAAGAAATTAGTTAATGCAGGAAATGTGAGATTAATAGAGAAAATAAACTAATAATGATAACAGGAATAAATGTAGTAATGGGATGAGAGGAATTCTTTTCATGGCTCTTTTCGCAAACTTTGTCAGCGACGAGGGATGCTTCATGAATCTTTCATTACTTATTGATTTCATTTTTCCCCAAACAAGCAATTGAAACGGAGGGTTCTATGGATAAGGAAAATGATTTGATTAAACCTTTGTCTGCTGAGAAAATCGTTGAAATAACAAAAGCCAATTTGCAAATTCCAAACGCTGATGATATTCGTGGCAATATTACATTACCATCACGAAGCGAAGCAGGTGCAACGATCACTTGGGAAACAAATAATCCCGATGTGGTAAGCGTAACTGAAATCATCAATGATAGAGATGAATGGATCTTAATGGTTGACCAGTATATTGCAGGATTAGGGTATCTACCTTTAAGAACAACTGATTTATTAAGCGCAGAATTCACTATTTTACATTCATCGGAATACTCCTTAGGCAATTTCAAAAAGAGGCATGGATCCGTAATAAACGTTACTCAAGAAGAGTATGAAGCTATTATGAAAAAATGGTCAGGTGAAGAAGTGCTAGAACTGGGAAAGTAACAAGAAATCTACAAGGGTTTAGCCAAGTGGAACTAAGGAGGAATGTTTAATTAATGAATTTACGAAATGTTTATATTTTTATTAATGAGTTGCCCTTTTAACTATGTTATAATGTATAATGAAAAAGGGTCATTAAGTTAAAACCATTATAGAAAATAGTAAAAATGATCCTATCGATATATAATAAACATGCACATGTTAATAACAATTGTAAACGAATACTTTGGAAAATCTATTTTAGCTCTTTACCACATAGATTGTTGTTATTTTGATAACTCGAAGGAGTGAAAGGCGGAGACTGAAACGGATTCGAGTGACAAGTTGTCAATAAGCAACAATTTATTAGAAAACAGCATTTATTTTTTTACATAAATCACTTTAATCAGTTATTGGAGGAAAATCACATGAGTCTTGATGTAAAAAATGCCATTGAAAGTGGCAAAACAGCACTTGGTATTGAATTTGGTTCTACTCGAATTAAAGCAGTTCTCATTGGAGAAAACAATGAACCGATCGCATCCGGGAGCTATGACTGGGAAAATAGCTATGTAAACAATATCTGGACATACAGTCTTGAGGATATTTGGAAGGGATTACAAGACAGCTATCAAAAGATGGCAAACGATGTGAAACAGCAATATGGAGTCACCTTAAAAACAGTAGGATCCATTGGTTTTAGTGCCATGATGCACGGCTATATGGCTTTCGACAAAGATGGAGAACTTCTCGTACCTTTCCGTACATGGCGTAATAATATTACTGAACAGGCTTCTACAAAATTAACAGAGGTATTTAACTACAATATTCCTCAAAGATGGAGTATTGCTCACCTGTATCAAGTAATCTTGAATCAGGAAGAACATATTGCCGACATTAGCTTTCAAACAACGTTAGCCGGTTATATCCATTGGAAACTAACAGGAGAGAAGGTTCTAGGAGTTGGTGAAGCATCTGGTGTATTCCCAATTGACTTAGAAACGAAGAACTACAATCAAACAATGATCGGTCAATTCAATGATTTGGTAGCTCCTAATAATTTACCTTGGAAATTAGAAGATATTCTCCCTAAGGTCTTGTTAGCAGGAGAAAATGCAGGAGTACTTACAGAAGAAGGAGCTAAGCTTCTGGATGTTACAGGAGAGCTTCAAGCTGGTATTCCCCTTTGTCCGCCAGAGGGTGATGCAGGAACTGGGATGGTTGCAACAAACAGTATTGCGAAACGCACTGGTAATGTATCTGCAGGTACTTCAGCTTTTGCAATGGTTGTACTGGAAAAAGATTTGTCTAAAGTACATCCTGAAATCGATCTTGTTACGACACCTACAGGTAATCTAGTAGCGATGGCTCACTCAAATAATTGCTCTTCCGACTTGAATGCATGGGTAGGATTGTTTGATGAATTTGCAAAAGCAGTGGGTATGAATGTAGACGCGAATGAATTATATGGAACTTTATTTAAGCAAGCCCTTCAAGGAGATCCCGATGGTGGCGGCCTATTATCTTATGGTTACCTTTCCGGTGAGCACATGACTCATTTTGAAGAAGGTCGTCCATTATTTGTTCGTTCTTCAGAAAGCAATTTCAATTTATCTAATTTCATGCGTGTACATTTGTTTACAGCATTTGGCGCGATGAAAATAGGCATGGATATTCTTCTCAAAGAAGAAGAAGTGAAGCTTGATCAAATTTTAGGTCACGGTGGTTTGTTTAAGACAGAAGGCGTAGGACAAGGTTTCTTGGCTGCGGCTCTTAATGTTCCTGTTTCTGTTATGGAAACGGCAGGAGAAGGAGGAGCATGGGGTATCGCCCTTCTTGCATCTTATATGGCTAACAAAGAGAATAACGAAACATTAGAAGACTATTTAAATCAGAAAGTGTTTGCAGGTCAACAAGGTAAGACTATGTCCCCTGACCCTAAGGATGTAGAAGGCTTTGAACAATTTATGGAACGTTACAAAAAAGGACTTGCAATCGAAAGAGCAGCAGTTGACAATCTTAAATAACTTTTAGATATTTAACGGGACAGGAGGTCAATCTCCTGTCCCATTATTGGTTTTATAGGGAATAGTCCGAAATGGATTACTGAATATACATAAAATGCGGCAGGATATTATAACATGTTGAAGAAGAAACTAATGAATGAGCTTTGTATTATTTTAGTTAAAGGCTGTTTTCGTAAACTTTATTGCTTTTTTTGAAGAGCTTGGAGGAGCGAAAGGCGGTGACTCCTTTTAGAAAACAGCTAGTTAAAAAAGAAAGGAAGGTACATAAATGAGTAATGAAGGATTAGAAACAGGCTGGAACCTGAAGAATAGTTATGGTAGGCTTCCGAAAACATTTTTTTCCACCATCAATCCTACCCAGGTTCGTTCACCGGAGTTGATTATATTTAACGATACTTTGGCATCCTTTCTCGGCTTAAAGGCCGATGCTTTAAAAGGTGAGGAGGATGGTACAGCTGTCTTTGCGGGGAATCAAATTCCCGAGGGGGCAGAGCCACTTGCCCAAGCATATGCTGGCCATCAATTTGGTCATTTTACGATGCTGGGAGATGGTCGGGCTATTCTTCTAGGAGAACAAATGACTCCACAAGGTGAGAGGATGGATATTCAGCTAAAGGGATCTGGTAGAACACCGTACTCACGTGGTGGTGATGGGAGAGCGGCACTTGGGCCGATGCTAAGGGAATATATTATTAGCGAAGCCATGCATGCCCTTGGTATCCCCACTACCCGCAGTTTAGCAGTTGTGACAACAGGAGAGCCAGTATATCGTGAGACAGAATTGCCCGGTGCTATCCTGACCCGTGTGGCTGCAAGTCACCTTCGTGTTGGTACCTTTGAATATGCTGCAAGATTTGGAACGGATGAGGAGCTTCGGGAGCTTGCGGACTATGCTATTAAGCGACATTTTTCAGATGCTGAAGAGGATGAGAATCCGTATCTTTCCCTTTTAAATGCTGTAATTAAAAGGCAAGCTGAGTTGATTTCAAAATGGCAGCTAGTTGGTTTTATCCATGGGGTAATGAACACGGACAACGTGACCATCAGTGGAGAAACGATTGATTATGGACCATGTGCCTTTATGAATACGTATGACCCAGCAACCGTATTTAGTTCTATTGATAGACAAGGCCGCTATGCGTATGGAAATCAGCCAGGTATTGGTGGATGGAATTTGGCTAGATTTGCTGAAACCCTATTGCCTCTCCTTCATGAGGATGAGGATCAAGCCTTAGAAATGGCACAGGATGCAATATCCAATTATTCTAAGTTATTTAAAAGTAATTGGATCGGAGGGATGAGGGCAAAACTAGGGATATTTAACGAAGAGCAAGGAGATGAAGCCTTAATAGAGGCTCTCCTTGGACTCATGCAAAAACATAGCGCTGACTTTACTAATACCTTCCGTAATTTAACATTAGGTGAACTGTCGGAAATGGAATTGTTCGAAGCAGAAGAATTTAAACAGTGGCATAAGCAATGGCTAGAGAGGTTAGCTAGGCAGGATCAATCGAAAGACACGTCCATTGAGCTGATGCAGAGCAAGAATCCTGCAGTAATTCCAAGAAATCATCGGGTAGAAGAGGCATTGGAAGCAGCAGTGGAACAGGAGGACTTTAGTGTGATGGAGCAGTTGCTTGATGTTCTTTCCAATCCTTACGAGCTTTCGCCTGGAAAAACAGAGTACTGCAAACTACCAGATCCATCTGCCGGCCCTTACCGAACCTATTGTGGAACATAACAGTAAATGCTCTTGGCCAAATATATTTATATCTCACTGTATAGATTAGGCCTATTTCCCGAAAACTAATCAGAGAGGTGATTAGGGTGAGTAGAGGGATCGTAACATCATTAATTGCAATTGTTATTGCCCAATTCTTGAAAATACCTTTAAAGCAAAGGGAAACAAAAAAGTGGGCTTGGGAAACCTTTTTTGAAGCGGGTGGAATGCCCAGCTCCCACTCCGCTGGTGTTGCATCATTAGCGACCTACACTGGCTTAAAATTAGGGATAAGAACACTGGACTTTGCATTATCGGTTATTTTTGGTTTATTAGTCATGTACGATGCACAGGGGATACGAAGACATGCTGGGGAGACTGCAATTAAAGTAAATGAATTAGAAGCCAAAGTAGAACAATTAGCAGGAGAGTCCACTGGCAGTTACCATGAACGAAAAGAAAAGCAATTAAAAGAGAAGCTTGGCCATCAGCCTGAGGAAGTCTTTGCCGGAGCTATATTAGGTGTAATTGTCGGTGGCATAAGTCATCTATTAGAAAAAACTTATCGCTAAAAATGATTTAAACGTATATTAATAAATAGGGGAGCAGGAATCGGATAAAACTTCCTGCTCCTTTTATGTTGCATACTGATTTATTTCTAAAGGTGTATACATGTACACTTTTTTTTTGTTTCTGAAAAAGCTATAATTGTGTTTTCAGAAACGAAAAGTGAGTTTTAACTATTTATAATTCTCTAAAACAATGGTTTGGGGGTGTTATTTGAATGTTAACCATAAAAAAAATTGCTGAAATGGCCCAAGTTTCAAGAACGACAGTGTCACGTGTATTAAATGATTCTGGATATGTAAGCGAAGAGGCACGGAAACGGGTGCTGGCTGTTATCGAGGAGACGGGATATGTACCGAGTCAGCATGCAAAATCACTTCGGACAAAGAAAACGAAGGTAATTGGAGTGATTCTTCCAAAACTGAGCACAGAAACTTCTGGCCGAATTGTGAATGGAATGAATGATGTATTTCAGGAGCATGGGTACCAAATCCTCCTTACTAGTACGAATCTAGATGTTCAAAAGGAAATGGAATATTTACGTCTATTAAAAAGTAGACAAGTAGATGGAGTCATTCTGATTGCCACCAATATTAACTCTAAGCTAAAGGAGGAAATTAATCAGCTAAATCTTCCTTTTGTAGCCATCGGACAAGATATTTCAGGAGTATCATGTGTGACGTATAATGATTACGAGGCAGCGAAAGCAATGACAGAGCTCCTTATTGCGAAGGGACGTAAAAATCTCGCATTTATTGGAGTGGATGAATCGGATCGTGCAGTTGGTTATGATAGGAAACAAGGTTTTATCGATGCAATAAAAAAACACGGTCTTTTGTTGCGGGAAGAATGGATGGAGAAAGGCAAATTTGATATTGAGTCTGGCTACGAAGCGATGAAGCAGATTATTCATAAAGCAGGGGGAGGTCCGTTTCCTGATGCTGTTTTTGGGGTTACGGACAGGATAGCAATTGGAGCAATGCAATTTTTAAGAGAAAAAGGCCTTCAAATTCCAAAGGATATCTCCGTTGCTGGAATTGGCGCTTCTGAGATTTCTCGTTTTGTTCATCCTCCTTTAACTACGATGGATTATGAGAATGAGAAAGCTGGACAACAAGCTGCTCAGATTTTATTAGAACAAATTAATACAAATAAAGAGAGGGAAAAAAAGGTAAAATTAAATTATAGACTTCTAGAACGAGATAGCATATAATCGTTTTGAGAACGATAACAAAAATAATAACTCTTTCTTATTATGAAAAACAATAATATTAATTTGCTGGATCTTTTTTTACAATACGTAAAATGGATCCAATAATATTTATGTTTGTGGAATCGATTCCACAATATTTTTTATTAAATTGTGGAATCGATTCCATATTAAAGCTACCATAAGAAGGAGAAAAAAGGAGCGGTAATAATGGCTGAAAATCATCAAATTGCAAAAGAGATTATTGAAGCAGTAGGGGGAGAAGATAATATAATTTCCGTTGCCCATTGTGCAACTCGATTACGGATTATGATAAGTGATAAGGAGAAAGTGGATCAAGCTAGAATAGAAGATACAGACAAAGTTAAGGGAGCTTTTTATAATTCTGGCCAGTATCAAATTATTTTTGGGACAGGAACGGTAAATAAGATTTATGAGGAAGTCACAAAGCTTGGCATTGGAGGAGCAACAAAATCTGAGCAGGCAAAAAAAGCAGCGAAAAGCGGGAATGCATTCCAAAGGGCAATTCGTACGTTTGGGGATGTCTTTGTACCCATTATTCCGGCGCTTGTTGCTACTGGTTTGTTTATGGGGTTTAGAGGGCTTGTTATGCAAGAGCAAGTTCTTGCGCTGTTTGGGATGACACCGGATGACATTTCGGAAAATTTCCTGCTGTTCACGCAAATTTTAACGGATACGGCATTTATCTTTTTACCAGCCCTTGTTGCATGGTCTACGTTCAGAGTTTTTGGCGGGTCACCGATAATCGGAATTGTACTAGGGTTGATGCTTGTTAGTCCTGCACTTCCTAATGCATGGGGTGTCGCTAGTGGAAGTGTTGAACCACTCATGTTTCTTGGATTTATCCCAGTTATAGGTTACCAAGGATCAGTACTTCCAGCGTTTATTGCGGGAATCATTGGAGCAAAATTGGAAAAGCAAATTCGAAAAAGGGTACCTGATGCATTTGATTTGATCGTTACACCATTTTTAACACTACTTATTATGATCGCATTAGCGTTGTTTGCAATTGGACCAATTTTCCACATGGTAGAAGAAATAATTTTAAGAGGAACTGTTGCTGTTCTTGAATGGCCTTTTGGTATTAGTGGAATTTTAATCGGATTTTTTAATCAAATAATTGTTATTTCTGGTGTACACCACGTATTTAATATGCTTGAAATTCAATTACTGGAGAGATTTGGGTTTAACCCGTATAACGCAATTGTTACTTGTGCAGTTGCGGCGCAGGGCGGGGCAGCTTTAGCTGTTGGGTTAAAGACGAAAGCAAGGAAGCTAAAAGCGTTGGCACTTCCTTCTTCACTATCTGCTTTCTTGGGGATTACAGAGCCAGCAATTTTTGGTGTCAACCTACGCTATGGAAAACCATTTTTGATGGGGTTAATTGGTGGAGGAGTTGGAGGATTTTTTGCATCGATCTTTGGATTAAAAGCAACAGGAATGGCCATTACCGTTATTCCAGGAACATTACTTTACCTAAACGGCCAAATTTTGCTTTACTTGCTTGTAAACTTTATTGCTATTGGAACGGCGTTCACTTTAACTTGGATGTTTGGATACTCAGATAAAATGCTGGAAAACAAAAAATAATAAAGTTCACTTCTTAGAAAACGGTTGATCCTTCTAAGAAGTGAATAGGAATGAATGACTCAAAAAACAGGAGTTTTATAACATGAATCAAGTAGATTTACTTCAGAAAGCGTATAAGAAAGTCGAAGATAATAAAGAGAATATACAATTAGATCCATACCGTCTTCATTTTCACTTAATGCCCCCAACAGGGTTATTAAATGACCCCAATGGACTGATTCATTATAAAGGGACATACCATGTATTTTATCAGTGGAATCCGTTTCAAACGGCACATGGATCTAAGTTTTGGGGGCATTATACGTCCCGTGATTTGATCCATTGGCAAGAGCAGCAACCAGCACTTGTGCCCAATGAATGGTATGAGAAAGATGGCTGTTACTCTGGAAGTGCGATTGAAGCTAATGGGGAATTGGTTTTGTTTTACACAGGAAATGTAAAACATGGAGAGGATAAACGGGAAACCTATCAATGTATGGCTGTTTCTTCCGATGGATTAAAGTTTGAAAAAAAGGGGCCTGTACTTTTTTTACCTGAGGAATATACGTCTCATTTTAGAGATCCGAAAGTATGGAAGCGAGAAGATGTTTGGTATGCTGTTGTAGGGGCACAAAATCTCAATAAAGAAGGAGTTGTTGCCCTTTTTTCTTCAACCAATTTAAAAGAGTGGAATCATATAGGAATTCTAGCAGGAAGCAAGTTAAATGGATTGACTGATTTAGGCTATATGTGGGAATGCCCTGATTTTTTTAAGTTAGGCGAGAAGGATGTTTTGCTCGTTTCTCCCCAAGGGGTGGAAGCGAAAGGCCATCTTTATCAAAATGAGTTTCAGTCAGGTTATTTTATCGGTAAATGGAAAGTAGGAACAACAGAATATTTGCATGGAGAATTTACTGAGCTTGATCGGGGCTTTGATTTTTATGCGCCTCAGACCTTTGAAGATGAGCGTGGCAGAAGGATTATGATCGGTTGGATGGGAATAACGGATGAACAGGAAGTGTATCAACCAACGATAGAAAAAGGCTGGGTTCATGCATTAACGATTCCCCGAGAACTGGTGTTAGAGGGGGAAAAGCTCATACAAAAGCCCGTTACAGAACTGAAGCAGTTAAGACAAGAAGATGGTATAAAGTATAATGTAAAGTTAGAAAATGAAGAAAAGTCGTGGGAAAAACTAGCTGGTGTTGTCAGTGAATTGAAGATACGGTTTGAACATCTTGAGGCTGAAACAATCGAGTTAAATATACGTAGTCATCTAAAGCTAACGTACAATCAAGACCAAAATCTTTTTACGTTGCAGAGAAAACGATTTAAGGATGGCAAGGTCGAAAGTAGGAGCTGTGAACTTCCGAAATTAGAGGAACTTTATATATATTTAGATACAAGTTCCGTTGAAATTTTTATCAATGGTGGATCCGAAGTGTTTACAGCTCGATTCTTTGCTGATCCGAAAGATGAAGAGTTTGCAGTGAACGTGAAAGGGCAAGTACACCTGTTTATTGAAAAGTGGAATCTAGTATCTAGGTGACTACGACCTTTTTAAAATATCATAACTCCGGGAAATTGCACTGAGAGTGATTACTTGTGGGATAAAAATAAACAATGCTAAGAGGATGAGTCAAAAGGTATAAAACACCTTTTGGACTCGTCCTCTTTTTCTTTTTGGAAGGCTGTTTTTTTAAAAGGTTACTCCTGCGCCAAGAACATGTTGTATCGCTTGGATTCGCTACAGGCGGACCCCTTCCGCTTCCCCAAGCTTGTTCAAAAAAGCAACAAAGTTTACCAAAACATCCTTGGGAAAAAAAGCACTTTTCCGCCATTCCGGAAAAGTGACATTTATTTTTTCCGGAAAAGTGGAAAATTCCATTTTTCCGGAATTGTAGAGGAAGGGTTACTGTCACTATTTTTTTAGTCTAAAAAATAAAATAAAAAACCTCACGTCAAAATAAGTAAGCGTTTTCTAAGGTTATGGACATTTTTATTATAAAAAATTATTTAAGAAAGCATTTTTTTAAAAGTTGGCACAGAAATTGCTTATTAATAGGGTGAGTGATTGGAAGACAATCATCATATCTTGGAGGTGCTTTTTTATGAGTAAAATTACTTCATATGACGAACTCATACCAATGTTTAAAAATGGAATGACTGTTATGTCTGGTGGGTTCATGGGGGTAGGTACTTCGGAAGTGTTAGTATCTGCTTTATTGGAGTCAAATGTAGAGGGATTAACCCTAATTGCAAGTGACACAGCAACGGAAGATAAGGGTGTTGGCCCTTTGATTGTTAATAAAAGAGTAAAAAAACTTATCGCATCACATATTGGGACGAACCCGGAAACTGGGAGACAGATGATTCAAGGGGAATTAGAGGTGGAATTAGTACCTCAAGGAACCCTCGCTGAGCGAGTGCGTGCCGGGGGATCAGGACTTGGTGGAATTTTAACTCCAACTGGTGTAGGGACAGTCGTAGAAGAAGGAAAGAAAAAAATGGAAGTTGATGGTCGGGAGTTTTTGTTAGAAAAACCTTTGCGTGCGGAGGTTGCCCTTATTAAAGCTAAAAAGGCAGATAAGTTTGGAAATCTTGTCTATAACCAAAGCGCTCGCAACTTTAACCCGATGATGGCATTGGCTGCTGATTTAGTCATTGCGGAAGTGGACGAGATTGTGGAAATAGGGGAAATTGATCCACATGAGGTGGCAACTACAGGTATCGTAGTGGACAAAATTGTTGTAGGAGGACAGTAAATATGACTGCAAAAGAAATTATTGCTGCACGTGCAGCGAAAGAGATGAATGACGGTGATGTTGTTAACCTTGGCATTGGATTACCTACATTAATTCCCAATTACTTAAGGGAAGGGGTTAATGTCATTCTCCAATCAGAAAATGGTTTTATTGGCCTTGGACCTGTAAAGGGTGAACCTCAAGGGGAACTCGTAAATGCAGGTGGACAGCCTGCAGGAATTAATCCGGGGGGAGCCTTTTTCGACAGTTCCTTTTCATTTCAGTTAATTCGTGGGGGGCATGTGGATGTTACGGTTCTTGGAGGATTAGAAGTGGACCAGTACGGTAACCTTGCGAACTGGATGATCCCAGGAAAAATGGTTCCAGGAATGGGTGGTGCTATGGACTTAGTGACAGGTGCCAAAAATGTAATTGTGACGATGGAGCATTGTTCCAAAAAAGGAGCACCTAAAATCCTCGAAGAGTGCAGATTACCGTTAACGGGAAAAGGCGTCGTAGACGTGATTATTACAGAGTTGGCCGTTTTTACTGTAACGGAGGACGGTTTAGTTTTAGAGGAGTTGCAAGAGGGTGTGGACCTGCAAACGGTAATTGATAGAACAGAAGCGAACTTCAGAATTCCAGAGCTGGCATAGCTCACAGCTAAAGGATAGTAGAGTCATTGAATAATAGGAGGGTGTTATATGCGTGAGGTTGTTATAGTAAGCGCTGTCAGAACAGCAATTGGAAGCTTTATGGGATCCCTAAGTAAGACCCCAGCTACTGAATTAGGAGCCATTGTCATTAAAGGAGCTCTAGAACGAGCTGGATTAAAGGGAGATCAGGTAGATGAAGTCATTATGGGGAATGTTCTTCAAGCAGGACTTGGTCAAGGCCCTGCCAGACAAGCAGCTCTTAAGGCAGGAGTACCAGTGGAGGTAGCCTCCACAACCATTAATAAGTTATGTGGATCAGGTTTGAAAGCTGTTCATTATGGTGCTCAAGCGATCCAATTAGGGGATGCAGACATTGTTGTGGCAGGTGGCATGGAAAACATGAGTCTTGCCCCTTACCTTCTAATGGAAGGGCGTACTGGCTATAGAATGGGCAATGGGAAAATGATAGACAGCATGATTCAGGATGGTTTGCTATGTGCAGTTAATGACTACCACATGGGAGTAACAGCAGAAAATATTGTGGAAAAATACGGATTCAATCGGGAACAGCAAGATGAGTTTGCTGCGTGGAGCCAGCAAAAAGCGGAAGCAGCAATAAACGCAAACAAATTCGAAGATGAAATTGTTCCAGTGGAAATTCCACAACGTAAAGGTGATCCAATTGTTTTTGCTAAAGATGAATTCCCAAGAGCTGGCGTTACAGCGGAGAAACTTGGGAAATTAAAGCCAGCATTTAAGAAAGACGGAACTGTAACACCGGGAAATGCTTCTGGAATTAACGATGGAGCTGCTGCTCTTGTTCTTATGAGCAGAGAGAAAGCAGCATCTCTAAGAATTAAATCTTTAGCGGTTCTTCGTGGAAATGGATCTGCTGGGGTGGATCCGGAAATTATGGGAATTGGTCCTGTTCCAGCTACGAAAAAAGCTTTGGAAAAAGCAGGTGTTACATTAAATGACATGGACTTAGTGGAAGCAAATGAAGCCTTTGCGGCCCAAGCATTAGCAGTAGGCAATGATTTAGAAATTCCAAGGGAAAAGTTAAATGTTAACGGTGGGGCTATTGCTTTAGGCCATCCCATTGGTGCAAGTGGAGCGCGTGTTTTAGTTACGTTATTGCATGAAATGAAGAAAAGGGATTCCCGTTACGGCTTAGCTACCCTTTGTATTGGTGGCGGTATGGGAGTTGCAAGTGTTGTGGAGATGGAGAATTAAGAATATATTATTCTGCTTGGATACGCTGTAGGCGGACGCCTTCCGCTTCTCCAAGCCTTTTCGAAAAAAATTATTGGGGGAATGTAAGATGGAAAAGAAAGTAGTTTTTGTTACGGGGGCAGCTAGTGGAATTGGATATCAAATTGGTGAAGCATTTCTTAAGGATGGAAATCGTGTAGTTTTTACAGATATTAATGAAGAAAAAATTAAGGAAGTTACTGAAAATCTACGAAATGAAGGTTTTGATTGTTTAGGGTTAAAAGTAGATGTGACAAAAGAAGAAGATATTAAAAATGCCATTGAAGCAACGGTAGAGAAATATGGAAGATTAGATGTTTTATTTAATAATGCTGGCTTACAGCATGTGTCGCCAATCGAAGAGTTCCCAACAGAAAAATTCGAATTTATGATTAAGGTAATGCAAATTGCACCATTTATCGCCACGAAATATGCATTCCCTATCATGAAGGAACAAGGCTTTGGCCGCATTATTAACATGGCATCCATTAATGGACTTATCGGATTTGCAGGTAAATCTGCTTATAACAGTGCAAAACATGGGGTAATTGGTTTAACGAAGGTTGCTGCCCTAGAAGCTGCTGATTACGGTATTACTGTAAACGCTATCTGTCCAGGATATGTGGATACACCACTTGTTCGAGGTCAATTTGAAGACCTTGCTAGAACTCGTAATGTACCAGTTGAAAAAGTAAAGGAAGAAGTCCTCTACCCATTAGTACCACAAAAACGTTTACTAGACGTTCAAGAAATTGCTGACTATGCTATTTTCTTAGCAAGTGAAAAAGCAAAAGGAATTACAGGTCAAGCAGTTGTTTTAGACGGAGGATACACTTGCCAGTAATTTTATACGAAAACTATGTTTTAATACATTGTTTATTTTCAAACGAAGTTGATTGAAGCGAGTGCCTGAAGCGTAAATCAACTTCCAAATTTAGCACAGTCAAAATAGTTTTCATTTATCGTGGTGTCTATAAAGACATGGGAGTTTTGAACACGCTTTAATATGGTTTTGCGATAAGAAGTTAACATCTCGGCACTTGTATGACCAGGGTGTGCAAATGCCGAGACTTCCATTATTATATTGATTATTGAGGGGTGTAGTTATGTTTGGAATTATACTAGGTCTAATCGTTTTAATGACCCTCGCATTCATGGGATGGTCCATCATTTGGGTTGCACCAATAGCAGCTGGGGTTGTAGCGCTAACTGGCGGCTTAGACCTGTTAGATGCTTATACGAACACGTACATGAGTGGGTTTGTCAACTTTGCGAAGAACTGGTTTCCAGTTTTCATGCTAAGTGCTATCTTTGGTAAGTTAATGGAAGATACAGGAATGGCAAAATCCATTGCCACTGTATTGTCCAGGTTAATGGGTACAAAACGAGCTATTTTAGGGGTATTACTATCTTGTGCTGTGTTAACGTATGGGGGAATTAGTTTATTCGTTGTAGTATTTGCTGTTTATCCTCTAGCGTTGTCCTTATTCCGTGAAGCTAATATTTCTAGACGGATTATGCCTGCTACTATTGCATTAGGTGCTTTCACGTTCACAATGACAGCGTTACCAGGAACGCCACAAATCCAGAACTTAATTCCAATGCCTTATTTCAATACGAATGCCATGGCAGCACCAATCATGGGTATCGTTGCAGCGCTTATTATGGGGTTTGGTGGTTACTACTATTTAATTTGGCGTGAAAAACAGCTCACCGCTAAAGGGGAAGGCTTTGTTGAACCGAAGGACAAGAGTTCCATAAAAGTTGTTGAACATACGCCGAACGTTTATTTGTCATTATTACCTCTTTTAATGGTCTTATTAACTTTAAATTTATTAGATTGGCATATTGTTGTTTCACTACTTTCTGGTATCTTACTTATTCTATTACTAAACATTTCGAGAATAAAAGGTTTTGTACCTTCCATTAATGGTGGAGCAGTAGGGTCTGTTACGGCAATTATAAACACAAGTGCCGCAGTAGGGTTTGGAACAGTTGTACAAGCAGTCCCTGGTTTTAAAAAGCTTACAGAAATGCTCATGAATGTTCCAGGTAACCCACTTATTTCAGAAGCTATCGCTGTTAACTTATTAGCTGGTGCCACTGGGTCTGCTTCAGGTGGAATGGGTATTGCGTTGGAAGCATTAGGAGATCAATATTATCAAATTGCATTAAGCACGGGAATTAGTCCGGAGGCCTTTCACCGTATTGCATCCCTATCATCTGGAGGACTAGATGTTCTTCCGCATAATGGTGCCGTATTAACACTTTTAACCATTACTGGATTATCACATAAAGAAAGCTATAAAGATATTGCAGTAGTAGCCATTGTTATTCCTATTATCGCTACTGCAGCTGCTATTGCTCTTGCTGCAATGGGTATCTACTAAACAGGAAGTTTACTAAAAGACTCCAAAATTTGGAGGAAGCTGTTTCAAATGGAACAGCTTCTTCTTATTATAAAATTTGATATAATAGAGTCTAATTGATTGGAGGTATTTTAATCGATATGAAAAGGCTTCCATTTGAATGGTTAGAAGAAATTATTCGACTTAGCATGGAACGAATCGTTGTAGTGGATCGGGATGGGATAATTGCTTATATAGATGATGCGTATTGCGATTTCTTAGGAACATCAATGGATAAAGCTATAGGTCTTCCGGTACAGGAAGTTATTGAAAATACGCGGATGCACATTGTACTGGAAACAGGTCAGAGGGAAATAGAAAATCTTCAACCGATTAATGGCAGTGTAATGATTGCGAATCGATACCCTATCATCATTGATGGTGAACTAGTGGGAGCATTGGGGACAGTGATGTTTCCTGATCCTGATAACTTAAGACTTTATAAAAATAAAATGAATAAGCTAATGGAAGAATTAAATTTTTATAAAAATAAATCGGTAAACGAATTGAAAAGTAAATACACATTCAACGATCTAGTAGGGAAAAGTGCTGAATTCACTACCGTAAAAATATTAGGGGAAAGAGTAGCAGGTAGCGATTCCTCTATTTTAATAACTGGGGAGTCTGGAACAGGAAAAGAGTTATTTGCCCATGCCATTCATCATAGCAGCTTACGTAGTGAGTACCCATTTGTTCCTATTAACTGTGCATCCATTCCCGAAAGCCTCTTTGAATCGGAGCTTTTTGGCTATGCGGATGGAGCCTTTACGGGGGCAAAAAAGGGAGGAAAAGAAGGACTATTAAAGGTCGCTAATCAGGGGACAGTTTTTCTAGATGAGATCGGAGAGTTATCTCTTACTTCTCAAAGTAAATTATTACGGGTATTGCAGGAGAACGAGATTCAGCCTGTGGGGGGCCAAAAGACAGAGGCAGTTAATTTACGAATTATAGCAGCTACAAATCGAAATCTAGCAAAGATGGTGAAAGAAGGCACCTTCCGTCAGGATCTCTTTTACCGATTAAATGTAATAAATATAGAGCTTCCACCCCTTCGAAAAAGGAAAGAAGATATTGAAGCCATCTCTAGAAGTCTATTATTAAAGCTAGAAAGGAAATTTTACAGAAATGGCACAGACTTAACTCCTGAAGTTATTAAAGCTCTCGAGGCGCATAATTGGCCTGGAAATGTACGAGAACTGGAGAATGTTCTAGAAAGGGCGATCAACGTTCTAGATGGTAATAGAATTGAATTAATCCATCTACCTTTATATATTACCGATAAAGAAGTAAAGCCACAAAACACAAGCTACTCTGGCAACGAGGTAACTGTTAACCTATCCTCATCCCATTTTCGACCTCTTAAGGAAACAATAGAGGAAGTAGAAAAAAAGGCTATTATACAAGCCATGGAATTAACAAGCGGAAACAAATTAGAAGCAGCTAAATTACTAGGAATAGGTAAAACAAGCTTTTATGATAAATGTAGATATTATGGAATTAAATAATTTTTTGAATGCAACATTTTATTAGGGAAGCTTGCTCCAATCTTTTTATGGCGACAGCTTCCCTATTATTTTAATCCCCCACCTGTCAGCGGCTTTAAACTGAAATAGTCCAAGGCTTCATTAACGAGCTGTAGGTCATAGATCTTTTTTTCGAGGTGAAATTGGATGATAAGGTCGGCAGTTTCGCTGTTGGATAAAGAATAGCCTGCAGAGCTTAATAGCTTATCCATTTCGTCATCATTTAATTCAAGGGCGAAGGCCAATGCAATGACGGTATTTTTCCCTAGACGGTAGTTAGGGTTGGAACGGATTTTGGAAAAGTGTTTCCGATCAATGCCGGCTTTTTTGTATATCTCCGAATCACTTGCCCCTTTTGTATCAATATAATTAAACAACACTGCCTTTAAAGTAGGTTGACGATTTTTTTCGATGAAATCTTCCAGCTCAATGGGAGACATATCTGCCAAAATATATTCAGAGGATTTTACCGATTCTAATACAATCACATCCGTATGAAATCGAATATACTCTTCTAACTCTTCCAATAGCTTTTTATCGAGCATGTCTCTTCCTCCAAAATGTCGCTTAGGAAGCGACCATTTATTGTTGGTATCCCTTTAGTATTATCTTATCAAATAAATGGGAGGAGAGGATATTTATGTTGACTGAAATCATTTTTTTACTGGATCGAAGTGGTTCAATGGCAGGGCTAGAAGGGGACACGATTGGCGGGTTCAACACTTTTGTTAAAAGGCAATGCCAGCAAGAAGGAGAAACGATTATCACTACTGTACTATTCGATGATCAATATGAAGTATTGTGGAATGGTGTAGATGCAGGGTCAATTAAACTGACGGAGAAGGAGTACTACCTTAGGGGTTGCACAGCACTCCTAGACTCTGTTGGAAAAACCATTTTGGATGTAGGTCACAGGTTGAATAATACAAGGGAGGATCGCAGGCCTAATAAGGTTATTTTTGTCATCACAACCGATGGGATGGAAAACGCAAGTCGAGAGTTTTCTTATGAAAAGGTGAAGGAGCTCATCAAGCATCAGCAAGACAAATACAGCTGGGAGTTTATTTTTATGGGAGCAAATATGGATGCGCCTAGAGAAGCAGATAATCTTGGCATCACGATGGAAAATGCCTTCAGCTTTGAAGCATCCAGTAAAGGCGTTGAAATAATGTACGATACCATTTCCGAAGCAGTCCTAGAAAAAAGGCAGAAGTAACTATATGGAAAAGGCAGTAGCGATCCTCAATCAAGGGTGGCCTTTTTATCAAAGGCTGTTTTCGTATACTTGGATGCTTTTTAATAAGCTTGGGGAAGCGGAAGGCGGCGACTCCAGCGGGAAAAGCAACGACTGAAGACACCGTGGGGCGGTTTTCCCGAGGAGGCTGAAGTGTTGCCCGCGGAGCCAGGATGGCGACATTATGCCGTTGCCCACAAGCGGGGCCTGAAATGCTTCCTCGAATAGTTTGCGTCGAGTAATCGCAGACGCAGGACGTGGGCTGCCTTTAGGCGTAATTGGTCTGCCTGAAGCGTATCCAAGCCAAATTTATATTCTTAGAAAACAATTTTTTAGAAAAGAGCCTTTTCAAAAGTTTGTTTTTCTTTTGCAATCACGGTACAATTTTTCCATAGAGGTGAAGGTGATGAAAGGAAAAAAATCCATTCAGCAATTTGTTTATGATACAATCGCTGCCACAGAGAGTTTTGACCCGAATAACCCAAATAGTCTCAAGGAAATTATTAAGGCTGTCATTCATTATTATGAATTAAAGACGGACTCTGTCTTAGAAGGGAAAACGGAGACCTTGTATTTAGCCTCCATTGCCGAAGAAAATATACTTACTAGAGCAGCCCAGCTGGCAGTTGGGGATAAGGAAGACATTACGATTGAGGAAGTTTATAATAGTCAAGTTGTAAGAAAGCATTAAAGGGCGATGTGAGTCGAAGCCATGCTATTGAAGCTCCGGCCTTTCCCTTTTTAATTTAAAATAAGCATTTACAAATTCTGAGGGTTCTTCCTTTATATAATAGGTACGAACCCCTTTGTTTGTATGCAAATAAATATACCCCATTGCTCCGTCCTCTTCTTTCTTTCTGTAAGAAATGTCAAAAATAGAGGTGATGGGATACATATAGTCCTTTACGGTAATCTTGTCTTCATAAAGCTTCATATCGTATGTAACCTCTACAATTTTCTTTTCAATGGGACTAATCTCCTGATGAACCTCTACACATTGCTGAACTGCCAATGGCTCCATGTGTGAAACAACTCCTTTAGATTTGATGCCTTTAAAAAAGAATAAGATAATGGTGTATGAACATTCTCCTTACGTCTATATTAAAAGTATGAGAGCCATTAATCAAATTAATGTACTTTATAAAGGAATATTTCACAAAAGCGATTGTTATCGACAACTCCAAGTAGTGGAAAGTAACTGTTGGAACGGATTCGAGTATAAAAAAGATTACTTTTGCCATGGAAAAGAAAATATACTATTGTATAAGGATAGATATATAAATATGAAAATTATTGTATGGAGTGGAGTGGGAACGTAGCATGAAAATAACGAAAGGCATACCAAATATGGTCACGTTGGCCAACCTTTATTGCGGGTTTTTATCCATTGGTTTTGCCGCTGACGGACAGTATAATAATGCAGCCATTTTAATATTAATTGGAATGATGTTAGACAGTATGGACGGCAGATTGGCGAGAATGCTGAATGCAGATAGCACATTTGGGAAGGAATTAGATTCCTTGGCAGATATCGTTACGTTTGGTGTAGCTCCATCCTTTTTAGTATATTATACATATTTTTTCCAATTTGGTTTGTTGGGATTTGCTGTTGCCGGTCTATTTCCCTTATTCGGGGCCTACCGTTTAGCTCGTTTCAATGTGACACCACCAAAATCATCTATGAGCCATTTTACAGGTGTGCCCATTACAGCAGCGGGAGGAATACTGGCTTTACTAACATTGTTCGGGAATACAATGCCTGAAATTATTACGACCGTTATCTTTACAGCATTGTGCTTTTTAATGGTAAGCAGGATAAAAATTCCAAGCTTAAAGGATGTGCCACTTCCTAAATACGGTACAATTATAACGATATTTCTTGGGTGTTTACTAATTGTGATCTATAGAGGATCCTATACTCAGTTTCCTTACTTGATTTATATCGCTACACCACTTTATATTGCTTTTCTAGCCTATCGATTTGTCCAAGGTAAAAAAAGAAAGAAATTAGAAAGGGAAAATTCATAAGGAAAAGTGCCATTCTCATGTAGGGGATGGTATTTTTTATTTTTCTGATGAATTTTTAGAAATACCTGAATAGTGCAGTGTGCTGAGAAAATTTTTTCTTCACGAAAAATACAAAAAATTTAGTGTATTAATTTTCTTGATTTGGAGAATATAAAAATGATTTTAGAAAGGAGGTGCGGTTCATGGAAGCAGATATGACCATGGAAGAAGTACTACTAGAAATTCAACAGTTAAAGGAGGAAATGGGGGTATTAAGTAAGAAGAAGCTAAAGAAAACACACCCAAGGTTAGTGAAAAATGCCCTTTACCATTTCCCTGACTGGCAGCATGCAGTAGATGAAAGTATTTCTTAGGCCTACATACTTCATAGTGACGACATCATAGAAAAAATATAAAAAGGTCAGCGTTCGAGATAGGACGCTGGCTTTTTTTATAGGGGAGAGCTTGGATGGGGTGTGGTGGATTTTGTTGGGATTTGTCGAATCGCACATAGAAGGTATAAAATCGCACATAGAGCTCTGAAAATCGCACATATAAGCTGAAAAACCGCACATAGAACCGCAAAAACCGCACATAGACAGGTAATTTTTTGGAGATACTATCATAGTAGGTTCTTAATTTGTTAATCTTATATAATAGAACTAGAATTAATATGTAAAAATGAGAGGGATTTATATGAATAGGCTGTCAGGGGAAGTGTTTTTTGAACGTAAAAAACAGGAAATTGGTGTTTCTTTAAACGAAGTTCAGAAAAAGGCTGTACTACATACGGAAGGGCAATTACTGTTGCTCGCCTCACCTGGTTCGGGAAAAACTACCACCATTATTATGAGAATTGGCTATCTTATTACGGAAAAGGGAGCAGATCCTTCTCGTATTAAAGGAGTTACCTTCAGTAAAGCATCTGCAATGGATATGAAGGATCGATTCCAACGTTTTTTCCCAGAGCTTGCCCCTGTTGATTTTTCTACCATTCATAGCCTCGCTTTTGAGATAACGAGAGAATATTTTTATAAAAAAAGATTGACATTTGATTTGATAGAAGGAGACGCTAACAAGAAGAATAACGGACCGCAGCAGCTTCCCCTAAATAAAAAGTTGATTTTACGAAACCTCTTCGAACAGCTTGTCGGGGACAAGATAACGGAAGATCAAATGGACGAGCTCACAACCTATATTAGTTTTATTAAAAATAAACTTCTTCCGAAAGGGGAGTGGGCTTCCGTAAAATGTGAAGTACCGCGGGCTCAGATGATTTTTCAAGAGTATGAGAAGCTAAAGCGATCACAGGGAACGAACCTTTTATTGGATTATGATGACATGCTGACGATTGCTAATCATGCCATGGAAAAGGACCTTAATCTTCTAAGGAAGTATCAGAACAGATATGATTATGTATTAACAGATGAAAGCCAGGACACGTCCATGGTCCAGCACGCTATTATTGAAAAATTAGTAAAGGAACATGGTAATTTGTGTGTGGTTGCCGATGATGATCAGTCCATCTATACGTGGAGAGCTGCGGAACCTCAGTATTTACTTAACTTCAAAGAGGTGTTTCCCGATGCTGAAATATTGATGATGGAACAAAATTATCGTTCATCGAAGGATATAGTAGATGTGGCCAACCAATTTATTAAAAGAAACAAGCAGCGTTATGATAAAAATATGTTTACAGAAAATCCCTCCCAAGAGCCTATACGGATCCAAACGCTGACTGATTATAAATTCCAAGCAAAATATGTGGTACAGGCTATTAAGGAAAGAACAGGGAATTACTCCGACGTAGCTGTTTTGTTTAGGAACAATTCCTCGTCCATCATCCTTATGAATGAGATGGATCGAGCGGGTATTCCCTTTTATTTGAAGGATTCCGACAATCGCTTTTTCTCCCATTGGGTCGTTGAAGATATCTTGAATTTCATGAGGATGAGCTTTAACATGAAGCGAGCAGATATTTTTGAGAGAATTGGGATGAAAATGGACTTATACATTTCCAAAAGTAAGGTGGAGTCTCTCAAACTAGTTTCTAGTGATCTATCTGTTTTTGACCAGTTACTTGCAAGTGGAGAATTAAAAGGGCATCAAGTGAAAAAACTCAAGGAAGCAAAGAAAGTCTTTCAGGAGATGAAAGGGGCCAAGCCACTACCAGTCATTAGAATGATCCGAACGGATTTGGGTTATGAAAAGGTCCTTGAAAAAATCTGTGAACGACTAGGTTTTAAAATGGATTATCTAAATGGAATTCTCAATACGTTAGAGGAGATCGCCGATACCCTTGAAACGATGGAAGACTTTGCAAAACGACTGCAGTATTTAGAAGGTTTATTGAAGAGCTCCAAGTTCAACAAGGGAAAAAACGTAGTGACCTTCTCCACCCTTCATAGCTCTAAAGGGCTAGAGTTTAAGGAAGTGTACATGATCGACCTCATCGATGGAATTATTCCGTCACAGGATGACATCGATTCCTATCGTGATGGAGAATTAGAAATGATGGAAGAGGCAGTTCGGCTTTTTTACGTTGGAATGACTCGGGCACAACAGAAATTGGTCCTAGTAACCTATTCCACCAAAGATTTTGTCAGAGTTCGCCCCTCTCAGTTTGTAAGAGATGTAAAGAAAATAATGAACCCTCCAAAGGAAAAGCGAGAGACAGAGGCTGATACGAAGAAGAAGAGTGGAATAAGCCAGCGGAAAAAGTTTCAAGATGAGGTTGTTACCAATCCGAACGCTATAAAGGAAAAGGAATTATTAAAAGAAGGGGAGACCGTTAAACACCGGGTTTTTGGCAGAGGGAAAATTGTAAAGGTTGATCATACCCATATTATAATGCAGTTTCCTAAAGTGGAGAAAAAGCTGCTGCTGCAGATGTGTTTAGACATGGGGCTACTGGAACCGTTGGAGAATGAAACGACACAGGGGTAATTTGTGCCACCCTTGTTGATTCCCCCCTTTACTTTAGAAATCTAAAAAAATGTTAAAAATTATGACACTTTAGTTAAAATTGAATAGATTTATAGACTTTCTCCCTCAACGTGGTAAAATCTAGGTAAGGACACAAAAGGGAGACATTTCTATGAAGCTATGGTTTAAAAAAGTATCCGTTATCCTAATTACATTTATGACTCTTGGTGTTTTTATACCACCAAACTATTTGGATACACGTGCAGAGAACGAGGACGTTGTCTCTTCTTCACGGGAGTATGCAGATAATCAGTCATCGGAAAATACACATAACAATGAAATAGATTACTCTAATGAATACGAAGATAATGATGACACGACTTCATCAGCTGATTATTTAGTTAATATGCTAACTGCACAAGCAAAAGAGCAAACACTCTACAAGCTTGGTCCTAGAATTATTGATCGGGTAGAGGATGAGCTAACAACAACTATATTGCCTAACATAGAAGAAGTGTTACAAATGATTTTTGAAGAAGCAGGAGAAGATGAGTTCCAATACTATGGAATAACGGAGCAGCCTGCAAATGGTTATGGTGAAAAGATCTTCGTCCTTTATGATCACCGTACAAAAGAGGAGATTGCCAGATTTGATGTAAGACGGGACAATCGCCCTAAGGACGGTCACTGGTTTAATTTTCACTATCATTTAAGTAAGGATAACTTTGAAGAGCATTATAACATCGGAGACGTGTATTGGGATAAAAACACTCCGCCAAAATGGATGGCATAAATAAGATGTTGAGTCGATCCAGTATGGGTTCATCAGCCACCACAATGGAACGAAAATAAAGCCAGGGTTCCATGTCCCGTATCAAAATGGTATCTGGTTCGATTAAGAAATAAAATAAATAGCAATTATTTAGGCACCTGATTAGGAAGGTGTCTTTTTGTTATTAAGATACTAGTTTTATTATGTAAAATGCTAATTCAAATAGACTTAGTTTATAACTGCTTTATGAGACGGGTAAGCTGCATGTTAAAGTCCCTACCTGTTTCATAACCTCTTTATGAAACAGGTAAGGGCTCTGATTTCGAAATAGTATCATTTTATTTTATCTAATAAAACCTCCTGGACGTGGTCCCCATTGAGGTGGTGCAACTGGTGCCCCCCATTGCTGTTGTGGCGCCCAAGGTTGCTGAGCAGCAGGTGCCCCCCATGGTTGTTGGGCTGCCCAAGGCTGCTGAGCAGCAGGTGCGCCCCATGGTTGTTGGCCTGCCCAAGGTTGTTGTGCAGCGGGAGCACCCCATGGTTGCTGAGCCCCGGCAGCTCCAGTCATTTGTCCAGTAAGATAATTTCCTAATAGTGCTCCGCCAACAGGTAAAAGTAAACCTCCAAGTGGTCCAAACATTTACATCTCTCCTTTAGAAAATAATTGCCTCTACAGATTGAAATAAGTATTTTTTTATCTAATCAAACACTTTAAAATATCCAACCCATTGCAAGGCTTACCCATATGTGTATGAAGTCGGACATAAAAGTGCGTGAGCAAGGGCCCGGTAAACTAGCCTAATGGTTCTGGAAAACGGTCAAGTTCACAGGAATTTTATGGATAAAAATAAAAAAACTGTACAACATAAGCTCTATAGTTTTAAAAAGGGAGTGATTATTTTGAAGAAGTACATATTTGCTGGTATGGCAGCTGTAGTTTTAATGATAAGTACAATGGGTATTTGCACACCTGAGGCTGGTGCAGAGGGGTTCAATAAAGATGTGGAATTAACCATTGAACAGAAGGATGAAATGGCTAAGCTTCAACAGAAAGCGTTGGAGCAAAAGGTAGAAATCATTCACAAATATGTGGAGTATGGTGTTATCACGGAGGAGAAAGGAGAGAAAATTATCTCCCGTTTAGAGAAGCACCATAAAGAACTAGCGGATAATGGTTTTATTCCAAAATGGGATAAGCATAAGCGTCATGGTAATCATCATGATTAATCTTCAAGGCTAGGCCAGCACAATAGTGTTGGCTCTTTTTATAACTTTTTTCATTTTTCTCCAACACTTTTCCCCTCTCATCCGTTATCTTTATGAGAGAGAAAAGCCGCGGCTCTCACCTCTAATAAATTTTGAAAGATGAGCTTTAAGCTCATTAAAGCATAAGCGAGGGAAGGAAATGGAAGCTATTGATCTATATGAAAAGTTGAAGCTGGATCTTTATCGCTTTGCCAGGTCAATAGCAAGGCATGAACAGGAAGCAAATGACCTCGTGCAGGATGCATTGGTTAAGGCGTTAGGTGAGAAAAAGCTTTATAGTTTACCAGAGTATAAGCAGCGTGCTTGGTTTTACCGAGTGATGAAAAACCAGCTTATAGATGAACGGAGAATGGATAAGCGCCTAATAGAGTGGGAGGAGGATTTAGATATTCCAATCCCGTTTATTGCTACAGAACACTTGGAAATGAGTGAGCTATTATCCCAATTACCATTGGAATTTAGTGATCTGATTTTTAAGAGATATTGGTTAGGGTTATCCAGTAAGGAAATAGGTGAGCAGGTTGGAGTTCCGGCGTCAACGGTACGATATAAGCTTCATTTAGGGATAAAACAATTAAGGGAGATAATGGAGGAGGAAGTATAATGGGTCAACATATTGGGAATGTGGGAATTTTAAACTTAGTGAATGCTACAGAAGAAAGTGTTGAAGGGGTAGAGAGTATTGGAAATGTGGGGATGCTCCTTTACGGGAAAGAAACAGCTCATCTTGTATCTAAATTAAATATAGGCAATATAGGTAAGACGATTGAGCTTCCGGAGGACTACCGTTTTTATAATGGAAATTTAATCATTGACCAAGCTTATTTAGACACAATACAAGATTCAATCCGATTGCTTGTGAATGGTACGGTTATTATAGATAAAGAGGTTCAACCTGATCAATTACAAAAAGGGAAAATCAGCCTTATTGTGAATGGCAGTGTTTATGCACCAGCTCATTTATCTGCAGCTGTAGGGAATATTTTAGCAGAGGGCGGCATGAAAGTGGATCACTACGAAGGGCCGCAGCCACGTTTTGAAAGTGGAGAAGTTACTTTATCCAATGCCTTTTTAGACGCTTTGGAAGATTCCCAGTGCCTCGTCATTAGTGGTGTTCTTCGCTTAGCTCAAGATTTAGATTTGAAAAAATTTGACGAGAAGATTAGCAAATTAAAATTAAAAGGACTCGTTACTTTATTTGAAAATCAAGAATCTATTTTTTACAAGAAAGCCGTTTCCGTAAACAGTAAATTAGTAAAGGTCATCCCCGATGGCTACGAGGTATTGACGAAAACACTTCGCCTGAATTCACGTTCCATTCGTCGTTTTAAAAACAAAAAGTTGTATACGAAGAAGCCTTTAATTCTCGAAGGAGATGTAACAAGGGAAATGCTTACGAATGCCATCACCAAACTAGAGTCCACTTCTTTTGTTATTTGTCATGAAACCTTAGAGGATCTGGTTTATGAAATAGCGAGTAATCTAGATACAGAAATATTATCGTACAAAAATAGCTTTGTTATGGTTGAGGGAGAAGATACATGGTCTAACGATGAATTTCTTGCTTTAGAGAATCCGACGAATTTTATCGTTCAAGGGCAACTAACCCTCGAAGGGGATGTCCAGGGGGATGTTCTAAGTGAAAAAATAGCAGCTTTAGATATCCTAGGTGAAGTGATTGTTTCTGAAAAAAAATTAAAAGGCAGCTTGCAAAATGTCATACGGGTGAATACTGGCAGAATAAAAGATTTAGGAATCAGGGATGGAAGAATGCCGCAATCCTTAAAAAATGTGGGGGAGCTTTCCCTATAGGAGGGAGTCGGAATGTATCCGATAGAGGAACGTATTGCAAAACAACGAATGGAGGAGCTGCAACAGGAGGCAAAACAACATAGACTAGCCCAGCAGCTATTATCCATTGATAAAAGAAATGAAATATCCACCTTCCAAATCATCATAAAAGTCCTGTCCCTCTTCGAATTTAGATTAACTATTAATTTTGGTAAGTAGACTGTTTTCATAAACTTAGTTGCTATTTTGAAAAGCTTGGAGAAGTGGAAAGCGTCCGCCTGTAGCGTATCCAAGCCCAAGTATATCCATCTAAAACAATACAAAACAGCTTTCGGGTAATTAAAGGAATGTATTATATAAGGGCCACTGTCATCAGATGAGGTCCTTTTTTCTGTTGAAGTTAGTTATATTACGATAGTTAATAACTTATAAATCGTGTTTATATGACATTTGTCATACTGTGTCACTGACGTTTATGACTTATGGGAATCCCTTTCATTTTTTATACTTAGTGATATAAGTAAGTACTGTGATTTGGGGATACAGTACAAAGCGCAATTTGGGGAGGTTATAACCATGAGTAAAACAAATTCAAATATTGCTAAATTGAAAAAGGAAATGGCTCCTTTTGAAAAATCAGATACAAAACAAAGTATAAAACAAGTAATTAATACGTTAGGACCGTTAGTAATTCTTTGGTACGTTGCCTATTTAAGTTTGTCAGTGTCCTACTGGCTTACATTACCGATCTTAGTTGTAAGTGCCGGTTTCCTCGTTCGAACGTTTATCATTTGTCATGACTGCTGTCACCAGTCGTTTTTCAAAAACCGTAAAGCCAATGATATATTAGGTACTATTACTGGAGTGTTGACGCTGGTTCCTTATGAGCAGTGGAAGAACAGCCATAATATTCATCACGCAACGAGCAGTAACTTAGACAAACGTGGAACAGGAGATATGTGGCTCTTAACTGTAGAGGAGTATGCAGAAGCGCCTCTTTGGAAAAAAATTGCTTATCGCGGTTATAGAAATCCACTTGTTATGCTAGGATTAGGTCCAATCGCCGTTTTCGTTATTCAATATCGTTTTAACACAAAGAATGCCCGAAGAAAAGAGAGAATGAACACGTATATTACGAATGTATCTATCGTAACTTTATATGCTACTCTTATTGCCTTAGTAGGCTGGCAGGCGTTCCTTATGATTCAAGCTCCGATGATGCTCATCTCCGGGATGCTTGGTATTTGGTTGTTTTACGTTCAACACCAATTTGAAGACTCTTATTTTGAGCATGATGATGAGTGGAGCTACGTGCAAGCTGCCGTAGACGGAAGCTCTTATTACAAGTTGCCGAAGGTGCTTCAGTGGATCACTGGTAACATTGGGTTCCACCACGTGCATCACTTAAGTCCAAGAGTGCCAAACTATAACTTGGAAAAGGCACATGATTCGTCTGTGCCACTTCAAAAGGCCACAACCATTACAATTGGCACTAGCTTTAAATCATTACGATTCCGACTTTGGGACGAAGAGACAAAGACTTTCTTAACCTTTAAAGAGGCAAAAGAAGTATACCGCAAGAAGCAAGCTGCGAAACTATCGCTGGCGGATAACTTTACTCCAACACCAAAACCACAAGTAGAACTAGTACGAAAAGCAAACTAATTAGTAAAAAATATGATACAATAAACGAAATAAATGAAACGGATTTAGGAAAGAAAAGAGGGACGGATTGTGAAAAAATGGGGTGAAAAATTTCGGAAAAACACAGGACTTAGTCCGTACGTTTGGATCGTTTTTTACATCCTCCCTTTTTATTTTATTTTCCATGATTCCTCCACCTGGCAAGTAGCTATTGGCATCGCTATGATCATTGGCTACTTTATTTGCTATGTATTATCCTTTGCCTCCCATGGCTGGATTGTCTATATTGGGGCTGGTATGCAAATTGCCATTTCCACGGCCATGAGTCTGCTATTTGGATATATTTATTTCTTTCTATTTCTAGCATTCTTTATCGGCAACCTTAAAAAAAAGGCTGCCTTTATTACGTTTTATACAATCCTTCTCGTTACGACCTTTGGAACCAGTTATTATGGGTTCATCACACATAGTGTTTTTATCACACAGCTACCCTTTGTTTTCTTAAGTATCATTGCCGTCATTCTTGTTCCTGTCAGTACATATAACAAGAACAAAGAAGAGATGCTTCAAGGCCAACTGGAGGATGCGAACAAACGTATCTCTGAGCTAGTGAAGATGGAAGAAAGACAGCGAATTTCAAGAGACCTTCATGACACCCTTGGGCAAAAACTATCATTGATTGGGTTAAAAAGTGACCTAGCTGCAAAACTCATTAGTAAAAATCCTAATCAAGCAAGAACGGAAATAAAGGATGTACAAAAAACAGCACGAATTACACTAAAAGAAGTTCGAGAACTGGTCATGGAAATGCGAGGAACAAAGCTGGAGGATGAAATCTATCGAGTAAAGCAGCTTTTGAAGGCAGCAAACATAAAATTTAACGTGGAAGGACCGCTACACCCTCCTAATACATCTTTGATAGCAGAAAATGTAGTGAGCATGTGTATTAAAGAGGCAGTTACAAATGTGGTAAAGCATAGTAAAGCCACCGCTTGTTCCATTTCCATAGAACCAACTAAAACGGATTTAGTTGTTAAGGTCCGTGACAACGGAAAAGGAATTGGTCAAAAGGCGAATCGAACAAAAGGCAGTGGACTTCGGGGCATGAAGGAACGGCTGGAATTTGTAAATGGTAACCTGGATATCTATGGTGAAGACGGGACCACCATTGTTATTAAAGCACCGAATAATTTCATTCAATCGGAAGATAGGGAGGGGGCGGAGCGTTATGATTCGGATCGTCATAGCTGAGGATCAGAAGATGTTACTAGGAGCTCTATCTGCTTTGTTAGATTTAGAAGATGATATGACCGTTGTGGGAAGTGCCAGCAACGGTGAAGATGCAGTAAAACTAGTACAGGAACACAAACCTGATATATGTATTATGGATATTGAAATGCCCAAGAAGACTGGGCTGGAAGCTGCTGAGGAGTTAAAGGATTTTGGCTGCAAGGTTATTATTTTAACAACCTTTGCCCGTGCTGGATACTTTCAACGGGCAGTGAAAGCCGGTGTTAATGGGTATATGCTAAAGGACAGTCCTAGCGACGAACTCGCCGATTCGATCCGCAGTGTCATGGCAGGCCGCCGTATCTACGCCCCAGAACTTGTGGATGAATTTTATAGTGAGAAAAATCCGTTGACGGAGCGTGAAAATGACGTTTTATCCCTAATGGCAGAGGGGAGAAGCACGAAGGAAATTTCTCAGGAACTACATCTCACAAATGGAACCGTTCGGAATTACATCTCTTCCATCTTGGAAAAATTAGAGGTAGGGAATCGAATCGAAGCAATAACTCGTGCAAAAGAAAAGGGTTGGTTTAAATAAAAAGGTTGAACAATAGATCCTATCCAAAAGGTAAAAATGGACTTGGAGAAGGGATACCCACATTGCACCGTAAATTTACGGTGTTTTTTTAATGTTTCCCGTGTGTTATTGTCCCCGGAAACTGTCAATAATGTTCCTGATAGCCTAATGGTAATGGTGTAACGATTTTGGTGTGAATTACGACTTACATTATGAAAAACAAAATTTTTTACAATAGAATATTGGAGGGAATCATCATGAAAAAACTGCTTTATTTGTTTATATTAGGGCTCTTTCTAACAGGCTGTGGAACTGGTAATGGAGATAATCAAACGGGAGACGAGGTAACAACAGGTGAAGGTGGAAATAATGCAGGGAACGGAGCTGTTACTGGGGAACTGGTACCAAGTATTATGGAAGATGGGGAATTAATCTTCGTTTATACAGTAAGCAACCAGACGGAGGAGGAAGTAACTTTAGAATTTTCCACTTCCCAAAGATATGACTTTTCTGTTGAAACGAAAGATGGGGAGCAAGTTTTCCTATTCTCAAGTGTAGCCATGTTTTTACAGGTGGAAGGAGAAGAAGTGTTGCAGCCTGGAGACGAACTGGTCTATGAAATTAATTTAAAGGAATTCCAACTTGACGAGGAGTTGGAGCCGGGAGATTACGAGTTGAAGGCATGGATGACGCCAAAAGAAGGAAGCATGTCAGAAGTGTCGATGGACTTCACTGTTGAATAAATAGTTGTTAGTAAGGTTGGTGCATTTTTGTATCAACCTATTTTTTTGCTTAAGAATATGTCGGGAATGTGAACACGGCGGGTAAAGTTACTGCGACGGCGGGTAAGTAGTGAGTAATGGCGGGTAACGGTCCAAGACACCACGGGTAAACTCCCCATAACGGCGGGTAACCGATACACGTCCACCTATTTATATGGAAAAATACAGTATGAACACTCTCCTTTTGGTAAAAATGAGTGGAAAGAGACAGTTAAAACAAAAGGAGTCAACTTGATGAATCATTTAAAAGCCTTTTTTATAAAATTTGCCGTTACTTTTTCCATTCTGTTCCTCATTTTAGGAATTTACTATCAAGCTTTCATTGGTGATGTTCTCGCTATTAGCTTTATCCTAAGCTTTGTTACTTATATCTTAGGAGACTTAGTAATATTACCGAAACTTGGGCATTTATCTGCCGTGTTTTCTGATTTTGGATTAGCCTATATCGGTATTGTGACACTAGGGGCTGCTTTCATAGAAAGACCGCTCATCTTCGGGGCTGTGTCCTTTTTCGCTGCACTAGCTATAACAGTCAGTGAAGGGTTTTTCCATAGATACATGACAAAAAGCATTTTGCCGGAAATGGAACAAGGCCAGCTAATGGTAGAGCCGAGAATAAACTTTATTACCGAATTTGCAGAAGAGTTGGATGTGAACAGTGAAGTTCCAAAAAATAAGGAAGAAAAATAGCATTCGTCGAAAGGGAGCAGCCCTCGAAGCTGCTCCTTTTTTCATTGTAGCCCCATGCTAATGAGAATTTCACACCATGGAGAATGAAAATTTTTAGTCTCCTTGGAATGAGCGGAGGTCCACGAGACTCCTGCGGAAGAACGAGCAAGCCAAGACCACGCAGGGCAAAGCCCGTGGGGGCTTGACAGGTCGTCCGCGGAAAGGGAGTGGACCGTAGCGAATGACAACCAGATTTATATTTTCATAAAAAGTTTCAAGAAAAATTCGAAAAACGAATAAATTACTACAATATGCCCTTGAAAGTTTCGTCACTCGAAATATATAATAAGATAGAGAATAGGATGTGAATAAAAATGCAAGAAGGAAACTGGAAACGGAATTTATATATTTTAATGGTCTGTCAGTTTTTTGTCATGGCAGCCATGACAATGATTATCCCCTTTTTACCACTTTATCTTCAGGATCTCGGTGTTACGGATCCGCAAGCTGTAAGCCGTTGGGCTGGATTTATCTTCGGAGCTAACTTTTTATCTGCTTTTATTTTTGCACCATTATGGGGCCGTATGGCAGATCGCCATGGCCGTAAACTAATGCTACTTCGATCAGGCTTCGGAATGGCCATCGTCATCACCCTCACAGGATTTGCCATAGGACCTTGGTCACTTCTTTTTCTTCGATTGTTAAATGGAATGATCTCCGGATTTATCCCAGCAGCTATTGCCTTAATGTCTATGAGTACGCCAAAAAAACATGTTGGATATGCCCTAGGAATGCTGCAGGCAGGTGCCGTTGCAGGCGGTATTTGTGGACCGTTGTTCGGAGGAATTATGGCGGATTTAATGGGATTCCGCATGATTTTTTACGTAACGGGAGCAACGATTCTTGTGGCAGCCTTCGGTGTGTTGTTTTTCGTCAAAGAGAACTTTGAGAAAAAAGAAGAAAAGGTGAAAACAAATACACTGCAAGACTTCAAGAAAATTGCTGGAACTTCACCCATGTTAACCTTATTCACTGTATTTTTTATTGTGCAATGCGCCCTTATTGGAATTAATCCGCTCTTGTCATTGTATGTACAGGAGTTAACTACCTCACAAAATGTGGCCTTTTATGCAGGGTTGGTCATGTCTGTGATGGGGTTTGCGAACATGTCTGCCAGCCCGTTTTTAGGGAAGTTAAGTGACCGGAAAGGGGCTCATTTTGTACTACTAATTGGATTGCTGTTTACAGCGATTATTACTTTGCCACAAGCCTTTGTACAAAGCTATTGGCAGCTACTATTCCTACGGTTTTTACTTGGACTTGGTCTAGGGGGCCTCCTACCATCCATCAACTCCCTTATTCGCCATTTAGCCCCAGAAGGAATGGAAAGCCGCACGTACGGTTTTTCCAACAGCTTTATGTATTTAGGGACAATGATCGGACCTATCGCTGGTGGTTGGCTTGCCTCCTTTGCGGGAATGAGGAGCCTGTTCATCGTATCGGCAATCCTCCTTTTCGTCAATGTCTTTTTGGTAAAAACAAGGGTCATACCCGTAATGAACAGGAAAATGGCCGAATCGAAAAGAAAGAAAACAGTAATAAGTTAACTTGCAGAGGTGTCACTCACTAGTTGTGGCATCTCTTTTGTAGTTTTTGCAATAATGTAGGACATGGTAAAATAAAGAGAAGGATGTCGGGCAGGGGGGTTACAATGGACGAATTTAATAAAGATAAAGAAAAGGACAGTCATAACCAAGAGGAAGAAGAGCTTTATTTTGACGGAGAAAGATACTATACGCGGGAAGAGTTTTTTAATCCTGATGATGAAGAAGAGGAAATAGATCCAAAGAAGAAAAAAACGGGTAAATGGCTGAAGGTCACTATTGCTTCTATACTGACTGTCGCTCTATTGAGCAATGTTCTCTCCCTATGGCCCCAGCTATTTAACTTAGCTTCCATTGAATTTTTGGCTATTTCAAGGGAGCTTTCCCAAAATGAAGATGTGCAGGCCTTTAAGGAATCGGTGGTAGTGGTAAGGGCTGGGGACAGCAAAGGAACGGGTTTTTACATTTCTAATGAAGGGCATATTATGACCAATTATCATGTTATTGATAATCTCCCCCAGATGGTGACCGTATCCTTCCAGGATGGTAAACGGTATCCGGCATCTGTCGTGATGGAGGATCCTGCTATTGATATTGCCATTTTGCAGATTGAAGGGGAGAACCTAGATCGACCTGTTCTTGAGTTTGAAGAAACGTGGGAGGAAGGGTTGCCCGTTTATATTATTGGCAATCCGTTATTTTTTAATTTTATTGCTAATCGGGGACATGTATTGGATCTTACCCCAACAAGAAACAGGGACGACCCGATGCTTATGATTGACGCACCCATTTATAAAGGAAACAGCGGGAGTCCTGTTATTAATCATGATGGTAAAGTTGTGGGAGTCGTATATGCAACCACCCGGGTTGATTATGAAGGGGATCGAATTCGCGTAGGATTAGCTGTGCCAGTCGATTATTTCAAAAAATATCTCGATGATTTTTAAGTTGGAATGCCTTCCATTGAATATTTGGTTAAATAGGGGAAAACCTATATTTGTCATTATAGTGAAGGAGGGTAAGCCGAATGGAGAAAGAGCGTGTTCAAGAGATTTTAGACTCCCCTGATATGATTCGAGTGACCTATAAAGGGACTCCTGTATTTATTGAAACAGTGGATCAAGACGCAGAAAAGGCATATGTATTTCCAACGGAAGAACCGGATAACCGTTTTAGCGTGGAAATAAAAAGTCTGCAGGAGCATTAAAAAAAATTCGACAGGTAACCAGTGGGCCTGTCGAATTTTTTATAGGGGCCCAAAATTTAAAGGACAAAGTTGACGAGCCACCATAAATTGGCAATGGAATTCGAAACTTATATTAGGGCAAAAATGAAGAAATGCTATCATTTTTTCATAATTATCGAATCAACCTAATAAATAATTGAAACATTTTCAACTGCCCGACGTATATACAAGTATCAGAAGAACAAAGGATGTGTTCTCATGGGGCAGGTTTCGGATCAACTCGTCAATGAATTCACAGATGCCTATGGTCAATTGAGGAAAAAGCTAAAATGGCACGTATCCGACGAACGATCCCTAATAATGGTTGCAGCTCTCTATATTATCAAGGGGAAAAAGTTAGATATACAGCAGTTCCTTGATGTTAGTGACTACATTAATAAAAATGTTGGTGTTTTCTCTTCCTTGAAGTCTTCACTGCGATTTACCATTGCAACAATGCTGCTTCTTCGTTTTGATAATCCAACGGAAAAATTCCATCATTATATGAAGATCTATGACAAGCTTGTCCAGAAGGGTTTTAAAAGGGGGAATTTCACTTATATCTCTGCAATTAGTCTTCTGACAAATGAAACGAAGCTAGATGACTTAAATGTAAGTATTGAACGGGCCGCAGAGGTATATGAAGAAATGAAAAAGAGGCATGTTTTTTTGACCGGGCAAAGTGACTACCCATTAGCCGTTTTATTAGCACAGGCAGATCGAAATGTGGAGAGCCTGATGGATGAAACGGATTACTATTACGATAATTTATCGAAAAATGGTTTCCGTAAAGGGAATGATTTGCAATTTCTATCCCATGTTTTATCCTTGCAAAAGGAAGTCGACTCCGAAGATCTTATGGAACGGTGCAGCATGATAACAGATAAATTTAAGGAAGTAGGTAGGTCTGTAAAGCCTATGTATTACCCAGCGTTAGGGGTCCTTGCACTCTTGGATGATGGGGAAAAAGAAGTGACTAATATCATGAATTTATACGATCATCTAAATAAGGAGAAATTGTTTCGGTGGCATAAAGATATGAATTTTATCATGGCTATTCATTTTACAGTGAAAGATAAGGTAGATCATACTAGTTTAGTAAGTACAGGTATGCAAACGACAATGGAAACAATACTTCAAGCGCAGCAGACAGCTATGGTTGCAGCCATGGCAAGAACAGTAATAATAGCTTCCAACAATAATAATTAACGTTACTAGCCGGTGCTTCAGAAGCCACCGGCTTTTTACAATCTATGCGAATGAGCCTTTCAACAAAAACAGTAGTATTTATTAAAATGTGTTACCATATATAGGAATTGAAAAGGTTTTTAAAGGGGAAGGATGGAAGAGTGATGGCGACGATTGAACTGAAGGATATTCAAAAAACATACGGAAAAACGGAAGCGGTGAAACACCTTAACTTAACTATATCGGAGGGAGAGTTATTTGGTTTCTTAGGACCTAACGGAGCGGGGAAAACGACGACGATAAAAATGATGACAGGTTTGTTGGAGCCCACCGAAGGGACCGTAGAGATTTGCGGGTTCGATATGTGGAAGAAACCAATGGAGGCAAAAAGAAACATTGCCTATCTACCGGACCAGCCAAATTTGTATCCTAAATTAACAGGTTGGGAATTTCTTAGATTCATAGCTTCGGTGTACCAAGTTAATGAAGATGACTTCTTAGAGCGGGCAGAGAAATATTTACATATGTTTCATTTAACGGACAGTGCAGAGGATCTATTGGAGAGCTATTCCCATGGGATGAAGCAGAAGATAGCTTTAGTAGGCGCTTTAGTCCATGATCCGAAGGTTATTTTTTTAGACGAACCTACTGTAGGACTTGACCCTGGAAGTGCCCGTAAATTGAAGGAGTTGTTAAGGGAGCTATGTGATCAAGGGACGACTGTATTTATGTCCACACATATATTAGAAATTGCAGAAAATATGTGTGACCGGGTGGGAATCATTACGAATGGGTCGTTGCTGGCCCTTGGTACGATGGAGGAATTAAGGGCGCAAGGTGGAAACGATAAAGCAACGTTAGAGGATATCTTTTTAGAATTGACCGCTGGTGAGGACTCTGCAGAACTCATTCGAAGCTTGGAATCTGAGGATGTGAATGGAAAATGACGAAGCTCCTCTTACAAATATATTGGAAACAGTTCAAACGAACCTTTTCCGGATTGCGGGCGGGACAAATCCTGCCTATCGTTGCAGTTGGCTTCTTGGGTCTGATGTTTTTGCCAATTTTTATTTTGGGAGTCAGGGCATTAGGAGAAATTTTACCGGTGGAATTCCTGGCAAGCTTGTTTTCCATCATTGCTTTGTCTGCCGTTATCTTAACGATGCTGTTCGCTATTCCTCAAGTATTTAAACATTTGTTTTCGTCTAGAGATGTGGAGTTTTTATTTACCCTGCCCGTAGCAACGAAGCATATATTTTGGGTGAAGTATATACAAAGCTTTTTTTCCACAGCAGGATTTGTTTGGATTTTATTAGTACTCTTTTTTGTAGTGTTCGGATCCGGAGCTAATGTCAGTGGTTTCTATTATGTGGCAGTTCCACTTGTTTCTTTGGCTGTGGTGTTAATTGGCTTGACCATTGCCTATTTATTTAATCTAGTTCTTATTCAAATTATTCCTAGAAGCAGAGCAAATGAATTGATGACACTCATGACGGGGATGGCTGGGCTCTTCGTTATCATTCTTTTTCAACTACCTAATATTATGGGGTGGAACAGAGTATCAGTGGGCTTAACCTCTGAGCTCCCCACTCTTCCAGTGCTGCTGCCCACTACTTGGGCTGGAGAGTCTCTGTCCCTTTTCAGTCAAGGCTTCTCCTTTACCGCCTTTGTTTGGGCCATTAGTGCAGTAGTTTTTGCAGTGATCGTTTCCCTTTTAACGTCTACTATTGTGGAAAAGGGATTCCGGACAGGCTGGATTCGATTAAGTGAAGGGACGTCAAGAAAGAAAAAACGGAAGCGTCCAATGAAAAAATCTGGTTTATTGAAGCACCCTATCATCTTTCTTGGAATGAAGGAGCTACGTGCTGTTCAACGAGACCCTAGGGAATGGCTGACCTTTTTACCGTTGCTTGTCATTATGATTTTTCCTATAGTTGCCCTTATGACCAATGAAGGTACGCGGCAGGCGATTATTCATAATCCGTTAATTAGCTGGCTTGTGGCACATGCAATGATTATTTTTTTCTTTACGATGCTCATGGGAAACTTTTCCGCATCTAGCATTGGTCGGGAAGAGAAGGCAGTTTGGATATTAAGGACACTGCCATTAACAGGTATGCAAATTGCATTAGGGAAGTTGTGGATTCATTGGTTGATACCTTTTAGCTTTGTCATTATCCTTGAAATAGTTTTAACGTTTTTCTTAGGATGGGCCTGGTATTTAGGAGTTGCAGGGGTATTAAGCATCGGTTTCATTTCTTTAGGAATGAGCAGTATTGGACTATGGGCAGGAACCATTGGAGGAAAGTATAATCCTAACAACCCTCAACAAAGAATCGAGACTGGAACTGGCTTTTTACTCATCTTTATAAATATTCCTTATATGCTATTAATGTTTGCCATCGCTGTCTTGCTCTTTATGCCTACGGAATTTCAGCTGCAGATTAGTAATTTTTCAGAGAGCTCGTTAGGCTTCTTATCTTTCCTTGCTTCCATTGTGACAGGAGTATTATCTGTCAAAAACCTATTAGGGGACTGGAGCATGCTTGTGGGGATATTGACGTTGGTTATTGCATCCTTAACCATTACGTATTTATTCCTATGGCTTAGTGCCAAAAGAATTGATCAAGGTATTCAAATTACGATAGTAGACGGATCTGGGGGGAAATTGAAAAAGCTATAAATCAGTTAGAAAGGCTTAGCCATTTGGAGGCTAAGCCTTTCCTATTAACTATCGTACATTTTACAAAAATCTGTTTTCGAATTGTTGGTGTATTTTAATTTGATGTTGGTTCATGTATTGTTCTGTTCGGTGTATTTTATCTAAATTTGGTTTGATGTAGTTTCTAATGAGTGTTAGGATTGTCATCTTTCTAACCTCCCCGTTTCTTAACTTAAATACATTTTATCCCTTAGAAATATTTCCCTAAACATACTGGGGGTTGGTTTTCACTACTCCTATGGTCTGATTTATTTCTCATCTAAAAGTTGCAAATTACCTCGTCAATACTTTTGTTTTTCAACTTCGTATGACTTTTGTACGATTTTATCCCTTCGGAGAACGAAACATTAATTATTTAGAATATTTGAATATTTTTCATATATGTATGAATACAGTAACATTCAATTTTTCTTAGGAGGGATTAGGTGAAGAAAACTTTATCTGTTTTATTCATGCTGTCGCTTTGCTTTGTTTTAATTGTGCCATCGATCGGTGCACAAGGGGTTTCCTCTGAAGGGAAGAGTGGCGAATACTTAGTTCAATTTAACGGGCCGGTGAATCACGGATTACTTACTGCTTTTGGTGTTAGTGAAGAAGATGTTTTCCATGAGTTTAATGCACTTCCCGTTGTACACTTACAATTAACGGAGAAACAAGCATTCGGATTAAGTAACCACCCTAAGATTAAATATTTAGAAGAAAATGCAGAGGTTCAAGCACTAGGTCAGACAGTTCCGTGGGGTATTCCACATGTTCAAGGGACAGATGCACATGGGGAAGGTTATACGGGGAATGGTGTGAAAGTAGCCATTCTTGATACGGGAATTGATAATACCCATGAGGATCTTAATGTTCAACCAAATGGACATTCCGTTTTCTCCGATGCCGATAATAGTGATCCGTTCTATGATGGCAGCGGGCACGGTACACATGTGGCAGGTACAGTTGCAGCATTAAATAACAATCTCGGTGTTCTTGGGGTAGCTTATGATGCAGAGCTATATGCGGTAAAGGTTTTAAACAATAGCGGAAGTGGATCCTACGCTGGTATTGCAGAGGGAATTGAGTGGTCTATTGAAAATGGAATGGACATTATTAATATGAGTCTTGGCGGCTCCCATAGCTCCTCTATTTTAAAGGAATTCTGTGATCTTGCCTATGACTCTGGAATTCTATTAGTGGCTGCTGCAGGTAACAGTGGAAACCGTGGTGGAAATAACGATTCTGTTGGCTATCCAGCAAAATATGATTCTGTTATTGCTGTAGCTGCTGTGGATGAAAATAATAATAGAGCATCCTTCTCCAGTACTGGACCTGCTGTAGAGCTATCTGCACCTGGAGTAAGGGTATTAAGTACGGTTCCAGGTAATGATTACGCTAGTTACAATGGAACTTCTATGGCATCCCCGCATGTGGCAGGTGTTGCTGCACTCATCTGGGCAGAAAAACCTGAGCTATCTAATGTGGAATTACGTGAACTATTACGTGCAACTGCAATTAATTTAGGAGGATCCAACCAATATGGGTATGGACTTGTGCAGGCACTTGATGCTATCGAATATACCGGATCCGGTGGCGGTAATGGAGGCGGCCAGGATGATGATGACAGTGGATCTGGTAGACCGGGGAATGGCCGACCTTAAACCTTAATTAATTTAGAAAAGACGATGTGTACTGTTTGTACCATCGTCTTTTTTATGGGAGGGAAATTTCGTAGCCTTTTTCCTTTATTTCATCTATTAGCTCTGGAAGGATGGATACGGTTTGTTCCAGTTCGTGAAGAAGGATAATCGAGCCTGGTTGAATATTTTCTATCACATTACAGAAGATTTTCTCTGGTTTTTCCTTATGCTCCCAATCGTAAGAGGAAATCTCCCACATAACGGGGGTTAACTCTAATTCCTCCATGATGTCCATCGTGTCCTCATTGTATTGTCCAAAAGGAGGGCGGAAATAACGGACTTTCTGGTCAGTGACTGCTTCTATTTTTTCTAAACTTCCCTTTATTTGCCTATATTGTTGTTCTCGGGAAAGGTTTGTTAAATTTTTATGATTGTGGGCATGGGAGCCAATAATATGTCCTTCGTCTAGCACCCTTTTCCACGGTCTTTTAGGATGTAATAATCTAGATTGCCAGAAGAACATTGCCGGAGCATTTTTTTGCTGCAAAATATCCAAGATACTGTTCAAATGTCTACCAGGTCCATCGTCAAAAGTAAGGACAACCTTTTTCTGGTCTTTTTTAAGTTGTGCTAAATTTTTTAGCCATCTATCGTCTTGGAGATCGTACACGACCTCATCCGTTACCACTCATGGAGTCCGCATTTGGAAGACCTCCTTTATATGTTTAGTTCATTTTAATCAATTTTGATCAGGATATGAATGATAATTATAAAAATACCTGCATATTTTTTTGGTGGGAGGGTGTGAAGATTATCTAATTTTGTTTAATTTAGTCGAATCGCACATAGAGGGTTAATAATCGCACATAGAACCATGATAATCGCACATAGAAACTAGATTATAGCACATATAACCTCAAAAATCGCACATACAGCTACCATCTAGTTCACTAGATAGAACGTATGTGCTAAAATGAAAGAAACTAACGAAGAAAATAGACTAATTTTTTATATAAAAGTGGAACTGGGTGATGTTGTGAGCGACAAAATTGAAATTTCCGTCCGGAGTTTAGTGGAATATGTCTATAACAGTGGAAGTATTGATACAACACTCCAGGTGAAAAATACGGCCCTAACAGACGGGATCAAAACGCATCAAAAAGTTCAGAAAAAGTACGATCCTGACGATCGAAAGGAAGTGCATCTGACTGCCGCAATCAACTATAAAGACTTCACCTTTCTATTAGAAGGGAGATGCGATGGTGTTCTCTTTCAAGACGGGGTAACCATTGATGAAATCAAGTCTGCTTCAAGGGGACTATCCCATATTGACCCAGAAGGGAACCAGGTCCATTGGGCACAGGCTAAGCTCTACGGTTATATGTATGCAAAAGAGCATGAGCTAAAAGAAATCAACGTACAAGTTACCTACGCAGATGTGAAAACAGATGAAATAAAGTCCACGAGGAAGTCCTTTACTTTTGAGGAATTAGAGGCTTTTATGTTTACTGTGCTCAACGGCTATATCAAATTTGCTGCCATCACAGCCGCATTTACAAAGGAGAAAATAAACTCCATTCAGCAGCTCACCTTTCCCTTTGAAAGCTATCGTAAAGGACAACGGGATATGGCAGTGGCCACCTATAAGACCATCCTTGATGATAAAAAACTGTTCGTGAAGGCTCCAACGGGTATTGGAAAGACCGTGTCTACTATTTTTCCAACCGTAAAAGCCATCGGGGAGGAAAAAATTCAAAAACTGGTCTATATAACAGCAAAAACCATTACCCGGACTGTAGCGGAGGAAACCTTTTCTCTTCTGAGGGAAAAGGGACTTCGCATGAAGGTGTGTACCATCACGGCCAAGGATAAAATTTGTTTCAAGGAAGAAACCATATGTCAAAAGGAATACTGTGAGTTTGCTAACGGTTATTATGACAGGATTAATGAAGCAATTTTGGATTTATATGAAAATGAGGATAAGCTGGACCGGGAAACGATAGAAAAGTACGCTAAAAAGCATACTGTCTGTCCTTTTGAATTTTCCTTAGATGCGGCAATGCTTGCTGATGCCATCATCTGTGATTATAACTATGTGTTTGATCCCAGGGTAACGTTAAAACGGCTATCTGGTGAAAATAAAAATAGTTATGCTTTACTAGTAGATGAAGCTCATAATCTAGTTGATAGGGCTCAAACGATGTATTCAGCATCCATTCGTAAATCGTTATTCTTAGAGGTGAAAAGGGAGTTTTCCAAAAGGGACAAGAGTATCTCTCAATCAGCCAATCAAGTAAATATGTTTTTGCTAAACTTAAAAAAAGAGCGGCTTTCAGACCCCTACACGACACAGGAAGAGCCCCTAGAAGAATTACCAAATTTGCTCCAGCAATTTGTCGAAATATGTGAGGAGTGGCTGCCACGTAATTCTAATAGTGAGGGGCTGGATGTGCTCCTGGAGGCTTACTTCGAGGCAAATACGTATTTGAAAATTAATAAACTTTATGACGAAAATTACATTACCTATTTCGAACGAAACAAAAGTGAAGTAATTATAAAGCTTATGTGCATGAATCCCTCTAAGCTTCTTCGCGAAGGGACGAAAAACTATCGGGGAACGGTGTTCTTTTCTGCTACCCTCATTCCAGGTAATTATTATAAGGAGATGTTAGGTGGTACTAGTGAAGATTATACGTTATCACTGGACTCCCCGTTTAATCGTGATCAATTAGACACCACCATTGTAAATGTCTCTACAAGATTTAAAGATAGGGATAGAACAAGTCAGAGAATTGTCGATGTGATAAAGGAAAGGGCAGCCCATATTGGAGGGAATATATTGATTTTCTTCCCGTCCTATCAATATATGGCTCTCGTTTATGGGGAGTTTACAGAGCAGTTTCCGGAAGTTCCTACGATCATTCAATCTAATACTATGAATGAGGGAGAGCGGGAAGAGTTTTTACAGAAATTCCAAGGAAATCATCAAAAAGGGGTGCTAGGTTTTGCCGTTTTAGGGGGCATCTTTTCTGAAGGGATTGATTTAAAAGGGGACAGGCTTAAAGGTGTTATTGTTGTTGGGGTTGGTTTACCTCAATTCAACACGGAGCAAGAAATTATTAGAAAATACTTTCAATCCATTGGGAAAAACGGCTATGATTATGCCTATGTTTACCCAGGAATCAGTAAAGTTCTCCAAGCTGGGGGCAGACTTATTCGTACAGAGACCGACACGGGACAGCTTGTGTTAATCGATGATCGCTTTTTAACTCCCAAATATCAGGCACTATTGCCCTACGAATGGAAAGACTTTGAGGTAGTATACGGTTATTAACATATTCCCTGTGGAAATCTAATCAAATAAGAAGATTCTAGAATAGTGATAAAATTTCCAAGGAAATGTTCTTTTATGACGTCATTTCCGAGGAAATGATGTTGTGTTTTGTCAAATCCATGAAAATACTTGTGAAAGCACTTTTCCATGTGGAGGAGTGCTTTTTATGTATGAGATCCTTTGGGGAATGCATACATATTACAAAGGATGATTAGGGGGATAGGTAATGAAGGAGTTTTATAACTTTCTAAAAATGATACAGAAAAATGCTCATCAATCATTTTGTATAGCAACAGTAATTGAAGTAATTGGTTCCGCCTATCGACATGAAGGGGCAAAAATGCTTTTTTGCAATAATGGTCAGCGGTACGGAACCATCAGTGGAGGTTGTTTAGAAGAGGATTTACAAGTCCATACAGAAGAGGTACTTTACAATAAACTGACGAAAATCATGACGTATGACCTAAGGGCGGAAGATGACATTGGTTGGGGGCAAGGAGCTGGCTGTAACGGAAAAGTAAGGATTTTACTTGAGTCTCTGCAATGGGGTCCTTACTTTGAAACTGTTTTTTCTCATTTAGAAATAGGGAAGCATATTATATCTGTTCGAAAAGTGAAAGAAGGAGAAATTTCAACAATGCCCGCATTATTTTTTACAAATGGTGAGGAAGTGGGAACTTTGCCCTTTGCTATTGGAAGAGAATTAAATACTCAAGTTATGGAGTTTATAAGGGAAGAGCGTCCATTAAAATACGTTACGTTTAGTAAGGATGAGGATTATTTAATGGAGCGTTTGGAAGGAGAGGATTTTCTTTATATTTTCGGTGCTGGTATGGATGTGGAACCGGTTGTTAGAAGGGCAGCTGAATTTTCCTTTTCACCAATTGTCATTGATCCAAGAGAAACCCGTTGTAATGAGAGGAATTTCCCCAATGGGAAGGAGCTGATTGTGGAGCATCCGGAAAGATATTTGGCAAGTAATGAAATAAAGGAAAATAGTTACGTTTTGATTATGAACCACCACTTTGAAAGGGATCGATACGTATTAAACTATCTTCAAGAAATGACTCCTCCCTTAAAGTACGTTGGAATTTTAGGGCCGAGGGAAAGGACAAAACGGTTGTTAGGTTCTACAAAAATTCCAGAGTGGCTTCACTCTCCAGTTGGAGTGGATATACACGCAGAAGGTGCCGAAGAAATTAGTATTAGTATTTTAGCTGAGTTAATTAAGGAACGAAATAAAAGAAGAGCGCTTAGCCGTAAAAGAAAGTGGGCAATGCTATGAACCAAAACAACATATCAGCTGTCATTCTCGCTGCCGGCATGTCATCACGAATGGGAAGGGGAAAAGCAAAGCAGTTGCTACAGCTAAGTGGTGAATCCATTTTAGAGCGAGTCATTAAAAAGATTCAAACCCACCCTTTTTCTAAAATTATTGTCGTCGTTGGACACGAAAGGGAGAAAATAAAATCTCAAATCAACATCAATGATCCTAGGCTAATTTGGCTGGACAATGATGAATATAAGTTAGGGCAGCACCATTCCTTTAAAAAAGGGATGGAAGCCTCCCTTTCCCATCAGCAAGAAGGGGTAATGTTCTTTTTAGGTGATCAGCCATTTATTCAAAATAAGGTTATTAGCCGGATAATGGGCAATGGAGCAGAACGGTTGGAGAAGGAACAGACTCCCTTTGCTATCCGCCCTCATCATAAGGGAAGACCGGGGCACCCTGTATTTTTTGGAAACATAAGTAAGCTTCATACAACATGGAACAAAGGGGGAAGGGCTCTGTGGCGAAGTATGGAAGAAAAAGAAATGATACATCTTGAAGATCCGTATATTCACTTTGATGTTGATACACCAGATGATTATCAACGAGCCCAAAGGATTGTCCTAGAATTGGAAAAAGGAAAATGGGAAAATTGAGCACTGTGACATCATTTTTCCAAAAGGCAGGTTGTGAAAAGAAATGGCAGGTCAGTAGGGTTATGAAGAGGGTGGCTCAAAAACTTGGAGTACCCTCTTTTTTGATTGTATTAAATTAATCGGTAGAATTGGTGATCTGTCCTAGCGTTGGCATTCCTCCTTGGGCACCAAATTTGGTAACGGAAATGGAAGCTGCTCGAACGGCAAAGGATAAGATTTCTTTCCACTCCCATTGTTTTGCTAAACCATAGGAAAGTGCTGCATTAAAACAATCCCCTGCCCCTGTCGTATCTACTACTTCTACTAGAGGAGCTGTAACATGCTCTAATTTTCCTTCAATAATATGGGTTGCCCCGTGTTTTCCACGGGTAACAATTAATTTATTTCCAAATTTAGATTCCCATGTACGAATGGCTTCAAACAATTCAGCATCAGATCTATCTGCCTTTTTCCCAATCAACATTTCAAACTCTGTCTCATTAGGAGTGATAACATCTACTAATTGTAGTAACTCTGGTGATAGGGGATTAACTGGTGCTGGATTTAATACTGTTTTTACACCCGATGAACGTGCTATACGAAGGGACTCATGTACGGTTTCCATTGGAATTTCCAGCTGAAGCAGTACAATATCAGATGCAGCGATTACATCCCTATAGGACTTTACCATTTCTGGTGTAAGCTTTCCGTTCGTCCCCGGGACAATAGCAATGGAGTTATCCTCTTTAGTGTGGTAAATACTTGCTATCCCTGTAGACTCATTTTTCAAAGTGAAAATTCCATCTTGAGAAAGTCCATACTGTTCCATTTCTTCAAGTATTCTTTTCCCAAAAAGATCATCTCCCACGGCTCCGATCATTGTGACATCAGCACCTAATCTTGCACATCCCACAGCTTGATTAGCACCCTTGCCCCCAGGTATATAATGAATGGAGTCTCCATGTACCGTTTCACCTATTTGTGGCATTACCTCTAATGAAATAACTAAATCCATGTTTAAGCTACCAACTACAGTTATTTTAGGAGTGTCCATTACCTTCGCCTCCTTGAAAATTTAATTGCTCCATTTATTATAGCAAAGGGCTAGTAAAGATAGACCTGTACTTAAGGTGTTTCTCCTTATAAATTGGAAAAAGCACAAACTACACCTAAATTTTGTATATTTCCAATTTCTTACTTTTCAAATTCACTTTTTGGTGTTATAGTGTTTATATTGATATACACACTATAACACTGAAAGGGGATGTTATGATGGATTTTATTGAATTCCTTTGGGCTTATATACTTGTCTTTTTATTATCTGCAACACCGTTTCTCGAAGCATGTGTTGTGATTCCCATATCGATCGTGGCTGGTCTATCGCCAGCACCAGCGATCATATTAGGGTTAGTGGGAAACATTCTTACTGTTTTAGTTGTCATCTTATTTGTTAATAAAATTAAAGAATGGAGAAGAAGAAGGAAAGAAGGGGATGTAGAGAAGGGAGAAAGCAAACGAACAAAACGGGCACAAAATATTTGGAAAAAGTATGGATTGCCTGGGTTAGCTATTATTGGTCCGATGTTTGTGGGAAGTCACTTAACTGCTTTTATGAGTATCTCATTAGGAGGAACGAAGAAAAGAACCTTTTATTGGATGACGATAAGTATTACACTTTGGACCATTGTATTAACGATTTTAGCCGTTTTAGGAATTGATTTACTAGGAAGAGAAGACGATGGTTTTCTCCAAAACATTTTTCAGTAAGTAGGTATAAGGAGGGATAAGGTGATGCAACAAGCATTCTGGTTAGCGAGAAAAGAATTAAAATATAACTGGGTGGGACTTCTATTTACCATATTAATGACAATATTTTTTGCTACTCTTTCAGCAACATTATTAGAGCAGGCAGCAAGACATTTGTTTGGATCAGATGTAACGTTTTACAATAAAGTTCTCATTGATATTATGTTCGTCGCCATGACACCATGTTTAGGGGCTATATTTATGTCTCGTCCATACTTAAATTTTGAGACGGTGAAGGAAGATCCCTTTAGTAAACGGATGGCTTTTTATCGTACCTTACCAATTCCGGTTGCAACCTTAGGGTTAAGCAGGACCCTGTTTAGCTTAATCACTTTAGGGATTCTATCTATCGTTTTTTACGGAACGATTGCTATTTTCGCATCATTTACGTTGTATCAATATATCTCACCGGTGGAGTTTATTATATTTATTTTTGTATGGTTTGGTTACGCCCTTGCCTTAAGCGGGATTAATCCTTTCATTGAATACGGTACGAACGGAAAGATGCTCCACCTTTCTCCATTATTTATATTGGCCATATTTGTAATTGTGTTACTTAGTTTTTATTCTTACGTCGGTTACGGCATTGTGGAGTGGGTCCTTCTTTTAATTAGAGATTATGGGTGGATGATAGCATTTATTTCCTTCCTTATTGGAATATCAGGCTGTTATCTTTGGAGTAAATTACTGACGGTTCGATTAAAAAAGAGGGACTACATGTAAAGGAAGGGAGGCGGACGAGATGAAGCTGCCGATCCGAGTTTCAGAAGAAAGCAGAGAACCGATTTATCATCAAATTGAAACACAAGTGAAAGCCTTAATTGTTAGTGGACAATTGCCGCCAGGTACGCCACTCCCTTCGATCCGTGTTTTGTCCAGTGATCTATCCTGTAGCGTGATTACCACAAGACGGGCTTATCAAAACTTAGAAAACAACGGTTTTATAAAAACGGTTCAAGGAAAAGGGACCTTCGTGAAAGAAATAGACTCCGATAAAAAGGAAGAAACAAAACGTAAGGTTGTGTTGGATGCCATTGTAAAGGCCGTGGAGCAAGGGAAGCAGGTGGGGTCTTCTAAAGAAGAACTACAATCTATTTTTGAAGAGGCTATCAAAAAGGCATTTAATGATTAAGGAAGGTAAAAGGGGAAGGTGAGATCATGGATACTAACGTATTAAATATTAATGGTTTAACGAAGAATTATAAAAAGTTTTCCCTTGGACCATTAGATTTACAAATAGAGAAAGGGACCGCAGTTGCCATTGTAGGTGCAAACGGTTCTGGAAAAAGCACATTATTCCGGTTACTTATGAATGTACTGCAGCCGGAAGCTGGTTCCATCGAATGGTTTGGCCAGAATTTGTTACGAAAGGAAACGGAGATAAAGGGAGAAGTGGGGTACGTAGGTGACATGCTGGAGCCATTTGGTCATTTAAAAATCAAAGAGCTCGCTGCTCTTGTTTCCCATTGGTTTCCATCCTGGGATGAAAAGTACTATTCTCAACTAATTAAACGGTACCAGGTGGATGAAGAAGTTAAGTTTGGAAAAAGCTCGAAGGGAACGAAGAAAAAAGTAGAGCTTGTTCTTGCAATGTCCCACCGTCCTTCCGTATTACTATTAGATGAGCCTTCAGCTGGCTTAGATATAAGCTCCCAGCGAAAAATGAAGGAGGATTTAATCTCCTTTATGGAAGACGGAGAAAAGAGTATTATTTTAGCCACACATAATGTGGAGGAAGTGAAGCAGATTTGTGATTTTATTACGATTCTTCGGGACGGCAAAGAAGTATGTACCTTCATGAAGGATGACATTTATGATAACTGGGGAAGGATCTGGGTCGAGAAATTTCCACAAGGTTTAAAAAATAACCCTAATATAATTGCCTATGAGGAAAATCCACCTCAAATAGTGACAAACAATATAAGGGAAATGGAAGATCTACTCCAAACAGAACAGGTGAGGATTATTAACATGCAACGGGTAAATCTTGAAGAAGTGATTGAGTATTTTGTGGATACGGAACAATGATTGTAGACAAATAACTGCCTCGACCTATCCTTAATGTTGAGTCAGTTATTTTTTATTAAATTTAATTGCTCCTTCCCTATCTGTCAAAAAATTCAGATGTGTGTTAAAATTTAACAAAAGAATATAAGGGGGAAGGGTATGAAGAAACTTGCCTATATTGCTGGTGTACTGTTCATTCTTATTTCCATATTTGCACAAATGACATCCTTAATTGACGACCGCTATACCATCGGAAGTATTTGGTTTATTGGTGTATTTGCTGGGTTCTTAGGGCTTATTGGTGCAAGTAAAGTCGGTGAAAACTACGAAAAAGCGAAAGCAATTCTTTTGTTTTCCGTTATTTTTGGCTTTATAGGTATTGGATTTTATGCAATTATCCCTGCTTTATTGATTCTTTATGTTTTGTTTCAAATTCGTCCGAAAGATAGGTAGTGTTATAGCTTGCTTCAGTACTAATTTGTACTTTTAAACGGAAAATAGGGACGCCAGTCGAATTCTCGACTGGCGTCCCTTACTTATTACCTTTGAATTAGTAACCTGGAGTTACTACGACTGCGCCGATGATTACTAGCAGTACAAATACTACTAATACGAAAGAGAAACCGCCTAAAGGTAAGTGAGTGTGTGTCATTTTAGCCAAACCTCCTTTAAAAGCAGCAGTTTGAAAGGGATTTCTCAGAGAAACCCTTTCTACTATTACCATATTACTGGTGAGTAAAATGGATTGTATTTTTGTCTAATTTTGTCAAAATTCCGCAGGTGTTGATGGGTGGTGCAGATTAGAATAATTCTAGTTCGATAGATTATTGGGCGAATTCGATAGATTACAGTTTGAAATCGATAGATTATAGTCTGAATTCGATAGATTAACCAATTAGCTGGAAACCGTCAATTGTGGTAGATGCGTGGAAGGGGTGGTGCAGATTAGAATAATTCTAGTTCGATAGATTATTGGGCGAATTCGATAAATTACAGCTTGAAATCGATAGATTATAGTCTGAATTCGATAGATTAACCAATTAGCTGGAAACTATCCATGCAGGAATGACGTTGGAAAGAGGTGGTGCAGATTAGAATAATTCTAGTTCGATAGATTATTGGGCGAATTCGATAGATTACAGCTTGAAATCGATAGATTATACCCCAAATTCGATAGATTATCCATTCAACTGGAAACTACTTCGACGTAGTTTTCACAAAATAGACATATCTTTCCCCCTTAAACAACAGGATTCCCCCCTTCTCTTGCAGAAACTAATGGTATCAATGAAAGGGAGTGATAGTTTGATATCAAAACCGCTAACTAAACCAATAATTATTAATCAATTAGAGGCTTTATTAAGGCGATTGCCTCAAAACTACATTAGTCGTCCTAAAATCGAGGGGGATTTAGCCAAATACAAGTCGGGTTATAGGGGACAGATGTCCTTAAATTACTATTTTAACTTTCTTGATGAGAAGGAATTGTACATTTTACAGGATTTAAGACTTCCGTATAAAGATAGTTACTTTCAAATTGACGTTACAATTGTTTGTCAGTATTTTATATCCTTACTTGAGGTGAAAAATAACGCTGGACTCCTTGAATTTGACCTCGATTTACATCAACTGAAGCAAACATACAATGGTATGGAAAAAATATATGATGACCCTGTTCAGCAAGTTCAAAGGCAGAGTTTTCAATTAAATGCTTGGCTTACAAAAAATAAATTTGCTGCTGTTCCAAGTGAATATAATGTAGTAATATCTAATCCTTCTGCTTATATAGTTCCGCCAAAGCCCCATCAGCGCTCCTTCTTCATAGATAAAATAATCCGCCCAGGTAGTATCCAAAATAAAATTCAATTTTTTCAAAGAAAGTATCGGAAAGAGCAGCTAACGAAACAAGAGGTACGACGGTTGGTCAATCGTTTAATTAAAAGTCACACACCTAAAATTGAGAATGTATTAGAAAAATACCAAGTTTCAGAAACGGATATTATAAAAGGAGTCCATTGTCCAAACTGCTCAAAACTGCCGATGATTAGACATTGGGGAACATGGTATTGCCAATATTGTGGACACAATGACCCTGATGCTCACCTCGGTACGTTGAAGGATCGAGCTTTTCTTCTTGGTAGAGAAGTAACAAACCAACAAGTTAGAAACTTCCTGAACTTCCCTTCCATTTCAACTGCCACAAGAATACTTCATTCTATGGAGCTTTCCTACGTTGGCACTACAAAGAGTCGCATTTACTTTTTACCCCCAGTTGACTAGTGCTAAGATTTACCCTTTAAAGATTGGAGACTATAACCGGTTATTGTTATAATTAGCAAACAGAAATTTTCGTCCAAGGAATTTGCTGTTTAACAGTATTCCCCATTGGTGAATAGTATAAGTTACATAGGAAAGGGGTTTGTGATTGTGGATATATTTAAAGGGATACATGAAAGGCGAAGTATAGGGAAAGTAAAATCGGATCCTGTGGAAAAGGAAAAGATTGAGAAGATGTTGGAGGCTGCCACTTGGGCACCGAACCATCACCATACGGAGCCTTGGAAATTTTTTGTGCTGTCAGGGGAGGGAAGGCGTCCTCTAGGGAGGGTCCTTGCTGAAATAGCGAAGGAAAGTATGGACGATCCAACGACAACGGAAAATCAGGAAAAATTAAAAAAGGCAGCGGAAAAGCCGTTCCGAGCGCCTGTGATTATTACAGTAGCCGTGACACCATCAGATAATCCAAAGGTCATTCCCATTGAAGAGGTGGCGGCAGTTAGTGCAGCGATTCAGAATATGCTCCTTGCTGCCCATGCTCAAGGATTGGGCGCCATTTGGCGTTCTGGAAAACCTGCTTATCATCCGAAAATGAAGGAGCTATTCGGATTAAGGGAACAGGATGAAGTGCTGGGCTTTGTTTATGTTGGCTATTCAGATATGCCAGAGCGACAAGGGAAACGAACCTCCTTTACGGAAAAAACTACTTGGGTCGACTCCGACAATGGTGGAAATTCTATTAGCTAATTAGGGGTAGTATAATAATTTTTTTAAATAAAGGAAATGACTTTTGCTGACGCTCGCTCACTACGAGAAAACCACTCGTAGTGAGCTTTATAAAGATTGCGACGACTTCGCTCATTCCTTAAGAGAGGAACTCAAAAGGGGAAAATTACCCTTTTGAGTTCCTCTCTTTCAATGTCCTCCGTGGGCGCTGTGATCGTGGTGGCCGCCACCGTTTGCAGGGACGATTTCTAGCATTTCATCTAAATAGCCTTGGGTTTGATGGGTTACTAATTCCTCACTGCCGATTAAATAGGCATGGTTGAAAGGGCCTTCTGTAGGTGTATGCTCAAAGATTGGTTTGAGAAGCTCCAAATAGACATGCATTTCCTCTGTAAATCTACCGTCTTCTAGCCATACCATTGGGGCGTGCTTTCCTAAATGAGCAAATGGAGCAGCAGTAATGGCCAATTCAGGAATTTCTGTGGATACCATAACGAGACCATGTCCTGGGTTCGATACTCCCCAACCAAAACTTGTTTCTTCATCTTTAAACTTAGCAAACTCGATGGAAACTTGGGCAGGAGTTTCTCCACCAATTCGGGTGACTTCACCAAATTGGCTTAATTGGTCAAAAACTTCTCCTGAAACAACTGACTCAGGACCGACTACATAAATGTTCGCATTCCCACCTCGTTTTTCCAAAGCGGCAATGGTCTCTTCTGGAATTTCATCCATAGAAACGTAAAGAAGTGACTCATCCATATGAGTGATCCAGCTTCCTGCAGGAATAGTATATTCTTTCGCGCTGTCATCCATGGAACCGATAATAACACTATTAGGAACGTTATTAATTAAATTAGTGTAGATTTCATCTATTTCATAGGCGAAGGCAGCGGGGGTATCCTCTGTAATTTGTTGCACTTCGTAATCTGCTAGTTTCTCTAATTCTTCATCGTTTAACTTGCCTAAAACCATAATCTGTATACCATTTACATTTCCTTTCGGATCTAATCTTTCAATCTCGTTGAAAATTACCTCTGGAATTGTTCCGTTGTCACTAAATAATAACGGTCCGTCATTCGGATGATGTACTAAATTTAAGCTAGCAAGGGCTAACTGCCAGTTTTCATAGGGTGCTAGCATAATAGTGCCTGGTTGATTTGCCTCCTGATCTTGGCTCTCTTCCGTAGCGCAAGCAGCCGTAAAGCCTGCTAATATGGATAAAACTACAATAATTAGAATTTTTTTAATGTTAAACAAATTATTCCCTCCTCGTTCTTCTTATTTGATTATTATTCTAATTTGGGTGTTTGAAGAAAGTATGAAGAAACTTTGGACGAAATTTGAACTTCCTCGAATTCAAAAGAGTACCCCTTTTTACGCATCTACCACATGAGTAGTTTCCAGCTAAATGGATAATCTATTGGATTTGGGGTAGAATCTATCGATTTCAAGCAATAATTTATCGAATTCGTCCAATAATCTATCGAACTAGAATTATTATAATCTGCAACCTCCTGTTTACCCGATTGGAGATACCTTTTTAATCAATTCTTATTACTGTGTTATAATAAATTAGAGATTTTATCGATTTTTGTAGAAAAAACAAAGGAGGGTTGTCTGTGGAGCGTGATCATAGTCTTTATTCCATCTTGAAAGAGCAGAATAAAATAATTGAAATGATTTCTATCATGAATCTGCCCCTTGCAGACATTCTCCATGAACTAATCCATACCATTGATTTCATCATGCCTACTATTAAATCCTCCATTATGATATTGGATGAGAAAACTCAAAGCTTGGGGAATGGAATTGGGAAAAAGCTACCTCCTGGATATTTACGGGATATTGATGGGCTTAAGATTGGGCCCTGTACAGGATCTTGTGGAACCGCTGCTTATTTCAAAAAAACAGTTATTGTAACCGATGCAAAAACGGATCCCCTATGGGAACCGTTTCGAGATATAAGCTATACATATAACATTGCCGCCTGTTGGGCTAAACCACTAATTTCGCCGAATAATAAAGTTTTAGGCACCATGGCCTTTTATAGTGATGAAAACAGGAAACCGACGGCTGAAGAGCTAGAATTAATGGATACCTTCTCTAACTTAGCAGGTTTAATTATTTTAAAGAAGAAGACGGAAGAAATTTTGCATTTGTCCAATACTGTGGTGGAGAATAGTCCAGTTATCCTTATGCGATGGAAGGCTGAAGAGGGATGGCCCCTGGAATATGTAACGGAAAACGTTTCTCAGTTAGGCTATACAACGCAGGATTTTATGTCTGGAAAAATAGAATTTACTTCCATCATCCATCCAGATGATTTAAATAGGATTGAAAATGAGGTTGAATATTATTCAAAACATGAGATTGACCAATACATTCAAGAGTATCGAATTCTCACAAAAGATGGAAAGGTAAAATGGATTGATGACCGGACTATCATTCAAAGAAATGAAGAGGGAGTAATCACCAATTATCAAGGGACAATCTTGGACATAACGGAACGAAAAGAAGCGGAAGCTACCATCAAGTTTTTGGCTGATAATGATACGTTAACCCAATTGCCAAATCGTCGGGTTTTCTTGGAACAATTAGCATTGGAATTAGAGGAAGCCCAATCAGAGGAACATATAGTGGCGGTGCTGTTTTTAGATTTAGATAACTTTAAAGATGTTAATGACTCCATGGGGCATCATTTCGGAGATCAACTATTGCAAAACATAGCCAATACGTTGAAAGCTGCCATATCGGAGGATGGATTTATTTCCCGTGTATCAGGGGACGAATTTGCTATTATCTTATCAAATGTTAATGACCAAAAAGTCATAGGAACAGCAAAAAAGATACTACAGATTTTTAACGATCCATTTGTAGTTGGTGGAATGGAGTTCTCCATTACAGTAAGTGTAGGAATCAGCCTGTTTCCACAACATGGCGACAATCCTGACACCTTGCTAAAGCATGCTGATCTTGCCATGTACAGTGCTAAAAAACAAGGGAAAAATTGTTTTCAATTCTATACGAGAGAAATTAATGAGAGCGAACGGATAAGGAAAAAGCTGTATAAGGAGCTGAAGAAAGCTTTAAAGGAAAATCAATTTGTTTTGTATTTCCAACCCCAGCTGAATATCCATACGTTAGAAGTCACTGGTGTTGAAGCATTAATTCGCTGGGATCATCCTGAGAGGGGAATCCTTTCCCCTATGGAATTTATTCCCTTTGCAGAAGAATCAGGATTGATTTCTGCCATCGACGAATGGGTATTAGGGGAAGCATGTCGTCAACGTGCTGATTGGAAGAAAATGGGCTTTTCACCCTTTTCCATGAGCGTTAACCTATCGGCAAGGCAGTTCTATAATCATAGTCTTGTGGACGATGTCCAGAATCTGCTGAAGGAATTGGAGCTTGCTCCTAATGATTTAACATTAGAAATGACGGAAGGAACGTTAATGACGGATAAGGAAAAAACGATAAACGTTTTGAAAAGGCTAGGGAAAACAGGCGTTTCTACTTCCTTAGATGATTTTGGGACAGGCTACTCCTCCCTAAGCTACCTAAAGTTCCTGCCCATTAACAAATTAAAAATCGATCGCTCCTTTATGTCTGATATAACCGAGGATGTGAGGGACGCGGCAATTCTTGAAGCCATTTTCACATTGGCCCAGCGTTTAAAGCTCGATGTGATTGTGGAAGGGGTAGAGACAATGGAGCAGCTCAATTACTTAAAGGAAACAAGCTGCGGCGAAGCGCAAGGGTACTTTTTCAGCCGTCCACTTCCGGTCAGCGAGATCGAAGGCTTTTTCAAAAGAGCATAAAAATAAGATCCGGTCCTTCTACAAACAGAGTTGGACCGGATCTTTTTTACTCCGATAATAATTCTAGTACATAATCCTTCAGATCCAAGATACGCAGATTCTTTGGCTTTTTATCCGTGCCGGCAATAATTAATACGGCTAAGGCATCGTTTTTATGAATGCCCCCATGGTCACCTCCTGCGGGATAGGTGGGCACGGTATCGTCATAGAAGGAAAACCCTGGCTTAGCTGTTAAGATTAACTTGGAAGCTTCATGGCTTTTTAATGAAGTGTACAGTTGATTTAAGACGTCGGGATAATCCACATAAGCAATTTCTTTAGACGCATCATCAAGCTTTAGAGTCAAAACAGTTGGGTCTCCTTCAATGGACCATGTTTGACCATAGCGATCTGTCCAGCTTCCGCCAGGCTTGAAAAGGAATTCACTATTTTTTTCACGGTAGGCTTGTACAGTAACCCAGTCATCATCCCCATTATCCGTCAGCCATGCGGCAAAATCAATTCGGTAATCATCGATGGCTTGTTTCCCGAGTTCTTGCAATATTCCTTGACGCTGAACGTCATATATATAGGACATCCGGCCATTAACTCCAAAGGCAATTTCCCCTTCAGAAACAGGTGCACCCAAGGAAGAGGCTAAATATCCATCATATAAATCACGTAAATCGATGGTTAGTGCTTCTTCATTTTCTGCTAGCTTGTCCTGGCCGTGGTCCCCTAAGAGGATAAAAATATTGTTTTCTAAGGCAGCCTCCCAGCTGTCATAGGCATTCAGAATTTCTTGTAAATAATTATCTATCTCTTCGAACCCGGCCCGATAATGGGGACTGTGTTCGTGGGCAGTGATATCAAATTCAGGAAAAAATACCAGGGTGAAATGTGGCTGATCCCCCTGCTCGATCAGTGCTCGCATCACTTCTGTGGAATACTTATCATTTATGCCATAGCGATTGAATATACCATCCGTAAAATTATAGTCATCAAGAAATTCAGGTATCTTAAATCTGCCAAAGGCTAACAGATCTGGCCCCTTCGTTTCTATTGTATCTGGCAGGTTCACTATTTCATTGGACAGTCCAGGAAACTCCAGCACATGTGTCTCATCACCACGGTAAACAATCAGATTAATAGCTCCGGTGGAAAAACCTCGCTCAGACAGCTCCTCGAATATTGTGGGGACATTAGGATTTAGATGCTTATTGTTAAGGTTATACGCCGCATCTATTAGGCTGTCACGGAGACCTAAGCTTAACAGAGTTTGAATAGAGGTACCATAGTTCACCATTCGATCCTCCGCTTCGTTGTACCAATATAAACCGGGAACCTTATGCTTATCTGACATTTCCCCTGTTAATAGTGTACTTTCAATAGTAACGGACATGGTAGGGAAAGGGGAAACCAAATCATTGTAATACTGCCCCCTCTCCACGAGATATCGAAGGGCAGGCATATTATTTTTCTCTAAGCTACTTTCCACTAAAGATCCCATCATCGTATCGACAATAATCATGACCACATTTTTTTGGGGGAAGTTGCTCCGGTCCTCTTCATAGGATAAGCCCTGGAGACCGTCATCGGTCTGCCCCCCCTGACACGCAGATAACATTAACACCGTAAAAAGAATAAATAGCCTCTTCATAAAAGCCTCCTATATAAAAATGTATGACTTTTTCAGTGCCATTTGCATTTGTTCGTATATTTTAGGTTTCCTTTAACTTCCTGTTTTATGAATGCCTGAGAGGATAAAATAAAATGCTATACAAAAAAAGTTCCATTTTTACGGAGGAAAGGCCATGACCCCATCATCTAAACCAATTGTTCTCTTAATCATTGATACATTAATGACGAGGCCTCTAGAGGAAGCCATTCAAAACGGATATGCACCAGCCCTGAAGTTTTTCAAAGAAAAGGGTAACTATTTTCCGCAAATGGTCAGCTCCTTCCCTACTATGTCTGTAACGATAGAGAGTACATTGTTAACGGGAGAATACTCCCATAAGCACCGTCTTCCTGCACTCATTTGGTATCACGAAGATGAACAAAGAATTGTAAACTATGGTACGGGAATAAAAGAAATTATGAAAACCGGTTTCTCTCAGTTTGTTAAGGATATGTATTATGGCCTTAACAACGTACATTTAAGCCGGGATGTTAAAACGATTCATGAAGAGCTGGGAAAAAGGAGCTTAAAGAGCGCGGCTATCAATGCCTTTGTTTATCGTGGAAAGCATATTCATGAAATGAAACTTCCTCCTGCGTTACGGTTAACAACTGGATATAACAGCACTTGGAAAATACAAGGACCACCTATCTGGTCCCTCGGCTCCTTTTCAAAGCTAAGCCCATTTACCGTGAACCCACAAATTTTTTCTGGAAATTATAAAGCGGGATTCCGAGAATTAAAGCATTTAATTAGAAAAAACAAGCTTCCTCCATTTACCATGTGTGTTATTCAAGATCTTGATTTACGTATTCATTTCAAGGGGCCGATGGATATGAAGGGTATACAGAAGATAGATCGGGAATTACAAAAGATGCTGAACCTTTATGGGAGTTGGGATAATGCATTGCAGGAGGCAACGTGGATTATCTTATCCGATAACGGCCATGCACCAATGGGAGATAGGAAGGATCACCATGTTATACATTTGAGGAAGGTGTTAGATGGGTTTACCATTATGAAGGGAACTACCCCCATTTCTCCAAAGGATGAGCTAGCCCTTGCCGTTAACCAGCGAATGGCCTTTATTTATTGTATAGGGCCGAATGTGAATAAAAATAAAGTGATTGAACAGCTAAGAGGGGACGAACGAATCGATATTATTGCTTGGGAGGAGGAGGGGAAAAATCATGTAGTATCGGGGGTACTGGAAGGGAAACTTTCCTTCTGGCCAGGGGAGGATTACGTAGATGAATATAAGCAAACTTGGGGTATATCAGGGGAAGTAACACTATTAGACATTACCATTCGTGATAATCAAATTACCTATGGAAATTATCCCGATGCGTTGGCCAGACTCTCCAGCAGCCTTCAATCCCATCAAGGGAATTATCTCGTTGTAACGGCAAAACCGGGATACGAGTTTAAAGAAAAGGCATCACCTATTCATGTGGGGGGTGCTGCCCATGGCTCCTTGCATAAATATGAATCACTCGTGCCAATGATCGTGGCAGGAACAGATTCTTATCCGAAAAAGGAGCGGATTGTTGATTTGAAGGAATGGATTTTAAGCCTTATTTAATTTCGTTTACGTTATACTAGAAAGGGAAGGTAGGTGATGGTATGAAACGAGTTCTTCCTGTATTTCTAGTCATCGTACTATTCGGAATGATATTCTCACCAGGTGTAAAGGGAAATGAAGGGGAAGAGGAAAAGGTCCTCGTTTCCTTAGGGGATTCCATTAGCGCTGGATACAATCTGGAGGCCCCAACGAACCAGGCTTTCCCCCATTTAATTGGTGAAGGTAGTTTTGAAGTGACGAATTTAGCCGTACCAGGGTGGACGACGAGGGATTTGCTGATGGCCCTTAAAGATGATGAGACATTTTGGACACATATAGAAGATGCCAATGTAGTTACTATTAATATTGGAAGTAACGATCTTCTGCAGGCCATTAATTTCTTTGGATTGTTAGAAGAACCAAGCTCCTTTAACCCTGAGGTAGTTCAGGAGGGGTTACTTGATGCTCGCTATGTTTTATGGAGGAACCTAACGGAAATCTTAGGCATCATCCGCTATCATACAGACGAACCCATCATTTTTTATAATATTTATAATCCAATCGTATCGGACGGCTCCTTTCTCATGGAGCTTCTATATATTATCGTGGATGAACTAATTTTAGATATAAATCGGAATATTCTAGAAAGCTACCACTCCATTGAGGAAAAAATTTTAGTGGTGGATGCCTATGGAGTTTTTTCTGGAAATCAGGAGCAGTATATCATCCCAGGGGATATTCATCCAAACACGGCAGGACAGGAGAGGCTAGCTCAATTGGCTGATGCCGCATTAGGATATGGAGAAGTGGTAGCAGAAGTTTCGGGGGAAGGGACTGTGGAAGAGGATTTGCCAGTGTTGAAAGAGGATAAAGCAATTGAGGAGACGGCGGACGAAGATTATTTAGTAGCAGAGGAGCAGGAAGGAGAGGAATTAGATGAAACAGGCACCACTTCCTTCTTTTCGTTATTTAGTATTTTCATAGGTACAGCTATTTGTATTTGGCTGATCTTAATTGGAAAGCAGTATTTAAAGAAAAGGGGAAAAAGTAGTGATCTAGAAACATAAATGGGTTGTCTCAAACGGCATTTTGAGACAGCCTTTTTATATAAAAACTTAGGTTAGAATAATTCTAGATCGATAGATTATGGTTGGATTATGAGTGGAAATCGATAGATTATAGCTGGATTTCGATAAATTATCCAATTCGTTGGAAACCGCAAAGTTAAAATTAATTAGAATTATTCTAGAACGATAGATTATGGTTGGATTTCGATAGATTATGAGTGGAAATCGATAGATTATAGCTCAAAATCGATAGATTATCCAATTTGTTGGAAACCGCAAAGTTAAAATTAATTAGAATAATTCTAGAACGATAGATTATAGCTGGATTTCGATAGATTATGATCGCAAATCGATAAATTATAGCTTAATTTCGATAGATTATCCAATTTGTTGGAAACCGCAGAGTTAAAATTAATTAGAATTATTTTAGAACGATAGATTATGGTTGGATTTCGATAAATTATGACCGCAAATCGATAGATTATAGCTCAAAATCGATAGATTATCCAATTAATTTGGAAACCGCAAAGTTAAAATTAATTAGAATTATTCTAGAACGATAGATTATAGCTGGATTTCGATAGATTATGAGTGGAAATCGATAGATTATCATCCAAATTCGATAGATTAGCCAATTCACTGGAAAAACAACAACCGAAATTCAAACGAAAAGACCAATTTTCCCCATAAAAATGAGGTAATGCAGCGGCTAATTGGTAGCAGGATCAAATTTCAGCCCAACAAAATGGAAAGCTGAATAAAAGATCCCTCCTTAGAGGGATTTAGGTAACTAATCTCTTGCATCCTCGAGTTCGCGGCTGACTTTAGAAATGGTTGTTCTTTCTCTGCCGTTGCTAGGTTGAGCTGCATCCTTTGACTTAATAGGATTACGTTTCGATTTAGAGCGTTTGCTCATTTCGTTTCACTCCCTTTTTAAACTTCCTTCACCACTATTTTCACCCCATACCTACAATTTATGTGGAGAAACTTTTTCCGAGCAACGTCGTCATAATAGCAAAGAACAAAATAAGGTGTGATAAACATGAAACGGCAGACAAAAATTCCCAAAAAAATCGGATTGTTAACGGCAACATTTATTTTTTTCCTAATGGCAGTGGGGTGTGGTCAAGGGTCTGGCGGATCCTCCATCCCTGAGAGTGAATGGGAGGTTGGGTAGGGAAGCTTGCCGAGCAGTATTAAGGGGAAAGAGGTACCGGATAAAGAAGTTGCGAAGGTATTATCGGAGCTTATGCTGTCTCCTTATAATGAAGAGCTGTGGGAGAAAACGAAGTATGATGGTCCAACAGGTAAGTGGTTTCTCCATGATGGAAGCGGTCATTTCGGCTATGGGCTGACGTCTGGAACGATGAAACCAGGGGGAGACTTGTTTGTGTCCCTTTATGCTCAAGGGAGTAAGGAAGTGACAATGGAGCGGGACATTCGTATCCAGCTTACGGAGTTGGAGGAAGACTGGTCCACAGAAAAAGATGTTATTCTTGAGGAATTGGTCCATGTGGAAAGGGTAGCTGGAGAAGAAACGGTATATTCCGGTACTCTCCCTAAAAAAGAGAATGCCCTTTACCTTTTAAGTGTGGAAATTCTCGATGAGGCAGGAGAAGTGGAAGATACAAGGGTTACGTTAATCTATGTACCAATACCGGAAATAAACGCTTCCCTCTCCACGGATCAGGAAGTGTATGAAAGGGGGACGGCTCAACTAACATTAACCTTGGAAAACCATGGTCCCACAAACCTCTTCTTCGGAGTGTATTACTCTATTGAAAAAAAGGTGGGAGGGACATGGCGAGTAGTTCCAATGGATATTGCCTTTGTGGATATTGGAATTACCCTTGCAGTGGGTGACGAATACGAGGAAACGATTGATATTAGGGAGCTTACCGAAGGAGAATATCGGGTGATTAAAGATATTCAGACGGATGGCCTTGACCTTAGGGAGACGTTAGCAGCGGCATTCACAATAGAATAAGCTGCCTATAAAGTTAATTCGGGGATGAGTCATATGGTTGAAACATGCCATTCGACCCATCCTCGTTATTTGTAAGTGACAAGCTTTCCATGCATATATATAGAAACACCTTTTTTTCAGGGGGGATGAGGTTGGCAATTGTCTTGGGAAAACAATATATAGAACGAATTGATGGACTCAATAATGAAGTTTGGATAGACGGAGAACGGGTGACTGGTAAACTTTCAGAACACCCGGCCTTCGAAGGAATCCTCCGTACAAAAGGGATACTATACGATACACAGCATGATAGGAATACACAATCATTGGTCACAGGAATTACACCTAATGGAACCGAGCGAATGAATTTTGCTTTTGAACAGCCTGTTACTGTTAATGACTTAAAGAAGCGGAGGGAAGCAACCCAGCTATGGGCGAGAAAAAGCTGTGGGACGGTGGGGCGTTCCCCAGACTATATTAATACTGCGATTATGACGTTAGGGTCTTCACCTGGTTTTTTTGAAAAAAAATATGCAAATAATGTTCAAGGAGTATATGAGCAGGCGGTAAAGAAGGATCTTTCCTTTACCCATACCTTCATAAATCCGCAAGTAAATCGATCTCCAAACTACTTGAAGTTTGAATTTTTAAATGAGCTAAACAAAAAGGATATTATTGCGGCAAAAGTTATTGATGAAACGGAAGAGGGGATTGTTGTTCATGGTGCGCGCCTCCTTGCTACACAAGGGGGATTAACGGATGAGGTATTAGTTCTTCCAACAGGGAGCGCCACGTCCGATCCATCTTATGCTTATGCCTTTGCCATTCCTTCCAATACGAAGGGTCTTAAATTCCTATGTAGAGAACCGTACGCAAGCAAGGTATCTAACTCCTTTGACCACCCATTAACGGCACATTTTGATGAAATAGATTCTGTGGTGGTATTTGATCATGTCCTCGTTCCATGGGATCGGGTATTCCTTTATGGAGATGCAGAAAGGGCAGCTGGGATTTATAAGGATATCCATTTAAATATTATGCTCCTTTTTCAAGCCGTCTCTAGGCAAGTAGTCAAAACGGAGTACTTACTGGGCTTAGGGGAAGCATTGGCACAATCCATTGCCATAACAGAATACAGCCATGTTCAGGAAAAATTAAGTGAGATCATTATTACCTTAGAGATTATGAAGGCACTCTTGTACCGAGCAGAAATGGGGGCAACTAAGAATGAATTTGGAACGTTGGTACCGGAAGCCATTCCATTAATGACCGCATCCAGCTATTATCAAAATATATATCCTCGCCTTGTGGAAATATTGCATTTGCTTGGGGCAAGTGGATTTATTGCTTTACCTACTGAAAAGGACTTTCAATCAACCGTTGGCAAGGATATAGAACAGTATTTACAGGGGAGAAATGCAGGTGCAAAAGATCGTGTCCAGTTGTTCCGACTTGCTTGGGACTTAACCATGAGCCCCTTTGGAACGCGACAAACACAGTACGAACGTTTTTTCTTCGGAGATCCAGTCCGCCTGTCATCGGCCCTTTATCAAGCTTATGATAAAAAAACACTGGTCGAACAAGTAAATGATTTTTTACAGAACCACCACGGTTATTGAAAATAGGGAGGGGGCCGTAGCGAATGACAACCAGATATGTTTTTTCAGTAGCAAGTAGTAAAAAGAAACAAAGGGATGCCACTCAGGCATCCCTCTTATATGCTTCTTTGAATTTTAGTAGTATCCGTAACCATGAGGTGTTACTACAACTGCACCTATGATTACTAAGAGAATGAAAATCACTAGGATAAATGAGAAACCGCCAAATGTTGCGTGTGACATTCTCGAACGCCTCCTTTAGAAGCAGTTTAGTAAAGGCTCTTCATTTCCTTTACACTATTACCCTATTTATTTCTAATAAATATTGATTGGATGAATGCCTAAAAAAATGAAAATGGGCAATGAAGGGGGATATCAATCCACGCATTTAAAGAACCACCGGTAATGGATACGTGAAATATAAAAAGTAAGCCAAATGGAAATAAAGCTCCAATACCATGTCCAGTTACAGTACTTGATTAGCTTTGTATTTCTCACGGCGTAAAGCTCAGGTAAAGAAATTACCGCGGTGAAAAACAAGTAATACAAGCCTTTTACAAAGATGCTTTTCTTTTCTGGGTAATGGACATTAAATAGGGCTGAGAGCGTCGGGAATACAAAATATTCGAATGTGAAGCTCGTATTACTTTTCTTGAACTCCCTGTAAGGATATTTTATCCAGCCTTTCTCAGCAACAATTAAACCAGCACTCCAAGTGATAAGTTGCTTAAAAAGAAAAGCAACATAGGCATGCATTCTTTTTTCCTTTGGAACTAAAAAGATCAGTAAGAAGAAACAAATAATCCAAGTTGATGCTAACAAGGTTTTTTCCTTCGTGTAACTCATGGTGCTCCCCTCCAGTTTAAAGTGTATTATTTCACAATCGGAAAAAAATATTTGCGAAGGAAACTAAAAAAACGAGAACCATGAAATGGTTCTCGAAATTAATTCTCTTCCTCAAGTATATAGTTCGTTGACTTTTTTACAAAATCAGTAAATGACTTACCAATAACATCTTCTCCTAAACAGGAAAGCATATGTGTTAATTCATTTAATTGATCCTCTGGTATAGTTTCTATCTTCTTAATAAAATCAATATCTGTCTCGTGGGATTGATTTTTAATAAATGTTTTAACAACCTCTGAACCAGCATCTGTTAAGGTAACTTCCCTTGTACGTGCGTCCTTTCCATTTGTTACAACTACTAAGCCATTCTCTTCTAATTTTTTTAGCTGGCGAAAAACATTGGACATATTCGTTTGAGATAAAAATGTGAGGGTGGACATGGTCATTTTAGGCTCAAAATAGAGACTCCAAAGAATTCGAAAGCTAGGAAATGATTGCTCATATTTTTTTATACTTTTTCTAATGTCATTTTCTACGACAAAATTAATCCCTCTAATTAGAGCGTAAATGTAATACCCCTTAGCAAAGGATGTCTTTGATTTCCCCATTTCCCGCTCCTCCTTGAACTTTATTTCACTGGATTTGCAATAGAATCATTATTAACATTATTTTACAATTATAAAACATAAATGGTGGAAGATGGGAAAAAGGTAACAGTTTAGCAGTGCTTGTTACGAAAGGATAAGGAAATTTTGGGGAATTTCTTTTGGAGAATAGCTATATTTTCCTGTTTAATTTTTGATAAAAAAGCAAATATTTATTTCATTAAAGAAAAAATAAGGTGGTTCGTTCAATTGAAAAATATCATTGTAGGCTTTCTTTTACTACTGACGCTCCTGCAGTCGTCGAATACATATGCCCATGACGCTGATCCAAAAATTACTTTCCTCGTTAAGTCATCAAGCACCTCTGTGTTTCAAACAACATTAACGGTGGAATCTAGAGATCTTACAAATAATATTCTCCATTATGAGCTAGGGAAAAAGGTATCCGTCCTTCCGATAGCAGGAAATTATATTTTGCTCGAAGAGAATGGGGGGATGGTTCGCTCCTTCTTAATGGATGAAATGGGGAACTTTTATGATTTAGAAAAAAAACAGGTAGTGAATTTTTCCCCAGAAACTGTTAAAAAGATTCGAGGTTACTTTAAGGGTTTACATGGGAATCATTTTGGTGAATTAGTGGAATGGGAGACGGGAGAGACGTTGCTGCCACGGTACTCCGAGTTTAAAGTTACTGATTTGGAAACGGGACTAAGCTTTAATGCCCAAAGAAGGGCAGGAAGCAACCATGCGGACGTACAACCGTTGACGAAAGAAGACACGGCAATCATGAAGGAAATTTATGATGGGACGTGGAGCTGGAAAAGGAGAGCGGTGGTCGTTCACTTTGAGGAGGAACACATTGCCGCGTCTATGCACGGAATGCCCCATGGTGCAGGTGCACTTGCCAATGGATTTCCAGGACACTTCTGTATTCATTTGATGGGAAGCAGAACACACACCACAGGGAAAGAAGACCTATCCCATCAAGTAATGGTACATAAGGCAGGAGGAGAGTTGACAGAATTTGTTCGAGGGTTAGAGGCGGAAGAAGTGGCGAAGTTGTTCTTCATCGCTTTAAATCAGAACGATATGGACTTGTTCCAACAAATATATGTGGGGGATGCACAGGAGTTTCGTCCAATTGTAGAGAGTGTGGAATCCGTTAGAATATTAGAGCATAGTAGCCCATCGGCGGAGGGGTCCTTTGTTTATGAAGCACCAGTAACCTATATTGTAAAGCAGCAAGGGCGGCCGGAGATAAACGATGTATTTACATTGGAAATTGTTAGGGAGTCGTTGATGAGCCCGTGGAAATTGGTGAATGTTCCATTTAATAATTGGTAAAGAGCGAGGGGCAGTTTTATGAAAGGTTTATGGAACAGGTAATCGGTGTTTGAACTTACATACGCGTTTCATGGGGAAGGTTCGAGATGTCTGTACTTAGGATTTTGTTCTTCTATTAAGTTATATTTCTTTGTATATATAGTAATAGGAAGAATATAAATCAGTGATTTTAAAAGGCTTTTTTCGGAAACTTTATTGCTTTTTTTTAAAAGCTTGGAGAGGCGGAGGTGGCGACTCCAGCGGGAAAAGCAACGGCTAAAGACACCGCAGGAGCACTTTTTTCTGCGACGAGCAAACATAGTGGCGCAAGAGCACTTTTTTCTGCGACGAGCAAACATAGTGGCGCAGGAGCACTTTTTTCCTGCGACGAGCAAACGAAGTGGCGCAGGAGCACTTTTTTCCTGCGACGAGCAAACGAAGTGGCGCAGGAGCACTCTTTTGAAAACACCTTTTAAAAAAGGGAATTGTCTTTCCGTGAAAATTAGGGTAAATATTTTTTAGTCAAGTAATGAAGGAAATTCGGAAAATAGGAAAGAATTAAGTTAATAATATAAAAACCTGCGTCAACAAACAAAATCTTATAAGGGGAGTGGTGGATTATGTTTGGGAGGGATTTAGATAGGGTTATTGTAGTTGAGGATAATGAATTTAGTATTAAGAGTGCGCAAAAGGAATCGCAGAAAGCCACTAAGAAAGGGCATCGGGTAGTCTTTGACCTTCGCAACATTAAGGACCGGAAAAGAAAGACGGAACTCACTTCTCTTTTAAGTACCATTGACAGGATGATTAAATAGGTGTGAACGGAGTTGCTTTCCTCTCTTCGGTAAGAGTAGAAAACAGCAAAACACATGGCTTTTGGAGGTGTAATTAGCATCTCCTTTTTTTATTGATGTATAAAGCTTATAAAACATACGTTAAAGTTTAATATAAGGGGTGGAAGACATTAACTATTTAGAAACAATTGAAATAAATAATTCAAAACAGTGGGTTTATATACGTAGCCAAAACCAATACAACCCCATTATTCTATTTTTACATGGTGGTCCGGGGGCTTCTCAAATTTATTGTGCTGATAAATATTTCAAAGCATTAGAACATCATTTTATCTTAGTGGATTGGGATCAAAGAGGGTCTGGAAAAAGTTACAGTAGGAATACTTCAAAAGAATCAGTTTCCATTAACCAATATGTTGAGGACATAAGGGTTTTAACAGAAGTATTAAAGAAACGCTTTAATAAAGAGAAGTTATATTTGGTCGGTCACTCTTGGGGGAGTGTTATTGGTTTGTTAGCAGTCGAAAAATATCCTGAATTGTTTCATAGTTATATAGGAATTGGTCAAGTCATCAATTTAGTTGAAGGAGAAATGAGAGGGTATGAATATGTATTGGAACAATCGAAATTGAAAAATGATACTATTACTCACAAAAAACTTAACAAAATAGGACCTCCTCCTTATAACTCACTATTTAAAACGGCGATTGTTAGGAAGCTTGTCGATAAATACGGAGGGTATAAATACCAACAAAAAACAAAATTGTGGAACGATTACCTGAAGGAAATGCTAGAATCTAAACATTATAGCCTTTTAGATATCGTTAAATGGTTTAAAGGGACAAATTATTTAGTGAAGCGTCTAAACAATGAGCTGTTAACAATCAATTTTTTCGAGCAGGTTAAAAAAGTTGAAATTCCTATTTATTTTTTAGCTGGAAGGTTTGATTATATTACACCATCTTCTTTGGTGGAAGAATACTTTGAAATGGTAGATAGCCCACACAAGGAAATGATTTTTTTTGAAAACGAAGCACACGATTTACACTTTGAAAATACTAATAAGTTTTTCGACGTTTGCCTCAAAATTTGTAATAAGCCATGATTTTTAGCGTGAAATCAACGGCTTTTTCTTTGTATTACCATTGAAAATTTAGGTGTGAATAAACATTTTTCTGCCTCAATCGGACCCGTTATATAGTCGTGTAGGGGCTCTTTACTCCTTTAAAAAATTACCGTGTCAGATTATCTTACGAATTTCCTTACATGTTACCAGAAATGTCTTAATATTAAAAACATAACAAAGGATGTTAACTACGTTAACGCGGAAGGGGACATGTAAAATGGCAATGGTAACGGAGCAAGTAAATACTTTAACGGCAATTAAAGAAGTGATCAAAGAGAAGAATGTGGAGCTGTTACATTTACAGTTTGTTGATATCGAAGGGATTTTAAAGCATGTAACTGTAACAGCGGAGCAAGTGGACGATGTGGCAGAAGGAAAAATCATGTTTGATGGATCGTCCATTAAAGGATTTTCACCAATTAACCGATCTGACCTTTATTTACAACCGGACTTAAGTACTTTCGCAGTTCTCCCTTGGTCAGTGGAGGAAGGCTACTCAGAAGCTCGCTTCTTATGCAGCGTAAAGAACCCAGATGGCACTGATTTCGAAGGAGACCCTAGAAACGTATTGAAGAAAACGGTGAAGAAAGCAGAGGAAAAAGGGTACACCATTAATGTAGGTCCAGAGCTAGAATTCTTCCTATTTGAAACGGATGAAACGGGTCGTCCAACACAACAAACGCAAGACTTTGCTGGATACTTTGAGCCATCTCCACATGATAACGGAGAAAAGGTAAGACTAGAAATCTATCGTGCATTAAAGGCAATGGGCTTCACGATCGAAGCATCTCACCATGAGGTTGCCCGCGGTCAGCATGAAATTAATTTCAAGTATGCCGATGCGTTAACTTCAGCTGATAATGCAACGACTTATAAATGGGTCGTAAAAACAGTGGCGAAGAAGTTTGGATTACACGCTACGTTTATGCCAAAACCAATTGCTGGCGAAAACGGAAGTGGGATGCATACGAACATTTCACTATATGATTTAAACAAGGGTGAAAATGCATTTTATGATGCTGCAGAGGAAAAAGGGCTATCTAAAACAGCCTACAGCTTTATCGCTGGATTACTAGAAAACGTAAAAAGTTTTGTGGCAGTAACGAATCCTCTAGTAAACTCTTATAAGCGTTTAGTACCTGGATATGAGGCACCTTGCTATATCGCATGGTCTGACTCCAACCGCTCAGCGTTAATTCGTATTCCTGCAGTGCGGGGGGCAGGTACAAGGGTAGAAATTCGCTGTCCAGATCCATCTGCGAACCCTTACTTGGCATTTGCAGTAATCGCGTCTGCTGGTATTGATGGAGTGGAAAAGGGCTTAGAAGCTCCAGCGGCATTTGATCGCGATATCTTCAGCATGACAGCAGAAGAACTATTCTTAGAAGAAATTGAAAACTTACCAACTAGCTTAGAGTATGCCATAAATGAGTTTGAAGCAGGCGAAATCGGCCGTTCGACATTCGGTGACCACGTGTTCGATGAATATGTCCTAGCAAAACGTGCTGAATTAGACAGCTTCCGCACAACCGTTCATGGCTGGGAGTTGGAAAACTATCATACTAAATTCTAATATGAAGTATTATCCCCCATTGTTATTTCGCAATGGGGGTTTAGCTTATCCCTAGGTAGCAGCTCCGCAAGGAATTTGTCCAGGAGACTTCTGTCCAGGAGTCCCACGTCCCGGGGAACCCCGTCCGGAAGACTTCTGTCCTGGAAGCTGGCATCCCGGAGCCCCTCGTCCGGAAGACTTCTGTCCTGGAAGCTGGCATCCCGGAGACCCACGTCCGGAAGACCTCCGTCCCGGAGACTTCCGCCCAGGCCCCCCCTTCCCGAAACCCCAAGCAAGATAATCCATGTAAGGTGATAAAATAATCCATGGTTAAATGCGATAAAACAAGATAATCTTAACTTTACGAATATTTAATCAGGGGGAAGTGCGCTTGAAATCTGAATCATTTGTGAAGAGTCATCTCATACGATACAAATGGCAATATCTTTTCGGTACGATTTTATTGTCCATATCAAGCTTATTGCAGCTTCAAATACCTAAGTTTCTCGAAACCTTCGCCGACCATGTGGAGGCCTCTACACTAACACAAACCATTCTCATTCAACTAGCTATTTATATCACCCTTATCGGCTTTGGGATTGCCTTCTTTCGATCGAGTGGTCGAATTTTTATCTTCCGTCTTTCGAGGATACTAGAAAAGAAAGTAAGGCGATCGTTGTTTACCCATTGGGTAAAGATGCCTTCTCAATACTACAACAAACAGCGGATTGGCGACCTCATGTCTCATGCCATCAACGATGTAAACCTGATCCGTGATGTGGCCATGCGTGGTATCTTCCTAACAATTGAAGCCTTTATTTTGATCACCGTTGCGGTCATTACGATGGCCATAACGATCAATGTTTGGCTGACGTTACTCGTCATTCTCCCACTCCCCGGTTTGACCTATCTTACGTATAAATTCCGATTACAAATTCAAGAGCGCTCCACAAAGGTTCAGGAGGCAATTGGCCACCTTACCAGTACGGTACAGGAGTTTTGCTCTGGCATTCGTGTAGTAAAATCTTACAGCCAAGAAAACCATGAAAGGCAGCGGTTCAAAAGAGATAATCAACATAATGTGAAGGCTAACCAACAACTGATTCTCACGAACTCCATGTTTAATTCCATCAGCATTGGCATCGTTGGCTTAAGCTATCTCCTCTCGATTTTTTTCGGGGGACTGTTGGTCATGAATGGGACGATCAGCTTAGGGGAGTTTGTGGCCTTTAATACGTACCTGTCCTTGTTAATTGCTCCCGTGGAAAACTTGGGGAAGGTCATTAACACGTTGCAGCGGGGCTGGGCTTCTAACATTCGCCTTAGGAACATCCTCAACACGGAACCTGAAGTGAAGGATGAGTCCATGGTACAAGAGGATGGGGAAGTACATGGGGAGATTCATATTGAGAACTTAAGCTTCTCTTATCCAGAAAGTAACGAGGTTGCCTTAAAGAATATCCATCTAACTGTTCCTAGAGGTTCGAGCCTTGCCATCGTTGGCCGGGTTGGCAGTGGAAAAACAACGCTCATTAATGTGTTAACGAGGATGTATAATCCACCGAAAGGGACAATTTTTTACGATGGAAGGGATATCTATGAAATCCCGTTAAAGACGTTACGGAAATCGGTGGGCATTGTTCCACAGGAGAACTTTCTTTTTTCCTCTACGATTGCAAAAAACATCGCCTTTGACCCTGAACATTATAGTCGTGAAGACGTGGCAGAGGCAGCCAAATTATCGCAAGTGTATAACAACATTATCGAATTTCCGAAGAAGTTTGATACGCCATTAGGGGAACGGGGGATCTCCTTATCCGGTGGGCAACGGCAGCGGGTAAGTATTGCCAGGTCCCTTATTAAAGAGGCGTCGATCTTTATTTTTGACGATAGCTTATCGGCTGTGGACGGGGAAACGGAGGAGAAGATCCTTCAGGGGATGAAGGAGAAAATGAACGAACAAACGACCATCATCGTAAGTCACCGTATTTCTTCTATTAAACATGCAGATCAAATTATCGTTATGGAAGAAGGGCGAATCGCGGAGCGTGGTACCCACGAATCCCTCCTTAAGGAGAAGGGGCTTTACCGAAGGATGTACGAGAAACAAACCTTCGGCCATGAAAACATTATTGGAGATTGAGGCGTTGGGAGGACAACGACGATGAACATCCATAAGGAAAAACAGGTAGCCAATGGGCTGGATCGTGAATTACTTTCGAAATTATTAGCCTTTGCCAAGCCATATTGGAAGAAGATTGTCGTAGCATTTGTATTAGCGGGCTTGTTTGTGGCAGCTACGTTAGTGCAGCCCTACTTAATTAAAGTGGCCATTGACGATTATTTAACGGTGGAATCATCCCTGCAGGAAAGCTTCCAAGGGTTTGTAATAGTAGGGGTACTGTTTTTGATCTCCGTTATTGGCGCGGCGGTGTTAACGTATTATCAGGACCGTCTCCTGCAATTTACAGGGCAGTCCGTCATCTTTGATATTCGGGAAAAGCTTTTTCGCCATCTTTCCAAGATGCACATGCAATTTTTTGACCGAAATCCAGTGGGGCGTCTCGTAACGAGGGTAACTCACGATACGGAGGCCCTGAACCAGCTTTATTCCCAAGTCATTGTCAATCTGGTGAAGGAAGTGCTTATATTAGTAGGAATTTTTATTATTTTAATTAATATGAGTGTAACCCTCACGTTAATTAGTTTTACGGTCATACCCTTTTTAATTATTTTAGTTTATTTTTATAAATCATTAGTTCGCCGTGCCCACCGCTATACGCGACTGGTGTTGTCGAGACTCAATTCCAATTTAGCGGAAAACTTGTCTGGGATGCGGATTATTCAATTTTTTACACGGGAACGGAGACAAATTCGTCAATTTGATCATTTAAACAACGAGCATTACCGGGCGGGGATGAGGGGGACGGTGGTAAACTCCATCTTCAACCCCGCTATCGGGTTTCTTGGTAATATTGCCCTTGCCCTGATTATTTGGTACGGGGGAATTGCCGTGATCGATAGTGCCCTCACCTTTGGAGTGGTGTACGCCTTTACCCATTATATTCGCCAGTTTTTCCAGCCGATTATGGCACTGGCCGATCGCTATAATCAAATCCAAACGGCCATGGCCTCTGCGGAACGAATTTTTGAATTGATGGAAGAGGAACCGGTTATCAAGGATCATCCAAAGGCACGTAATTTCCCTCGGGCGGTGCAAGGGGATATTCAGTTTAAAAGTGTTTCCTTTGCCTATGTGGAAGGGGAGACAGTGCTAAAAAATATTAGCTTCCATATTCGACCTGGGGAAACGGTGGCATTTGTAGGGGCAACGGGAGCGGGGAAGAGCTCTATAATCAATTTGATCAATCGTTTTTATGATATACAGGCGGGTGCGATTGAAATTGATGGGATGGATATTAAGAAAGTGAAGATTGCGGATCTCCGTACGAAGGTCGGCATCATTCAACAGGACCCGTTTATTTTTACGGGGGACGTCATCTATAATATTCGACTCCACAATGACCATCTTTCCGATGAGGATGTGAAGGAATTGACGAGGTCCATAGGTTTAGAGGAGTTTGTGTTGAGTTTACCTAACGGATATAATACGAGGCTTGGGGAGCAAGGGGTCATATTATCCAGCGGGCAGCGGCAGCTTATTTCCTTTTTGCGGGCACTCGCCTTTGATCCAGATATTCTAATCTTAGATGAGGCCACATCCAATATCGATACGGAAACGGAAGAGCTTGTCCAGAAGGCCTTGTACCGAATTTCGGAGGGACGAACAACGATCATCGTAGCCCACCGGTTATCGACTATTAAACACGCGGACAATATCATCGTCATGGACCGGGGGGAAATCCGTGAAACAGGGGATCACTATGACCTTCTGAAGCAGAGAGGAATCTATCACCGCCTCTATCAAATTCAGAACAAAGAATCCATCATGGAAAAACGTATGAGCGGCATTGGGAAAGGGATGAAAGTATAAGAGGGTGCCTCAAAAGGTATGTTTTAAACCTTTTGAGGCACCCTCGAAGTATTTGTGAAGCCGTCGCAATCTTTTAAGAGCCCACTACGAGTGGTCTTCTCGTAGTGGGCGAGCGACGAGCGAAGCAAATACCATCACTTATTCATCTCGTTCTCCGAGACGCCATTTTCGTTTTGTGCCGTTTGGCAAATTCCGTGGGGGAGACTCCAACCACTTTTTTGAAAATTCGACTGAAGTAAAACTCATCCTGGTAACCGACACTTTGGGCAATTCCCTTTAGCTTGTAATCGGATAACACTAACAATTCTTTGGCACGGTCCATCCGTACGTGGAGAAGGTAATCCATGGGACTGTATCCGATGAATTTTTTGAACACACGGGAGTAGTGACTAACGCTCATTCCCGCCTGTTCTGCCAAACCTTGAAGGGTAATGGGCTCATTATAGTGCGTCGTCAAATAATCCACCGTAGAATCGATGGCGTTGGTAGTGTTGCCGAGGGCCTTCTGGGATCGAAAATCCTGAATAATTGTAAAGAGCAATTCTAAGAATAAGAGCTTTTGCTTCATGGCTACGGTGGCTCCTCGCCTTTTTCTTAAGTCCAGCAATTGCTCCAATAGATTCACAGCCTGGGGAGGATTTTGCAGGTTGTACATACCGGAGAGGGGAAAGTCTATGTTATCTTCTTTGGAAAAATTCCATTGGTCCTTTTCAACGAAGGCCGCCGCAAAAGTGAAACGAATGAAGTAATATTCCAGTGGTTCTTTAGGGTCTGTGGAACGCTCAATAATCATGCCTGGTTCAAAGAAGAATAGCTTGCCAGCCTCTACGGGGTAACTTGTTCCATTAATGATGAATTCTCCTTTCCCTTTGGAAATGAACCAAAGGGAGTGAAAAGCCTGCTGCCGCGGAGGATGGTACCAACTAGGGTCACACGTTTTATAGCCAACGAGAATAATAGAAAAAACAAGTCTATTAAGTTTGGATAAAATCTCCCCAGGTTTAATCATAATTTGCCATTCCTTTCGGTGGGCGACTGCAGAAAACTACTTTAGTGACTTTTTTCAATAATCCCGATCAGTCTTTGTTCAAATACCCACGTATTAAAACATAGTTTATTTTCAAACGAAGTTGATTGAAGCGAGTACCTGAAGCGTAAATCAACTTCTAAATTTAGCACAGCCAAAAATAGTTTTCATTTATCGAAGACATGGGAGTTTTGAAGAGCCTATTATAATGCTATACATTTAAGTATAATGCCTTTTTTCGTTAAAATGATTGTAAAGGTCTTATAAGGTGAAGGGAATATTGTTTAAGTTTGAAAAGGATGGGGGATTATCGGTATAGTATGGGGTTTTAATGGGGGAGGTTGGGGGATAATCAGCTTAGTATGGGGGATTGTTGAGGTAGTATGGGGTTTCATTTCCTTAAATTAACTAAAAAACAAAAAATTACCAACCTCACTCATTCAGAAACCATAACTTTTCCAACATTTTGTTCTTAAAATTGTAGGTTTATATACTAATATTTTACTGGATTTATGATTTAATAGAATTTGTACATGTTTTTTAGAAATGATGAGCGGTGATTATTGAAATAAAAATAAGGTGGGGAAAGAATGGAAGCGGTATCGAAGAACGTTAAACGGATATGCCTTACAACAATAGCTTTCCTTTTTTTAGTAGGCTGTAACGGGGAATCGGAGGCTCAATCGGATGAAGAGGAGAGCAACCCTGTTTTTCCAGTGGAGATTATCAAAGTGGAAAAAGGGATTTTAACGGATGAGGCTAGTATTTCAGGAACCATAATGGCGGCGAGGCACATGCCGGTCCTTTCCATGTTGACGGGAGAAGTGACCGCTGTTCATGTAGAAAACGGAGATACGGTAGAAAAGGGAGATGTCCTTATTGAAGTGGATGCCAGTGACATTGAACTGAACATTTCCCAGGCTCGGGCTGGATTGCAGGCGGCAGAGGCAAACTACAACAGTGCAAAGGCCATGAGGGAACAGGGGATTAAGCAGGCAGAGCTTCAATTGGAACAAGCCCAAGAGCTACATGACATGTTGTCCAATGCAGAAGAGGCAATGGATGAGCTAGTAGATGCGGAGCTCCTTTCGGATGTAGACAATATTCCAGAAGAGTTTCAAGAGTTTTTTACAAGACTGATTATGAGCAATCTTGAGAGTAATTTGCCTACGGAACGAGATATTGCCCAAGGGGAAACGGCAGTCAAACAAGCGGAAATGGCATTGGAGCAGGCAGAGGGAACGGCTCAACTGGAAGCGGCGGAAGCACAGGTGAAACAGGCGGAGATCGCATTGGAAATGGCGGAGAAGCAAAAATCCAATGCGGTGATTACGGCACCTATGGCAGGACAAATTACGAACTTTAATACGATGGTCGGAGAGATGGTTTCCCCACAAGCGCCATTATTGCAGCTTGTGCAAATGGATGAGCCACTGGTGAGAATGGATGTAAATGAATCAATGCTCCCGAATCTCAAGGTGGACCAAGAGGTAGAGATTCATGTCCCATCGTTTAATAAAACGTACAACGGACTCATTAAATATATTGGGATTATGCCAGGGGAACAATCCCGATCCTATCCAGTGGAAATCACTATTACGGACGCTGACGAGGATCTTCGTATTGGCATGCATGCGAGAGCCATCATTCACACCGATGTAACTGAGGAGCAAGTACTCGTGCCAGTAAGAACCGTAGTGGATGAAAACGGGGAAAAATTTGTTTATGTCACGGCCGACGGGGAAACAGTGGAGCGACGAAGGATTACGATCGGCAATGAAACCTCCGAATGGTTTGAGATAGTAAATGGCCTGGAAGCAGAAGAGTTCATTGTAGAGAGAGGGATACATCAGCTTTATGATGGAGCCCAAATCAACGTACGCAACGGAGACGACTTCAATTTTTCCAATTAATCAAGTCTGTTCAAACAGGGAAAAACACCCCTTTTTATAATATAACTATGTTTTATTCATTGCTTATTTTCAAACAAAGTTGATTGAAGCGCAAGGCACGAGACTCCTGCGGGAAAAGCAACGGCTGAAGACACCGCAGGGCGGTTTTCCCGAGGAGGCTGAAGCGTTGCCCGCGGAAAGCGAGTGCCTGAAGCGTAAATTAACTTCCAAAATTTAGTGCATCTAAAAATAGTTTTTATTTATCGTGGTGTCTGTAAAGACATGGGAGTTTTGAACAGACTCTAGTACTGCACGTAACAAAAATGGAGGAAATTCAATGAGACTCATAAAAGAATCGGTCATACGGCCAGTAGGGGTGATTATCGCTGCCCTCGTTATGATCATATTGGGCGGGGTGTCCCTAACAGGCCTCAAGGTCGATTTAATGCCAGATTTAGAGATTCCTATTGTGGCTATTTCGACGCCGTATCAAGGGGCTGCCCCACAAGAGGTGGAGAATCTCGTAACCCGCCCCTTAGAGGGAGCATTAACGGCCACAGAAGGGTTATCAACGATTCAGTCTATTTCAACGCAAAACCAATCGTTAATTCTATTAATGTTTGATTTTAATACGAATCTAGATTCTGTCATGCTAGATTTACGGGATCGAATCGATATGGTGCGTCAGACGCTCCCAGAAGGAGCCAGCAGTCCTACGCCAATGAGATTTGATCCTAACCAAATGCCAATTATGCAAGTGGGAATCTCGGCGGATATGGATTTAACCCGCCTTACAAATATAGCGGAGGACAATATCATTCCACAAATTGAGCGAATCCCTGGTGTTGCTTCTGTCGATCTTGCTGGTGGTCGTGAGCGGGAAATTCTTGTGGAGCCAGATTTGTCCTTAATGCAGCGATACGGTTTGACTATTTCTCAGCTCTCCCAAATCATCGCTGGGGAAAACCGAAGTGCACCTGCTGGGGAAATTGAGCGAGGTGGCCAGGAGATGGCCCTGCGAATCGTTGGTGACTTCCGAACGGTAGCTGAGTTGGAGAACATTAATGTTCCGTTACGAACAGGTGAATTGATTAAGCTATCTGACGTGGCGGAAGTAAAGGATACATTCAGCGAAATGTCGGCCTTTGCTTATGTGAATGGGGAACCGACGTTAAGTATGGATATCTCTAAGACCTCTGATGCCAATACGGTTGAAGTGGCACAAGCTGTTTCGAGGGAGCTGGAAAGGCTTCAACGAAATATTACGCAAGGGGTTACGCTCACAACGATCATGGATTCGTCCATCTTTATAACCGATTCCATCGATAGTGTTGCATTGAACATGATCCTCGGGGGTTCCATGGCCTTGCTAGTACTACTGGTCTTCTTAAGGAGCTTCCGCAGTACCTTGATTATTGGATTGTCCATTCCTATTGCGGTTATTTCTGCCTTCACCTTACTGTACTTTGCCGGGGAAACGATTAACATTATCACCTTAGGGGGACTTGCTTTAGGGATCGGACTTTTGGTGGACAATTCCATCGTTATTTTGGAAAACATTTATAAGTTCCGGGAACGGGGCTACAGTAAAAAAGAGGCGGCATATGAAGGGGCAAAGGAGGTTTCCTCCGCAGTTATTGCCTCCACCATGACAAGTATGGTTGTATTTGTCCCGATCGTATTTACGAGTGGAATTGCAGCAGAACTGTTTATTCCATTGGCCTTAACAGTGGGCTTTACCTTGTTAGCATCCTTAGTTGTTTCCTTAACGATCGTTCCAATGCTTTCTGGATTATTGCTGCCGGATTTAGTTGCGACGGAAGTGAAGGAAGAAGAAGCAAGGGGCTTAAGAAAACTCGCCAAGGATATTGGAAATAGGTTGGAGAAACTAACGAAAGCCTATGGAAGATTACTTCAATGGGCCATCGATCATAAGAAAACCGTTGTCTTAGGAACACTCCTTCTTCTAGTAGGTAGTTTAGGTACTGTTCGATTTGTTGGGATGGAATTAATCCCATCCTTTGACCAGGGGGAGATTATGGCAGGTTTTGAAACACCCCCAGGAACTACCTTTGAAGAAACAAGGGAATCGGTAAGGGAGATCGAGGAGTTTTTACTTAGTATCGATGCCATCGAAGTAGTTCACACATCCATTGGTGGCGGTGGGATGATGGGGCAACGAGGGGGAACGAATAATGGAAATTTTTACGTCCGGTTAGTCTCCCCAAGTGAGCGGAATGTGACCACCAATGAAATAATTAATGAGTTCGGAGAATTCACTAGCACTCTACCCAACATAGATGTGAATGTGAGAGCCTTTGAGAGTGGCGGGATGGGCGGTGACCCTATCAGTATTGATGTGCGGGGCGACGACCTTGAAACCCTTCATCTCATTGCCGATGATTTAAAGGATATAATTAGTGAGGTGCCTGGAGCAGCCAATATAGAACATTCCCTTGGAGAAGGGCGACCAGAAATGCAACTCCATGTGGATCGAGACCTTGCCTATCAGTATGGCCTCTCCTATGCAGAAGTAATGGATACAGTAAGGACGAGCGTGAGCGGTCAGGTGGCCTCCTTAATGCAAACGGAAGGCCAGGAAGTTAGCATTACCGTTATTTTATCGGAAGACTACCGAACGAATTTTTCCCAATTACAAGGGCTGCCGATCTTAACACAAACAGGGGATATCGTCCCATTATCCGCCGTGGCGGAATTCGTACAAGCGGAAGGTCCTACAACCATTAATCGTCAAAATCAGTCTCGTGGAGTTTCCATCACAGGGGATATTATGGATCGGGATTTAGGAAGTGTCATTGCGGATATTGAGGTGGAATTAAGTAATTACATTTTTCCTGAAGGTTACGACTATAGCATTGGGGGAGAATATGAAACGATGATGGAGGCATTTGCCGACTTAGTCCTTGCCTTATCATTGGCCATCTTCCTTGTATATGCAGTAATGGCGTTCCAATTTGAAAAGGTATTGTATCCGTTTATTGTCATGTTTAGTTTACCGGCAACCTTTATCGGAATTATGATTGGCTTCCTCGTAACTGGACGGCCATTAAGTGCTCCCGCGTTCATAGGGGTCATCATGCTGGCAGGGATTGTCGTGAACAATGCCATCGTGCTGGTAGATTATATTAATAAATTGCGTGAACGGGGATATTCAAGGGAAGAAGCAATCTTAGAAGCGGGGCCAATGCGATTGCGGCCAATTCTCATGACGATGCTTACTACCGTTTTAGCCATGGTGCCTCTGGCCATTGGTATTGGAGAAGGGGCAGAACTACAAGCCCCAATGGCAACAGTCATCGTCTTCGGACTATCCTTCTCCACATTGATCACACTAGTATTCGTTCCAGTAATGTATATATACACAGACCAGCTAACAGATTGGTTTAAAAAGAAAAGGTTTGGGAACTGAGGGCACAACCTCCGTTACCTATCGTAAAACGTCTAACAGAATTCAATCTGTTAGACGTTTTTTAAAAGGCGTTTTTCGCAAACTTTGTTGCTTCTTGAAGCTTGGAGAAGCGGAAGGCGGCGACTCCAGCGACGAGCTTAACTTCTTGAATTCACTACGAGTTGTCTCGACGGATGCGCTACGAAGCAATGCTTGTAGAGGAAGAGACAGGTATTACGGCTGAAGACACCGCAGGGCGGTTTTCCCGAGGAGGCTGAAGCGTTGCCCGCGGGGAACTAGGACGGTGACATTACGCCGTTGCCCACAGGACGTGGGCTGCCTTTAGGCGTAATTGGTCCGCCTGTAGCGTATCCAAGCTATACTATATAAAGGTTTTTTGAATTAAGAGAAAAAATGGGCATAATATCTCCGACTGATAAAAGTGAGGGAGATTTATGATGAAGAAACGGATGCTGTTTACCTTATTCACCATTGCACTAATCTATTTTTCACCAATGACAAGTCACGCTGATGATGATCTTCTGGAGATCATAAGGGAATTTGTCCCTGTCGAGGGAACGTTAGTGAGTCCGGTAGCACCTGCAAATACCGATGCCTATCAGCTATATGATTTTGATGGGGATGGGAAGGAAGAAATCTTGGTTACCTATGTATTGGAAGCCAAGATATTCCCGTCCCCTTCCCGGTATGGTGCAATGGTTTTAAAAAGGGATGAGGATGGGTGGAAGAAGATTTGGGAGACGCTATTTCAAGGTGTCGGACTCGACTACTCCGGTTTTGCAGATATTACTGGGGATGGTACCGACGAATACCTTTTCGGGGTGACCATCGGTGCTTCCGCGGGGAATTCTCTAGAGATTTTTCAGTGGAAAAACAAGTCCCTGAAGGAAATTGGAAAGGTCCCTTATCATATGTTGGAATTGTTGCCAGGTAAAACGATAGGACTAGCCCTGTGGCAGCGGTATATCGCAGACACCCATTTTGTAGAGGTTCTTTCATGGAATGGGAAAAAATTAGTTTATGATGAGGAGTTATATGAGGCCTACTATCCAAAAATTGAAGCATTCTACAATGAGAAACTAGCGCAAATGGATGCGTGGTTTTATTGGTACACTTTAGCAGATGCACAGGTCAAAGCCAACCAATTCCAGAAAGCTAAAAAGTCCATTGAAAAGGGAATGGCATTAGTTAAAGAATTATCCATGCCCGATGAGGTCAAAAACTTTAAGAAACTAAGAAAACAGCTAGAGAAAAAGAAAAAATCCAAAAAAATAAATTAGCTCTAAAAAGGTTGTTCAGTCCCTTGAACAACCTTTTTAGAGTTCCAAGTTTAAAATATATCCACTTAATTTTTCAAATAGTGAAAATTCATACTATACTAATAATAGAGTGTGAAAATGAGATAAGGAAGAAGGGGGTAGGGAAGATTGAAGAATTACATGGTAGTCGGTGGGAGCCGGGGCTTAGGAGACGCTTTTGCGAAGGGGGTTCCTGAAAAGGGAGACACGGTATGGATTGTTAAGTCATGTTTTGCGTGAAAACTTAAAGGAAGTATGGAATTGGGGTCACGTGTATTAATCCTGGGAGTATAGCTGCGCAAATTCCCTATGAGGAGGGTGCGGAGAAAGTCCTTGCTACATATAAAGGGAAGCAAATTCCTGTTCACGATCTAGTTTCCCTTGTAAAATGTGTTGTCCATCTGTCAAATGCTTCCTGTGTTAAGGAAATCAATATTCCAGCTATGTATGATACGGGAGTGTGATTGGTGGATCGCGACAAGTTGATGAGGAAGCAGGCAAGAAGTGTCGCGAAACAGAGCCATTCATCTTTCCGGTAAATAGAATCCAACCAAAAGAAAGGGGAAAGTGATTTTGACTAAACAAAAAGTGTTTTCCGAAAAACAACTTCCGCAAAATATACAATCGTATTTAGAAGAACATGTGGATTTAAAGGTATGGGACAAATCGACCCAAATGCCTCGCGAGCTACTCCTTAAAGAAATAAAAGATGTCCAAGGCCTCATTACTACTGGTTCGGCTATTAATGAAGAACTGTTGCAGCAGGCACCAGAGCTAAAGGCTGTTAGTACTATTTCCGTTGGGTACAATCATTTTGACACCGAGGCTATGAGAAAATACAAAGTAATCGGCACTCATACACCATATGTTTTAGATGATACGGTTGCAGATCTTGTGATGGCTTTAATGCTCTCTGCAGCCAGGCGTATCCCGGAGTTAGACGCAATGACAAAGCGTGGAGAGTGGAAAAAGGGGGATGACAATCCGCGCTTCGGAGTGGATGTTCATCATAAGAAGCTTGGAATTATCGGAATGGGACGCATCGGCGAAACCATTGCGAAGCGAGGGAAGAACGGATTTGATATGGAGGTTAGTTATTTCAATCGAAGCCGTAAGCCAGAGGTGGAAGAGAAATTACATATTGAATACAAATCGAAAGATGACCTTTTAAGTGAGTCCGATTTTATTGTATTAATGGTTCCACTTTCCCCCGAAACAAAGCATTTCATTGGGGAAAAAGAGTTTAAGCAAATGAAAAACTCAGCAATATTTATCAATGCATCACGGGGACAAACGGTGGATGAACAAGCGATGATTGAGGCATTACAGAAGGGAGAAATTCTGGCTGCAGGTTTAGATGTTTTTGAACAAGAGCCGGTGGAGCCAACGAACCCCTTGTTGACGATGAAAAACGTAGTAACACTTCCACATATTGGCTCAGCAACAGCTGAAACAAGAAATGCCATGGCCATGCTCGCCGCAAAAAATTTAGTGGCTGCCCTGACTGGCAAGGGAACCTACTACTCTGTTTAGGTGCACAACTTTATAAAAAAGTTCAGGAAGGGGAGATTTCGTTGAATATTGAACAGTTTCCGCGGAGGAATTATACCTATTCCCCAACGCCTATTGAAAAGGCGACACATTTTACTGAGGCGTTAAATGGTCCTAACATTTATATCAAAAGGGACGATTTACTTGGCTTAGCCGAGGGGGGAAATAAAACAAGAAAACTAGAATTCCTCATAGGGGATGCCCTACAGAAAGGGGCAGACACGATTATTACAGCAGGTGGAATTCAATCCAATCACTGCCGCCTAACCTTAGGGGCCTGTGTGAAGGAAAAACTAAAGTGTATTCTTGTCCTAGAAGAGAACGAAGTGGATCAATACCTAACAAAGACAAATGGTAATTTCCTTCTATTTCAATTATTAGGTACGGAATCTATAAAGATCGTTCCAAACGGAACAGATGTCTATGAGGAAATGGATAAGATTGCAGAACAAGTGAAAGTTGAGGGACGAAGCCCTTATGTGATTCCTGTAGGTGGTTCCAACGTGACAGGAATTACAGGATATGCAGCCTGTGCAGAGGAGATCCTGGAACAGGCGAAGGAACAAGGTATAGACTTCGATTATGTGGTTTGTACGAGCGGAAGCGGCGGTATGCATGCAGGCTTGATTACTGGATTTTTTGCAAGGGGAAGTAAAACGAAGGTCATTGGCATTAATGTTAGTCGTGGGAAAGTAGAACAAGAGGGGAAAGTTTATGAGCTTACGAAGGAGACGGCGACCCATTTAGGATTAGCCAACAACCCTCCACGTGATACGGTAGTTTGCTTTGAGGAATATGTAGGTCCAGGTTATGCTATGCCTACGAAGGAGATGGTAGAAGCGGTGAAACTATTAGGTAGGACCGAGGCTATTTTGCTGGACCCAGTTTATACGGGAAAAACAATGGCTGGAATCGTTGACCTCACAAGGCAAGGCTACTTTAAGCAAAGTGATACCATTTTATTTATCCACTCTGGCGGTACACCGGCATTATACGCTTATGCCCCTCTCTTTTAGGAAAAAAATAGGGCGGATCTCGTAAACACGGGATCCGTCTTTTGATTTTCGAGAACTAAACCAAGTTTTTCTAATACACATAGGTTAGGGGGGAATAATAAAGAGAACTTTGTGAAAAGGTGGGAATGTTTAAATGTCGGAGTTCAAAGGAAAAGTGGCTATTGTTACTGGTGGTGCTTCCGGGATGGGGAAGGCTGTTGCCAAACGGTTGATAGCATATGGTGCGAGAGTATGTATTTTTGATATTAGTATGGAAAAGATCCATGAGTGTATAAAACAAATAAATGGGGAAGAAGGACAGGCAATGGCTGTAGTCTGTGATATTTCAGATGCAAAGGATGTTGAGCAGGGAGTTAAGGACGTTATGGAGCAATGGGGAAGGCTTGATATGGTTTTTGCCAATGCTGGAATTGCAGGAACGCTGGCCCCCATAGAGACCATGGACATAGAAGAGTGGGATAAAACAATAGGGACAAACGTCAGGGGTACCTTTGCCACAGTGAAATATTCCATCCCGTACTTGAAAGAAGATGGTGGCAGTATCGTTATTAATAGTTCCGTAAGTGGAAACCGGGTGTTCTCGCAAGCAGGGTTTTGCGCTTATAGCACAAGTAAAGCTGCGGAAGTTGCTTTTATGAAGATGGCGGCACTAGAGCTTGCACAATATAAAATACGAGTAAACACCATTTGCCCTGGGGCAATTAAAACGAATATTGGAGAAAGTATTCATAAATCAAAGGATTTAAAAGAAGTCAGCATTCCAATGGAGTTTCCAGAAGGAGATCAACCGTTAGAACATCGGCCAGGGTCCGTCGAACAAGTGGCAGACTTAGTGGAATTTTTATTATCACCTCGTTCTTCACATATAACGGGAACAGAAATATATATCGATGGGGGAGAATCTTTATTACGAGGATAATAAAGATTTTTTTTGAAAAAAATAGGCGTGACCTTTTTGGAATCCTACCGTCATACTTAGTGAAGGAAGAACAATGGGGACTGCGTCGTGTTCCCATGCTTGCCGCCTGAACATATAGTAATCATTATAGCTAAAGTAATAGACAGTGTTTTTCCTATTATGATCCAATAGGAGGCTTGAATGAAATGAAAGGCTTTTTTAAGCGATGGATGGTCGTTGCCGCTTGTTTAACGTTATTTGTTGCCTGCAGTCAGGATGATATAGTGGAAGATCCGTTACCTAATGGAGGGTCTGATACATCAGCGGAGGAAGATACGAATGGTAATTCAGAGGCTACGGACCCTAAAGATGGGGAAAGGGAGGACGCTGCCAATTGGGAGGATCTTGCGGATGGACGAGAAGTAGTTTTGGAAAACGAAGCATTTAAAATCTTCGAACCATCGCCCAACGCGGAGGTGGAGACAGAGTTAGTCGTTCGTGGTCTAGCAAAGGTGTATGAAGGTACCGTGCATTATGAATTGGAAGACGGCCATTATATTTTTGCCAGCGGCTTTGTAACTGCAAGTAATGGAGCACCTGATTGGGGAGAGTTTGAGATTTTTATTGATTTGAGGGACGTGCCAAGTGGAGCCGCAACCCTATACCTTTTTGAAGAAAGCGCCAAAGACGGGGCTTGGCATAAAAATCAGTTAGCCATCCCGTTAGAAGTGGCCAATGAGAAAGAGGTTGTAGAGCCTAACAACCCGGGCCCAGAGGTTGTACTAGAAAATGAATCCTTTAAGATCTTTGATCCTGCACCGAACTCCGAAGTAGAAAATCAATTAGTCGTCCGTGGGCTGGCTAGAGTGTACGAAGGTACAGTGCAGTATGAGTTGGAAGACGGCCATTATATTTTTGCCAGTGGCTTTGTAACTGCAAGTAATGGAGCACCTGATTGGGGAGAGTTCGAGCTTGTGATTGATTTAGCCAAAGTGCCAAGTGGATCTGTAACACTATTTTTATTTGAGGAAAACGCCAAAGACGGCTCTTGGAAAAATCAGCTAGCTCTCCCTTTAAATGTGATCAACGGGGCAGTTATCAATGAACCGGATAACTCAGACCCAGAGGTAATCTTAGAGAATAATGCATTTAAAGTGTTTCAACCTGCACCGTACACAGAGGTAGAAAATCAAGTGGTGGTCCGCGGATTAGCGAGAGTATTTGAGGCCACATTGCAGTATGAACTGGAGGATGGTCATTATATCTTAGCTAGGGGATTCACTACAGCATCCGACGGTGCACCAGAGTGGGGAGAATTTGAAATACTCATCGACTTTGATTATGTTTCGAACAGTACTGTTACCCTAATCCTATTCGAAGAAAGTGCCAAAGACGGCTCAAGAATAAATGAATTGGTAATACCTCTAACGGTAAAAAATAAATGAATTCGAGGGGACGTTGAGCAAACGTCCCTCTTTGATTGTTTTATAAAATTCGTCTCCTGTAAATAAGTTTGCGGTATAGTAATATGGATTCATTATCCACGTAATTTGCCGCGAACCGAACGCAATCGCAACACCACTGCTACTTTCCAGTGACACTAGCTTTCACAACCCAAAAATAAAGTTTAAAATAATTTACTCTTTTTTAACGAGTTAGCAAATGTTTAATTAGGGGGTCGCTTGTTGTCATTTTGTCTTTGTTCTTCTTAGAATAAACAATGAGGAATATGAGAATAGTAGGTACTAATAATACTAGTAGAGGCGGTACTTGGAATGAGTAGATTCATAGGATTTTTAATAGGTGTGTTATATATGGATTGGATTTTCCACTCAAGGCATGTGTATGCCTTTGAACTGGCAGCGACCACAACGGCTGAACGTCTAGGGGCCTTGGCATTTATTGGCTTAGGGACGATACTCTTTTTTATCTTCTGTGCAAAATTTTTTCTAGCCTCTTTCTTTCATGGTGTTCTTGCGGCAGCGGGATTTTTTGCGAGTTTTGATATTGTCGTTATCCATTGGATTTTTCAGCTCCACCGGTTGACGGCAGGGCCAGAAGCGAATGTCATTGAACCTATTCTTGTTGTTGTTGGGATTATTCTATTTATTTATGCCATTAAAAGGGAAAGGGGATTAGTCCAACCAAGTGTGGAAGAATCGTAGATGTTTTGTGCAGGCTTCCTTCATGTTTTCCACATTTATAAAGGGTTACATGAAGTTTTGTCGAAATATTTAAATAATACAACAACGTGTTAAAAGAGTTGGATTTTGCTAGAGGGGGATAGGGCATGGCGGAAAAGACATTTGCTTTTGTTGATGAATTTGGTAACTTTGGTTTTGACTTCGAGGAACAGAATGTTTCCTCCCATTTCATCGTGACGGCCATACTGGTGAAAGAGAAGGATCTTGAAGACCTTCACAGCCAAGTGGAGGATATAGGGAAAAGGTATTTCCCATCTGGGGAATTAAATGTGAGTGCCGACAAGAGAATGCAAGTTTTACAAGAGGTTGCTCCCCTCAACTTTACGATTTTCTCAGTGGTTGTAGATAAGCGCAAATTACATACAGATAGCGGACTTGGTTATGACAAGAGCTTTAAAAGGTTTTTATCGGGACGCCTTTATAAACAGTTATTACACACCTTTCCCCATTTGCAGCTGACTGCAAGGGATAATGGATCGAAAGAGTTTATAAAGGAGTTCAAGGAATATATGCACTCTAGACATCAGCCTAATTTGTTCAACCAGTCGGAGTTCGGTTTCGTCGAGAGTCCATCTGATGTTTTGTTGCAGCTTGCGGATATCATTTGTGGAACGATTGCTTCTGGATATGATCAAGGAATGAAATCAGACTACTATAAAAAATTTTTTTCCATACTTAAGGAAAGATGGATTCGCATCGATGAATGGCCGGGGAAAAAGAAAGGGTACACGGTAGACCTTGGTGACCTAGAGGATGAAGTCGCGGAATACAATGATATCATAGCGGACTTATCCCTTGAGCGTGCCCAAGAGTTTATCAGAAAATATGAGTTTTCCGAGGAGCAATACAAAAGAGATCAAGTAAATTTCGTGAAGTTCTTGCTGTTGAATCTGGAGTATAACCGCCACGGTTATGTAAGGACCGATGAAATTCTTAGGAACATAAATGCCTTTCGAAAAAATCAGCTGAGCAGTACCCAACAGTTAAGGACCAATATTGTTGCCAAGGTTCGGGATGAAGGGGTTCTCATTTCAAGCAGTGATAAGGGCTATAAGCTGCCGGTCTGTGTGGAGGATGTCATTGAGTTCGTAAATCACAGCAACATCATCATTCAACCAATGTTGAGCAGGTTAAAAAAGAGCCGAGACCAAATCTTACGTGCTACAAAAAATGAACTGGACATATTCGCCAGTGCAGAATTTCAGCCTTTAAAGAAATATTTTGATCAATAGGGGAAGGCTGGCAGCCATAGTGTAGCTGCCAGCCTAATTTTCGTTCACTGTCCACTACAAAGACCCCGAAATAGCCCTTTCCAAAAAAGTGAAGGAATAAAATACATTTTGAATTATAGATTATTAGTGGACAACTTATTTCATTGGGAAGGGGAGAGCCGCAATAATGAGAAAAGTAGATTTGGGTATAACTATTGTTCGCGTTATAGTGGGTTTGATTTTCTTTGCTCACGGAATGGACAAAGTGGTTAGGGGCTTAGGGAATACCATGGATTATTTTGCGAGTCTGGGCATTCCAGGATTCCTAGCAATAGCTGTGGCATTTATTGAGTTAGTTGGAGGACTAGCACTCATATTAGGATTAGGCACAAGACTTGTAGCCACTATGTTAATTCCAGTTATGCTGGGCGCCATCTATTTTGTCCATTGGCCCGAGGGACTAATGAGAAGCGCTGCAGGAGCAGGCTATGAGCTTAACTTAATCTTATTAGGTGCCTGTCTACACTTAGCCTTATCAGGAAGTAATTATTTTGCTGTAGACAGTTTGCTTGAAAAAACAGGTGCAGAATACTCCACGAAAATTGGAAAGTGGATAATCGAGAAAAGATAGTTATATAGAGGGGGAAGCCTCTAAATCTCGAGCAAAATGACTAGCAAAATTGCTAGTCATTTTTTGCTTGTGTAATTTTTTCAATGGAGTAGCTATGTTGTAATATAAGGGGATTATTGGTAATCGCCAGTGAATGGCCCTTAGCGTTCCATGTGGGGATTATAAAACAGGTAATTATCGGTTGAGAAAGGTTACGCGTTTCATGAAGAGTTTATGGAACAGGTAATCATAAGTTGAGAATCCCTACGCGTTTCATCGAGTAGTGTCGATGTATCCGGAAAAATGGAAACTTGTCCATATTTAAATCATACTCAATAAAAGCGTCACATGGTAGGATTGAATCATTAATAAATGAAATTATGGAGGGGTTCATAGTGGCATTTGATAAAGTAATCGCCATAGGTTGGGATGTTGGTGGCTGGATGGGGAGTAATCATGGTGTGGCTATATGTCAATGGGACAAGACTTCTAAAAAAATCAGTTGGCTTGGTAAGCCTACTGAAACCTCAATAACCCATAATAGTCTAATGTCTTTGGAGCAGCTTATTCAACAGGTTGACCCTTCATTCGACTTAGACCATAGCAGCAGAAGTAACACCCTTGTTGTGATAGGTGTCGACGCACCACTTGGTTACCCAATGGCTTTCACCAAATTATTAAATGGAGAAACGCCACCAATTGTCAAACCGCAGAAAGAAATACATAATCCGTTGGCGTATCGCCGGACCGATCAAGAAATACATAACGTTTTTGGAAAAAAGCCCTTGTCAGCAGTATTCGATCGAATTGGCAACAACGCTACATTGGCCATTTTACATACGAGGCTTTGGGAGAAGGATAACGATTTTATAGTCTACCCATTTCGCGAAAGGACTTTTAAAGATAACCGAATTATTATAGAAGTGTACCCGGCGTTAGTAAAGGAAAGGAGAAATGCTGAGGTGTCAGAGGAATTAAGGCAATACATGCCTGCAGGAATCGAGCCTGGAACCGATGCGTACGATGCCAGTATATGTGCTCTCTACGCCATTGCCTATGGAACGAATGGTACCCTGCTTCCGAAACTAGTGGAACCACCGATTCATTTAGCAGAAGAATCAAAAGAAGAAGGTTGGATTTATTATATGATCAATAGGGGCGAGGAATGATTGGTTAGGGGGACGGACTGCCCCAATTATTTCACCACTAATCTATCAAAAGTTTCAATTAATTCATCTTTACTATAGGGCTTTAATATATAGTCCATTACCCCTTCCGTCGAAGTCTTTTTTGTAACGCCAAGGGTATCGAAGGCAGTTAAAATAACAAATTTTACATGAGGGGAATCCTTTCTAATTTCCTCTATCGTTTCAAGACCATTCATTCCTGGCATTTTAATGTCCATAAAAATAATGTGAGGTTGAAAGGTCTTTGCTATTTGTATGGCTAAACGACCGTTGCGAGCCTCATCATTAACTACAATATTAGTAAGTTCCCTTTCTAGTATCATTTTTAGACCCTTTCTCTCAATATCCTCGTCATCAACTACCATCACTCTCATATACAACCTCACCCCCTTTGTATTTGTTACCGTTTTCATGTTTGTGGTGCAAAAACATAATGGGAACTCTTTAAGAGCGTGCTCAAAAAGCGTCTTGCAATGGCTCCACTCGCTGCGCGCCTACTAGGAGAAAACCACTCCTAGTAGGCTTTAAAAGACGGCAGCGGCTCCGCTCATTGTTTCAAGTCTGTTCAAACGGGAAAAACAGCCCCTTTTTGAACAGACTCTTTAATTATTTTTCTATTGAAACACTAACTATTCTGCTTTCAAAAGGTTGGCGTTACAACCGGGCGTATTGAAACGCGAAAATAGCAACTATCAAAGAATTCGCGTTGCAACCAAGCATATTGAAACACGAACAACTGAGTTTTCAAGGATTATCTAAACATATTACCTTCCATTTCCTATTATAATGACAATACTCTAAAAATTCAGCAAAATGACAAAAGGTTTTAAATAATGCTAAACTACCTGTTTTTCTGCCAGAAAACATCAGATATACTCGTTTAAGAAAATAGATTGTCGATTCATAAGACTAGCATAAAAATGTCCATGTTAAAACCAATATATTACAGATATTTAGAAATAAAACTACAAACTCCTTTGATAGTATAACAGTTGTAAGCGCTTAACAATTAAAGGGAGGTAGTTGAATGAGTAGGAAAAGAAATGCACTTTTATCGGTAGTACTTTCGGGAACTCTGTTACTATCGGGATTTGGCTCTGCTTTAGCTGGTAATGCCCAACAAAATGATGGGCCACCACAGTTAACAGGGTTGGATTCGATTGATGATGTTGTAGCAGCAATGACATTACAAGAAAAGGCAGCACTTGTGGTTGGGGGAAACAAAGAAGTTTTAGAAGAGATTGACAATGAGATTATTGGTAACCAAGCAACGAGAGTACCAGGGGCGGCTGGTCAAACTCAAGCCATTCCAAGGTTGGGGATCCCTTCTATTGTTTTAGCCGATGGTCCAATGGGGGTAAGAATTAATCCTACGAGACCAAACGATGACAATACTTATTATGCAACAAAATTCCCGGCACCTAATGTACTTGCTGCCACGTGGGACCGCGATTTGGTATATGAAGTGGGAGAAGCGACAAGCCACGAATTAAGAGAATATGGAATTGACCTCCTTCTTGCTCCAGGAATGAATATTCAAAGCTACCTTTTAAATGGTAGAAATTCTGAGTATTTTTCTGAAGATCCATACTTAACAGGAAGAATGGCAACAGCACTTGTTAGTGGTGTAGAAGACCATGGTATAGGAACTACTATTAAACACTTTGCAGCTTATAACCAAAGGGCCGATAACAATATTGATGCCATCGTAAGTCAAAGGGCTTTAAGGGAAATCTATTTGAAGGGCTTTGAAATGACAGTGAAGGATGCGGATCCATGGGCAATTATGGACTCCTATAACAAAATTAACGGAACTTGGGCTACAGAAAATAAAGACCTACTTACACATATTCTGAGGGAAGATTGGGGCTTTAATGGATTTGCCATGACGGACTGGGAGTTTGGTGCTCGTAATATTGCCAAGCAAATGGAAGCTGGAACTAATTTGTTAATGCCAGGAAGACCACAACAGTCTACAGCAATCGTTAACGCTGTAAATGACGGTATTCTAGATGAAGCGGTATTAGATCGAAATGTAAAGGACATTCTACGGATTATTGTTCAAACACCAACATTCCAAGGATACGAGTATTCTAATGATCCTGACTTAGCTGCAGGGGCAGAGGTGGCTCGAAAGGCTGCGGCAGATGGTATGGTATTGTTGAAAAACGAAGAACAAACATTGCCTTTAGATAGTGATACAACCGTTTCTTTATTTGGTACTCCTTCCATTGAAACAATGACTGGCGGTCGTGGAAGTGCCCTTGTACATGCAGAGTATCAGATTGGCATTGCAGAGGGATTACAAAATGCAGGCTTCACTATTAATGAAGAGCTTTATGAAAAATATGAAACGTATGTGGAGACATTAAGGGCAACGGATGAATACAAGCAGACGCCTGGTAACTTCTTTGTATCTACTTTCCCAACGTTACCAGAAATGGATGTATCGGAAGAAGCAATTACTGCAGCAGGGAACTCTGACGTAGGGATCATTGTCCTAGCCACGGAGTTTGGAAGCTATGGAAATGATAGATCCTTAGAAGATTTTTACCTCTCGGACTCCAAGCAAGCGATGATTGATGATGTAACGGCGGCGTTCCATGCGGAAGGAAAACCTGTTATCGCGATCTTAAACGTGGAAGGACCACTGGAAGTTGTTAGTTGGAGAGATAAAGTAGATGCCATTCTATTATCCTGGCAGCCAGGTCAAGAATTTGGTAATGCGGTGGCAGATGTTTTATCAGGTAAGGTAAATCCTTCTGGTAAACTACCACAAACATTCCCGAAAGATTACACAGACTTACCGTATTCAGAAACATATCCTGGAACGGGAAGCTTTATCTACGAAGAGGACATTTATGTGGGCTATCGCTACAATACAACCTTTGATGTGGAGCCTGCCTATGAATTCGGTTTTGGTTTATCCTACACAGAATACGAGTATAGTAATATTCGTGTAAATCGAAACGGCAACTTTAAAGATAAAATTCAAGTTTTTGCAACAGTCGAGAATGTTGGGGAAGTTGCCGGTAGAGAAGCAGTTCAAGTGTATGTGAGTAAGCCAGACGGTAAGTTAGAAAAGCCAGAGATCGAATTGAAGGCCTTTGATAAAACGAGGGAGCTTCGTCCAGGTAAAAAAGAGAATTTGCGTTTTGAATTAGACGCGAAGAACCTTGCTTCCTTTGATGAAGAATTATCTGCTTGGGTATTAGAAGCAGGAACATATGAAGTAAGAGTCGGTGCCTCTTCTACAGATATTAGAGGAACAGCTACATTTACAGTAGCTGAAGATGTAGTTGTAGAGGTAGTAAATGATGTGCTGGCACCGCAAATAGAATTTGAGAGATTATCGAAATTCGCTCAATAAATAGGATTCCCCCTCTTCATATCAAAAGAGGGGGTTCCCTTCATTAAAGGACTTCATTACTTTATTGGCGAATTATGTCTTTATACATAAATGCTCCTTTGGCAAAAACAAGGTGGTGCCCCTATGAAAATACGTAAAAAGCTCATGACCTTTTTCTTAATACTTATTCTTTTAATGTCTTCTATAACCATCTACGTTTATCAAATTAGTCAAAACTCCGTTAACCAATACGACGATATTCTACAACGTTTTTTAGTATTGAATGAAATCTCTCAAGTAAACAATGAGTTACACGACTTGTTTAATGATTACTTTCTCGTGCCTTCAGATAGTAAAATTGACACCTTTGAAGACTACAAGGAAGAGTTTTTGGCACATCAGCAGGAGTTTAATGAACTCATTGCTCCTGAGAGTGATGTTTCCATGAGTAAAAACTATTATCATATGATGGCCTATTTAATTGACAGGATGGAGAATGCCTATCTTGCCCATGGGGCAGGGGAAACAATGCAGTACTTTCAATATCGGGATGATGCCACAAAGGTGTCGACTTGGATTAATGATACGACATTAATGTTTATTAACAATGAATTGGAACAGTATCATAAGTTTCATCATGATCTGCTACTGCAAAATCAATATAATTTATCCATTGCATTAGGAGCGGCTACTCTTATTTTACTAGGGTGTCTCGTCATCGGCTCGATTTTTTACCAAAGAATTACGGATCCTATTGAGGTACTCGTCAAGCAATCGAAGGAGCTTTCCGCTGGGAATTTTGATTTAAAAGATATTCCCGTTACAAGGGATGAAATGGGAGTTTTGGCAAGGACATTTAACACGATGAAAAATAGTATCCATCAGCTAATAAAGGAAATGAAGCATCGGGCGGAATTGGAGTCACAACTAAAGGAACAGAAGATCAAAAATATGGAAACGACTCATTTATTGAAGGAAATGGAATTAAAGACATTGCAAAACCAAATTAACCCGCACTTTTTATTTAATACGTTAAATACCGTTTCGAAAATGGCTTATATTGAGGGAGCCGAGGAGTCCAGCGAGCTGATCGTCTCCATTTCTAAACTCCTCCGCTATAACCTTAAGAAAATTGACAAGCCGGTGACATTAGAGGATGAGTTAAATAATGTACGAGAGTATATATGTATTCAAAAAAGTCGTTTCGGTAATCGGATCGCTTTTGATATGGATATTTCTACTTCCCAACTAGATATCCCCATTCCACTGTTAACGTTGCAGCCGTTAGTGGAGAATGCTTTTATCCACGGTGTTGATACCATGGAAGAAGGGGGACGGATTGTCATCATAGTTGAAGATACTGGAACTCATGTACAAGTGGTCGTGACCGATAATGGTGAAGGGATGGACGAAACGTGCTTGAAGCGGATTAAAGAGGAAATGGAACAGGGAAATATATCTAATCATCATGGGGATACGACCCGTATCGGCATGTCCAATGTATATAAACGATTGGCCCTCCTTTATGAAAGCGATGGGATAATGGAGATTGAGTCCAACCTTGGTAAAGGTACAAAAATAACGTTAAATTTGCCAAAACATAATTTCGTGAGTAAAGAGGTGGTCGTGAATGTATAAGCTTTTGATCGTAGACGATGAACACATGGAGAGGCAAGCACTGCGCGTTATGGTCTCCAAAATGTTTCCGAATATAGAAGTGGTTGGGGAAGCGGAGAACGGACGGAAAGCCATTGAAATGGCAGAACAATATCAACCTGACTTTATAACAATGGATATAAAAATGCCTGGGATTGACGGGTTACAAACGATAGAAGAAATAAAGAAACTGAGTCCCGGTGCTACTTTTGTAATTATGTCTGCCTTTGATTCTTTTAACTATGCTAAAAAGGCTATAAAGCTTCATGTAAATGATTATCTATTAAAACCATATAAGCGTCAGGAATTGCGGGAAACGTTCCAAAGGATTTGCAGACAGAAGGACGAGGAAAAAAGGGAACGATTAGAAACGTTGAAGCTAAAGGATCAACTGGGCCATATTAATACTTTGGCAGAAGTGGAGTGGGTGTCTACGTTAATTCATAATCAGCATCAAGATTTTTCCCTAGAGGAATTGAACAGGCTCCTAAATATTCAAATAATAGAAGGGATGTGTGTGGTCATTCATATTTCTTCTGTTGAAGGACTGACATTATCCGATTCCCATAAAAAACATTGTTACAAAACGATAAAAAATCTAGTGAAAAAACAAATAGAGTGTATCGTTGGACCCATGATCAACCAGCATATACCTGTTTTTGTCATGAACGATGAGGAGAAACAATCTACTAGTCTTCGAAATAAGGTCATTCATCTTATTAAGGACACCTTCCAAACAATGTCAGCCCAAGGGGAATGTAAGGAATTGGAACTCTTTGCTGGAGCAGGTCAACCATATCGGTCTATGGATGGGTTAAAAAAGTCTTACCATGAAGGAATCATTGCCTTAAGGGACCGGGAATATAAAGGGAAAATTCGGTTTTATCAAGATTTGATTGGGGATGTGAAGGAAGGGACAATTCCTGTAGAGCTGGAAAAACAATTGCTGCAAGCTTTATACAGCGGTAACTATAGTAATGTTGTTCAGTTATTTGATTCCATTTTTACTCGAATGCATACTCATTTTGCTGGGGAACTTGAGCAATTGAAAAAGTATGTGACGGAGCTTTTTATTGTTATTACACGTGTATCTGAACTTAGTTATGTGAACGATTTAGCTTATTACCCTACGGTAGAGAACGTAGAACAGTTAAGGGAGGAGGCGCTCTTTCGCCTGAAGGAAATCATGGAGGAAGTAACCCATGAGTCTTCCCAAAATAGTGAGGACTTCTTCAGAAAAGGGAAAGCTTATATTTCCCAGAACTATAAGAAAGATTTAACACTGGAATTTGTGGCAAAGGAAATCAATTTAAGCCCTACCTATTTTAGTAAGCTATTTAAAAACCACGCTGGAATTAATTTCATCGATTACTTGACACAAGTAAGAATCGGTGAAGCAAAAAGGTTGTTGACCACTACGGACATGAGCTTAAAGGAGATTTGTTTTGAAGTCGGCTACCGGGATCCTAATTACTTTAGCAGGGTGTTTAAAAAGAGTGAATCCATTCCCCCTTCCCAATACCGGGATCAAGTGACCATAAAAGGTTAAAAAAATCCAGAGGAAACGTAAAAAAGTACTAGTGAGTGCGACGGGGTTGTTAGTCTTTTCACATAGAGTAATTTTGTCTAGATGATGATAAAAAAAGTAAGCATTTAGAAACCGTTCTAGTAGTTTCTACATGCTAAGATTTGAATTGTAAACGATTTCAAATCTAAGGGGGAATAAAAAAGTGAAAATCAAGAAATTTACTTTGTTAACGATTTTATCTATTATTCTTGCATTGTTTATGGTAGCTTGTGGCTCCGATGAAGAGGAGACCACTGGAGACGATCAAAATGGTAATGGCGACAGCAATGGTCAGGAGGAAGCAGCAGGAGATAATGGTGAAGCCACAGCAGAGGAAGGATCCCTAGAAATCTTCAGCTGGTGGACTGGAGCAGGGGAGGAAGCAGGATTACTTGCCCTCATTGACTTATTCGAAGAGAAGCATCCGAATATTGAAGTGGTAAATGCAGCAGTTGCTGGTGGTGCAGGGACCAATGCCCAGGCTGTATTAGCGAGTCGTATGCAAGGAAATGATCCTCCAGGTACCTTCCAAATCCACGGTGGTGCAGCATTGAATACTGGCTGGGTAGCCGCAGGTAGAATGGAGCCAATTACAGATTTATATGATTCCGAAGGATGGCACGATAAATTCCCACAAGATTTAATTGATATGGTAACAAGCGATGAAGAAATTTACTCCGTACCGGTTAATATTCACCGCAGTAATGTTCTTTTCTATAATGTGGAGATATTTGAAGAGCATGGTTTAGAAGCACCTACAACCTTTGATGAATTCTATGAGGTTGCGGATGCCCTTCAAGCAGCTGGTGTAACGCCACTTGCCCTTGGAGACCGTGAAAGCTGGACTGCATTACACTTATTTGAAACGATTCTACTAGGAAGCTTAGGTGCCGATGGATATAATGCTCTATGGACACGGGACCTAGATTTTGACTCACCAGAGGTTGTAGAGGCCATTGAGCACTTCCATAAGTTCTTAACTTACGTAAATGATGATCATGCAGCACGAAACTGGCAGGATGCTGCACAAATGGTTGCCCAAGGGAATGCAGCTATGAACATTATGGGTGACTGGGCTGCAGGATACTTTGCCACAGACTTAGAGCTAGAGCCGAACGTGGACTTTGGATTTGTACCAACACCGAACACCACAGGAAAATTCATGGTTGTAACGGATAACTTCGGATTACCGAAAGACGTGGAAAATCCTGAGATCGTAAAAGACTTCTTGAGAGTATTAGGATCTGTTGAAGGTCAGGATGTATTCAACCCATTAAAGGGATCCATTCCTGCACGTGTGGATGCAGATGTAAGCAAGTACAACGCCTACGGCCAACAAACAATTGAAGACTTTAGGGAAGCGGTATTAACTCCTAGCTTGGCGCACAACTCTGCAGCTCCTGCAGGATTTGTCTCCCAAGCAGACCAAGCAGTAAATATATTTGTTGCTTCAGGAAATGTTGATCAGCTGGTGCAAGCACTACAAACAGCAGCAGAACAAAATATTCAGTAATAGTGGTAGTTAATATGAAGATGGTAAGCGGTGGTAGATCACGAATAGCTACCACCCTTCCTTTTATTTACAAGGTTACTTTTAAAAGATTGCATTTAACGTAGAACTTAATTTGGCTTGGATACGCTACAGGCGGACGCTTTCCGCTTCACCAAGCTCTTCAATAAAGCAACAAAGTTTGCATTTACTATTGTTTAATTATGTTGGTGTAGGGGGTAATGTGCGTTGAATCTTAGTAAAGTGTCTTCAGATAAATTACTTCCAGTACTGTTTATACTGCCATCCATTGTGGCCATTGGTATTTTTGTTTATGGGTTTATTAGTTGGACGGGATATGTGTCCTTCTCTAATTGGAATACACTAACACCTGATTTATCCTTTGCCGGCTTAAAAAACTATTTGTTCTTGTTCAACGATTACAGATTCCAATCTGGTATGCGTAATACGCTATTCTTTACCTTGTTTTTTATCATCGGTGTATTAGGGTTAGGGTTCTTTTTAGCCACTTTTATAGATTCTAATATTAAAGGGGAATCCTTTTTCCGTAATATTTTCTTATTTCCAATGGCATTATCCTTTGTTGTTACAGGTGTTGTATGGCAATGGTTATTAAACCCTAGTACTGGAGTGAATCTATTACTAGCATCCTTAGGCTTCGAAAGCGTACCGAGGTGGTATATTGATACGACCATATTATTCAGCTTTCCCTTAGGACAAATTCAATTTGGTATTCCAATCGCTTTACTGTCCGTAGTTATTGCTGCTGTATGGCAGATGACAGGTTTTTCATTAGCTATGTATTTGGCAGGTTTGAGGGCTATTCCGGAAGAGGTAAAGGAAGCAGCACGAGTGGACGGGGCAACAGAATTTCAAATCTACCGCAAAGTGATTTTTCCAATACTCATGCCCATTACCGTTAGTATTATCATCATCATGGGCCATATCTCTTTGAAGATATTTGATTTAATCTATGCAATGACAGGATCAGGGTCCAACTTCGTCACAGATGTACCAGGGGTTTACATGTTCGAAACGACCTTCCGTGGTAATTTCTTTGGACACGGTGCAGCGATTGCCATGATCATGCTACTGTTAGTGGCTGTGGTGATTGTGCCGTATCTAATCGTGAGCAGGAAGGGGGATTCCTAGATGTTGAAAAAAATTAGACTGGGTAGAGTATTGGTTTATTTGATCCTGGCAATGATGACCATCTTCTTTCTAATGCCGATATATGTCATGTTAATCACGAGTGTCAAACCTTTAGCAGAGGTTTCCCTTGATCGAATGTGGGAACTCCCATCTACCGTATCCTTTGAGGCCTATGGGTATGCTTTTGAACGATTATATCCGAATTTGTTAAATACTATTTATCTAGTTGTTCCAGCAACATTGATTTCAGCGTTGTTAGGTTCCTTAAACGGTTATGTCATTTCCAAGTGGAAGTTTAAAGGATCTGACTGGATTTTTACAGCAATATTATTTGGAATGTTTATTCCTTATCAAAGTATTCTCATTCCGTTGATTCAGTTTTTACAAAGCATTGGGTTGTATAATTCCATTCCAGGGTTAATCTTAGTGCACGTCGTATATGGGATACCCATTACTACGTTGATATTTAGGAACTTTTATGCCAACATCCCGACGGAATTATTGGAAGCAGCGAAGATCGACGGCGCAGGGTTCTTGGGAATTTACCGTTACGTCATGTTCCCGTTATCTATATCGGGCTTTGTGGTTGTTTGCATTTGGCAGTTTACAAATATATGGAACGAGTTCCTATTTGCCGTTAGTATCACAAGTTCAGGCTCACAGCCAGTGATGGTTGCCCTTCAAAATCTATCGGGAAGCCAAATTGTTCATTGGAATGTACAAATGGCCGGAGCCTTATTAGCAGCACTTCCAACACTATTAATCTATATTTTGGTTGGGAAGTATTTTGTGCGGGGTCTCCTTGCGGGTTCAGTGAAAGGGTAAAGACTATTAGAGAGATTGCGTGCAAATACCACCTCTCAAAAAATAAAATGTTTGCGGTATGGAGGATAGTTTTGGAGCTATCCTCTTTTTTGTGGTTTCGGTAGTAATCCTTTTCACTTACACTATTGGGAATTTTTGTGTGAGGGGAGGTTTGGATGGAACAGGTAATCGTTGGTTGAGGGTGCATACGTGTTTCATGGAAGGTCTATGAAACAGGTAATCACCAATTGAGGCTCAGGACGCGTTTCAGAAAATAGTTATGAAGCACTTCTCAACGAATTTTGAAGGAATTTCCAAGTCAATGTAGAAGAAGTTCCATACTAACTGTTCATCCAACGCTTCGGAAGGGGACCATCTAACTATGGAAAAAAAACTAAACAACAAACAGCGTTTGCTACGGGTTCAGGACCTGTTGAAGAAATATACAGACGAAGATACGGAGCTCTCATTGGAAGAGTTACTGGACAAGTTTTACGAAGAGAATGGTGTGCATATTGGTAGGAAGGCTCTTCGTGATGACTTGAGGGAACTGGAAGAGTCGAGGTTGTTTGATGTGACGGAGAATCAGGAAAAAGAAGGGGTGGAGAAATATTACAGCCACCAGCATCGGCTCTTTGAGATTCATGAACTGCGTCTACTTGTGGATGCTGTTTCGTCTGCAAAATTCATTACAAAAAAGGAAACGGAAAAGCTTGTAACGAAGATTCAGGCTTTGACAAGTAAGAACCTTGCGAAACAGCTGGAAAATAGAATTATTCTCTCGGACAGTGCGAAAACGGAGAATGACAAGGTGAAGCATATCATTCATGAGTTACACACTGCTATACAAAAGCAGCAAGAAATCACCTTTCAATACGGGAAATACAATTTGGCAAAGCAATTTGTATTAAATCGGGACGGAGCTTTTTATAACGTTAAACCATACGCCCTTGTGTGGAACAATGATTTCTATTATTTAATCGGGGAATATATTCCTCGGAAGGAAATCCGCCATTACCGGGTGGATCGGATGCGCAATATCTCATCTACGGAGGGGACATTTTTACCTGATCCGAATTTTGATACAACAAAGTACACTCAAAAGCTCTTTCATATGTATGCGGGAGAGGAGTCTATTTTAGAAATTGAGTTTGCTGCGGATCTAATCAATGTAGTTATCGATCGGTTTGGCAGGGAAGCGAGTATTCGCCCAACAGAGGAAGGGACATTTCGCCTCTCCACAACGGCAGTTATAAGCGATGGATTAGTAAGATGGCTCCTAACCTGGGGCTGTGATGCGAAGGTACTTACCCCACCATTTTTGGTAGAACGAATGAAAGAAGAATCGGAAAAACTATATAACAGATATCATTCATAAAGAAAAGGGACGGCTAGGTAACCGTCCCAAATTCATTTTCTCAAAAATCATTCCCCAGGCGTGAAAGTTCGTTTGCCCAGTTCATTTTCTAGCATGTAGAAGGCGTTACTGTCGTTTTCAATTCTTCTTAGTTTTTGAATAATATTATCGAAAGAAGCTTCTTCCTCTACCTGCTCCTCAATAAACCACTTCAAAAATGTCATGGTGGCGTGTTCCCGTTGGTCCAATGCCATGTCGGAAAGCTTATAAATTCGTTGGGTAACATCCTTTTCGTGGGCAAGGGATTTTTCGAAAGCATCTAATACGGAAGCGAACTCATTGTTCGGATTTGGTATTCCAGTAACCTCCGCTTTTTCCCCCATATCATTGATGAAATTATAGAACTTCATTGCGTGAAAGCGTTCCTCTTCTGCCTGTGCCAAAAAAAAGTTTGCGAAGCCATCAAGGCTTTCGTGGGAACAATAAGCTGCAGTAGCCAAATATGCCTGCGCGGAATAAAATTCAAAGTTCATTTGATCATTTAAACCTTTAACAAGCTCTTTACTTAACATAAAATTCACCTGTCCTTAATGTTTATTTACTTTTGATGTTACTATAGCCACTAACCGATGTCCAATGAGGACAGTTATTTAAAACAAAGCACTATAAAATAGGGCGTGGACGGTACTTCAGAAAGGTATAGTTCAATTAATGATTGATGTATAATGTAGATAAGTAAAAGGACGAACAATGGTAACAAAATGAGAATAAAGGGGGGAGAAGAATGTCCACTCGGTCGGAATTACGAGAACAAATCTTAGGGGAGTTAAGGAAAATAGTAACGGATACACTTTCCGATGAAAATGTAAGGATTTATTTGTTTGGCTCATGGGCGCGCAAAGAAGAAAAACATAGTTCAGACATAGATGTTGCTGTAGAATGTATAGAACCTATTACACCGAATAAATGGCAGGAACTAAGTGAAAGAGTGGAAGAATCTACGATTCCTTATCATGTGGACATAATTGATTTAAATACGGCAAGTTCCTCCCTAGAAAAAAATATAAAAAAAGAGGGGATCATATGGAAAGATTGCATGAAAGGTGAACTTCTGCAGAAAAAGCACTTAAGTCTTTTAAAGAGCTCGTTTTACTAGACCAACCAAACGATGTGGAGAAAGATGCAACGATTCAACGGTTTGAATTTACATTCGAAGCGTCATGGAAAGCGGCGAAACAATATTTGTATGATGTGGAAGGGATAGACATTGGTTCACCTAAAGGAGTCATTCGCAGTTGCCGGGAAGTTCATTTATTGAATGAGGAAGAAGTGATTCTTGGATTAAATATGGTAAATGATAGAAATTTAACTGTCCATACTTATAACGAAGAAGTGGCAGTGAAAATTCATGCCAATTTAAAAAGTTATTATAACCTGTTAAACACCTGGGTTCAAAGGATGAGAGAAAAAGCTTAAATGGGGATGCACCCCTCTCCGCACCTATATTCTGAAAATTTATCCATTTCAGTCTTACTTGTTGACATCAACATTACCTAAAAGATAAAATACGTCATAAGTTAGTTTTTTTAGTTTAGAGAAGTTAGTTTAGTAGAGAATAGCTGAGGAGAGTGAACGGAAATGAATAAAGAAGTTATGGGAAAAGGGTATTTTGGTGAGTTTGGAGGAAGTTTTGTTCCTCCACAATTGCAGGAAGTATTAGAAATTTTAGCAGACCAGTTTGAGAAGTACAAGAATGACCCTGAATTTAACGAAGAGTTTAAATACTATTTAAAAGAGTTTGTTGGGAGAGAGAATCCCCTTACCTTTGCAAGTAACCTAACAGAGCAACTGGGTGGAGCGAAGATTTACCTTAAGCGTGAAGACTTAAACCACACGGGTGCCCATAAAATTAATAATGTCATCGGCCAAATCCTATTAGCGAAGCGAATGGGTGCCAAGCGTATCATCGCGGAAACCGGGGCAGGTCAGCATGGTGTCGCAACCGCAACCGCTTGTGCCATGTTCGGCATGGATTGCACTATTTACATGGGAAAACTCGATACAGAAAGGCAAGCCTTAAATGTTTTTCGAATGGAGTTATTAGGGGCTAAAGTCGTTGCTGTTGATAAAGGGCAAGGCCGCCTCAAGGATGCGGTGGATGAAGCATTGAATGATCTCGTGGAAAACTACGAAAATACCTTTTACCTATTAGGTTCAGCCGTAGGTCCGCACCCATTCCCATCCATGGTGAAACACTTCCAAGCTGTCATTAGCGAGGAGTCCAAACGGCAAATTATTGAAAAGGAAGGTCATCTACCTGATGCGGTTATCGCCGTAACAGGGGGAGGAAGCAATGCCATCGGAGCATTCGCTCACTTCATCGACGAGCCATCCGTTCGACTTATTGGAGTGGAACCGGATAAAGCTGCAACCCTCACCGAGGGAACGCCAGCGGTAATCCACGGATTCAAGTGCCTTGTTTTACTTGATGAAGAAGGAAATCCACAACCGACGTATTCCATTGCTGCCGGCTTAGACTATCCTGGTATAGGACCGGAGCACAGCCATTTGAAAACGAGCGGCCGAGCGGAGTACTATACGGTTACCAATGAAGAAGTATTAGAGGCATTCCAGCTTTTGTCTAAAACAGAAGGGATCATCCCTGCTTTAGAGAGCGCACATGCCATCGCCCATGTAAAAAAATTAGCACCACAGCTTTCAAAGGATCAAGTCATCATCGTAAACATATCCGGCCGCGGAGACAAAGACGTTCATCAAGTATATGAAATGTTGAAAAATGAATAGATTTTTGAAAAGGCTTCTGCTGAAGAAGCCTTTTTTGTGTGGTTTTTAGGTTTTGGCTGCAGTCTATAGGGCGGTTTTGTTTATAATAATTCTAGTTTGGTAGATTATTGTAGAAATTCGATAGATTATTAGTGGAAATCGATAGATTATTGCTCCAAATCGATAGATTATCCCACAATTTCGATAGATTAGCCAATTTACTGGAAATCCCGCCTTTTACAATCGGAAATAAAAATGTAAGGTTGGGGGAAAAATGGGGTAGTTTGGGCTTTAAACGGGGGAGTATGGGGTTTAATCGACAGGGTATGGGGGATTATGAGGATAGTATGGGTTTACATTTACTTTCATTAACTACAATTCTTAAAATACCCAAATTTGTGAAGAGTCGATTACATATATTTCTACTGCTATCCCTTCGACAATCTAGTACAATAGAAATTAGAAAAATGTAAGTATTTAGGGGGAGTTGTCGATGGAAAAGATAAAGAAACGGCTAGTTGCTTTTCCGAAAAAATCAATATCATTAGTGGATTTAGAGGAATTATGCAAAAAGGATGTGGAATCCTACGAGGAGTTCTCGTCTATTATATTAAAATTTGAAAAGGAAGGAATTCTTAAAATGGTAAAGGCTAAAGGGCAAAACTCCCGGCCTCCTTTTTTAGCATTTCAATATAGAATAAATAAGAGTCCATTAAAGGAATTACATCATCAGGATTTGCAACGTTTTCGCCTTCAACTTCATCCGACCATCTCCATAGATCATTACTATAAAGAGGATCCTTCTATTTGGAAAAAAGACCTTCCTTTTATTCAAAAAATTGACGAGTACATAAAGGAGCACAACTTTCCAATAGAGGATGTTCCTGCCCCTGAACGGAGCTTTGAATTAGTAGGGGACGAGAAGTGGATTACGGAGAAAGGTGGCAAGGAGCTCCTAGAAAAACTGGGAATCTATGACCGGTTGAAAATTATTCCAGTTTCGGATCCTCTCATGTTCGCCATTAATCCAATAACTATTAACCATTCAGAACAGCTGCACCTGATTGTGGAGAACAAAACGACTTATCAAGGTCTTCTCCCAATATTACGAGAGACAAAATTCTCCACTCTTATCTATGGGAGCGGCAAAAAAATTATAAAAAGCATCGAACAGTTTCCTTCCCAATACCCTGTTCAAGCGACACATAAATTCCTTTATTTCGGAGATGTGGATCGGGAGGGGATATCCATTTGGTATTCCCTAAACAACAAACAGCCCACCACGTTAGCACTACCTTTTTACCGGGCGTGTCTTAAAAAGGAAGCATCGAAAGGGAAAGGCTATCAAAGGGAACGGTCAGAAGCAATGGAGAAATTTCAAACCTTCTTCCAACCACAGGAACAAGAACAAATTACCAACTTACTAGAAAAGGGGCTGTATTTACCGCAAGAAACCCTTAAAACGAAAGAACTACAGGAGATTTGGAGGGAGTCAGATTGGACAGGCATGATATAAAGGATTTAATTAGTGGCTTCAGGGATCGGACGAGAAGGCTTGCTCTGTTTGACCCCCTCCATGAACTGGAGCGTAAGCGGGAGCAGGACCAACAGAATACCCTGATTGATATGAAAGGCCTTGGTCTTCTCACCCTCCTTTTCTTTTTCGAGCAAAAAATCATGAGGCAAACGAAAACAGGAGTGAAAGAGCTTGCTAGGTTCCTTCAATCGATTACAGAGTCGAAATATAAATTGGATGAGACTCAATATGAGAGATTAGCAAGATCCATTATTCAAACCTTTCGACCTACCACTGGAAAAAAACGTAGCTATGTTTTTTATAACTGGGAAGAAAAACGGGATGACAGCATTGAATACTCCATTCTTAAAGCCAATGCATTCGATGTAAAAACCAATACGCAGTATTATACATTGGATGAAGACGGGCTCGAATTGCTTTTTGCAACGAAAGAGTTTTACAGTGAATTTCAATTGTCCATTAATCAATTAATGCTCCGCAAGCAGTTAGATAAAGGGGAGTTCAAAGGGGCGCTCCGCCAAATAAACGAGATGCGAATTGATGTGGAAACTCTCGAGGAGCGGATGATCAAGCTAAAGCATGAAATACAACGAAGCATTGTTTCGGAGGAAACCTTTGAACGATATAAACAACTGTTAGAGGATATATACGGCCGCCTTGCAAGGGAAGATGAAGAGTTTCAAGAACTCCGTCAATTTGTAAAGGAAACTCGGGAACGGCTATATTCCAAGGATGTTCACCAAAGGGAACGGAAAACGTATGAGCTTGTCCTCAAAATTAATCAAGAGCTGGAGAAGGTGCATTATGACCATTCCCGTCTCCTTGAACAAACCGTTTCCCTTAAAAATACAACGTTAATCACTGCACAGGAATCCCTTTATTATACAGGTATCCAAGCTTTTAACTTTGATCAAGATCTCGTTTCAAAAGTTATATCCACACCACTTCCTATGGAGGCAATGAAAGGGGTTCTGCACCCGTTTCTAAAGGTGGAAGAAAACGAGCTGTGGTCGCCGTTAACGATTTTTGCCGAGCAAAATATAACGGAAGAACGGGAAGAGACGGTGGAACAGGGCCTGATAGAAGTGGACGGAGATCAACAAGATCATCCTTATCGAAGCTGGCTCACGGAAAAATACAAAGAAGTGATGGACCTTTACTTAGACGCTTTTTATGAAGCTAAAGTTGCCACACTGGAAGACTTCATGAACTATTTAGAGAAAAAAGACCAACGCAAGGTACTGGAGCAACGTTATTTTTACGATTTCTGGTTAATTCTTCACCAGCGGTCGCCAATCATTAATGGATCGGTGGAGGAAGAAGATGGTCAGAAAACATTGCTCAGTGGTGCTTTGAGCCTCCTTGGTAGACGAACGTTAACCATTGAAGAGGGGAAAGGCACGATCTCTAAAGTAAAACGGTACTCCATTCAACAAATGATCCTGACATTGGAGGAAGAGTAACATGGATTATACAGAACAGAAGGTAATCAAAGCCTTTCAATTATATACAACGATAGCGAGAGACGGATTTGCGGAAGGGGAGGCCCTACAGCAATACAAAACGGACGATGATATACGGGCTCTCCTAGATTCTTTTAGCCGTGAAGTAGATTGTGTTGTGATTCGAACGAGTGAGCGGTTATTTCTCGTTCCTCGGACGAAATTGTCACCATTCCATGTAAGCAATGATTGGATTAAGCGGAATTATCTCCGTTCAGGTGCTACTAATGCAGATATTTATTTACTGTATTTTTCCACGATGGTCTTATTCGGGAGCTTCTATGATTCGTATCAAAGCCAAGAACCGACGAGACAGTTTCTTCGTTTAGAAGAGTGGGTACAGTTTATCCAAGGGAGAATGGACCAGCTTAAGGTCCATGATGAAGACGAGTTGAAGGAGCTAGAAAAGGAGTTTTCCTATAACTGGCGCTCCATCATCGAAAAATGGGATGACATGGATGACATTAAGGAAACGGCTAAAAAGCAGACGGGGAATACGATCAGCCGTTTCAGCTTTATTGACACAGTAAAACGATTCCTTGTGGATCAAGAGCTAATCCAAGAAATTGGTAATGACGAAGTGACGTTAACAGAAAAGGCAAAAACGATTATTCAGCGCTTCTATATGGAAGTGGAATATAATAGAGGAATTTTGGAGTTTATTTACGGATTTGAAGAAAAGGGGAGTGAAGAGGATGCCATCCATCAGTAAAATTCGCTTAACAAATGTCATTTATGAGGAAGGGAACAAGCGCTACAATGATGAGCTGTTTCTATTTGACGGCTACAATGGGGCGATCCTCCTGGAGAATGGTGGGGGAAAAACGGTACTCATCCAAACGGCACTACAGGCCATCCTCCCCCATGTGGACTTAGCAGACCGGAAAATCAAAGATACATTAGTTCTTGAAAATGCCCCGGCCCACATTGCTATTGAGTGGATCACCAATGATGAGCCACGCCAATATGTGGTGACGGCCGTTTCCTTATTCATGAATAAGCATGGACTTGATTCGTTGCGGTATGTCTATGAATACACGGCTAATGACCCAAATGGAATTGAAGGAATCCCCTTTGTCCGTGATGGAAAAGGTGGAAAGCGCACTGCCGAGCGGGGAGAGATGGTAGATTACTATGGTGGTATGAAGGAGAAATCCTTCCACGCAAAGACCTTCTCTACTATCAAGGAATACAAGGGGTTTTTGGAGGAACAGTACCATATCATTTCCAGCGAATGGGAGAGTGTTGTGAAGATTAATAGTACCGAGGGAGGTGTGGAGGCCTTCTTTGATGACTGTAAAAATACGAATCAACTCTTTGATCGATTGCTGATCCCTACGGTGGAAAGCTCGATTGCAGGGCATGATGCCACCATGTTTGCAGATATGTTTGAAAAACAACATACAAGCTTCAAAAACTATAAAAAGCTAAAAGAAACCATCGAAGAGAATAAACGGATCCAACAGCAGTTGGAAGAGTATGTGCGGACGTATGAAGGACTCCATAAGAAAGAACAGGTATATGAGAAAACGAAGGAACGGACGAAGGGAATTTGGCTCGAGACCCTTAGGGAAAAGGAGAGTACAGAAAGGGAGCGGGACAATATTGTTCAAGAGCTGGAACGTTGGAAGACGAGTAACTATCAATATAAGATGAAGAAGGCCTCCCTTGATATTCAGCTAGAAAAGGAAAAATTAATAGCGTTACAAAAGGACCATGAGCAAGTAGTCATCGCTCGAGGAGTAAAGGAAGAAGAGTTATTGGAAAAACAAAAGCATTACTACTCCTTGAAATATGGTGAACTAAAGGAAGCCCTAAAGGAACATCAAGACCGATTAGCCCATGTGGAACAGGAAATGGAAAAGCTCGATCAAACGGAGGAATTAGATCAGCTAAATGATCAATTAGAAGAGGCGAAGGCCCAGCTATTAGGTTTCTTCTTGGAGGAAAAAGAAGGGCTGGAGAAGGAAAAGCAAGGTCTTATCTATGAACGGAACCCTGTGGAAAGGGAATTAGCCAACCTTCTTCAAGTTGAGCAGGAAGTAAAAGGAAAGAAAGAGGCATCAGAAAAGACCCTCTCCGAAGTGCAAGGGCGCATTCGTATGCGAACCTCTGATATGAAGGATTTAGCTAAGAAACTTCTCACTAATCCCCTAGAAGAAAATGTCCAAGTGGAGTATGGAAAGTGGACGGAGAGAAATGGGCAGTTGGAAAGGGAGTTAATCCAGCTCAAGGAAGAGGAGCAAAGGTTGGTCCAAAGGAAGTTAGAGGCAGAAGGGAAGAAAGAAACCCTTCAAGGAGAATTTACTCGTGTGGAAAAGGAAAAAAATCAACTGGATTTCCAATTGTCAGAGGTTGGGAATAGGGAAAGGGAGTTAATCCTTAAGCTAGCTTCTGTAAGACCCCAGTGGTCCAGTTTGGATTCCGTTTACTTTCAGCAGAACTCCATTATGACTAAAATTCTAGAAATGATCGAGAAGCTAGATAAAGAACGAAGTACTTTACTCTATAAGGAACGGTTAGCCTACCGCTTTGTGGATGATCATGGAAACCAGGAGCAGTTCTTCGGTGATGCCTTCGTGGAACAACAGCTACACACGTGGAAAAATCAATTGGATTATGTTGTTACAGGGGTGGAATATTTACAATCATTAGCCCCGTCGGAACAAGAAAGGAAAAAGACGTATCCTTTGTGGCCGTTAACATTGATAACGACGGCAAAATCCAAAGGGAAACTGCAGGAAAAGCTTTTTCAAGTAACGGATCGTTTACAGTTTCCCGTCGTTGTTTTGACAACGGAGGAAGCGGCAGCGGTTTCTGAGAATGGGGATGAAGGTTATTCTTGGATAGCGCCAAAACATTGGGGAGAAAATAGCGACCCTGTCTTTTTCCAAGAGTGGAAAGAACGAATCGGCGACCTCGCTCGGGAGACGACCACAAAAAGGGAAGAAAAGGAAGCGGAACGAAACCAATGGGAACAAATACAAAATGAGTTTGACAGTTTCTTTCAATATTACCCATACGAAAAAATAAAAGAATGGGAAGAAGCCCAAAGGGAAAAGACAAATGTAGTGAATGACGTTCTTTCTTCGATAGATAGGTTGAAGGAAGAAATAGTGGAAATAGAGATGGCCATTTCTAGTAATGGTCAAATGTACAAACAAGCCCATGAGGAAAAACAAGGCTTGCTTAGGAAAATGCAGGATGGAGAGCAATATCTTCAATATGAACAGGAAGTAAAACGAGAGGAAGAGCGGAAAGAGGAAATTCAGCAAAGGCTTGAAGGGTTGAAAAGGGAACTAACAGGCCTTGTGAAGGAAATAGGCGACTTCGAGGAGCAGAAGAAAGATTTAGATGGACGCATCCAAACTTTATCCTTTCAGATCCAACAATTGTTGGCTGAAGAAGACTATCAGGATGTTAAGGATTTGCAGCCAATTTTTACAGGGGAGAGCAAGAGGGTCATTAAAGAACGGATTAGGGATATAGATTATAAGATTAATGGCATTAACCGCACCCACCGGGAACTTAAGGTGAAACATGATGCGGCCCGCGAAAATATAGCTTCTACTGAAAAACAGATGAGGGCTCTATTGAGTGAGCATGGAGAAATCGATGTGGAGCTGCCTTTCCCAAGTGACGGGAAACAAGAAATGGAGTTAGTTTGGGCGAAGCTTTTATCTTTGAAGGATGTGGTGAAAGAGCTTGGGACGGAAGTGGAGAAGAAAGCCACTTTGATGAATACGCAAAAAGGTAAAGTGGAAAACAAAGTGGAGCGGTTCCGGGAAGATTTTTCCGAAGAAGAGGTGTTGGAGTTTGCTGGGCTTGAGCTAAAAGAGGTGTCCGAGGAGCTCAAGCTAGAGAAGGAGCGGTTAAAGGAGAAAAAGAAATTCATAACTGAAGAAGAGGCACGAGTGACCCAAGAGTTGAGGAGTATCGGGGAGGCGGAACGTGGCTTGGACCGCCATAGCGAGTTACATCACTTCGACGCGCCTCACATAAAGGGGCAACTGTTACTCCATGAGGAAATTTCTATGTTTAAAGAGAATCGGAAGGGCTTCGTGGCGAAGGTGACAAAGGAACTGCAGGAGAACCGAGAAGCGGTGGATGCTGAGAAGGTGCAAGTGGAACGGGCGAAGCGAAGGTTCCGGGAGTTCTGTAATGGGGCTATCACGGATGTTAAAATGCGAAACATGGCGTTAAATGGGGTAGAACAGAAGGAAAGCTATGACGACATCGTTACCTTTAAGAAAAACATGATGGTAAGCGTGGAGCGGGCAACGAGCTACGCCAATGAGCATATTCGCCAGAAGGACGCTGAGCTGCAATCCTTTATCAATCACATTCATAGCCACCTGGAGACCATTGTGGAGGAATTAAAGCAAATTCCGAAAAAGACGAAGGTAAAGGTTGGGGACGATTGGAAGCAGATATTCACCTTTAGCATCCCCGAGTGGGAGCCGGAGGAAGGGAAAGCTCGGATTCGCGATTACATGGAGTGGATCTTGCAACAGCTGGAATCGGAGCGGTTCTTAAACGATCAAGGAGTTCAGGACGATGCAAAAATCAGGAAAGAAATCGAATCGTGGCTCCATTCGAAACAGCTGCTGCAAATGATCATGAATAACGAGGTTATGAAGGTAAGCTGTCGCAAGGTAACAAACGATAATAAGGTTACTACGAGGTCTTACTCCTGGGAGCAGAGTAATGTGTGGTCGGGAGGAGAAAAATGGAGTAAAAATATGACGTTGTTCTTTGGAATTTTGAATTATGTGGCGGAGAAAAAGCAGCATATTCAGCCGAAGATGAAGCGTCATAGAGCAGTTATTTTGGATAACCCATTCGGAAAAGCCTCCAGCGACCATGTGTTGAATCCTGTTTTCTTTGTAGCCGAGCAATTAGGCTTTCAAATTATAGCGTTGACGGCTCATGCAGAGGGGAAGTTTCTGCAGGATTTCTTCCCAATCATTTATAGTTGTCGATTGAGGGGGGCTGCTGGACTATCAGGAGCAGGGGCAGCCTCAGGATCCGGATCCGGGGCGGGTAAGCAAGTGATGACGAAGGAAAAATGGCTGCACCACGCCTACTTCCAAGATCACGAACCGAAGACCATTGATAGGCTCGGAGAAACAGAGCAAATGACGTTGTTTTAATATAAAAAGATGCGTGGGGACGGTTTGGGCCGCGGAGACAAAGTATATGAAATGATGAAAAATAAGTGTTTTGAAAAGGCTTCTGCTGAAGAAGCCTTTTTTTGTGCAGTTTTTAGGTTTTGGCTGCTGTATATGGGATGGTTTTGTTTGTAATAATTCTAGTTTGGTAGATTATTGATGTAAATCGATAGATTATTAGTGGAAATCGATAGATTATTGCTCTAAATCGATAGATTATCCCACAATTTCGATAGATTATCCAATTTACTGGAAAACACCACGGTTATAATCGGAAATAAATATGTAAGGTTGGGGGGAAATGGGGTAGTTTGGGCTTTAAACGGGGGAGTATGGGGTTACATTTACTTTTACAACCTTGTCACGGACCGGGTCCCGTACAGTTTTGTGAACTTTTCTAATTCAAGGGGGAAAAGTTGTTTTTGTATGTGACATTATTAGACATTTTTAGTAAAGTGAAAAGTGTGATGAATGATGATGATGTTGGGGTTATTTCAAATATAAAATATAGATTAGTAACCGATAGAATGTAATTACTAGAAAGCGGGTGTAAAGGTGAGATTTCCATTCTTCAAAAAGCAGGATGAGTCATTATTAACGGAGTTGCAACAGGTGCGAGGGCAGTGGGCCACAACGGAAAAAAGGTTGGACGAGCTTGAGCAGCAGATTCAAAAGGCAACAAGACTTCAATATAAAACAGGGAAAAACCTGGATGATAAATTAGATAGATTATCCTCAGCTATAAAGGAACAGCAGGAAGCAAACAACTACCATAACGCGGAACGGATAGTGAAGAATTTAATTGGTCAAATCGATGATATGGATATTGTCCTTGGAAACTTACAAGAGGGTGACCAATGGGAAGAACTGATAAAAAGGTGGATCGATACTACACTCTCCACCCTGCGGGAATTAGGTGTTCAAGATACCGTTCATCTTGGTGAACAATTTGACCCCCGGCTAGCAGAGGCCATTGAAACAGTCCCAACTTCAGAGTATCTTCAACCACTACAGATAGCTCGAGTATATAAACGAACATTTATAAATGAAAAAGGCATTATCATTAGAAAAGGCCAAGTGGCCACAGTGAAGGAGGAGTAGTAAATGTCATCAGCATCCAGTAAGGATAGTTCCTTTCGTCCCATCGTTGGCATTGACCTAGGTACAACAAATTCAGCTTCAGCGTATATTTTTAAACAAAAACCGAAAATGATCCCTCTCGAAAACGATGAAAATATGATCCCATCCGTTGTTCTCATTCATCCGAAGGGCCGAGTCGTGGTTGGGGAAGAAGCGAGAAGTGCATTAGTAGCTATGCCTGATAGAACAAAGGCGGCGGTGAAAAGAAGTATGGGAGAGGACATAACATTTCCCCTTGGAGAACAGTCCTATACACCGGAAGAGTTATCGGCATTCATTTTAAAAGAAATAAAGGAGTCAGTTGATGATGTCTTAGGGGAAGGGGAAAAGGAAGCAGTCATTACTGTACCAGCTTATTTTACAAACGCTCAGCGTCAGGCCACCAAAAAGGCTGGGGAGTTAGCAGGTTTCGTGGTGGAGCGAATCATCAACGAACCCACTGCAGCAGCACTAGCCTATGGACTGCAGAATTTAAATGATGACAGCCATATTCTTGTTTATGATCTTGGTGGAGGTACCTTTGACGTTTCTGTAGTAGAAATGATGGGCGGCATCCTTGAAGTAAAAGCCTCTGAAGGGAATAATCAGCTTGGCGGAGAGGATTTCGACTGGCACTTAGTGGACTGGCTGGCAGAGAAGGTGATGGATGAGCATGGGGTGGATCCACGTCAAGACGTTCGTGGCAAAGCTAGATTAAAGGAAGAAGCTGAAAAGGTAAAAAAAGAGTTATCATTCGTTAACTCCGTGGATGTTGCTATACCGGTTATTACTGTAAAAAATAATGTGCCAATTGGACTAGATGTTACGGTAACTAGGGAAGAATTTATTTCCCTCATCAACCCTTTACTTCAAGAAACGGAAGAAAAACTTCGACAGGTACTTGAAGAGGCAAGTCTAAAACCTAGTGATATAGATGAAGTACTTCTTGTTGGGGGCTCAACGAGAATTCCACAAGTTCATAAGCTTGTTCAACAATTTTTTAAAAAGGAACCGAGAAGTGATCTTAATCCTGATGAAGTAGTCGCTCAAGGGGCGGCGGTACAAGCCGGAATAAAATCAGGGGCACTTTCGAAAAAAGGGATAATTGTTACGGATGTGGCCCCTTTTTCTATGGGCATCGCCGTAGTAAATCATAGTCCAGGGAAAAGAGCAGGGATGCCTGGAGCCTTTCATGCGATCATCCCGCGAAATACCACCATCCCTGTGACACGTAAAGAACAATTTACTACTACTTCCGATGGTCAAACGGAAGTAAAAATAGAAATTTATCAAGGGGAGAACGAGTGGGTAAAGGACAACTATTTCCTTAATGAGTTCCTATTAGAGGGGCTACCACCACGGCCAGCAGGGGAAGAGGGAGTAGATGTCACCTTTCGATACAATTTAAATGGTATTTTGGAAGTGGGCGCAAAGAGCATCACAACTGGTGCTGAAATGAAGGTTAGATTAGAAGATGCCATAGATCGTAGCTCAGAAGATGCCTTTTATGGTAGTCTTGCAAAAATAGAAGGAGCCTATCAACAGGATGACGGAGAAAAAGAGGTTACCGAAGATGAGGAATGGAACCTTTTCGACTACTTAGAGGTGGATGATGATGACCAAGAAGAAGCGGAAGAGACACTTCAAGAGTTGATGGAAGAAGCAGAAGATTGGCTGACTCGCTTTACAAATGAATTAGATAATCGGGACGGACATTGGAAGGAACAGTTACTTCAAGCAATTGCACAATTAAAAGGGGCTTTGGATGAAAAGGATACAACTAAGTTACATGAAGCTATCGAAAAATCCGTCGATTTAGCCATTGACTTAGAATTGTAATGGAAGGTGAATTTTATGAGCATTTCAACAGCAGAAAGCTATTATAAGATTTTAGGCACGACGGCAAAAATAAGTCAACGGAGAATTAAGGAAAAATATATTGAGGCTGTGAGGAAGCATCCACCTGAGACGGATCCAGAACAATTTGAGAAAATCCGTAAAGCATACGAAGTACTTAAGGATCCCTTGAAGAGGAAAGAATATGACCTCATGAGAAAATATGGTGGGAAAATTGAGAACATGCTTGAAAAAGCTGCAGATTATGTTACTGGTGATGATTTTACAAAGGCAGCTGCCATCTATAAAGATGTTTTAGCCATAGACGCTACTAACTTATCTGCAAAAATAGGATTAATGTTTATTCATATAGTCGAAGATGAATTGAATGCTGCTTATGAATTATTTCGTGAGCTGCAGAAAAATGCGGATAGGTTAAGAGAAGAGGGAATCGAATTAGACTTCATCTATTCTGTTTTTGCAAAAATGTTAATAGAAATGGATTATAACAAGGAAGCTTATACCATTTTAGAAGAGGGATTAAGGAAATTTTCCCACCAAAATACTTTTATTTTTGAACCACTAACGATGGTATGTATCATGCTCGAAAAATACGATCGAGCTATGGAAGTGGCAGAAATGGCTATTCCCAGTCCCGAGGAAGAAACAGTGGAAGATGTTCCGTCCTATATCATTTGGATCCATACAATTTCACAAACAGATCAGTGGTCTAAGCTGTCCAGAATTCAGTCTCGATTCCGTAAACTATTGAAAGGAATCGAAGAAGAGGAAGACCGTATGGGCGTATTTTATGCACTAATGGAAGAATACGAAGAAGCCTATGAACATCAAAAATATCGATTAGCAGAAATATTTATTGACTTTGCTAAATTGGTCCAAGTTGACCTCTATGATATTAAAGAAGAAATAAAAGAAGTAAAAAAATTGGTTCGTGTAGAGAAAGACTTTAATAGAATTTTCCAAGATGAAAAAACCTTCCCTTTAGTACTGCGAAATGCAGTCCATTGGTACTTTGACGATGAAGATCATCCCGTCGTTCAGCAATTAGAAAGTCAGTTCACCCCAGAATTTGTTGCTGAATTAGAAGAGGAGAAGGAATATTACGCAGCGAGTATTCTTCACTTAAAAAAGAAATACCCAGCACTCTATAGCTACTTTAAAGAAGAATGGGACAGCCTATTTGAAGAACTAACGAGATATTTTAATAGAGAAATGAAACGAGGGTTAAAAAAGTTTTTCTAACAAGGGATGGTTCCGATACTTCCAAAAGGGAGTACCGGAACTGTTTTTTTTAGGTCTGTAAAGTGTGCTAGGAATCAATACCAAGATAGTTGCTTGGCGAATATACATTGAATTAGGAAGAATCCGTTATCTAACTAGGGGGATGGGGGATTATTGAGGTAGGTGGGGGGATTATGGGTATAGGTTGGGGTTTTATCGATAGGGTATGGGGGAATATCGAGGTAGTATGGGGTTACATTTACTTCTATTAACTATAATGGAAAAATATACAAATTAACCCACGTGCGAAGCGAAGTGTATATGACAACAGTATAATGCTTTCTTCTGTAAAAATAACTTACTTCTTATATGACCCTTAAGATTCTGAGCTTATATAATCTCCTCAAATCAACCCAAAATTTATAAATTGACTATTACCCTTATCACTCTAACATAATAATCTCTAATTCCTTTTTAATCTATATAATGCCAAAATGTGACTATCGGAACATCTAATGATAATCCTATCCTGAGTACGTTTCCAGAGCATCTTTCTGAAGATGCTCGCGGAAACGTACTCGTTATGTGTTTAGCTGCTTTCTTTCAACTCCGCATTTATTTCTCCTCCGAGGAGGATGATGACGGAAGAGAGGTGGAACCAAATCATGAGTGCGATGACGGCTCCGATTGTTCCGTAGGTGGCTGTGTAATTGGCAAAGTTATCGAGGTAAAAGGAAAATAACAGGGATGTCAGCTGCCAGCCGAGTGTTGCAAATAGAGCCCCTATGTAAACCTCCCGCAGTTTCAGTTTGGTATTCGGTCCAATTAAGTACAATAATGTAAAAACGATAAACAGGATAACGAAGCTGATTACCCAGCGGAAGAGGTTGAAATTCAAGAAGTTTAGGTCGATGGCGAAGAAATCCTTCATTACGCCACCAACGACTTGTAAACTTAAAGCCACAAGTACGACAGCAAACATACCAATGGTTAAAAAAATTGAGATGATTCTGCCTTTAAAGAATTTCCTTTCTTCCGTTACATGGTACGCCCTATTTAACAAATGGAGAATCGTGTTTAAGGCAAGGGATGCTGTCCAAATGGTAAAAAGAATACTAAAGGATAATAATCCAGTATTATGCTGAGCGGTGATTCTCGTCCACTGTCCTTCGATAAAATAAAAAATCTCTGCAGGAACCACGTCGCGGAGGAGCTCCAAGTCAAATTCAAGTGCAATAGGCAAGAAAGAAAACAAAGAAATGATAAAAATGAGAAATGGAAAAATTGATAGCAATAAATAGTAAGCGCATTGTGCAGCTAACTCAATTAAACGGTGCTCTTTAAAGCGTACAAAGATCGAGATGATGAATTCCATTTATGAAACCTCCACTTCCATTAACGTCACAAAATAGGGACATACTTCCTTTATGTTACCATCCAATTGCCAAAATTAAACATAGGACAGCCGCACCCCTTTTTAAAGTTCTTTTACGAGATCTTTAATTGTACTTCCTTTTGGCAGTGGTGCTAGGGTGAGGAAGCCGTTGGTACTTGGCTCTGCCAGTTTCATGCAGCTTAGTCCAGGTTTTCCGTTGATGATCATCATGCAGGTTGCGCACAACCCCGTGCGGCAGGAAAAGCGGTAGGCAAGGCTGGGATCGTGATGCCGGTAAATTTCCTCTAAAGCTTCAAGAACGGTCATTTCCTTCGTATAATCTACTTCAAACAAATCCACCACTTCTGAATTCGCACGTTCAATTTTTACCGAAAGTTTCTCCATCACCTATCTCCCCCTTTCACTGGGCTTGTGCCAAATTCCATTGTCTCATCATCAAGTTTCACAATTGTATGGTACGTTTCGGAGGACATTTGAGGATAATCCGTAGTAAAATGTGCTCCACGACTCTCCTTCCTTTGGATAGCAGCACCTACAATGGCCTGAGCTGTGCGAACCATATGGCCAGCTTCAATAAAATCAAGGATTTCACGGGAATAGACCCCAGTACTACTAAGCTTCACCTGCTCCAGTTCGACCTCTACTTCTTTCAGCTGTTGTAACGCTTTTCCAAGACTTTCGTTCGTACGAATAACCCCAACGTTTTCACCTAATATCCCTTGAAGCTTCTCCTTTAACTCATGGGGCCTAATATGTCCATTCGTTGGTGACTGAATTTTTTTCAAAAACAGGTCTGTCATCTTGGATTGTGGTGAATTGGAAGGGGGAGCGGATGTGATCCCCTCGACCGCGGTGGCCGCTAGTCCTGCTCTGGCGCCAAAGACAATGCATTCGGAGAGGGCGTTGTTGCCGAGACGATTTCCCCCGTGGAGCCCACCGGCAGTCTCACCGGCAACGTACAGCCCTGGGACTGTGGTGGCTCCGTCCCCATCAGCCTGAATACCGCCCATAATAAAGTGAGCTGCTGGTCCAATTTCTGCACGGTCCTTGGCAAGATCTATCCCTCGATCTGTGCATAGGGTAAACTCGTGGGGGAACTCCTTCTTTACCTTGTCCAATTCACCGGAAGCATCGAGGTAAACGCCGCCCCGTGACGTGCCTCGACCAGTGGCAATTTCTGTTGCGATGGCGATGGCTAGCTTGTCCCTTGTTGTATTTTCTAAAAACTCCGGTTCATAAGCGGTCATAAACCGCTCCCCACGGCTGTTGTAAAGCTTCGAATAATGGTAAAAGCTAATGCACAGTCCGGCAATGGAATGTGGCGTAACTAAACTGACGGGATAAAATTGAACTTGTTCCATATCGATCAAGGAAGCCCCGGCAGCTAATCCTAAGGAAAATCCATCTCCTGTGGTTTGCGCCGGGTTGCTAGTAATGGGATAGAGTTGGCCGATTCCCCCAGTGGCAAGGATTACTGCATTACTATGTATAAGGTAAGGCGTGTTTGTCTTCTGGTCAAAAACAATAGCACCACAGATGTGACCGGACGTCTTCACTAACTCCAAAGTAATTACATCGCTCCATTTCCGAACATTATCCATGGAGTTTACTTTCCGAATGAGGGTTTGGACAATGGCAAGCCCCATTTTTCCCTTGCGAGCACTGACGGAACGGGGGACAGAATGACCAGCAGTGGGAAAAACAGCTACTTCTTTATTCTCATCTAAATCAAGCTTTAATCCCCAATCGATTAAATCCTCAAGGCGGGTGGAGAGGTCGTTAGCAAGGATATTCATCAACTCTGGATCGCTAAGACCGCGGCCACTTTCTTTAATATCATTAAGGTAATTTTCTACACTATCTTCCGGTTGGGACCAGGCACCTAAGCTGGCAATTTGCACAGCGCCTACGGTGGAGCCACTTTTCCCAACAGCACCTTTATCAATAACGAAAACATCTGCACCTGCCTGACCAGCATATACACTAGCGACAAGACCAGCCGCACCAGATCCAATGATTAGAATATTCGTTTTTATAACTTCCATTGACTTCATATAAAACAACTCTTTCCTTTACCTTTACTATTGAATTTAGGCTGTTGCTTTTCCCGCTGGAGTCGCAGCCTTTCGCTTCTTCAAGCTTTAAAAAAAACAATAGGGTTTACAAAACAGCTATTATACAAGACACATTTTACTAGAAATGAGGTGTAAATAAAAACATAGGGAGTAGTGAACGGGGCCAAGGGAAATTGGTTGTTAGAAGAGGGGTTTGGACATGGAGCGTTGAATTAGTATGGTAAAGAAGGGAAACTAAACCAAGGCTTGGGTATATAAAGCAGAGCAAAAAGTTCTTAATGGGTAAATTCTCAACAAAAAATAGAAGAAAAGGGGAATGGAAATGATTCGAAAAGCTTCTGTAATGAAAGTCTATCCTGGACATTTTGAAGAATACAAGAAACGCCATGATGAGTTGTGGCCGGAAATGGGAGAAATGCTAAAGGAGCATGGGGCACATAATTACTCGATTTTTTTAGATGAAGAGACTGGAAATTTATTTGCCTATGTGGAAATTGAGGATGAGGAACGCTGGAGTAAGGTGGCGGAAACGGAAATATGCCAAAAGTGGTGGGCGTACATGAAGGACATCATGGAAACCAATCCTGATAACAGCCCTGTGGCTAAGGAATTAAAAGATGTATTTTACTTGAAATAATAGACTGGAAATAGGTATGAAATGAGGCTGGAACAAAAGTGTTTTATAAATGACAAATCCGAACGAAATAGAGATTATAATTGGTGCATATAAAAATCGCTTCGGAAATATACTTCGCTTTCCGCGGGCGGCTGGTGAGTCTCCTCGTCTAACGCACTGTGGGGTCTCATCTTTGCCTTTGCTCCCGCAGGAGTCTACGTATATTTCCTCCGCTAAGGTAGTACACTGTTCGTATTTCCAGTTAAACGCTTTGTTATGTCCTAGCCTCATTTTGGAAAATATAAATGAAACTGCAAAAGGAGTGGAAAGGAATGAAATATCGAAGACTTGGAAAAACGGATTTGAAGGTGTCTGTAGTTGGTGTTGGAACATGGCAATTTGGTGGGGAGTGGGGGATGGATTTTTCCCAAGAAGAAGTAAACAGCATCTTAGATAAATCGAAGGAAGTGGGCATAAATCTTATTGACACGGCAGAGTGTTATGGGGACCATCTTTCGGAAAAATTTATTGGGAACTATCTGTCCAACGATAAGCGAGAGGATTGGATTGTGGCAACGAAGTTTGGTCACCAGTTCCACGCTAATTTTGAGCGTACAAATCACTGGTCAGCGGAGGAAGTATTAACACAGTTAGAGGATTCTTTAAAGGCCCTAAAAACAGATTACATAGATCTTTATCAGTTCCATTCAGGCAGTGATGAATCTTTCAAGAACGATGAACTATGGACGATGCTTGATAAACAAGTACAGGCAGGGAAGATACGTCATTTAGGGATATCTATCGGCAGCAATCAAAACATTTATCAAACGGATTTAGCAACGGAAGTGAATGCTAAGGCGATACAAGTGGTGTATAACCGTTTGGAGAGGGAGCCGGAGGAAGAGGTTTTCCCATCATGTGAGAGGCAGGATTTAGGGGTCCTTGCACGTGTTCCATTGGCAAGCGGTTACCTTAGTGGGAAATACAAGCCAGGTGCTGTCTTTGGTGATCAGGATGTTCGCCACAAACATGATCAAGAAGACGTAGCAAGGAAGCTTCGTTTAGTGGAAGAGATTAAGTTGAACGAAGTACCAGAAGGGGTCAATATGGCTCAGTGGGCGTTGGCCTGGTGCTTAAAGCATCCTGCCGTAACAACAGTAATCCCAGGGTGTAAAAGTCCGGAACAAGTGGAGCTAAATGCTAGTGCAGCAAGCTTAGATCTAGTTCAAGATGACCACCCACAGGCGGTAAAGTAATAATAAATATCACAAAGCCTGCATCGGGTGGCTCTTCGCCGAGCCTCCTTGGAGCAGGCCTCATTATTAGCCATAAAAGGGGCGGAGGAGAAATTCTATGAAACTAGTTACGTTTGTGAAACAAGAAGAACAAAAATTAGGTGTGAAAACGGACCGGGGAATTATGGATATAGAAGCAGCGTTAGAAAAGGTACCAGCGGAGAATGTTCCAACGTCGGTGATGGAAGTTATTCAACAAGGTGAGTCAGCGGTTGCTGCTTTACAACAGTATGTGAGTGCATTGGCGGAAACAGAGGATACTTCCTTTATTCTCGATGAAGAAACGATTCAGTGGGGGCCCGCTGTTACACAGCCAAATAAAATTATTTGTGTGGGGTTAAATTACCGTAAGCATGCCGATGAAACAAATTCCCCTTACCCGGAAGTTCCGATTCTATTTAATAAATTTAACAACGCTTTAACTGCACATAAATCTACTATTGCAGTCCCGAGAGTGACGGAAAAATTAGATTATGAAGTAGAACTAGGAGTTGTTATTGGAAAAGAAGCAAAATACGTAAGTAAAGGAAATGCATTGGATCATGTTTTTGGCTACTGTACGGCGAACGACCTATCTGCAAGGGACTTACAATTAAAAACACCACAATGGCTATTGGGGAAAACATGTGATGATTTTAGTCCAGTAGGTCCCTATTTAGTAACGGCAGATGAAGTGGGCAACCCTAATAACTTGTCTTTAAAAACCTATGTTAATGGAGAAGTACGTCAGGATTCAAATACTTCCGATATGATTTTTTACGTAGACGAAATCGTGAGCTATATTTCTCAGCATATGACGTTAACCCCTGGAGACATTATCTTAACAGGCACACCTGAAGGAGTAGTAATGGGATATCCGAAAGAGAAGCAAGTTTACTTACAACCGGGGGATGTAGTGACTGTGGAGATTGAAAAGGTAGGTTCCTTAACAAATACCTTTGTTGCGGAGGAATAATTGTATAATTAAATAATGGGCGGTTCCAATGCTTCCTTTCAACAGATAGGAAGCATTGGAACCGCCCAAGACCAAGTGAAATAGTTAATAAGTAAAGTTCCAATGGCTTCGTCCGTTGCATTCGGCCTACTGAAAAAAAGGAAAGCACCTTTTCACTAGTCACAAACTATTTTTCCCAATTAAAGCTAATCTCCCGTAAAAACGCTCTTGCTAGGAGCATGTGACCTGTTGCAGATGGATGAACTCGATCCCAGGCTAATGCAGAAGAATGTAAGTTCTTTAATACTTTATTAAAGGCTGCTTGTGTATCGACAAGAATGCAGTCATACTTTTCTGCCAACTGTTTCACTATGTCTCCGTACTGATTCATGGTATGTAGCATGGCATCTTCGTTATTTTCGATGTAAAAAGGAGTCATTAGTACCATCCCTTTTACATTTCGTCTTGTTTCCGATACAAGCTTCTCTAGGGTTTCTGCGTACTCATCTAAATACACATGTTTTTCCTTTATTAAAGGTTTGTCGAATTGACGCCAAACGTCATTAATACCAATCATGATGGAAAGCCAATCGGGATTATGGGCAAGAACATCCTCCTGCCACCGAGCATGCAGATCTCGAACCGTATTCCCACTAATCCCTTGGTTAACTACCCTTATTCCAAGCTCAGGATAAGTGGACTGAAGTAATGCATCAACGAAAGAGACATATCCTTTTCCAAGGGCATCAAAGGTCCCTTCTCCTTCAGGCTTTTTCCTATCACAATCCGTTATGGAATCCCCAATAAAAAGAAGCTTATTCCCTTTTTCTAGTATCATAAACTCCCATTCCTCTCCGTATAAAATTTAATTTGAGTATAGCATAAAAGTAGTAACATATTGATTAATTTTCAACCAAGTGTTGCTCATATAAACCCTCATCACTTATTGTTTCACTTTATTATTTAATAACTATATAGTTCAACCTAAAAATAAAAATTATGTGATCATTCGCTACAGCCCACTCGCTTTCCGTGGGTGATCTGCCGAGCCTCCTCACGACTTCTGCTGTCTCTTCCTCTGCTAGTGATGCTCTGTTGTAGCATCCGTCGAGACAACTCGCAGCATATTCATGATGCCTATGCTCGTCGTTGCGGGGTCTCGCCTAGACCATACTCCCACAGGAGTCTCGTGGGCCTTCGCTCATTCCTCAGTTAAACATTGTCAATTTTCATAGTCCATGGTGTAATTTTCATTGCATGGAAGTCAACCCTGAAAATACAAATGCTGGATTACAGATTGCATCTCTCGAAGGAGTGAAAGGCGGCGACTCCTGCGGGAAAAGCGTGTCCTTGGGAGACCCCACAGATGCGATAGCGAGGCCACTGAAAAAGTCAATTTGAACAGTGGCAATGGCTTCGCTCGTTGCGCGCCTTATATGAGAAACCCACTCATATAAGGCTTTGAAAACATTGCAACGGCTCCGCTCATTGCTTCAAGGCCACTGAAAAAGATAAAAAGCGATCTTTTTCAGTGGCCTCTGCGATAGCGTCGAGGAGGCTCCCGGACCGCCCGCGGAAAGCGTCCGCCTGTAACGGATTCGAGAGACAAGATTAATGCATTTTCATATCCATGGTGCATATAGTACTTGCATGGAGAACTCCCTAAGATACAAGGTATTAAGGGCGGTCTTATACTTCATTCAGTTTCAATGGATGTATACGATCGTCTTTTTTTAGTATGCACGGAAATACATCGTTTTCCAGATTTAAAGGAAATCGAGAATATTTATAGAACTTATTAATAATTTTATTTATGTAGATTTCGGTACGAATGAAACTAAATACGAGGTGATGGGATGGGGAAGGGGAACTTTGATTTTTTAGCAAAGAAGTGGAATTTGTTAGCTGAAATTGGTCAGATGGCAGAAAAACATGTTGTTAATGATCCAAATACAACGCTAGTTAAACTAAGAATGTTTGGGGAAACGGTAACGGCCATCCTCAACGATTTGGAAAAAATCCCACGCATGGATATACATCCGCAATACAAAAGAATTAAAAGGCTGTTAAGTAAGGACATCATTAGCTATGAAATTTATGATAAATTGCAGTTTCTTCGAATTCGGGGGAACAGGGCAGTACATAATGCCAAATATGGCACCAGCGAAGAGGCAGAGGATGCCTTAAACCAAGCCTTTCAATTAGGGGTTTGGCTGATGAGGGTGTATGGCCAATGGGATTTCAAAGAGCCCAAATACATAGAACCACAAGGGGAAGTATCCCCAATAAAAACCCTATCACCACCACCTTCTAAAACAAGGGAACAGAAGCTAATTAAAGTACAAAAAGATAAGATTAAAGAACGACCAACCATTCAAGTAAAAATACACAAGTATTCGAAAGATGAACAGGGATATGAAACATGGCTAGAAGAAAATTATACAGGTTATGTGTTTAATTATTTTGGCGGCACCAATAGCAGTAAAGGAATGAATAAAATTCACCGAGCAGATTGTAGATTCCTAATGAGAAAACAAGACAAAGGAAAAAGGACCACAATCCCTAAAGTGTGCTCCAAGAATAAAGATGAATTAATAGAGTACGTTACCCATGAAAGAGGCAACTCATGGGAATTCTGTAAAAGCTGCTTCTAAATTGATCTTTCTGTAACCTTTGGATCTCAAAGCGTTATAGATCTTTGTTCTTGGAATTATTTATTTAATGTGAATACAAAAAATAACACTCAACTTATAGAGTGACATTTATTAATGAGGTAGTGATAGCCTAAATAAAGGGATGCTTTTAAGGGGGCAATTCAAACTGTTACATGAAAGGAAGTTCCATAATATATAATTAATTGGATAAATTAAAAAAGACTTAGTTCGTCTACCCACTGATCAAGGTAACCAAATGTTGCATGAAGAGCGGCGACAATAAATGTTAAAGAAAAAAGTAACCACTCTTGGTTACTTTTTTCTTGTTCCTATGACAGTAAAAACTCTAAAGGGTTGTTATCTTAACGGTGCAAATCCTTCAACTTTCTTTAAAATACGCTCAATCTCAGCCAAAGTATCTTCCGAAAGGTCCACTTCCACAGCCTTCACATTTTCTTCAATTTGCGCTGGTTTGCTTGCACCGATTAATGCAGAGCTGACGCCTGGGTGGCGAAGGACCCAAGCTAAGGATAGCTGTGATAACGAGATGCCTAACTCCTTAGCAAGGCTGTTTAGTTCTTGTACACATTCAAGAACATTTTCTTGAAAATAGCTTTTAATAACGAAATTCACGCTTTCATCGGCTCCGCGGCTGTCCTTTGGTAAGTCCATTCCTGGCTTATATTTACCTGTTAACACCCCTTGCGCTAGTGGAGAAAAAACAATTTGGCCAATACCATTTTTTTCACTAACAGGTAGTACTTCTTTTTCAATATATCGCTCGAACATATTATAGATCGGCTGATTCGATATAAGAGGGCGTAAATTCAGGCGTTGACTAATTCCTGTTGCTTCTGTAATTTGAGCTGCGGTCCATTCACTCACAGCAGAATATAAGATTTTCCCTTGTGCTGTTAAATCATCCAATGCACGGAGGGTTTCTTCCACTGGCGTTTGGTCGTCAAATCGATGACAATAGTAAATATCGATATAGTCAACATTCAACCGCTTTAAGCTAGCCTCGCATTGTTCCATGATATGCTTTCTTGATAATCCCCGATCATTTGGCCCATCACCCATTGGGAAAAATACTTTTGTGGAGAGGACATAGCTGGAACGATCATATTTTTTTAGTGCTGCTCCCATGGCTTCTTCTCCAGCCCCGCGATTGTAGGCGTTTGCAGTATCAAAAAAATTAATGCCATTTTCAAATGCTGCGCGAACACATGCATCAGCAGCTTCTTGTTCTGCGGCAGTTCCGTATGTAAGCCAGCTTCCGAGTCCAATTTCACTTACTTTTAATCCACTATTACCAACATTTCTATATCTCATAATAGCCAATTCTCCTTTACTGCTTAGTTGAATATATATTTCTGTTAATATAATAACTTATTTATTAATCTATTCCCAATGTTCTTTTTTTCGAAGGCACAGATTTTGTGTTAGAGATAGGTAATTTTCATCTTTAGAAACAAAAGCTACGACCTGGAAATGTGTATACTTCAAATGGTCTAGTGGATTTTATTATCTTTTAGGCAGTGAAGTCGCTAATACCAAACAATAAAACAATTCGTTTCCATATTTATATATTTTAGTATCTTCTACGGATACGAGCTCTTAATCTATCAACGAAGCCATACTTCACTCTGCTTTTATAATAAAAAAGGGCCCTGAGATGCTTTTTATTATTTTGAAATAGTAAAAAAGATATTTAAATAAAATTCAAATCTCCTCCCGAAATATAGAATTGGTTAAAATTTAAATGTAAGCGCTATTTTCGAAAATTCTAAAATGAATAAATTGACTGAAAACTATAATTATATTATTATACTAATATTCTACCTAAACAACAAAAATCATACTATCAAGAAGGTAAGGTGTTTCTTATGTCGCAGATGTTAGCTTTAGTTATTTTAACTTTTATTTTATTTATTGGAGATTTTGTTTCAGCACGCACAAAGGCCTGGGTACCATCGGTTTTCATATGTGCGGTACTGTTCCTTATAGGATATTGGACTTTCTTCCCGGAGGATATCGTGTCTCTAGCAGGTATCCCGCCGGTGGTCGCAACATTGTCGATGTACCTGTTAATAACCCATTTAGGAACATTGCTTTCCCTGAATGAACTGAAAAGACAGTGGAAGACGATAGTGATTGCCCTCTCCGGAATTCTGGGGGTCATTGCCATGTTAATGACTGTCGGAACGCTTATATTCGGCTTTCAAACGATGGTTGTAGCGATTCCGCCTTTAGTGGGCGGCGTTGTTTCTTCATTAATTATGTCGGAAGCAGCCAGTGCGGCAGGATTTACCACTTTAGCGGTATTTGCCATTGTTATCTATGTGATCCAAGGTTTTGCAGGATATCCGATTACAGCAGTACTCCTGAAAAAAGAAGGAAAACATCTGCTGGAACTATATCGCAATGGCCAACTTGAAAAGAAGCAGCAGTCTGATGGGGCGAAAGAAGTGACTGCGACGGTGGAACCAGGCGCTGCCAGATGGAAAATGCCTGAAAAGTATAATACGAATTTCTATAAGTTTTTCAAACTTGCTCTGGTGGGTTATCTTGCTTACCTTACGTCCACATTATTAGCACCTGTTGTTAATATCAGCCCATTCATCCTTTGCTTAGTGTTTGGGGTCATTGCTTCCAGTGTGGGCTTCCTTGAAAAGCAAGTATTGCAAAAAGCAAATGGTTTTGGCTTTCTCATCCTAGCGTTAATGCTATTCATCTTTAATGGATTAAACCAGGCAACTCCAACTATGATGCTTAGCATTTTGTTCCCGCTAATCGGTACGATCATTGTCGGTCTTATCGGCATGTACATCTTCTCTGCCATTGCAGGAAAAATCCTTAAAGTGAGTAAAAACATGGCGTTTGCGGTTTCCCTGACAGCACTATACGGTTTCCCGGCTGACTATATCATTCCGAAAGAAGTCGTCAATTCTTTAACAGAAGATGAAGAAGAAAGAGACGTGTTACTCAGTCATATGTTGCCACCAATGCTTGTTGGAGGATTCATTACGGTAACGATTGTATCCGTTGTATTAGCTGGAATCTTCGCTGGCTTCTTATAAAAAAATGGAGGAAATTAAAATTAACGGAGGTGGAATCATCATGATTCATCAAAAAATAAAAGAAGCGATCAGCAAATATAATGAAGAACTAACGGCACTACGAAGAAAGTTTCATAGTGAACCAGAGTTATCTTGGGAAGAAGAAAATACGACCAAATTTGTCTGTGAGTATTTGCACAATTTAGGAATCTCCTATCGGCGAGCAAAGCCAACAGGAGTAATTGCCGAGATTAAAGGCGGAAAGCCTGGAAAAACAGTGGCCCTTCGCGGGGACATGGATGCCTTATCCGTTGAACAGCTGAACAAGGATTTACCCTATGCGTCGAAAGAGGACGGGAAAATGCATGCTTGTGGCCACGATGCGCATACGGCGATGTTATTAATTGCTGCAAAGGCCTTGAATGAAAATAGAGAGGAGTTGCCAGGGAATGTCCGCCTTCTCTTCCAGCCGGCTGAAGAAGTGGCAGAAGGAGCGAAAGCACTTGTGTCGCAAGGGGCAGTGAAAGGAGTCGACAATGTGTTTGGGATTCATATTTGGTCGCAAATGCCAACACAAAAGGTAAGTTGTAACCCAGGTCCATCCTTTGCTTCGGCAGACCTTTTTACAGTCACATTCAAAGGAAGAGGTGGCCATGGTGCCATGCCTCAAGATTGTGTGGATGCGGCGATTGTGGCTTCCGCGTTTGTGATGAATGTTCAGCCGGTTATTTCAAGAACCATTGACCCGCAACATCCGGCCGTATTAACAGTTGGAAAAATGACCGTTGGCACCCGCTTCAATGTGATCGCGGAAAATGCCGTCATAGAAGGAACTGTTCGCTGCTTTGATCCGGGGACACGGGACCATATTGAAGAACAACTTACTCATTACGCGGAACAAGTTGCCGCTCTTTACGGAGCAACAGCAACAGTGGAATATACTCGCGGAACACAGGCAGTCATTAATGATGAATCTAGTGCGAAACTAGTTCAAAAGGTGGCAGCAGAAGCCTTTGGTGAAGACGTATTATACAACGAAAAACCAACAATGGGCGGTGAGGACTTCAGCTTCTACCTTGACGAAGTACCTGGAAGCTTTGCATTAGTTGGCAGTGGCAATCCAGAAAAGGATACGGAGTGGGCTCATCACCATGGGCGCTTCAACATTGACGAAGACGCTCTAGCCGTAGGGGCAGAGTTGTATGCTCAGTATGCTTGGGCATATTTAAACAGCTGATCTCCTTCTCCTTTAAAAAGGAAAGGTTTTGCCCCCTCATCGGTTAACAGTCGTTACTCTACCAACGAAGCTAAAGTAGAATAATATAATGAATACTAATGTATTTATAGTACCAGTTATAGCCAGACTTTTGCAGTTAAAACGAATAAAAAACAGCCTTGAACTAGCACGATTGCTGGTTCAAGGCTGTTTTTGTTTGTCAGAAAGTTGTAGTGTAAATCACCCTTACTAGCTATCAGTTTGCATCACAGTGTTTACATTTTTTGTTATTCAATTGTGAAGTAGAAGTGATTATAAGAAAAATCCTATAGACACTGTAACTGCTTATGTATGCTTAAAGAAGTTTTTATCTTTAAGCCCTTTTTGTTTTGAATTATACTTTGAAATTCGTTTTGAAAATCATTTGAGTATTTATGTTGTGATGTCAAAAGCAACGAGTGAAGTTTCACGAGTAGCCATTAGATAAGGGTATCACTAATAGGAAGGTGCCTTCCAATTTGGGTTATTGCTTTAACAAATGCAAACAAAAATCTAAATCAGCCTGTAAATGCTGCTTCATAAGTTTTTCTGCCAGATCTCCGTCATGAGCAAGAATCGCCTCATATATGTCTTGATGCTCATCAATCAGAAACGGTCGTTTATAAAGGACAACTGTCTTTCGGAAGAGGTAAATAATAGACTGCATTCGATCAATAATATCAATCATAACTGGATTATTACTTGCTTGTACAATAAGATCATGAAATTCTTTATTTGCCTTCATAATTTCTTCTGTTGATCCACTTCTTGCTATAGATATACACTTCTCTAACCTTTGTAATGTTTCCTCGTTCATATAAGAAGCCGCACAACGGGATGCAAAACCTTCTAGCAAAATCCTAATTTGAAAAATATTTCGTAAATCTGCCTCTGTTGGATTAATAACTTTCTTTTGTTTAATTAATCCTTCTTGTTCGAGCTTGCGAATGGATTCCCGAATAGGTGTCCTGCTCATTCCTAATTCTTGTGCAAGCCGTTCCTCAACTAATTTTGTCCCACTTGGAAGCTCGCCATTAAGGATTTTATCCCGAATATATTCATACGCCTGAATAAAAGCTGTTGTCTGTTTACTCACATTGATTCGACTGCTGCATCATGTTCCATTTGCAAACAGCCTAACCTCCTTTTTACTTATCATAATAAAATTTCTTAAAGTATTTCTATATTTATAAAAGCCTTGCCCTTTTACTTTAATTAGTCTCTCTAGAAAGTATAGATGTATTTAATTACTTTTAAAAGTAGAAAAATATTTTGTGTACAATTTAGATTTTTTTGTATACAAATTTTAATAAAATGTGTACAATTGAACCGTTGAATGAAAACGCTTTAGAAAATGGAGGGGGATATGAATCATGAAACTCGGTTTTATTGGACTTGGCATAATGGGAAAGCCAATGACTCTTAACCTATTAAAAAATGGATATGAAGTAACAGTATTTGATATTAACGAAGCAGCAGTTAGAGAACTAGTTGAGCAAGGTGCTATAGGAGCCCGGTCACCGATGGAAGTAGCCCAAAACAGTGAAGTAGTTCTAACAATGCTGCCTAATACTGAGCATGTAAAGAGTGTTATCTTAAACGACAACGGTATCATAGAAGGAGCTGAGGAAGGTACTATCGTAATTGACATGAGTTCTATTACACCAGTAGCTTCTAAGGAATTATCTGAAAAATTAGCTGAACGTGGCATGCATATGCTAGATGCTCCTGTAAGTGGTGGAGAGCCTAAAGCAATTGATGGAACTCTTTCGATTATGGTTGGTGGAAAAGAGGATATTTTTGAAAAGGTAAGACCAATACTAGCGTCAGTAGGCAAGGATATTGTCCTCGTGGGGGATCATGGTTGTGGTACTACAGCAAAACTTGCTAACCAAATTCTTGTGAACGTTAACATCGCCGCAATGTCAGAAGCGCTCGTATTAGCAGCAAAAGCGGGGATTGATATTGAAAAGATGTATCAAGCAATCCGTGGTGGATTGGCAGGAAGTGCTGTTTTAGATGCAAAAGTACCTATGATATTAGAGCGAAATTTCCAAGCTGGCGGACGTATTGATATTAACTTAAAAGACTTAACTAACGTTATGGATACGGCACACGAAATTGGGGTACCGTTACCACTTTCAAGTCAAGTATTAGAAATGTTCCATGCTTTAAAAATCGATGGAAAACAAGCAGATGATCACTGTGGTTTAGTACAATACTACGAAAAATTAGCAAAAATAGAAGTGAAAAAAGGGTGATATAAAAATGTCTATTATAGAGAGAAAAGTTGATGAAGTATTGACTTCCTATGAACCTATTAATAAAGAAGAATTAACTAGGCTATGGAATGAAGTTCGTCCTTCTTTTCAACATCAAATCATTGTACTAGATGATGACCCAACTGGAGTTCAGACTGTTCACGGTGTAAGTGTATATACGGATTGGACAAAAGAAACAATTGAAAATGGCTTTTTAGAAAAGAATCAAATATTTTTTATCTTAACAAATTCGAGAGCCTTTACAGAGAAAGAAACGGAAATTGTTCATCGTGACATTGCAGAGCGTGTAGAAGAAATAGCTCAAGCGATGAATAAACCTTACCTCATCATTAGCAGAGGTGATTCTACATTACGGGGGCATTATCCACTGGAAACTGAAGTAATGAAAGAAGCGGTTGAACGTAACGGTAATGTAGAAATGGACGGAGAAATATTATTACCTTTCTTTAAAGAGGGAGGACGCCTTACCGTTGATAACATTCATTATGTTCAATACAACGATACACTAGTTCCAGCTGGGGAAACAGAATTTGCAAAGGATCGAACTTTCGGATATGAGTCTAGTCATCTAGGAGAATGGATAGAAGAGAAAACAAACGGTACTTACAAGAAAGAAGAAGTAACTTATATCACTTTAGAAAGCATTCGTAAGCTAGACATAGAGGCAATCAGTGAGCAATTAATGAACGTGTCTAGCTTTAATAAAGTAGTGGTAAATGCATTGGAAGAGGAAGATGTGATGGTCTTTTCGATTGCACTAACACTTGCTTTGAATAAAGGGAAGCGCTTTATGCTTCGAACAGCTGCTACCTTTACAAAAGTAATTGGAGGCATTTCTACCCGACCTTTACTAAAACGAAAAGATTTAATTGAAAATAACTTAAGAAATGGTGGGCTCATTATCGTTGGCTCCCATGTGCAAAAAACAACGGCTCAGCTTCAAGAATTACAAACAGTTGACTCCTTGCATTTTATTGAATTTGATTGTCACCTTGTCCTGAATAAAGCTGCATTTAAACATGAAGTGGACCGCGTTCGAAAAGAAGCAGAAGAAAAGGTGGCACATGGAATTACAACAGTTATCTTCACAAAACGGGAGCGTCTTGATTTAGGGGAAGGCATGAAGGAAGAAGAACTAAAATTGTCAGTGGAGATATCCGATGCCGTAACAAGCATCGTTCGAAACTTTGAAGTAAGACCCAACTACATCCTCGCAAAAGGTGGAATCACTTCCAGTGATGTAGGGACAAAAGGCTTATGCGTAAAACGAGCAACAGTTGCAGGACAAATTGCACCTGGAATTCCTGTTTGGAAAACGGGAGAGGAAAGTACATTCTCATATATTCCGTATGTGATTTTCCCAGGTAACGTAGGTGCTGATACGACGTTAAAAGAGGTTGTTTTAGAGTTAGAACAAATATAAGATTTATATAATGAGAGGAGATATTCATTCATGGTTACAGGAAATTTATTAATAGTCATTTTTCTATTATCCTTAGCAACATTATTTTTCTTAATTTTAAAAATGAAGCTTGAGCCATTTCTAGCTTTAATTGCTGTAGCATTAGGAACAGCAATAGTGATTGGAATTCCTTTAAATGAAGTCCCGGGAATAGTAGCCGGAGGTTTCGGTAATACCTTGATTGGTGTCGGTATACTAATTGGTTTAGGGGGTATATTTGGAACATTCTTAGCAGCTTCTGGAGCAATCGAAAAGATTGCACAAGCAGTTTTAAAAGCTTTCGGAAAAGATAAATCCCCTGCAGGCTTAGCGATAACTGGTACTGCTGTTTCTATTCCAGTATTCTTTGATGCAGCATTCGTTATTTTAAGTGGTTTAATTAAAAGCTTATCTAAGAAAACTGGCATCTCTATTGTATCCTTTGTAACCGCTTTAGGAGTAGGTCTAATCGTTTCTCACAGTATGATTGCACCAACACCTGGTCCACTTATCGTGGCAGAAAATACACAATCAGACTTAGGGTTATTCATTTTATATGGTATTATTTGTGCCATTCCTGCAACAATAGTCGGGGGATATTTATATGGGATGTTTATTGGAAAAAGGTTTAATCATTCTGGAGAAATTGAAGAAGAAGTGGTAACTCCGGAATTTACACCGAAAAAAGAAATCAGCACAAGTTTATCTTTATTTATGTTAGCGTTACCTATTCTATTAATTTTATCAAATACATTTTCAAAGCTATTGGTACCAGAAACAACTATCTCGAAGTTATTAGGTTTTATAGGAGATAAAAACGTAGCCTTATTTATCAGTGTAATCGTGGCGATTATTGTATTAACACCTTACATTAATAAATCTAAACAAACCCTTTATACTGAGGCTATTAACTCTGCAGGGATTATCTTATTAATTACTGGTGCAGGTGGAGCGTTTGGTGCCGTAATTAATCAAAGTGGAATTGGAGATTTCTTAATAGTGACGATGCAAAGCTGGAGTATTCCTGTTTTATTATTAGCTTTTATTTTTTCTCAAATTTTACGGGCTTCACTAGGCTCTGCTACAGTAGCACTTGTAACAACATCTAGTATTTTAGGACCTCTTGCCTTTGATTTAGGTGTATCCCCAATCTTACTTGGTCTTGCTATTTGTTCAGGGGCAATTGGATTATCACTACCTAATGACTCAGGCTTTTGGGTTGTAAATAAATTTGGTAAATTAACGATCCCACAAACGTTAAAAGCTTGGACAGTCGGTGGATTTGTAGCTGGATTAACGGCCCTAATAACTGTTTACATTTTAAGCTTATTCTCTGGGATTTTACCAGGACTATAAGACTATAAAAGGACGTCTAGAAGATGCTATAAAAGTATCGCTCTCTGGACGTTCGTTTATCTAAAATTATAAGGGGCGAACTTTCACTATGCTTGTAAATACAATAGATATATTAAAAGATGCACAGAAAAATAGATTTGCTGTCGCGGCCTTTAATGTACATAAATTTAGAACATGCAAGGAGCCATAGAACCAGTCATGACTAAGTTTATAAGGTTGTTTTCGTCTAATAGCGAGATCCAGGAAATAGAACATTAACACCTATCTAAAATAGGCAGTGGAAGTGATTCTTTAGTAAAATGTTTTAGGATATAACCTTGGGTTGGTGGGAAAGGATGGTTACTTTTTTACTTTTTTGCAGTTATGAAAATTGTAATTTTATTCAATTTATTAACTAAAAAATACCACAACCTCATTTTAAAAGGTTGTGGTATATATAAATTAACTTACTTTAGGAGCTTCTGTGTTACCTTCTGTTTGTTTCCATTCTTCTGGAGTGAATTGGTCTGGAGCTGCTTTTGCCTTAATCTTCATAGCAATGACGTAAACAACACCAGCGGCCAATAACGATTGAACAGCAGGCAGTCCGAAAGGCTGAACATATTGTGTAAAGTAACCAATAGCGGTTGCAATTACGATTGCGATCGTTGCCATCCAGTTCCAGCCTGGGTTATCGATCCAATTTTTATTACGAACGAAGAAGAAATCGGCGAACATAACACCAGCAATGGCTGGATAAATCAATGCAGTCATGAACAAGAAGTCCATAAAGTAGTTAAGAACACCTGCTAATGCTACGACAATAGCAATGATTGTTCCGATAAATGTGAGGATTGCTCTCCCTTTACCAGAGTTAACATTCATAAGGTTAGAAAGGGCAAGACCCATGCTGTAGTTATTAACTAGCTGACTAGTCCAGGTTGCAAACCATAAGATTAGAAAGCCCCAAATAGGGAAGCCTAACCCAAGCATTACTTCAACAATATCAGCAGATCCAACGCCCACGGACATAATGGCACCTACATAAAATAGAGGGAATCCAACTGCAATAATACCTAATGGAATAAGGACATTATCTTTTACTTTTGGTTTAGCATAACGTGTGTAGTCCGATGCGATAACCCACTGAGATACATTCACACCAATAATTAAACTTACTGCCATAAGAAACGTCATTGTAGGTTCAGGAGACCAAGAAGAGATTGTTTCCCAACCTGTTGTTGTTAATGCATAAAAGATACCGGTACCAATGAGCAATAGACCTGCTGGTACAGCAATATAATCTGTCCACTTCATGGAGGCATAGCCTATAATAGAAGGAACTGCAAATAAAAGTCCGACAATTACGGTGATGATTGCCCACGCAAACCATTGGCTGTTATAATCAATACCTATCATTGCAGAAATAGCATTACCAGCTACAGCAGTTTGCAATGCCCACCATCCGGTTGACACGACAAAAATGGTAAGTCCAACAATAAACCGAGCTTGTAAGGAACCGAAACTAGTACGTGCGATAACGGAAGAGGAACGGCCTGTTTTCGCTCCTATGTAACCTTGAATAGCATTCCCAATCCATTGAAAGACGAATAATGACACGGCGAGGATCCAAAAAATTTGCGACATACCGAAACTAACCGCTAGCATGGCACCAACCATTAACACTGGAATGGTAAACTCCAAGCCACCAAAAATAACGGCAGGGGTTAGCCAATGCTGACGCTCAGAAGATGGGATAGCAGAGAGTGCCTCATCTTTTACAATCGTCTTTGGAACATTTTTTTCTTCCAACACAGAAATCACTCCTTTTGAATTTTGAATATTCTGTAAAATTCTCTTACAAAACTATTAATCCTATTAATAGTTTTTATGTTAACCTTGCCTTCCTGTTACTAGGCGGGGAGGCAAGGTTAATACCAAAAAGCTCAAAAAGTATCTACTATCGTTTTACAAGGGCCCAAATAATTTCACAATCCTCGTTACCGTCGTTATAAGCCCAGTGCTCTTCTCCGTATGGGATAAAGGTTGCTTGCCCTGCGGAGACTTTATATTCTTTGCCACCGCTCATGGTAGTAATAGAGCCTTTTATAACAATGGCATACTCATCTTCTTGATGGGAACCGGTTCCTTCTAGGGGAATGCGTGCTCCTGGAGGGATCGTCACTGTTCCAAAAGTAGCCCGTGCACCTTCTAATATAGAGTCGTCAAAGAGAGTTCTCATTTCAATATTTGGTTTGTTTTCAGGAGAGACTTGATTAATTGTTACTACTTGCATTTACACACTCTCCTTTCCTTGACGTTCTTCCGTAACACCAATAACATCCAGTGTTTCTTCATCAATAATGACTCCAAAGTCAACTTTTGCTTGTTCCACAGTAATGTATTGATTTTTTACATCCATTACTACTTTTTCCACAGGACGTTTTAATGGACTGCCGTAGCCTCCCCCAGTGGCTGTGATAAGACGAACCACATCATTTTTTCCTAAAGGATATTTATTGTATTTACCAAATGGGCCGTCAACGGTACCATCGGCTTTTACAATTTCAATTTTATTGTTAGATCCTTCTTTGCCCCCTTCAGCACCCCAAACATTGAATTTATGACGTCCAAAGGATCCTGTAAAGGCTTGATTATCAGTTAATGCCCGGTAGGAGCGGATAACCCCTTGGCCGCCACGAAATGTCCCGGCACCTGCACCATCTGTGTTAAGGCTGTATTCATCCACTAATACACCATTTCTTGTTTCACAAACTTCTACAGGGATGTTAAATGTCTCGCCGTCGAGAATACAGAATTGACCTGAATCACCGTCACGGTCAACGGCAGCACCCCAACCACCAACAGAAGGTTCAACAATTAAAAATGGCTCATCTGTATCTGGGTGTTTTCCAGATACAATTGCAACACAGACAGATAAGAGATGCCCAGCTGTTAAACGATCTGGAATAACTGGTGCTAACGCCTTCCAAACAAGGTCACAGCCGAATAGCATGGACTCCCAATACATGGATACTGGGGCAGGTCTCGCTGCATTGAAGACAGACCCTTTGTCTGTTAATACCTTTAACGGGCGGAAAGCTCCATCATTCACGTCTTGGGATGGATTTGTTACGGCAAGGAAAATGGTTCGAACGGAAGAGACCATTCCCGTTAGTGTCGAGTTAATGGATCCTGTCACTTGCGGATGACTCCCACGGAAGTCACAAATAAACTCATGGTCCGTAATGGTCAGCTTCAGCTGTACACGAAACGGGCCTTCTTCAATACCGTCATCATCGATATAGTCCACAGCTTCGAAAGTTCCTTTAGGAAGCTGCTTTAATGCTTTCAGTGTTAATTGCTCACCGTGATCTAATAGGTGGTCAATGGAATTTTTTACAACGTCTTTGCCGTACTTATCACAAAGCTCTTGGAAACGTCTGTCCCCTGTTTTTAAGGCGGCTACCTGTGCCCACATATCTCCAAGGGAGAGGTCAGGGAAACGGACGTTTGCTGCAATAATGTCTACAACGGCCTGATTGAGTTTTCCTTCGTCGTAGAGCTTTACGCATGGGAATTGCAGACCTTCTTGATAAATTTCCGTAGAGTCAGTGGACATAGATCCAGCGTCTTTTCCACCCACTTCGGTCCAGTGGGCTTTGTTTGCGGAAAAAGCAACTAATTCTCCTTCGTAGAAGATTGGCATAACAAGGCCTACGTCACATAGGTGGGAACCGCCGCCTCCATAAGGGTCATTAATTAAGATAATATCTCCCGGTTTTAAGTCACCTTCTTTGTTGTATCTTTCAATCGTTTCTTTTACCATGAAAGAAAGCATACCGATAAAACCTGTAACCCCATTTCCTTGCGTTAATAACTGACCTTTCGAATCAGTCAAGCCGCTTGCGTAGTCTAATACTTCATAGATAATCGGGCTCATGGAAGTACGAGCTAATGCGTAGAACATTTCCTCACCGATGGCTACTAAAGAGTCTTTTACAATGTCTAATGTAAATGGATCTACTTTTGGAGCAATTACTTGTTTTGTCATTTATTACACCCCCGTATTTATGATTAAGTTTCCATAAATATCAACTGTTAGCGTTTGATCAGGATAGAGTATGGTGGAGTTAGATTGTTCCTCTACAACAGCAGGTCCTTGGATCGTGACATCGGCACTTAAAAGGTTACGGTCAAACACGTTGGTGTCGATCCATCCCATATCTTCATAAAGAACAGGGCGAACTTCCTTTAAAGCATCTTCTGCAGTTCCGCCAATACGATCTAATTTTGCCAATTCCGGCTTATTCACCGTACCAAAAGCTGTTAAGTGAATATTGACGATTTCCGTTGGTGCTTCTTCTAATTTGAAGGTATACAGCTGTTCGTGGGTTTCATGGAACTTATCAATCACGAGCTGTAAGCTTTCCTCTGTAATGTCACCAGCTGGAACTGGAACTTTTACCGTATGTTCTTGACCAACATAACGTAAGTCAGCAAAACGAGTTAAGACGACGTCGCTCTCGGCAATTCCTTCGTTGTTAAACTGCTCGACTGCTTCTACTTCCTGTTTCGTTAACTTCTCATTTAACTCAGCTAAATTAATTCCGTCGACACGGCGGATAAAGGTTTGAATGAAATCGTGACGTAAGTCTGTCATGAGCATGCCGAAAGCAGAAAATACAGATGCGCCGACAGGAACAATAACTTTTCGTACTCCTAATTCCTTGGCTAGGGCAGGGGCATGCATGGAACCACCGCCGCCAAAGGCAACTAAAGCAAATTCACGAGGGTCATACCCTTTTCGAACAGAGATGAGCTTTAATGCATTAAGCATGTTCGAGTTAGCGATACGGATGATACCAAGGGCTGCCTCTTCAACGGTAGTATTAAATGGCTCTGCAATCTTTTCTTGGATTGCGGCTCTTACTTTTTCCATGTCTACGTCGTTATCAAAGTTTTTCGGAGATAAGCGTCCGACAACTAAGTTAGCGTCCGTTGTAGTAGGTTCTTCTCCACCTTTGCCATAAGCAACAGGGCCTGGAAGGGCTCCGGCTGATTTAGGGCCAACTCGTAAGGAACCGCCACCGTCGATCCAAGCAATGGAACCTCCGCCATTACCAATCTCAACGATATCGACTACTGGTACTTTTACTGGATAGCCAGCAGTTTTATCGGTACGTTCAATGCTATACTCCGTCGAAACCTTGACTTCCCCTTTATCAATCAGGGAGCATTTGGCTGTTGTCCCGCCAATATCAAAGGCAATAATATTTTGTTCTCCGAGCATTTTTCCCAGTATAGCGGAGCCGTATATTCCTGCAACCGGTCCTGACTCAAGCATATTAATTGGTGTTTCTTTCGATTGATCAAAGGTAGTTGTTCCGCCGTTGGACTGCATAATATATTTGTTCGACTCTGTACCAAGTGCCGCTAATTCACTTTCTAAACGATTAACATAAGAGGAAGCAATTGGTTTCACATAGGAATTTAATACTGTCGTGCTTGTTCTCTCATATTCCCGCCATTCTTTTGTTACTTCGTGGGAAGCGGTAACTGCCACCTCAGGCCACAATTCTTTAATAAGGGCAATGGTTTCTTGTTCATGAGAAGGGTTACTATACGCATGTATGTAGGAAACGGCGATGGCTTCCACTTCTTCTTTCTGGAAGTATTGAACGATTTCCCTCACTTGGTCTTTATTTAAAGGCTCAAGGACTTCCCCTTTATAATTCAAACGCTCTTCCACTTCTTGGCGTAAGTATCTTGGAACGAAAACAGTTGGTTTTTCATAACGAACGTTAAATAGATCTGGACGATTACCACGGGCAATTTCTAGTACATCCCGAAACCCTTTGGTTGTAATAAGTCCCGTCTTCACACCTTTTCTTTCTGTTAAAGCATTAATAATGACGGTTGTTCCATGAATAAACGTGTCTAATAATTTAGGGTTGATACCGCTTACATTAATGACATCCATAACCCCTTGTTCGAAGTTAGGAGGGGTAGTATGGCTCTTGGCTACGCCCATTTTTCCATCGTTATCCACGTAAACCAAATCTGTAAATGTACCTCCAATATCAGTTGCAACTCTCATAGGTAAAGCCCCTTTCGTCATGATATTTTATGAAAAACTATCAGTCTCTTAAAAAAGGACTGGTGTTAACACACATAGAACCTTTGCATCGTTATCCAGCGGATTTTCCCAATAATGTGGTACATGGGATGGGAAGTGAATCGAGTCTCCTGCTTTCACGATGTATTCTTTTCCATCTACATTGAAAAGGACGATACCATCTAATACATAGTAGAACTCTTCTCCTGGATGGCTAAATACTTTGTCATAAGGCTGGCCAGGGGATAGGGTTACGAGTAAAGGTTCTAAGGACCTTCCGGTAAACTCCCCACCGAGTCGTACATATTCTGCCGTGGAACCTTCAATACGAAATGGCTTCTGGTCCGTTGTTTTCACTACATAATTGTAGTTAGCGTGGCTTTCGAAAAAATCAGTAATGGGAACTTCTAATGCATCAGCGATCTTTTTTAAAGATGTGATAGCTAAGGAAGAAGACCCCCGTTCCACTTGAGATAGAAAGCTAACGGATAAACCTGTCTTTTCACTTAAGTCTTTTAGAGTGAGTTTTTGCTCATTGCGCAACGAGCGTATCTTGTCAGTAACTTCATTCATAACTAACCTCCAACACATTGAGAACTATTTTTGTATTTGTGTAAAAATTTTAGTATTACTGTATTTTTTCTCATGTTATCATAATGATTTTTAAAAATAAAGAAAATTTTAAACTATTTTATAATTTTTTAGGAAATAGTGAAAAAAGGTTACTTGTACGTTGTGGACCAATTCACATTGCCAAACAATCCCAGCAAATTTTTTGAGTTTTAGTCTTATCAAAAAGGCTAATAGAAAGAGGAATTCTATTAGCCTATTACCACTCGCACATTTCTTTTTTCTTTAAGAGACATGTCTAGACAAGCTTCTTTAGTTTGAATAGATATGCTCTAGAAGGGAGGTGTTAGAATGTTTAAGCTTTATTTAGACCCTGGTCATGGGGGCTCTGATACTGGGGCCACTGGAAATGGGATGCAAGAAAAGAACCTCACCTTAGATATTTCACTTCGTATTCGCGATATTCTTGAGAATGAATATGAAAATGTTCAAGTGAGAATGAGTCGAACAACGGATACTACTCGAAGTTTAAACGAACGTACCGATGATGCAAACAATTGGGGAGCCGATTATTTTCTGTCCATTCATGTCAATGGATTTGATGGAACGGCCCAAGGATATGAAGATTATATTCATAGTAGTTTATCAGACACGTCCCAGACTGCCCGTTATCGGGATATTATGCATGAGGAAATTACGAGAGTAAATGATCTTGTTAATCGAGGGAAAAAGAAAGCAAACTTCCATGTTTTACGAGAAACGAGAATGTCAGCTCTCTTGACGGAGAACGGCTTTATTGACCATCCAGAAGACGCGGAAAAATTAAGAGATCCAAATTGGAGACAGACAGTTGCCCAAGGACATGTAAATGGATTAGCCCGTGCCTTTAATCTACAACGAAAAGATCCCATATACCGCGTCATTGTTGATGGTACTCAAGAAGGAGCTTACCGTGAACAACAAAATATTCTAAATGCCGTTCAACGAAATCTGGGAAGTGCCAGCAGAATTGTTGTGGAAAAGGTTTAAAGCAAAACCAAGAGGAGTATACTTATCCGTCAAGGGTGAGTATACTCTTATTTCTGTTCCTTTCTTACAATTACATTGTTGTAAAAATAGTTAGTTTTTCTTGTTTCTTTGATGACCAGAAACCAATGAAAAACACTTATTCTAATTAATTTAACTTCATAGTATTAATTGAGTGTATGCTAGTAAATCATTGAACCTCTGTAAACATAATTAAAGGAATTCTATATGAAATGTCAAATGTAGAGTATATCAATATTTATAATTTAACAGACTTAATCGCAACAAATTAAGGAGGGGTACGATGGAAAATAATAAGCCAATTGATTTAGGTAAAGGTATATCATTAATTGATGGTTTCGATTTAGGTTTGTCTTACCGCACTGGAACGTATGTCATTCATGAAGAGGAATTAACATTAATTGAAACGGGACCAAGTCCTTCAGTCCCCTATATATTACAAGGATTAAAAGAATTAGGATATAATCCAGAAGACGTTCGCTACATAATTGTTACTCACATTCATTTGGATCACGCAGGTGGCGCGGGTTTATTATTACAATCATGCAAAAATGCAAAAGTAGTGGTTCATCCAAGAGGATTTAAGCACTTAGCTAATCCTTCTAGATTAATTGCAGGGGCAAGAGCAGTGTATGGGAGTGAGTTTGATTCCTTATTTGATCCTATTATTCCAATTCCAGAAGAGCAGTTAATAGTAAAAAATGATGGTGATCAATTAAAGATTGGAGAAAAGTGTAAGTTACAGTTTTTAGATACACCCGGTCATGCCAGTCATCATTTTAGTATTTATGATCCTGTGCGAAATGGTATATTTACTGGGGACACGGTAGGGATGCAATATGAATGGCTAAAGGAATTAAAGATCAATTTTCATTTACCAATTACATCTCCAAATCAGTTTAACCCTGACACGATGCTTCAATCTATTGAACGAGTTAGAAGTATAAATGTAGATTCTATCTATTATGGTCACTTTAGTATGACGAACCATGTTAATGATGCTTTGAACCAAGTTGTATACTGGATTGAAAAGTTTGTAAAAGAAGGGGAAAGGCTATTTAAAGAAAATGACTCTCAAACGGTTTTAGCTTCTCGCCTGTACGAACTGGTACAAGATTATTTATTAAAACGAAATGTACCGGAAGACCATCGAATATACCCTCTTTTAAAACAAGACATGGAGATTTGTGCCATGGGAATACTAGATTACTTGAACAAACATGAAAAGGAACTAACAATTTATTAAGGAGGAATAACGTTGCACCTAGGGACTCATTTTACGTTTACTGCCAATCGATATCCAAACCAAGTAGCTATCGTCCAAGGGAATAGACGCTATACGTATGAACAACTAGACAAAGAAATAAATCGAGTTGCCTATTCACTCCAGAAACTCGGTTTAGGAAAGCAGGATCGAGTAATGGTTCTGTTAAAAAATAGAATAGAAACAGTTATAATTTATTGGGCTGTGCAAAAATTAGGTGCTATCTTTACTCCTATAAATTTACGTTTAGCACCGGATGACATTCAGCATTGTGTTATTGACGTAGAGGCCAAATTTATTGTTTTTGAAACCACTAGTGCTCATTTAATTAAAAATACTAAATTTGAAGAAAGACCAATTCTTATTAGTATTCATGAAGGGCAAGGAGATATTACGTATAGTGAATTAAGAGATCGGGGGTCAGAAACCTTTACGCCAGCTTCAATAAATGAAGATGATATCTCTGTTATTTTGTATACATCTGGTACTTCCGGTAAGCCAAAAGGGGTACCAAGAAGTCACAAAAATGAATACGCTTCCAGTATGGCGCATATCGTTCAATGTCATTATCAGAATCTTGATAAAACATTAGGTGCGGTTCAAATTTATCATACGATGGGGATACGCTCTCTTTTAGCTATGGTTTTATTAAATGGAACCTATGTGATTAGTCCAGATTTTGATCCAGACGAATACTTAGAGATGATCGATGAAGAAAAAATAACTTGTCTATATTTAACCCCAACAATGTATCATGATCTTGTTTATAGTAAAAAAGCTAAAATTTATACGTTTAATGATTTGAACACCCTTGTTTATGCAGGGGCACCTATGTCTTTTGATTTAATAAAAAAATGCTATGAAGTTTTTAAACCTAAGCATTTTATCAATCATTACGGGAGTACGGAAATTTATACGTTTACTACTTGCTCAAACATTATGGAAAAACCAGGCTGTGCAGGCAAACCTGGACTTCACCAAAATATTAGACTAGTGGTACCAGGAAAAAATAGGAAACCTTCTCCGGAATCTCTTGTGCCCCATGGTGAAGTTGGAGAAATTATTGTGGACATGCAATCCTACGAAGCATTCAAAGGGTACTGGAACAGGCCAGATGCTACTAGAAAGGCCATTAGAGAAGGGTGGTACTATACAGGTGATTTAGGCTATATAGACGAAGAAGAAGATTTGTTTGTAGTCGGACGTGTAGACGAGATGATTTTATCCGGCGGTGAAAATATACATCCGCAGGATATTGCTAGTGTCATTATGGAGCATAATCAAGTAGATGAAGTGGTAGTCGTTGGTGAAGAGGATAAAAGATGGGGACAAATGGTTGTAGCTTATGTTGTAGTAAAAGACCCCCAAGTAACAGCGCAAGAATTGGATCAATTCTGTAAGGAACATAAAAAGCTATCCAATTTTATGAGACCAAGAAAATATGTATTCATTCCAAAAATTCCAAAGACATCGGCTGGGAAAATTATGTATAGAAAGTTAAACTCGCATGATAGTGAAGATACATAATACTCTTTTTGAGAGGTAGGGATAGAGAGGTGAATAGATATGGGTGATATATTGATTATTGATGATGATATTGAAAGCTGTCATTCTGTACGTTCGATTATCGAAGGAAGTCAATTTAACCATCTATCAATATATGAGTCTAATACGGCTCATAGAGGACTAATTTTATTGAAGCAAAAGCAACCAGCAGCACTTCTTATAGACCTCTCTCTTCCTGATCATAATGGATTAGATGTAGGCAAACAAGCGCTAGAGTTATATCCACAGATCCCGATTATTGTACTGACACAATTAAAAATGTTTGAATCCATACAAGAGTGTATTAATGCAGGGTTTTCTGGCTATTTACTAAAGCCATTTTCAAAGAGTGAACTCCTAACTATCTTAGACCGTTTATTAAAAAAAGGTGTAAATCCTCCAAATGGAAATGAATTATTAAATAACAAAATTTTAACGGAAAATTTTAAAACAGATTTGGGAAATCCTATTAAAACCGCGATCAAGCTGATTCAATCTAATTATAATGAGACATTAAATCTCCATGAAATAGCCGATTCTGTTTATTTAAGTCCCTCCCATTTTAGTCGGTTATTCAAAGAAGAAACTGGAACCACATTTGTAGAATATTTGACACGATATCGAGTAGAAAAATCAAAGGATATGTTAAAAATGACCTCGTTGCCTATTGAGGTGATTGCAAACAATATTGGATTTACTAGCGCTAGTTATTTTGCAACCACATTTAAACGGATCGAAGGAAAAAAGCCGAGAGAATATCGAAGAATGTTTACGGAATATGGCAAGAAAATGAAAGTATGATAAAAAAGTGAAAGAACAGGTTATTTATAAAAAAATAATTAAAATAATATTAAGAAAATTTTAAAACTTCCCGTTGGGAAGTTTTTTTATAATGGTTACTAACAAATAACATAAAAAGTGTTTTTCCGTTTGGAGAAATGCTGAAAACGTATCCTCGTTTTATCAAAGAAATCCTGAGAGGTGAGAAGTTGGTGATAAATCTTTTCCAAGAATTAGGGGATTGCATGAAAAATAGAAAAAAAGCAGTTATTGCAACAATTATTAATAAAGAAGGTTCCACTTACAGGCAAGTTGGAGCGAAAAGCATCTTTCATGAAAGTGGAAAGGTAATTGGAGTATTAAGTGGTGGTTGCGTAGAAGAGGATCTTTTTGAGTACTGTAAAGATGTAATGGAGACAGGGCAATCTAAAACAATTTATTACAATTTTCAAGAAGAAGATCCACTATTAGATCTTAACGTAGGTTGTCATGGAGCTATGACTATTTTCTTACAGCTATTTGATCCTATTAACAGCTTCCAGGAGTGTCAACAGTTGTTAAATAATCTTTCTAAGCTATTAGTCGGCTGTAAGCCTATTAATTTAGTAACCATTGTAGATTCTGAAGACGAAAAGCAAATTCCTATTGGTACTTGTTTTGAACCGAATGCAGACTACTATTATTTTAATGAGTTTAAAATATTGAAAAGTTTACATGAGCAACCTTTATCTATTATGCATAGTCCTGAATCCAACACCATTTTGGAAACGTTTGCAACGAATGGTTGGATCAACATAAAAGTAAACTGTTATATAGAAAAGTTAGAACCTATTCCTAGATTAATAGTTTTTGGTGCCGGACCTGATGTTATACCTGTTGTAAAGGGAGCAAAATTACTTGACTGGCATGTAACTGTAGTGGACCACCGGCCTGGATATGCAAATAAAGACATATTTCCAGATGCGGATAAAATTTTCTTAATAGAGCCAGGGAAGCCCGTCGAGGACATTCATGTAAGTGAAAATGCTTGTACAGTGATTATGTCCCATCACTTTCAGCAAGATATGTTGTACTTGAAGTATTTACTAAAGCAACATCCATTTTATATAGGACTGTTAGGTGCAAGGCATCGGTCGGAAAGATTAATCCATGAATTGCAATCACAAGAGGGAATATTCATTAATGCAAATTTAGAAGAAAAACTTCATTATCCAGTGGGGATAAATATTGGTGCAGAGAGTCCAGGGGAGATCGCAATGAGTATCCTTTCCGAAATGATGTTAAAAAGGAATCAGAAAAATGGAAAGCCCTTAAAGAACACCGTTGGCCCTATTCATTGTGAGTCAAAAAACACTAATAAAATTTTATTGGGTGTTAATACAGAAGAATGAATATGAAAAAACAACCAGAAGTATGGATCGTTGTTTTAGCGGCAGGATTTTCAAAAAGGATGGGGAAACAAAAGCTCATGCTACCAGTAGGGCGCAAAACCCTTCTAAGACGATCGGTAAAATCTGCTTTGAGAGTAGGAGATGTATCGGGAGTAGTAACTGTTCTAAATGCGGCTTTCCCAATGCTCGTAGAAGAAATAAAGGACTTACCTGTTTCTATAAAACAAAACGAAGAATCTTATCTAGGTATGAGTTCCTCCCTAAGAAAAGGAATTGAAGCCTTACCGTCATCAGCCGATGCAGCAGCGATCTTACTAGCTGATCAACCTGGAGTAGCTTGGGATGTTGTTCATAAAGTGGTGTTAGAGTATTTAAAATCAACACCATTAATTACTCAAGCCTCTTATCAACAAACTCCCGGACACCCAGTAATATTTGATAAGCAATTGTTTCCTCAATTAATAGGAATACGGGGAGACCAAGGAGCAAAAGAAATTATAAAAAGTTATAAAGAGGAACGAAGGTTAGTTCATGTTACATCTCCAATACCTGAAGATATTGATACATTGGAAGATTATGAGCGAATAATTTTGAAAAGGGGTCTATGTGATGCAACATCAACAAATTGGTAAAGCGCTAAAAAGAGTGGAGGATCCCCGATTAACCTCGGGTGAGGGGACTTATATTGATGACTTGAATCCAATTGGAAATATTCATCATGTAGCAATTCTTCGAAGTCACCATGCTCATGCAAACATTAAAGAGATTAGAACCGAAAAAGCAGAAAAAATGAAAGGGGTAAAAGGGGTAGTTGTTGGAAAGGATATAGCGGAACTTACAAAGCCTTTTCCAGTTGGTGTCTCGAACCCGGTGAAATATTACTCTCTTGCTATAAATAAAGTGAGGTTTGTTGGAGAACCAGTAGCAGTGGTAGTAGCTGAAAATCGTTATTTAGCAGAGGATGCCATGGATCAAATTGAAGTTGATTATGAACCTTTGCCAGCTGTTGTAGATATTGAGGAAGCTATGGCTCATGATGCACCCATTTTACATGAAGAAATTGGAACGAACATCGCAAATCAACGCTTTTTTGATTATGGAAAAACAGAAGAGGCTTTTGAGGAAGCGGATGTCGTAATTAGTCATAAATTTAAATTTCCAAAGTATAGTGCAACTCCTGTGGAAACATATGGTGTAATCGCAAATTATCAAGAGAGTGAAGGACAGTATACCGTATGGTCCAATTTTCATGGCCCTTTTACGTTACAGTCAGTTATGGCTGCTGCTTTAAATGTATCAAGCAACCAATTAAGGTTAATCGTTCCAAAGGATGTTGGAGGAAGCTACGGTATTAAGTCTGGAGTTTTTCCTTATATTGTGCTCATGTCTATTGTCTCAAGAAAAATAGGGGTACCTGTAAAGTGGATTGAGGATAGGCAAGAGCATTTATTAGCTAGTTCTAGTGGAACGGACAGGGTCACATGGATTGAAGCGGCTGTGAAGAATGATGGAACGGTCACAGCTTTGAAAATGAAAATGGCGGATAACGTTGGAGGATATATTCGGGCTCCGGAACCAGCTTGTTTATACCGCACTCATTCAAATTCTACAGGAGCCTACCGTATTCCAAATTTACAAATGGAAACCATTGCTGTTATGACAAACAAGTGCCCAACTGGATTAATTCGCGGATATGGTGGACAGCAGCTTTATTTTCCATTAGAGCGAATGATGCAAATGATTGCTCGAAAGTTAAATTTAGATCCTGCAGAAGTACTAAATAAAAACTTAATTCGTAAAGATGAATTCCCATTTGAAACAGCTTCTGGTGGAATTTATGATAGTGGCAATTATGAAAAAGCTCTTAAAACCGCACTGGAGACAGTGAAATACGAAGAGTTTAAGGAGAAGCGGCAAAAGGCTAGGGAAGAAGGGAAGTATCTTGGGATAGGCTTAGCTTGTATCGTAGAACCATCTGGGTCAAATATGGGCTATGTCACCATTGCCTTAACTCCAGAAGAAAGGGCAAAGTCGCTCCCTAAATCAGGGTGTGCGGAAGGGGCAACAGTGTCCATAGATCCTATGGGAGGAATCAAGGTAAGAATTAGCACTGTTCCTACTGGTCAAGGACATGAAACTGTTTCAGCGCAAATCGTAGCAGAAGTATTAGGGGTAAAGCCTGAAACGATAAAGGTAATTGCGGAGATGGATACAGCAACGAGTCCTTGGTCCGTAGCATCAGGAAGTTATTCTAGCCGCTTTGGTCCAATTGGTTCCAGTGCTGTATTTCAAGCGGCACAAAAAGTACGAACGAAGCTTTTACGGATTGCTGAACACCAGTTAAAGGTTCCCATACAAAACTTGAAAATTAGTAACGGAAAAGTAGTTGTACAAGGGCATGAAGAAAAACAACTTTCATTAAAAAGACTAATTGGTACAGCACACTGGAATCCCCAAGACTTACCAGAAGGTATGGAACCTGGGATTCATGAATCTGCTTTTTATACTGTTTCAACTGCGAAATCTCCTAGAGAGGATGATACCGTTAATGGATCCGTGACTCATGGTTTTGTAGCTGACGCCGTTACGGTGGAAGTAGATGCTGAAACTGGAAATGTAAAAATCTTAGACTACGTTACTGTTCATGATGCAGGAAAGCTCCTCAATCCTCTGATCGTGGATGGGCAAATTTTAGGTGGGTTAGCACATGGCCTTGGGGGAGCAATGTATGAAGAATTAGTATACGACAAAAATGGTCAGTTGCTAAGTGGTAGTTTCATGGATTATCTTTGTCCAACTGCTACGGAAATGCCGGAAATTACGATTAAACATCAAGAAACGCTATCACCAGTTACTCCATTAGGTGCAAAGGGTTTAGGGGAAGGAAATACCATGAGTGCTCCAGTTGTTATTGCAAATGCTGTTTCTGACGCCTTACAGCCATTAGGAATCACCATTGACGATTTACCTTTATCACCTAATAAAATTTGGAACAAAATACAAGAAAGCAAAAAGAATATAACAGCACTTAAGGAGGAGTTAACATGAACGGAAATGGAAAAATGGAACTTCCAGGTTTAAAGGAGGATGTATTTAATAGTTTACTAGAGCCGGAACTTCTTCAAAAATGCATGATGGGATGTAAAAAGCTAGAGAAGATTGGAGAAAACAAATACGCTGCAGATCTTTCTGTTGGCATTGCTGCAGTCAAAGGGAAGTATGAAGCTACCATACAGTTGGAAGATGTGGAGTTTCCGAATCATTACAAGATTATCGTCCATGGAGAGGGGAAACCAGGCTTTGTAAATGCGGAAGGTGTCATTGATTTATCTGATCTTGAAAATGAAGAAACTTTATTAGAATACACCTACACTGCTGAAGTTGGAGGGAAAGTAGCTTCTATAGGGCAACGGATGTTAGGTGGAGTTGCGAAGCTAATTATTAGTGACTTTTTTAAGAAGGCAAAGAAAGAGCTTCAACGGCGTGAAAAAACAGATTAATAGAAAGTCAAAATAAATATCGTGAAAGGGGGTAGATTGAATGAAGCCAGCCACTTTTGATTATTATCGTCCTGACTCCGTAGTAGAAGCACTTCAATTGTTAGAAGAGTATGGTGATGAGGGAAAGCTTCTTGCAGGAGGTCAAAGCTTTATCCCGATCCTTAATATGAGAATGTCAGAACCGGAAAGTTTAATAGATATTAACCATTTAAAAGAGCTAGATTATATCAAAGAGGAAGATGGTTACCTAAAAATTGGTGCTGTAACTCGACAGAGTAAATTAGAAAAATCCCCTTTAGTAAAAAAATTAGTTCCAATTTTAGTAGAAGCAACCTCCTTTATCGGACATATTCAAACAAGAAACCGTGGGACGGTAGGGGGAAGTGTTGTTCATGCAGATCCAAGTGCGGAACTCCCGTTAACCTTACTCACATTAGATGCAAAAGTGACAATTAAAAGTATGGATGAAGAACGGGAAGCGAACTTACGTGATTTCTTTATCACCTATTTAACGACTGAAATTATGCCTTCAGAATTGTTAACGGAGATTCAAATCCCATTACAACATATGTCAAATGGGTATGCATTTGAAGAATTTAGTCGTAGACATGGCGATTTTGCACTAGTCGCAGTAGCTTGCTTGCTAGATGTAGATGAAGTAGGAACGGTCACTTCCGGAAGGTTAGCCGTTGGTGGAATAGATGCAGTTCCTGTACTTGCAGAGGATGCAATGGATTTATTAATTGGAAAAAAGCTCTCAGAGTCCTTGCTTCAAACAGTGGGGGAAAAAGTTGTAGAAGATGCGGAGCCAGATGATGATTTACATGCATCGAAGGAATATAGACTGAACCTTGCAAAAGTTTTAATTAAAAGAGCCATACAGAAGGCTTATGGGAGAGCTGTAAAGAGGGGGGATTCCCTATGACAAAAGTGTTGTGGACACAACAAATGATTATTTCTACAAATATCAATGGGAAATTAGTTGAAAAATCAGTGGAACCACGAAAGCTATTAAGTGACTTTATAAGAGAAGACTGTGGTTTAACTGGGACTCATGTAGGTTGTGAACATGGTGTATGTGGCGCTTGTACTGTATTAGTTGATGGTACAGCTGTGAGGAGCTGCCTCATGTTTGCTGTTCAAGCAGATGGGGCGGAAATTAAAACAGTGGAAGGCTTAAAACAAGAAAAAAATGGTCCGCCACTACAAGATGCATTTTCTGAATGCCATGGACTACAATGTGGCTTCTGTACTCCTGGAATTTTAATGTCAAGTCTGGAGTTTTTAGAAACAAACCCTAATCCTTGTACAAAAGATATCACCGAAATGCTTTCAGGGCATCTATGCCGTTGTACTGGGTATAAGGGAATGATTGAAGCAATCCATAAAGTTTCAAATAAAAATTTATAGACTAAGGAGGGTGAATATTGTGGATTTAGGATCACTTTTTGAATTCGCAGTTTCTAGATTTCCAGAAGCAACAGTAATTGTAGAAGAGGATAAGCGATATACCTATCAACAATTTAACAAGCAAATTAATCGGATCGCTTATGGTCTACAATCTCTTGGAATTAAACAGGGAGACCGAGTAGTTCTAGTGACAAAAAATCGTACAGAAATGGTAGCGCTTTACTGGGCTATCCAAAAGATTGGTGCTGTTTTTACCCCGATAAACTTTAGGTTATCAGCAGATGAAGTGAAATATTGTGTAAATAATGCTGAAGCTAAGGCTGTTGTTTATGAACCTGTCAGTGAAGAGACAGTTTATGAAGCAACAAAAGAAGATTCGCCTATATTGATTAGCTTACATCGAGGGGAAAAAGCACATAAGACTTACGAGGATCTGGTAAACCATGACCGTGAGGATTATAGTCGCCCTCAAATAGCAGACGAGGATTATTGTTTAATGTTATATACATCTGGAACTACTGGACGTCCGAAAGGTGTACCACGTTCCCACAAAAATGAGTATGGGGCTGCTGTAGCTCATATTATTCAAAATCATTATGAACCAAAGGAAAGTACCATTGGAATTATGCCTTTATATCATACGATGGGGATGCGTTCCCTTTTATCCATCACGTATTTAAACGGTAAATTAGTGATGATCCCCGACTATGAACCGGAAAAGACATTAAAAGCTTTAGATCAAGAAAAAATATCCTGTGTTTATTTAGTTCCAACCATTATTCATGATTTACTACACCATCCTCGTTTTGAAGAATATGATTTGTCCCATTTACGGAAATTGGGTTATGCGGGAGCAGCGATGACGTCAGCCTTAACGAATGAATGCTTTGAAAAATTGAAGCCTGAAGTTTTTGTCAATCATTATGGGAGTACAGAGGTATATACCTTTTCCATTTGCAATTATCTCCATAAGAAACCAGGCTGTGCAGGGAAGGCAGGCTTTCATCAACACCTTCGTCTAGTAATACCAGATCCAGGTGGAAACTCCACTCCTAACGATCTAGTCCGCTCAGAGGAGCCAGGTGAAGTAATTGTAGATTTAAAATCAATTGAAGCTTTTAATGGTTATTGGAAACGACCAGATGCAACAAAAAAGGCCATTCGGGATGGCTGGTATTTTACAGGGGACATGGGATTTATTGATGAAGAGGGAGACCTTTATATTATCGGAAGGGTAGACGATATGGTTATCTCGGGAGGGGAAAATATACATCCCCTTGAGGTAGAAGACGTTATTTCATTGCACCCTAAAGTTTCGGAAGTTGCAGTTGTTGGATTACCTGATGAGCGTTGGGGAGAGAAGGTTGTAGCGTTTGTAGTTTCAAAGGATTCTTCTTTAACTTCTGAAGAGCTAGAGAATTATTGCAGAGAGAATAAAAGCTTAGCTAACTTTAAACGCCCGAAGGAATATGTATTTGTGGAAGCAATTCCTAAAAGTCCAGTTGGGAAAATATTACGAAGAAAACTAAAAACAGGTGAGTATAAAGAGATAAATAACGATACAGAGGAGAGTGTGTCTTAATGACTAACAATTTATCAATTTCTGAGGCAAAGTGGGATCATATTAAAGTCAATAAAGATATAGAAAGGAAAACAGCTACTATTGTATTAGATCGCCCTGAAAAAATGAATACTTTGAGTTACATCGGCCGTTCACACCTCAATGAAATCTTTGAACAGTTAAATAAGGATGACGATGTAAGAGTCATTATTATTAAGGGGGCAGGAGATAAAGCATTTACCTCGGGAGGAACGATTACAGAGTTTATGGAACGGCATCCAGAAGAGCTGTCTCTCTTGCATAAAAATGTTGCAGCACCAGATCGATCTCCCAAACCTGTCATTGCCCAATTACAAGGATATACCTTTGGTGTTGGATTAGAGATTGCCATGGCATGTGATTTCAGGGTAGCATCAGATAATGTTCAATTAGCACTGCCGGAATTGAATCTAGGTATGATTCCAGGAAGTGGAGGTACACAGCGAATTGCTAGAATTGTAGGAGTTGGAAGAGCGAAGGATATGATTATGAGGGCGCGCCGTGTCAAGGTAGACGAAGCTTACCAATGGGGGCTTCTAACTGAAGTAGTTCCACATGAGGAATTAGAAGATGCTGTTCAAAATCTCGTTGATGAACTTGTAAGATTCTCACCATTAGCTCTAAGAGTATTAAAACGGGTGATAAATTCTTCACAGGAAGGTCCTTTAAGTACAGGGCTAGAGATAGAAGGATACGCCTATGGCATGTTAAGGTCTACGGAGGACTTCCGAGAGGGAGTAGAAGCCTTTGATGAAAAAAGAAAGCCATATTTTACTGGAAAATAAATCTAAACTTACTACTTTTTAATGAAATAAAGAAAGGATTTACTGTGGTTATGCTAGATAGTTAAATGTCAATTATACTTACCTACTTTCGTATTCAAAATAGTAGAAGTATAAATGAATGCAAATTCTATAAGTATCCTAGCATGACCATTTTATCAAAATATTAAATGGAGGGATCGGAAATTTCTATGGGTGAAAAATGGTTTACGGAGACATCAAAAGAAATACCAATAATTGCCGAAATGGATGTAGTAGTTGTAGGTGGTGGACCTTCTGGAGTTGCCAGTGCAGTTACTGCTGCAGAACAAGGAATGAAGACACTTATTATTGAACGTTATGGATTCTTTGGTGGAATGTCAGTAGCCGGTTTATCAGGAACAATTGGTGGTTTGTACAGTTCCTCAACCAAATCTAAACTAGAGCAAATTGTGCATGGGTTTGCTGGTAGTTTTCAAGTCTATTAAAATCAAGAGATGGAATTGCAGAACCCTTTAGATTTGGACATACAGCCTTTTGTGTACATGACCCATTAGTTTGGAAGGAAACATCGGATCATTTAATTAGGGACTCTGGCGTTAATGTTTTATTCCACACATCCTTTGTAGATGTTATTATGGAAGACAATAAGATTGTTGGAGTCATTATTGAAAACAAAGATGGCCGTAGTGTGATTAAAGGAAAAGTTTTTATTGATGCAACAGGTGACGGTGATGTGGCAGCAAAAGCCGGTGCTCCATATGTTTTCGGTAAGGACGGATCTGTTCAATCACCAACGATGGTATGCCGAATGAATAATGTAAATTGGGATAAAGCATTACAAATAAGTTCGCAAGAGGTAGGGGAAAAAATAGATGAAGCAGTAAAGTCAGGAAGTTATGATTTGCCACGACGTCATATATTCCTTTTCCCTTCTCCTCATAAAAACGAGGCATTGATTAATGCAACTCGTATTGCAGGCCCGGATAATGCTGGTTTATATGGTACATCTACTAATGATCTAACATGGAGTGAATTTGAAGGACGTAAACAAATAAGAGAATATGAGCGTTTTCTGAAGCGTTTTATACCAGGATTTGAAAGCGCTTATATTATTGATAGCGCAACGCAAATTGGAATTCGTCAAACACGAACAGTCGTTGGGGAGTATACGTTAATGAACGATGATGTGATAAAGAAACGTAAATTTAAAAATGCTATTGTTCGTAGTGCTTGGCCTATTGAAGCACATGGTACAGATGGTGTTAAGATTGTACATTTAGACGATGACTATTACGAAGTCCCATTTGAAGTCATGTTACCAGAAAAGGTAGATCAATTACTCACTGTCGGAAGGTGTATATCTGCAGAACATGAAGCATTGGCTTCTGTTCGAGTTACGGCACAGTGTTTTGAAGAAGGATTTGCAGCGGGATATGCTGCAACCCTATCAGTTAAAGAAAATATTACACCGAAACAGGTTGATATTCATAACGTTCGTGATTTTATGATCTCTAATGGATCGGAATTATAAAATTGTAAGAGTCTGAGAAATAAATTCAGAAAATTCATAATTATGAGTTGTGGTTATTGTGCCTAAAAAACTATTGAGTAAGGAAGGATAATTATGAGTAATGAAAATTCTATTATGACAGGTATAAGAGAATTGCCACAACATTTGAATCTAAAGACTATCAGCTCTGGCTTATTAGCTGGTATATTTGGAATTACAGGACCTGCCGTTATCATTATTGGTGGTGCTTCAGAAGCAGGTTTAACACAAGCTCAAACGATATCATGGATTTTTTCCGTCTACTTTTTTGGAGCACTGATCGGGTTATTTCTATCGTTAAAATACAGACAACCGATTATCGGTGCTTGGTCTATACCAGGAGCTGTTTTAGTTGCAGCAGCCCTTCAGAACTATAGTTTAGCTGAGGCAGTTGGAGCTTACTTTATCGCCGGTGTCATCGTTTTCGTGTTAGGGATATCAGGTGTAATAGGGAAAATCATGTATTGGTTACCGGCACCAATTATTATGGCAATGATTGCAGGTGCAATGATACGATTTGGAACTGGAATGATAACGTCCTTACAATCCGCCACATTGGTGGCAGGGTCTGCCATATTGGCCTATTTAGTTTCGTCCAGGTTGACTAAGAAATTTCCTCCAATATTATCGGCGTTATTAGTTTCAGTAACGATAGCAGCATTTATGGGATTATTCCAAATGGGAGACATGGCTCCTACATTTGTCGGTCCACAGTTTTTTACACCAGCATTTAGTGTGGGGGCTATCCTTTCCATCGCTATACCACTTGCCATTTTAGTAATAGGTGCAGAAAATGCACAAGCATCAGGTGTATTAATGTCACAGGGGTATAAACCTCCTATCAACTCTATGACTATTTGGAGTGGTGTCGGCGGTATGGCAACTGCTTTCTTTGGAGGCCACAACGCAAATATTGCTGGTCCGATGACTGCCATTTGTGCATCAGAGGAATCTGGAAAAAAACTCTCAGGAAGGTATGCATCTGTTATTGTAAACTTTATCGTCTTTGGTGGATTTGGTTTATTGGCAGGTATTGCGGTACCATTTGTAATTGCTATGCCGGGAGCACTTGTAGGAACGGTTGCTGGTTTGGCAATGATCGGAGTACTGTTAAGCTCACTACAAGCTGCATTTAGTAAAAGTAGATTCCAAATTGGAGCCTTCTTTTCTTTAATTATTGCTATGTCAGGTATTAGCTTTTTCGGAATAAGTTCTCCATTCTGGGCTATTATTGGAGGGGTAATTGTTTCCCTTATCATAGAAGGAAAGGATTTTGAACAATCTAGAACAGGCGGAGAGACAACAACAAAAGCAACTGCTTAAGCGGTGCACATTCACCCGTGAAGTTTGTCGAGGGTACACCTTAAATGAAATTTAGTAACGATCTGCTTCTTATTTGAAGCAGATCGTTTTTTCATTAAATATGCTGTCACCACTCGATAATTAAAGGGAAATACGAGGTAATGCAGAATTTATTCTCATGCAAGTAATTTCTCATTTTTAATTACGCCATATCCCCTAAGGAAGAAATTAAAATTTCGCTAAAGGAAGAAGGGGTAGATCAACCAGTTAAATATGCTCGAAAAATAAGTGAGCATGATGAGGGTATCGAAGGAAACCATAGTTACGCAACAGAAAGCAATTATTCAAGCTTTTGAAACTTTAGGTGGGGTACGGAATATTCAGGAGATACAAACCTGATCAATACCGAATATTACTTAGACCGAGGGATTCGAAACAAGAATAGAAAGTTATTAAGCTAACAAAACCACCCAACTAACCTTCAATACCAGCCCTTTATGGATATACCAACCAATACTAACGAAGAGGTGCAAACCCAATGAACCTATCCAACCAGCTATCCAACCTAAACAACGCCTTACAACTCAGAGGATTTCTCGTCAACAATCAACAAAACGAACACATATACATTAGCCAAGGAAACCATGCCCAAGACATCCGAAACCTTATCCAACTATTTGAACAACACAACATCCCAGCCACCATCCATAATGGAAACATTTATTTACAAGAAGAACAATTACAAACCAACCATATAGATTTCAACAAAATCATCTGGCATCCAGCCCAAAACCATGAAGCAGGTGGCAACGGACAACCCCGGGGATTTCGATACTTCACCAAAAGCATCCACGGTCCAAAAATCCGGACCCTCACCCTAGAAACGGGAATAGCCCGAATGGTCAAAGCCATCAGTGCAGCGGGCATCACCACCATCAACAGCTGCGACGGACACGGCAAACGAGCACCCATCGTCAACTTCTTCGGAACCTATAACGCCAGCTGGTTTTATGTCCAATTTCAAAAGATGCTCCAAGAGACCAAAACCAATCTAAATTACCAATGGATATTCACGGAAGAAGAAAAAGCTTTAACAGACCCTGGGTTAAAGGGAGTAAATCCCACTCGCAGCAAATATAACCTAGACCTGGTGCTTGAGGACTCTTTGCAAATTGCCGATTACTTTTTTAATAACGCTCAAGCAATATCCGAAACAAAGCGGACGATCTTCCGTAAAAACCGCAACACCCTCCGCAAACAAGTAAAGGACATGACCTTCGACCAACTATGTGTATGGATGGAAACAAGGGAGCAGGAATATACATCATTAATATCAAACTAACAAATTAAATAAACCACGAGGAGAGAGAAACATGGAGTATTTCATCATAAAGGATGGCAAGGTAGTGGAATTGACAAAGGAAGAATTCGAAAAGCTGGAGGGAACCCCAGTAGAAAAGGTGATTAAAAACATGACACCGGAGGAATTAGCTGAATTCCAGAAAACAAGGCAAGAAAACTTCATTAAACCGTTGATGGAAATATTAATCAATTCAAAGATAAGAAAGAGGAATAGGAGAATCCTATTGGAAAGGAGGTATAAACATGGGAGTACCATTAACAAATTTTACTGTCCTAAAATATATCGCAGATGGTATAGAAAGCAAAGATGCCCCTCGTGATAATTTATATATGCAACTGGCACTAGATGCCCTTAAGGAATATAGTATCTTTGCCTTTGTCTTGCACGATCCGAATGCCCATCCAGAATTCCATGAGTTTTTCCAAAGGCAATTTGAAGACTTACATTACAGTTCTGGGGAACACCTTGTGTTTTTTGGTCTAGCGGATGCCCCGGAAATGAAGACATTGGTTGGCAGAAAGGACGCCTATAGGGATATTCGCGATATGATATCCGGGTTTGAGGAAGAGGAACAGCGGAATGTAGACCTTAGTTATTCTGCCTTTGCATTAGCCAATAGTTTAGATATTAAACCAGAAAAGCTGCCAGCGATTATCGTTACAAATGACTTCCGGTTAGATTCCTTCCGCTACTATAAAACCTGTCCGAAGGAAATGGAGAAGCAAATGGGCAGAATAGCAAGTATCTCTCGGAAAATATACTTAGTCAGGCAATTGGGGACAACTTCTATTGAAGAAGAACAGAAACTGCTTAATCGGTATTTAGATGAGGCAGAGCTGGACCTCTGTAACGGAATGGGAGATGCCTTTTTGACAGAGAGTCTAGCAAGGGCTTTATCGGATGTCATGAGCTTTATTGTTCAAATGGATGATACAGGGGATTCACCTACCCGTGAGGCAAAACGAATAGCAGAAAGAGAAAAGCGAATAAGCATAAATAGAGTAATCAGTAGTTTAAATGATTTAAAAAGAGCTATCGGTGAAGTGGATGAGGACAATTTAGAAGGTCACCAACTTTATCCACTAATTGAGAAGTTGAATATTAAATTGGCTAACTTCATAACAATGCTAGAAAAAGGAAATGTGTCAGTAATGAAGGACCCCCTTCCAATTAAAGAAGCCTGGTTAGACAATCATTCCGTTCAGCTGTTGCAGACAGCAATAGAAGTAGAAGCCTTTCTAAAAACCAAAAAATTAAAACTGGACTATTCCTCCAGTGCCATCTGTTTGGCGAAAATGTTTGAGCAGGAAATTAATAACTCAATAGTACATTGGTTTAGAAAAAAACATTCCATTCAATTGCCGGAATACTATAATGAGGTCCAACCTAGAGTGAAAGCATTTGCCAAACCTAACTTTCCAGAAGGGCACCGCTTTTACCCAGGTACCCCCATTAATTTAAATAGTGAAAGAAACAGAGATTGGGCACCACCGGAATTAGGTAAATCAAAAAATCTAGCTCACTATAACCTGTCAGAACAAGACTGGCATCAATTCGGAATTACTAATTATAAAGAATTCCTTGATAATTGGGATAACATTCATAAGATTCGAAATAAAGCTGCTCATACAGAGGAAGTAACCTTAAAGGATCTTTCGAAAATGAAGTCCTCCCTTACCAAAATGGCAACAACCCATACGATTGAGAGATTAGCACATTTGAAAAATACTTTTAAAAGAGATGTAATGATAACTTAAATCCATTCTATTACAGTTCAATTTAGCGCACGAAGAACGATTGACCTTAAGTAAAAAAGATACGAAATGAAATAAGTAGCCTTTATACCTTGGCAAAGAGGTGGAGGCTACTTATTTCTAGTTTTTTTGAAGACTTAGATGAACAATGTAACCTAGCAAGAGTGTGTTGGATTGCATTGAATACCGACATGTCCCCCCTAAAAGTGGCTAACCTCCCGTCCCCTTTATATAGTTTTCACTTATATTATTCAGTTCCTCCCCCCAGTACCTTATTTAATAGAAACTGAGCATTTTCCTTATCTGTAATAGGCTGGGTCTTACTTTTTCTCATTTTTCAATAAATATATAAAAAATAAGACAAGATTAACTGTTAAACTAGGACTAGACGTAAAACTCCCAAATAAATAAATGGAGGTACAAGGATGCTGCATAAAGGCGAAGGAAGAAAAGCACTATCCAAACAGGACATGGACTATCAAATTACCCAAATACTAGACTTGGTAAGGAGAACGGAAGTAATTCATTTAAATACGATGGGCATTGATGGACAGAAAATCTCTGCTTCAACGTTGAGAAATGTCTATACTCCAAACGAACGGCAAGCCATGTTAGAGCAACTACTGTCGCTAAATTCCGGTAGTCCTTCGTCCATCACGAAACGATTGAATCGAACTAGTTACCCTATAAAAGCAACGAAATCTTTTACGGAACATACTGTCTCTGAGGAAGATAGAGAATTAATCGATAACATCCTTTCCTTAGCGAAAGAATTTGACATTAAAGTGATAGCTGGGTTTGAGGATGTTCCATTAAATAAACCGAAGAAGCTAAGTGTGTTAATGACTTCAGAGTTAGAGGTACTGTTAGAATTAATAAGAGAAGAAATACAAGACAAAGGAAGTCAGCAAATGGTTAGCAAGATTTTGCATTTAGCAGATGAAATTAGTGTGGAAGTGATTCCAGGTTTTGAAGATATTGATCTATTGTCCATTTCGGAAAAGGAATTACGCAGGTACTCCAGAACGGAACATGACTTAATGTTACGCTATCTATGGCAGCAAAAAGAGGATAACGAAGTAGTGGATCAGATCCTTGAATTAGTAGAGAAGCTAGACATCGATTACCTTCCAACGTTTAATTTGAACTTTATGAAAATCACGATTAATGAATTACGAAACAAAATAACAAAAGCCGAACGCTTAGCAATTTTACAAGAATTAAAGAGTCTTAGTAACCAGCAAAAAATAGATGGAAAAAACTACCCAGATTCCTTGAACTATAATACTTCAAGGCAAACAACGGAGGCACACTTTGGGAACAGTGAATTACAGCGGAAAATCATTCTGAAGGTTAATGAGTTGGGAATAAGCTCCCTTCCTGATTTCCCTGCACTTGATTTTCTTACTTTAACAATGAAGGATTTAGAGGATTATACGGAACCGGAGTTAAAAATGCTTCTTGCTGAACTCCATTCATATGAAATGTCCAGTATGGAAATCGATCGGATTATCTTTTTAGCCAAGGAGATGAATCTTCAGGAGCTCCCTGACTTTGATATTGATTTCCAAACAATAACCGATCACGAGCTACGATATGTGAACTCGAAGGAAGATAGGGAATTAATCATCACTACATTGGAGCGGTTATTTGACCAAACGGTAAGCAACCCAACAGACTTGGATTTGATTAACCCACTTGAAGTCATTGAAAAATACCGAAGCGGGGCGATTATCGAAGAAGAGGATGAGAAAGGGCAAGAGAACAGTAATAATGAATGGCGTAAAAATATCCCAGGGGTGATGAAACTAAATATTCGCAGTTGGAATACAGATTCCCTTGACGAATTTTATAGGAAAGCAAAGGATCTGATGAATAGCTACCAAGGTGGGAAAGAGCTAGAAACCATCAGGGCCTTTGTATGTGATCTGTCTGAAATTGTTTTTGAACAGAAGCAAGAGGAAGAAGACGAAGAAGATTGGAGAGAAGGAGAAGGGGATGATGACGGAGTTTCTGCGGCGATATTAAGTCTAGTAGAAATGATTATTCTACCCCATCATGAAGTATTAGAGCGTATTGAAGAACGGGGTGGCCAGATCTTGTTCAGTGATATATGGAGTCAACCGTTTAACGATACACTGAAAAATGCAGTGAAGGACCGGGACGGCTGGGCATGTGTCATTTGCGGTGCGGATAAAGGGCTGCATGTTCATCATAAAATTCCAAGGAAATTTGGAGGAGTCAATCATAAGGATAACCTTGTGACCTTATGCCATTCCTGCCATCCTGCCATTGAGACAGCAGATATTAAACATGCATATACAAAATGCTTAGCAAACTACTGGAAGAATCGAAATAAGCGAATGATTATGCCAGTGGCTGAAAACAAAACACAACTGAAGCAGGAGGTAGAAGCTAGCTTAGACTCGCTGGTGGTCGCCCTTTCCAATCGTAAAGAGGATAAGCTTGTGGAAGAAGTACTTGGAGTAATGAAGCGACTGGAAGTAATTTTTTATGATTAATGGTAAAACAGAAGAGAGTTCTTGCCCCTGGATCATCATCAGGAGACGGAGGATAGGGGAACCAAAAAATTAATTCGTCACCATAAAAAAATATCGAGCGAAACAAAAATAAACATGTAACTCTGGACATGTTTTTTTGTAGATACGGTACAACGAATAAGCAGAAGGTTATAATTAACCATAATATCCTTTACTAAATAAAAGATTTATGAAGGATTTTCTACCTTAAAAATGGAAATTTTAAAATGGAAACAAAAGATTAGTATACATGTACTTCATAGAATAGGAGAATGCAAAATGTCTGTTACAGAAGAGATTTCATTTAATGGTCCTAAATGGACTTCTACACAATATAACAACGTAAAAGGAGAGGACCACCTAGGGATTAAATTTGTTTCTATTCTTATTGCTGATACGTTGCAATCAGGTGTTACATCCATTACACCTAGGGCGAGGTATTGGTCATTTTTCATTTGGGTGTTACATGATTTTATTCAAAATCACTCGGATAAATCCCTAGAACAATTTAAGAAATATTTGAAGCGGCAGGAATGGTTTTATGTTCTTGCCAATATAGCGGATGCGGAAGAAAGAGGGAAATCTACTAATCAAGTGATGGGTGTAACGGTTGCCTTAAAGGTATGGAATGAATGCCAAGATATCGTTCCACTTAGAACAGATTATTTAAAGAATACGTTTGGAGGCTATAGCGTTTATCGGAACGTAATGAAAACCATTGGTCTGATTAAGGAAAGTGATCAGCAAAACGTACAACTAGATTTGATACGAAAAACAGGTAAAGAATTAGCAGAAGCTTTCGAAGAAACGATTCAACATACGGTGTACTATCAAAAGTATCGTTTATCAGAAGAGGAAGTTCCAAAAGAGGTACTTAGGGAGTATGGAAAAATAGCTGGGTTATCAAGACTGAATTCTCCCCAAGCGAAGGACCAACTTATTCTACGGAACTTATTCATTCCAACAGATCCAAAGCATATATCAGAGCAGCTTCGTCAAGAATCTTTACATTATTATTTACATATTTTGAAGCAAGCAAAATCCACCTCTTTATCTAGAAAAAATTGGCGTTATTATATGTATGAAGTTTTTTCTAGTAAAGGAGAATTTCAACAAGCCATTCCAGATAAATTCTCGAGAGTTGCTAAGGGATGGGAGATCTACCAAGCAAGACAGTATTTCACTTATAGTTTAGAGTCAATTTGGTCATTCGTCTTAGATTTGTTAGCTCGTCGTCCCTCTTCTAGAGAACAACTACTTTCAAGGATACATGATGAACTAATGGAAGTAGAGATACCTTTTGACTTATCGGTAAAAGAAGTCATGGAACAATATATTCCGCTTAAATTTGAAGATAGAGAACGGTATATCGATGAAATGAACTCAGAAACCATGGAGATTAACAAAAGGGTTTGGTACCCCATACTCGTATTGTTAGACGTGTATAAGCGATTAACTAATAGAGAGGATTTTAATGATCTTCATAAAGGATTCTTAACTTTAGGTAAGAGAGAAAACATCTCTTTCGAAACATGGTTCTATGAAGCGGAACGTTTTAATGATCTATCTGTTGGCGAGTTAATAGAAAAAGTAATTGTTTACTATATTTTAAACCAACACCAAAATGTCGCATTAAGGAAATTGATAACAACTAGGAATGAGACTTACCATTTCGTAGAGGATGAAGGGAAGCTTCGGTTTATTCACAGTGACAGTCCGGCCTTTAATGTGTTTCGAGTAAATCAAGGCTTGTCTATTTTGGGTGACTTAGGGTTTATTTCGGACCAAGAGTAATCCAATGATGAATCTGGGGGAAGGAAATCATGAGAGATATAGATATATTAAATGAGTTGAGAGAACCGGGATATGAAGTGGCTTTGCTTAGTACGTATTCCATTGATCTAAGTTTTTTTGAAAAAACAGTATTAGGTACCCTCCTAGACAATAGCTGTCATCATATTGGTATATTTACGGATCATGGAATGCTGATGGAGAATTATCAGGATGGATATAAGCTCAGTGATCTTGGAAGAAGTTATTTGGTACAGCATGTTCCCACTACTGGTGCTTTCCATCCGAAGATTTATTTACTATTAGGTGACAAAAAAGCCAAGGTCATCGTTACAAGTAGTAATTTAACGGCTGCAGGCATGTTGAAAAACGCAGAGGTTGGAAATGTCTTCAAAATAGATGAGGGGAATATGGCTTCTTTGTCTATCATTAGAGCTACTTATGATTTTTTTCGAACCATTTATTCTCGTAATCAATTAAGGTATATGTTGCATGTGTTATCGGAGGCAGAAAAGTTTTCCTATTTGTCAAAGGGAGACTTTGAAGATCGAAATCAGGAATTTCCAATGTTCCTATCCAATGTACGACAACCAATTATGGACCAATTAGAAGCTCTTTTGCCTGACGATATAAAGAGAATACGTGTTATAGCTCCCTATTTTGATCAACAATTAATGGTTATGGATAGATGGTTAAGGAACTATCCAGATGTGAAAGTTGAATTTTTACTTCAAAATGAAACATCCAATTTTCCATTGGAGAAAGATCAAAGTAGCGCTATAGAATTAAAGGAGTTTCATTTCCACGCTAAACAGCAGCCCCGTTATCACGGAAAGGTGTTTCACTTCGAAGGGGAACAAAAAGGTTATGTCGTATATGGAAGTGCTAATTGTAGTAAACAGGCAATGCTGTCCAGTGCAGAAAATGGTAATATGGAAGCGATTATGTTCGAAGAGAATTCTAGTAATGAGTTTCAGAGCTTCTTAGACGAAAAGGTTCAGGTCGGTCCGCTCTCACCAGACTTTAAACGGGAAGAGGTGGAGGAAGAGCCAGTAAGCAATAAGTGTCCCGTAATTTTCCGAGAAGCTGTATACGAAGAAAAGCTTGAAGTAGTATTAGAAAGCTCAGAGGAGATTAATGCTGTCTTTATAAATAAGCAAGAAGGTCAATTTGTAAAGCAGATGGGCGAACTGTATTTTTTTACATGGAACTCCAAGCCGATAAATACCAATATAATCTTCGGAATCACAGTAATGACAGAGATAGGAGAATTTGAGGTACAGGGATGGTATCAAGATTGGGATAAATTATATTTGACCTTTACTCAACAAATAGGAAAGCCATATCGTAAAGTACAGGATGATCCGGAACTCCGAGATTATCAAAACGTGGTTGACTTGTTAAATGATCTCTACCAACGTCTTGTGTTAGATGAAGAAGATATGATGAAACAGAGAGAAGAAAATACGAGTACCTCCACGATACATGATAATGCAGAGTTACAGGACGAAGATATAGAAGTCAGTAATAATGAAGATGACTATTATGATTTATCAGAAGAGGGGCATACCGAGAAATACGGTGTCATTAAGGGGAAAGATGTATTATCCGACTTAATTAGTGCCCTATTAAGTCAGTATCAACTAGCTAGTGGAGCTTCTAATGAGAGAATTACACCGAAATATACTCCGAAAAACAATGGAAATACAGGTGAACCGACTATTCAATTAATGAACCATGTGATGAAGAGGATGGATCGTTTCAGGAAAAAGTTTTTAAAAGGACTTACCTCACCGGCTTATATGGAAAAGGTCGAAGCGGAAGTTTTAATTAAAAATGCCACCATCTATGCTCACTTCCTGATGAATTTTAGTTCGCGTGAAATAAGTAAGATAATACAAGTTTACGAGGAAACAGCCGACTTTAAGAAACAACTTGTACTCAACAAGAAGTTATTGAAGAAGAAACAAGAAACGATAAATGATTTATTACAAATAGCAAATGCAATTACTCGTTATGGAAAAAAGAGCACCCTTTCTGAGAAACTCTTAGAATCGAATAATATCGTTCCTCTATTACTAGCTTCCTTATTGTTACAGGAAAAGGTGATAGAAGAAGGGGACGATATGATGGATAGACGACACAGTCGTAAGAAAATTAGTATAGCCCTCAAAGAGATTCATGAACATGTAGCACCTATCAGGTATGAATACGATCGTTATTTGGAGCAAATCGTTTTGTATATGGCAAAGCTAGATTATGAAACAAAAGAAAAAGAATTACGTAACAGGCTGGAGCAATTATTTGATTTCCATTCTTTAACGCATTTTAAAGAGCTAATAAGGGAGAATCCCAATATTAATTTTCACGGTAACCTAACGAATAGTGAAGCGAACTTACACATCGAAACAGAACTTAATTTAAGTGGGCCTTTCAATATGTTACAGCTTACATTATTAACATCCATGCTTAATGTGATGGAATGGAGCGATAAGACCCAATTCACAATTACCTTCCATAATAATAAGCAGGATGGTTCGCTAAACAGGTTGGTATTAGTTTACTCAAAAGATAAAAAAAGTCTAGAAACAAAGTATGAATACCATAATGGAAATAAGATGGAATATCAGAAAGATTACGTAACTGTTCCTAAACTCATTACTGCAGCTGAACGGGGGAATAGTGAGTTTATGGCTAAAGATTTCAAATTAAAGTATTGATAAGCTAGCGGCATACATTATCTTATAAGAACAAGGAGGTAATTATGAGCCATATTTTAGGTAAAACAATTCAAATTTACATGCCGGATGGTTCTCCTACCAGTGTAAAAATAGCGGAAGTGACAACACGAATTGTTCAAGAAATCTTAATACCAAGGAATAAGCTAACGGAAATAGGCAATCGTGAGGAAGTAAAGAATGTTGGAGTGTACTTTCTCTTTGGGCGAGATGAAGTAGATAATAAAACAAATGTCTACATCGGAGAAGCAGAAAATTGTTACGATCGTTTAAAACAACACAATAAAGATGCAAACAAGGATTTTTGGAATGTAGCCATTGTTGCAGTTTCAAAAACAAATAGCTTTACTAAATCTCATGTGAAGTTTTTAGAAGCCCATTGTTATAGAGAAGCAATGTCTATTGGACGATATAAAGTGGTGAATGGTAATACCCCGACCCAGTCATGGCTGTCGGAGCCTGTTGTAGCTGATCTCATGGACAACTACGATACAATGAAAACACTATTATCTACTTTGGGCTATCCAATCTTTGAACGAGTGGCTAATGAAACGTCGGAGGAGTTGTTTTATTGTAAAGGAAAGGATGCTAATGCCCGGGGAGAGTATACAGACGAAGGATTTGTTGTCCTTAAAAACTCTATTTGTAACCTAGAAGCAGTATCCTCTGCAGGTCCTTGGGTGGTAAACGCAAGAAGAGAATTAATCGAGAAGAACATTTTGATACAAGAAAATAATGTTTTGAAGTTTAGAGAAAACCATATCTTTAACTCGCCAAGTGCTGCAGCGGCTTGTGTACTTGCAAGAAGGGCAAACGGTTGGACAGAGTGGAAGAGTGAAGAGGGATTTACTCTAGATGAACTAAAGAGACAAGGGTAATTCAAATCGAAGGGATTAGTTAATAATGCATAACTGTGCTTTTTGCGAAGAACTGGAATTAATAGTAGAAAACGAATATGCTTTTGCCATTTTTGACGAATACCCAGTAAATAAAGGTCACCTTCTCATTCTACCTAAACGTCATGTAAGTGATTTTTTCGAAACCACCTTGGAAGAGAGGGCGGCGTTCAATGCGCTTTTAGAAGAAGGTAAGAGGTTACTGGAGGAAAAATATCAACCTGATGGTTACAACATTGGTATAAACTGTGGAGAGTCAGCTGGACAGACCATCTTCCATGTCCATGTCCATTTAATTCCTCGATATAAAGGTGACATGGAGGACCCACGTGGAGGTGTCCGGGGAGTAATTCCAAATAAGCAAAAATATTAGTCCTTATGAAGTGTCCCTTCATAGGACTTTTTATTTATCTTATTCTTAGGTATCCTTCGTACTAGATACTCTAATATGATAAAATGTTAAATATATACATTAGAGGAGAGATCTGTGATGCCAACTTATAATAAACTTGTTCGAGATAAAATTCCAAACGTCATTGAGGCAACTGGTAAGTCTTTTAGAACGAGGAACCTAGATGAAGAAGAATACATAAAAGAATTAAAATTAAAATTGGCTGAAGAGGTAGGGGAGTATCAGGCAACATTAGATGATGGACAAGCCATTGAGGAACTGGCTGATGTCATGGAAATTGTTCATGCCCTAGCGAGAGTACATGGATCTACCATTGAGGAAGTTGATAAGGTGCGTGAAGAGAAAGCGAATAAACGTGGGGGATTTCAGGAGCGGATATTCCTGATTGATGTGGAAGATGAGTAAGATTACCCTCATTACAGAGTCGTTAGTAGAGGAATTAGTAGAGTCCATTAATAAATCAGCCTCTATCTATATCTTAACCTCCTTTGTAATGAAGTCTGGGGTAGATGTCATTGAGAAGGCACTTATACAAGCGATTGACCGTGGGGCTGAAGTGAAGGTATGTACTGGTGATTACTTGTTTGTGACACAACCAGATGCATTAAGGAAAATAACAGCCATTAGTGAAAAAATAGAGGTTCGTTTATTTAAAAGTAATGGTCGATCCTTCCACCCGAAGGCTTATTTATTCCAATATGGAGATCAAGATGGTTCCTTAATTGTCGGTTCATCTAACCTTTCTAGATCTGCTTTAACCCATGGAGTTGAATGGAATCTTAAGATGGAATCAGAGGCATCTATTGATACATACGAAAAAGCTTTAGATGAGTTCTTGAAGATTTTTTTACATGAACAGACAGTACCGGTTAACGGAGAAACGATTCTCCATTATGAAGAAGAATATAACAAGTACCATCGGGAAAATCCAGAGCTTATCCGAATTTGGACAAAATCAGAAGAGATAGAACTAATGATTCCGAAAACAGAGACTAAGGAAGGAACAACTGTTGTTAAGGAATTTAAAGAAAGCTATGGACCTATTTCTCCGAGGCATGCACAAATTGAAGCTCTCGAAGCATTGGAAACGGTTCAAGAAGAAGGATACGATAAAGCAATGTGTGTTATGGCAACCGGTCTAGGTAAGACATACTTAGCAGGATTTTTTGCCCAAAACTATGACCGAGTGTTATTCATTGCCCATCGTGAAGAAATATTAAAGCAGGCGAAGCAGTCTTTCCAGCACATCATGCCAGAGCGTTCCTTTGGGATTTATAATGGAACGAATAAAGAACACGAAGTGGATTGTGTTTTTGCATCGATTTTCACGCTAGCAAATGAAAGGCATCTGGAGAAGTTTAATAAGAACAGCTTCGATCTTATTGTTGTGGATGAGTTCCACCATGCTGCGGCCAAAACATATCAACGGGTGTTGGATTATTTCCAGCCTGATTTTCTTTTAGGAATTACGGCAACCCCCGATCGTATGGATGGTAAAGATGTTTATGGAATATGTGATGGAAATGTGGCTTATCAGCTTCACTTTATTGAAGCCATTCAACGGAAATGGTTAACGCCATTCCATTATATAGGTGTTTATGACGAAACGGACTATTCACAAATTACCTGGTTAGGAACCCGATATGATGAAGAGGAGCTCCTAGCTGTTCAGCTACGTGATGATATGGCGGAAAAAATTCTTGATAGCTGGAAAAAACATAAGCAAACCCGAACGCTAGCCTTTTGTTCCTCTATCAAGCAAGCCAACTTCTTAGCAAATTATTTTAAGAAAAAGGGAGTTGCAGCCACCAGCCTCCATTCTCAAGGGAGTGAATACAGCAGGGCAGACGCCATTCGGATGATTGAGGAAGGTCAATTAGAAGTTATTTTTACAGTAGATTTATTTAATGAAGGTACAGATATTCCTTCATTAGATACCCTGCTATTTGTTCGTCCGACAGAGTCATTAACGATATTCACACAACAAGTTGGGCGTGGACTGCGCTTGTTTGACGGGAAAAACTTTTGTACCATTATTGATTTTATTGGTAACTATCGAAATGCCGATAACAAGTTAAGCTTATTGGATTCAAGAGAAGAAGAGGAACGGAAGAAAAGCGGGGAATTAGTTCCACAAGTACCAGAAAACTGTATACTCGATTTCGATTTAGAGGTTATTAACCTTTTAGAGGAGTTACGTAAAAAGCGTCAGCCACGTAAAGAACAATTACGGCATGCATATTTTTCCTTGAATCAAGAAATTGGAAGAAGACCCACTTACCTAGAACTTCATCTACATGGGAATGCCAATTCCGTTGAGTACTATCAAGAATTCAAATCCTATGTTGGATTTTTGTATTGGGCGGAGGAGTTAAGTGCCCATGAAGAGGAAGTATTTAAAACATATGAGACTTGGCTAAGGGAAGTGGAGAGAACAGGAATGGCTAAAAGTTATAAAATGGTTGTTCTATCCTACATGCTTAGCAGAGGACTGGAAAGGTGGCTAGACCCCTTAACAGCTGTAGATGCAGCCCCATATTTCCACCGTTACCTTACGGAAAAGGAATATAGAAAACGAATTGATTTCTCTGACAGACAAGGCAAAAGCCTATGGGATTACGATGAAGCCAAAGTAGCAAAACTCATTTCCACCATGCCACTTACCAAATGGAGCGGTAGTTCAAAAGGGTTACTCTCCTACGAAGACGGTATCTTTAAACCTACCTTTGATGTGGTAGAGGAACATAATGAAACTTTATGCAAATGGACGAAGGAGATTTGTGAGTATAGGTTGCATCGGTATTTTGAGAGAAAGTCTCGATAATTTAAGAGGGATGGTGGTATGATGAAAAATAACCAAAAAAAAGCACTTATAGTTGCATTTTACTTGTCTAAATATGATAGAAAAGCATTAGAAAGTTTAAATTATTCTACCTGGAGAAGTGCTTATGAAGATATTGGAGGAAAGTTTGGTTATAGCCCTAATTCAATAAAAAATAGGCGAGATGATTTTGACTCTTTAAACGATAATAATAGAAGTGGTTGGTATCAAAAGGAATTATCTAAAAGTAGCTTAGAGATATTTGAAAAATTCTCAAATATTAGTGAGGATGGATTGACTGAAATTGTTAGAGATATTTTGTTTGAAAAAAATAACTATGAAATACTTAGTATATTAGAGGATGAAGATAAAGGAGAAAGTATTAGGTCATATAATCTTAGAGGAGTTACTGGTAAGCAGGCAGAAAAACTATTTATTAATTTTTATAAAAAAGGATTTTTGGGTGAATATAATGGTGAGCTCATAGATACTAGAGATGACGGTTGTGGATATGATTTTAAAATTAATAAACAAGATATTGTATTTGAAGTAAAAGGCCTTTCCTCTGAAGAAGGTGGAATCACTTTTACCGATAAAGAATGGACAGTAGCAAAGCAACTAAGAAATAATTATATACTTGTGTTAATAAGTAATGTATTTAGTGATCCGAATATTAGATTAGTTATTGATCCCTACAATAATTTATCTCCAACAAAAGCAATTACTAAGGTTGTTGCTGTTAATTGGAATATAAAAAGTAAGGATTTGGAATCTATTTAATAAAATATATTTAGTGGTCTTAATAAATAAGAGTGTGAGTATAATAAAATGGTACCTGTAGATAGGACACTTGAAAAAGAGTGTTTAATCTACAGGTATTTTTTTATATACTTGAATTTTAAGATATGGGAATAGGGGAACAGAATATTATGAGCAAGATTACATTTTCTACTAAAGAGATAAAAATACTTCAAAAGAATCCTAATGTACTTCGTGTTAGTAATTTAGCCATTACATATACCGATGATTTTAAGAAGCGATTTATGGATGAGTACTTAACTGGCAAATTCCCTCGTCAAATTTTTGAGGAGAATGGCTTTGACTTGGCTATTCTAGGGACGAAACGAATGGAACAAGCTGCCTACAGGTGGAAGAAAGCATATGAAAAGGATGGGTTAATTGGGTTAACAGATACAAGGAAAGGAGCTTCTGGTAGGTCAATGAAGAGAGACCTATCTCAGTCGGAAATAATTGAAAGGCAAGAAGCAAAAATTAAGATCCTAGAGGGACAGGTTGAGCTGTTAAAAAAGCTAGAAGCGACAGAAAGGAGGCTGTTAAACGCAAGCGAAAACCTAGATTCGAGTAGTGTATTTCAGTTAATTTATGAGACCATTGAGCAGAATCAATTTAAACATTTGACCAAGTATTTTTGTGAACTTTTAGGGGTCTCCCGATCTGGATACTATAGCTATCTAAAGGCATCCGATAGCCGAGAAGTAAGAGAAAAATTAGACCTAGAAGCAAAAGAGATGATATTAAAGGCATTCAATCGTCGGGGATATAAGAAAGGTTCACGCTCCATTAAAATGACATTGGAGAATGAATATAAGATTAACTTTAGCCGTAAAAAAATACAAAGGATCATGAAGAAATATGAAATTGTTTGCCCACATAGAAGGCCGAATCCTTATAAAAAGATTGCTAAAGCAACAAAGGAACATCAAGTCGTACCAAACAAGTTAAATAGAGAATTTAAGCAAGGGGTTTCTGGAAAAGTACTATTAACGGACATTACTTATTTGCCATATAACAGTAATTGTATGGCTTATTTGTCGACCGTAAAAGATGCTTCCACAAACGAAATATTAGCTTATCATGTTTCTGATCGTATCACTTTAGATATCGCTACTCAAACGATCCATAAATTAATCAACAACAAGGAAATCAGTCTACACCCTGAGGCCTTTGTCCACTCTGACCAGGGGAGCCATTATACTAGTCCAAGATATCAAAAGTTATTAAAAGCATATGGTTTAGGCCAATCTATGTCTCGGAGAGGAAACTGTTGGGATAATGCCCCTCAGGAGTCATTCTTTGGTCATTTAAAAGATGAAGTTGACTATCAATCGGCTAGTACACTGAAAGAATTAAAGAAGAAAATCAATCATTACATGAATTACTATAACAATTATCGATATCAGTGGAACTTAAAAAAGATGACCCCTATTCAATATAGGAATCATCTTCTAGTTGCTTAATCTCTTTTTTTATAGTGTCCTTGACATGGGTACCAGTTTATAAGATAACTCACACTCTTATTTATTTTATAGGGTAGTTTATTAATCAGTTTCATTAAATGTTAAATTCTTTCCTTAATATAGTTATTAAATCTACTGCTGTCTCCTTATTAAACTGTATTGATTGACTAATTTTCCCTTGGAATTTTCGGTCATTAGAACCGTATGTATCTATTTGGAAATATTTCTCCCCAGTGCTATTAAATGTTGTATAACTAGCATCTACTTCTTTGTGTACAAGATTTCTTTCTTTGTTGCTTCTTCTTAAATTGTTACTTTTTATTAATGCCACTTAATTCCCTCCAATTATTCATATTATTTACTAATTAATTTTATCAGATTTTTTTATAATAATCAGACAATATGTAAAATTTTAGAAGGATATTGTAATGTATTGTCGAAGACGTTGTTAATCTAATTACATTTATCTCAAAACCCAGTAATTTGGTAAATACAAATTTAAAGTAATCCTCTATAATTATGTTAGAAAGAAAAAAAGTGGTGATATAAATGAAAAATGAAAATCATGAAATTATTCTACCTGATGCGACGGCTGTTATTCAATCACTAAGGTCAATTGGATATAGCATAGAAGCAGCGATCGCTGACATAATAGATAATAGTATCGACGCTAAGGCAACAATTATAAAAGTAGACATGATCTGGACTGAGGAAGAAGTTAATTATATTAGAATTGAAGATAACGGTTTCGGTATGGATGAGAATACGCTTGTACAAGCGATGAAGATAGGCTCAAAAAACCCTCTTAATAATAGAGAAAACAGGATACTAGGAAGGTTTGGAATGGGATTAAAAACAGCATCCTTCTCCTTAGGTAAAAGATTAACTGTAAAAACAAAAGAAACGTCTGGATCTGAAAATGTACGTTGTTGGGATTTAGATTATATTAAAGATACTAATAATTGGTCATTATTAAAAGTACCATTTAACCATGAGTCGGAGGAACTCCTTGGTGATATTGAATCTGATTCAGGGACAATTGTATTAATTGAGGTTTTAGACCGTGTAATAGACCAGCCATATTCTAGAAGAAAGATAAATAAATTTTATAATAGCATTAGAGATGTTGAAAATCACCTTTCAATGGTTTTTCACTGCTTCTTAGAGGGGGTTCAGAAAATAGATTTATTTCTTAATGGCAATAAAGTTCTACCTTGGGACCCTTATCTTTCAAAAGAACTTGCTACTCAAGAATTACCAGAAGAAAGACAAAGAGTAGGTGATGATATTATAACAATACAACCTTTTGTATTGCCTCATCATACTAAAATAACTACTGGAACTTTTGAAGAGTATGCAGGACCGAAAGGTTGGTTAGAGCAGCAAGGGTTCTATGTCTATCGCAATAAACGTCTGTTAGTTGCAGGTAGTTGGCTACATTTATTTAGTCGTGAAGAAGCATATAAACTAGCACGAATTAAGGTTGATATTACTAATAAGTCAGATTTTAATTGGCAGATTGATATAAAAAAATCACATGCAAAACCACCACAAGAGATTATCTCCTTACTTAAACGTGTAGCAGAAAAAGTAAGAGAACGCTCACATGAAGTTTTTTATCACAGAGGTACTAAAAGTATCGTTAAAAAGCACAATAAAACAAATATTGAGCATGTTTGGGAGCAAATCACTAGGCGTAATAAAACTCTTTTCAAATTAAATAGAAACCATACTTTATTAAAGGACCTAATTAGCAGTAATAAAGAGATTGAAGATAAATTAAATTACTATCTATTTCATGTAGAGGAATATTCACCAGCAAATATAGTTAGGTATAATACTTTCCAAATAGAGAAAGATGAAAAACTTGAAAAAATAACTATAGAAGATAGTCAAAGAATGAATATGTTAGTAAGGATGTTCTTAGATTTAAAATATGAAAAGCCAGATATCATAGAACAGGTACTTAACTATGATACGTTTAAGCAGTATAAGAAAGAAAGTATTCAGGATTTAATTGCAAAATATTTGGAGGAGATATAATGTATCAGGACGCCCGTTCAACCTCACTTAGAATTCTAGCTCAAACGATTAAAGAGGATAATATTGATATAAATTACGAGATAGAAGTAGCGATTAAAAAGGCAACTGCTGTATTTCCGGTAAGTCAAGACGAAATCCTATCGTTGAAAGAAGACCTAAAAAAAAGTTTAAATATAACCATGTCTATAAAAAGTGTACTACTTAATGGTGAAGATAAGGAGCACATACCTTGGTTAAATGTTAAGAAAACCGTAATGAACTGGAAATACTGGAATAGGTATAAACGATATTTAACAGAGGTAAAGAATTGGCCTCCAACTGTAGTAGATTCTATAGACGATACGACTGATTCTATTTTAGAATTGCTTGAAGACCCAACCGTAAAAGGGAGACAATATGATAGAAGAGGTCTTATTGTTGGTTATGTACAGTCTGGAAAGACAGCAAACTATACTGCATTAATCAACAAGGCGATAGATTCTGGTTTTAAATTAATTATAGTTCTTGCAGGAATGCATAATGATTTAAGAAGTCAGACTCAAATGCGTCTTGACGAAGAAGTTTTAGGGTTTGAGACTAGTCATGATAAGCTAGATTTAACCAGTTCTCATAGTAACGCACTGGGAGTTGGGAGATTAGTAGGAGATAATTTTTACGAAGTATTCCCTTTAACTTCAAGAGATTATAGAGGAGATTTCAGTACTAGGAAGGCTCGTAGTATAGGGGTTCAGCCTACTACTACACCTTTTTTACTTGTCGTAAAGAAAAATGCAAGTGTGCTAAAGAATTTATTAAATTATTTTAGGAATTATAGCCCATTAGCCAGAATGAATCATGTTGTTGGACATAAAACTGTAGCGGACATTCCACTGTTAATAATAGATGACGAAGCGGATCAAGCTTCTGTTAATACCGCAGAAATATATAAGGACAATGGCGAAATAGATGAAAACTATGATCCTTCTAGAATAAATGCATACATTAGACAGATATATCAAACGTTTGAACAAAAGGCCTATGTAGGTTATACTGCGACACCTTTTGCTAACGTGTTTATTAATCAAAATGCAACTACTGCAACACATGGCCAAGAGCTATTTCCAAAGGATTTTATTATTAACCTACCAAAACCTTCAAATTATGTCGGACCAGCAGAATTCTTTATGTTAGATACAGAAAAAGAAACAGAACTTCCTCTCGTAAAAGAGATTAAATATGAAGAGAATTTTCTACCAATTGGACATAAGAAAGAACATGTTCCTTTAGAGATCCCAGATTGCTTGTTAGAGGCCATGTATTCCTATATTCTAGCAACAACTATTAGACGATTGAGGGGACAAATAACGGTTCATAATTCTATGCTTATTCATGGTACACGTTTTACTGATGTTCAACATAAAGTATACAAACTTGTATTAGAGGAACTTCGCCATATAAAGAATAATGTTAAAAATAGTAAAAAACAGGGGTATCACTATAAAGGACTTCAATATCACTTTTATAAACAGTATTGTACAGAAAAACTAGCCGAAATTAGAAGTTATTATCCTTCACATTTTGATAGGGATAAGCGCTATGATTTTACATGGGAAGAAATTGAAAGGGAATTAATGAGTGTATTAGAATCTATTAAAGTTAAGGAAATTAACGGAAATAGCAAAGATGTACTTGAATATGGAGAGTATAAAGAAACCGGGTTGAATGTAATTGCTATAGGGGGAGACAAACTGTCAAGAGGGTTAACTCTTGAAGGTTTAACTGTGAGTTATTATTTAAGAGCCAGTAAAATGTACGATACATTAATGCAAATGGGTAGATGGTTTGGATATCGTCAAGGATTTTTAGATTTATGCAGAATATATACTACTAAAGAAATTAAACGCTGGTTTAGGCATATTGCAGAAGCAACCGAAGAATTAAGAGGACAATTAGAGTATATGTCAAAAATAAAAGCAACTCCAAATGAATTCTTATTAAAAATACAATCCCATCCGCAAATGTACATTACAAGTCAATTGAAAATGAGATCTGCTAGAGAGGTAAAAGTCTCATATAGTAATGAATTAATTCAGACTACTGTGTTCCCTACTACTTCAGAGGAATTTTTCAAGAGAAATTTCATAGCATTTGAGCGTATTATAAATAGATTGCAAGAAGAAAACACTTCTAATACCACTACTGAAATTATTGTGAGGAAGAAAGCGAATAAACATCACGTCTGGGAAAAAGTTAAAGGTGATACAGTTGTAGAATTTTTAGATGAATATCAAACTGTCTCTTCTGCATCAAGAGCTAATAGTAGAAGTCTTGCTGAGTATATACGTAAAAGATTGGAGGATGAGGAGCTAGTTAATTGGACGGTTGTTGTAATAAATAATGGTGACGAACGCTTTGAAATTGCTGGGAAAAAAATAGGTGTCGGTGTTAAAAGAAGTGGGATTGAGAACTACAATAAGGAAGGTTATACATCGGTAAAAACACTAACATCATCCGGGCATGAATTCTTCGATTATACAAAAGAAAAATACGACAGGGCTCAAGCTATTATTAATGCTAACAAAGGCAAGAAAAATCGGATAGCAGCAGCAAAAGAGGCTAGGGCTTTAAGGGACCCGAAGAAGGCATTGTTAATTTTATATCCAATTGATCATTGTAAGTTAGATAATTTTAGTTTCAAAAAAGAGACCTATCCTATTGGATTTGCAATTTCATTCCCAGAAAGTGGGTTTTCTCATACGGAGGTTGATTATATGGTAAATGAATCCGTCGAACAGGATGATGACTTATGGACAGAATTAGATTAATTTTTCAAGAGTTAGTAGAGGAAAATACAACTAACAAGGAACTTCCCGAGGAAAAACTCAAGGTTCGGCTATTGGAGGAGAAAGTATTTTCATCAATGATTCTGGCATTAACCAATAGTCATAAAAGAATGTTAATTATGTCAGTACCTAGAGTATTGGACGAACAAACTTTGAAAAAATTACCGGTTTGGAATGGTTTGAGAATCTATCAAAAGAAATTAAGAAATCCCTATAAGAATAAGATTGAGTGGTTTGTCATTTTTGAACAACAAATGGCATCTGCAACTGAAGTTTATGAAGCATTGATTTCAGATATTTACCGCAATTTACTAAGTACAACATCTTTTAAAAGTATGTTTTTTGAGATTAAACGAACCCTTGAGAAGTGGCATAATTTCTTTGTGAAGAATCAAGTAACAGGATTAAGTATTGAGCAGCAACAAGGGCTTTTTGGTGAGCTTAAGTTTATTCAATTTCTTTTAAAGAATGATGCAAGTAAAGGCATAATAGATTCATGGTACGGTCCGGATAAAGATCTGACAGATTTTCATTTTGGTGAAATTGGAGTAGAAGTAAAAACCGCTAATATGTCCAGGCCGTTAAAGGTATCGATATCAAAGGAAGATCAACTAGAATTGAGAGGTTTTCAGGAACTTTTTTTACAATGTTATTTTATAGAGAAGTCTAAAGTGCAAGGGGAGTCATTAAATAGTGTTATAAATGAAATACTTGTTTTGTTGGAAGGGGATCCAAACCGAATTGACATTTTTAATAAAAAGTTATTTCAGGCAGGCTACCATCATGTACATTATGAAATGTATGAAAAAACAAGGTTTGTTATTTCTGAAGTTCAAAGTTATAGAGTTGAAGATGGATTTCCTAATATAAATCTTTCTTCCCTCCCTCAAGGGGTTTTTAATGTTAAATATCAAATATTAATGGAAAGTTGTTCGGAATACCAAATAGATGAGAATGAATTATTTAGTACTTTTAGGGAGCATGTATCATGAAACTAGAAGAATTTATAAATAGTTTTAAAGAAGAAATTGAAAATGATGTAGAAAATTCATTAGAAAATAGGGAACAAATTTTTACTGAGAAAATGTATGAATACCTCTCTGATAATGGTATAACCGAGAATGTAGAAAAGACATTTGGGAAGAAACATGCAATTGGTATTAAAGTTAATGCTTACTCTCTAAATGAGGAGAAAGAAAAACTTACTTTATTTGTATCAGAGTACGATTCTGTAAGATATGGTAAGTCTATCAGTCAAAAGAATGTAGAAAAAGCAATAAGGAGAGTTGTGAGATATTTTAATACTGCCGTTAAAGGGATGGTTAGTAGTCTGGAAGAAACAGCTCCAGATTATTCGCTTGCCCAGTTAATTTATGAAGAGTATGGAAAAACTTTTAAGCATGTAGAGTATTTTTTATTAACTAATAGTTTATACAAGGCAAATGAAACAATAAACCCAATTAAGGGGGCGCCTATTAATTACCAAATATGGGATATAGAGAGATTGTATCAGTTAATTAATGAAACACAGGGGTTAGAAACAATCGAGATTGATTTTGAGAAAAACTTTAATAATAAACTGCAGCTCATGAAAGTGCCGTCAACCAATAATTCCCTTTTTGATTGTTATATTGGTTATATACCTGCAAAGTTATTAGCTGATGTTTATTCCAAATGGGGACAACGTCTAATTGAAAGAAATGTTCGTTCCTTTCTCCAAGCAAGGGGGAAAGTTAATAAAGGCATTCGGAATACCTTAAAAGATCAAAGTGAAATGTTTGTTGCATATAATAACGGGATATCTACTATCGCTGAGAGCGCCGATATAAACCCATTATTTGAAGAAGGAAATTTATACGAAATTATTAGTTTGAAAGGATGGCAAATTGTCAATGGTGGTCAGACAACAGCTTCAATATATAACGCACTCAAAGAAAAAATAGATTTAAAGGATGTTTATATACAAATTAAACTTACTGTAATAAACTCTGAAAAATCTTTAGATGGTATTACTTCAAGAATTTCAGAGTATGCCAATACGCAAAATCGAATATCAATGTCTGATCTAAAAGCTAATCATCCTTCTCTTGTTCAATTGGAAAATATATCAAGAACAACTTGGGTACCATCATTAGATAAAGGAAAAAAATCTGAAGAGAAATGGTTTTTTGAGAGAGCCCGTGGTCAATACTTGGTGGAAGTTAATAGGCAGTCAAGCCCTGCTCAAAAAAGAGCTTTTCAAAAACAAAATCCAAAAAGTAAAGTATTAACCAAGACACAAACAGCAAAGTATTATATGTCTTGGGAGCAAGTACCTCATGTAGTAAGTAAAGGAAGTGAAGCGAATTTTGAAAAGTTTATTGAGTATATAGACACAGAAAAAATTGATATTGATAGTAACCTCTTTAAGGGAGTTGTTTCCAAAGGAATTCTGTTTAATGAGTGTGACAAAATTGTAAAAGAATTAGATTATCCCGGTTACAAAGCAAATGTAGTATCATACACAGTAGCAATGCTCTCCTATATTTATGAGAAAAAGTTTGATTTTGATAAGGTTTGGAAGTTGCAAAATGTAGATAATGATATTAGAGAAAAACTGAAAATAATTGCACAACATACCTGGAAACATATTACTTCTCCTCCTGTAGCAGGTACAAATATAACTCAATGGTGTAAAAAGGGAGAATGTTGGGAGACTTATAAAGAAAAATCTATTGATATTCGAAAGCAAATTGTAAAAGAGAAATATACTAGCTCACCGTAAAATGCTAACTCTTTTTAAAAAGGCAGTGGAAGACACTGTCTTTTTTTTCTTAATATCAATGCTAATCTGTACTAAGAACGTAAGTTCTTATGTTATAATAAATTCTAAGGTAATTGTAAATGTTAAATTTTCGAGGGGATTCACGATGAAAAAGTATAAAGTGATTGATTTATTTGCTGGTGCTGGGGGACTTAGTGCAGGTTTTGAACAAACTGGTTGTTATGAAGTTGTCGCTGCTGTTGAAATAGATAAAAATGCTAGGGAAACATATAAAAAAAACCATACTAGTTTAAAAAGAGATTATTTCTTTAAAGACATTAAAGATATAAAAGAAGAACAGTTTGAAGAGTTAAATGACATAGGTGTTAACGTAGTAATTGGGGGACCACCATGTCAAGGATTTTCAAATGCTAATCGCCAAAGAAATACACTAGTATCTACAAATAATCAATTAGTAAAGGAATATATCAAAGTAATAGAAAAACTTAAACCTATAGCTTTTGTAATGGAAAATGTAAACACTATGGGGTCCGATAAACACAAATTCTTTAAAACAGATAACGATGACTCCGAGTTAGAATATTTAGATATTGAATTAAATGATGAAACTATTGTCATCGGAAACAGGATAAATTTGACAGAATCACTTGTAAGTTTTCTTAACGATGATAAATATAACGAAACTTTTCTACTAGATGAAGTTGTATATTCAAAATTAAATACTATTTTACGAAAGAAAAATCTTAAAGAATACTTAAGTAAGGAATCTAACTACAACTATTTAAAAAAGTTATTACCTAGATGGCATCACTTACATCCTTCTTACTGGTGTGATGAATATAGAGAAAAATGGGATGGTTTAAGTCTTCAGTTGAAATCTTTACTCGGTGGAGATCAGAATAATGATTTTATTTCCAATTTAAAGCAAGTAATTGAAGTACAAAGAATTTTAATGAAATACAAAGAAATGATTGATAATAAAATATCTAATAATCTATTGGTAAAAAATGAAACTATAATAATTGAAGTCCAAACCTATAACGTGTTTGAATATGTAACAAAAAAATTAAAATCTTTAAATTATACGATTAATGAAGATAATAGGTTTATACTAGACTCAGTAAATTTTGGAGTCCCACAACATAGGAAAAGGCTGTTTATTGTAGGAGTAAGGGAAACGTCTATATATAAAGGTCAAAAAGTAACCTTACCAGAATCAGTTTTATCGGATAAGAATGACTTTTTTAAAATAGACGATGCAATAAGAGATTTAGAAACATTTGAGACAAGTACAAACGTAAATACACTTCCTATTCCTATTAAAAACTTTGTGATACCGAGTTTTAATAATCTATTAAAATATTTTAAAGAGAATAATGATGGATATCTCTATAATCACGTTATAACGGATACTCGTGAAGTTGCAATGGAGAGATTTCGTAAATTGAAACCAGGGCAGAATTTCCATGATCTAGATGATGAACTAAAATCAACATATACTGACCATAGCAGAACACAAAATACGGTATATAAGAGATTAAGTTATAACAGTGTTTCAGGAACAGTTTTAAATGTAAGGAAGTCGATGTGGATTCATCCAACATTGGATCGTGCAGTTTCAATTAGAGAAGCTGCTAGACTTCAGTCTTTTCAGGATAACTTCATATTTAAAGGAACGAAAGATGCACAATATCAGCAAGTGGGTAACGCTGTCCCTCCACTATTAGCGAGGTTTGTTGCTGAAAGTGTATTAAAAGCTTTGGGGAAAAGACCTAAGAAGAAGGCATTAGATTTAATAACAAATGATTATAAGGAGAATGTTATATAAATTTTATAACAAGGGGGCTATATAGCTCCCTTTAATATTTGGATTAATCTACATAATAAAGTAAAGCCATCCTTTATAGATCTGCATGGACACCCGCCAATCTATCTAAATAAGAGTTGGAGCTATACATCCAAGAAGAAAAGATTCGGAGAAAGCTAACCCTAGAACGTCCAGGAGATTTATTCTTCTTCGTTAGAGAAAAGCACATTGTTCTATCAGACAAACTACCCAAAGTACCATTAACCACAGTGAATTTACTGGAATACTAATTCTAATCCGACACCTAAATCAAGATGAACTTCTGATTGTCGAACAATTTTCTATGGAGTTAGTAATTCTTGCAAATTACGATAATGAAGAGGTTGGTACAGTAATTATTAGCAAAGTTGAAAAGAATAAAATTTTATAATATGAATTTATTAGAAATTGGATATACTAACACTAAATTAAATAGGGGGTGATAGTATTGTCCAAGGCAAAAGCTTTTTTACAAGAAAGAGTTATTTATGAATATTTGGAATATAGAACAAAACAGGAAAAGTTATTTTTATATCAGATTTTTTATCGAGGAAAACGTTTGTTAAGTAAAAAGATGTGTAAAGTAAAAAGGATTATGCCTATAGAAACAAGTTTTCCAGATATCAATGAAATGTTAATTGAAGGGAGTAAGAAAAAGCGACCTGCTGAAGTGAAATTTCTTACGTCCCTTTTTGATTATCATAAATTGGATAAACACAAAAAGCAGTACCAAAATTTTAAGAACGAGAATGGTTGTATTATAGTCCTTAAACACGATATATTACCCAAGGGATTAATGGATGATTCCAATGTAGATATATATGAAATTGATATTGAAGATTTTAGGGCTTTTGTAATTGAAAATTTTAACAGGCTTTTACAAAAACAACTGGAAAATAGAGAAGAAAACTTTCAAAGAATTTGGATTACAAGTCAGGTAAATAATTTTTACCATGATTACAAAACATACCCTGTACAACCAGCTAAAAAAAGTGGAATATGGTGCCCTACTAACAACTTAACAAGCTTTGATTTAGCAAAAGGTGACAAAATTGTTTTTGCCAAGTTTGGTGGAGAATTTCAAATAAAACAACAAATAAATAGTCATTGGAAAAAATATAAATCTATTTACCCAAATTGGAAATTGCAGGGGTTGTTTATTGGTAAGATAACACGACCCATAATGAGCAGAGAAGAATACTGTACTTTATTTAATATAGATGTAAAGACACCATTATGGAATGATGAATACAAATGCGGCAAGCCAAAATGGAATAGAGTCTTCTGTTTTGAAAAAGAAAGAGAAGTTATATTGGATAGTGGTATCCCTATTGCTGATTTATTTAATGAATTAGAAGATATTGTGTATCCTACTTTTTTTGATGTATATACTCAACAAAATACCCGTGAATTAAAAACAACTCAATATAATTCCTTCTTGGAATATGTATCAAGTAAGGTCAGTGAAGAACTTGATATTAGTCGAATGCTAAATAATAAAATGATGAATCTAATAGGTTCAATGAGAGAAAGTAATTTTAATTTACATCAGAATAGTACTGAGATTAAGAATCAAATTCAGGATTTTGAGAACGATTTTCTACAATAATAATTCTGATGCATCAATAGTTACTTTACTTTAATATTGTTTTTTATAATTTGAAAATACTGGGGATTGATTTCGTATCCATATGCATATCTACCAAGTTTTAGTGCATTAACTAAAGTAGTACCAGTTCCAGCAAACGGGTCCAGAACTATCTCCCCCTTTAAACTATATAATGATATTAATCTCCTACATAATTCATTAGGAAAAGTAGCAGGATGATTGGCATCTGGTGGGGAATGGACCTTCCAAACTGGGTTAAGCCATTGAATCAAATCCTCCTTTATAAGTACATTCTCCTTATCTGAAAGTCGTTCTTCAATCGTTCCTCTACTTCTTTTTCCGGGCTTTCTAAATACTAAAACATGCTCCATTATTAAATCGGAATAGAGGAGTGGTGCAACCGCTTTGTCTTTGTTTTTTCCAGTTCCTACTGAACCGTAAATATTAGGTCCTTTACCTTTCTTTACCCCGTATTTTTCCCATATGAAATGTTGAAACAAATCAAAATCCATTTCTTCAGTAAAGTATTCTATCAGACTAGATTGTAGTGAGTAAATTCTAGGACGCCCATTTTGTTTATAATCCCCTGTTCTAACATCACCAACTATGATACATATAAAGGAATCTTCCTTTAAAACTCTCATACATTCAAATAAATTTTGCTTTAATTTTTTTAAGAACATTTTATAAGATAATCCCTTTCCCAATTGGTCGACATGATTATAGTCTATTAGATTCCAATATGGTGGACTTGTAACAATTAAGTCAATTGTTCCCGTCTCTATTTCATTCATATTAATAGTTGAATCTTTGTTGAATAATTTGAAATTCACTTTATATTTCTCCCCCCACCCCTATATCATATTTTCTACTATTAATATGATGTAATAGGTATGTCCTATTCAAGGAATACTTAATATATGTCAAAAAAATTTTTGTAGGTCCTTGTTGAACAAATTAAATAAATGAAAAAGAATTCTACTATAAACTGGAGACGTTGGTATTTGTAGATATATCTAATGGGCAAAGAGTGTTATGCTTTGAAGATAGAAAACGGATGAAGAGCATGAACTAGATATTAACGAAAGTCATTCGTAAAAATTTATAATAATTTACAGTACCTGTCACCACCACTGGAGGATTGCAAAATGTAACGATGATCGTTAAATTTATAAAAAGAAGTTTCAGATCTGTAACCACCCGTGGAATAAACAGAAAGTATAGTTTGCAATTTATATCATAGGTTTTTACAAATGGATGATTAGGAAATAGAAAATTAAACAAAATCTTTATTTTTATTTTTATTTTGTAGTGTTGTATAATAAATTTTGGAAAAGTAAGATGTTATTATAGGAAGTTATTTAGTACCTTATGTTAGAGAAAATTTTTGTGGGTGGGAAAAAAGTAATTAAAGAATATGGAACCTTAGTGGTAAGTGTGGAAGAAACCTTTTACACTTACCACCAAGGACATTAAGTGGAACCGTGTAGGTACTTAAGTAAAACTTTCTAGTGAATCACAGAGGATAAATATTTCCAACTCTTTCATAGTAAGGATCCTTTCTTACTGTATGTTGCTGTTTTAGACGATATCACTTATACCAAGAGAGGGTCCTTTTTACATATTATGCTTACAGAGGACTTTATACTAGCATTGGTTACGATATGAGCAGGAGCGAATACTTTTATGCTTATGGGTTAATTGAGCACGACGTAAACATTAATAGCAATGTGGACTTTGTAAAACCCTCTTTGATAGATCGTCACGGTCACCTACCGATCTATCGCTTCTTTACAAACAGTGGAAAGTAGCTTGAATTTGTTATCAATGAAATTAATACGCTTTTAAATGATTATGAATCTTCTGAGATTTGTATTGTAGCTAAGGAGAAGCGGTTGATAGAGAGTGCTAGTGTAGGTTTAGAAAAAGCGAATATTCCTTGTAAAATTTTGAATACATCCACACCGAATTTTGAATCGAATAAAGTAAAGTTAGTGACGATGCATTCTATTAAGGGATTAGAATTCAAAGTAATTTTTCTGAAAGGATTAAATGAAGGTATCATTCCAAATGAACGAATGTATGATATGGATGATCAGGAGACGATGGATTCGGAGGAACGGAAATTGCTTATGTAGGGATGACAAGGGCAAATGAACTCCTTTACATGTCTTCCGTTAAGAAGCCGTCGAAATTTATCAAGGAAATTAATAATGAGCACCTAAGGATGAAAAGAGATTGTTCCTTAAGGCCATTTCAGTCCATTGGTATTCAAGTTAACCAAGCAAGTGATTGATATTAGTTCAAAGGAAGAAGTTATCCGTCAATGGTTGTTGAAGGAGTTAATGAATACATATGGCTATCCTTTGGAGCTTATCCAGTTGGAGTTCCCTGTACAGCAATTTTCCAAAAGGAGATACGAGGGTATTGCTGTTAGCATCTATGTTGAACGGTGAATTGGATCCCGTATATCTTTGCTGAGATCAAGCGATTTGATACTGGTATTGAAGATGCTACTGCACAACTAATTTCCTATATGGAAGCTGATCCCTCTGTTCGTTTAGGGATTGTCACCGATGGTTTGGAGGTGAAGTGTATCGACCGGCAAGGGGAAGTGCTCAACGATCTTCCCAAGTGCCGGCCACAGTTTTTACCAGAAACGAAGGATAAGAGACTTTACATGAATTTAAAGAACGGGAAAAAATATATTTATGCAACGGAACTGGACGATAGTGAGAATGTGGAGATTTATGACTCGGAAACGGGGTTGTTCGTGGAATATGACTTGAAGTCTAGTATACCTCTTATTGGGAACGGAGTAGCAGTAGTTCCGATTACAGCAGACGAGTAATATGAAAGTATGATTACTTTACCAACAGACTGGATGCTTTCCCATAAAGACACCTTTGCCTTAACCGTTACGGGTGATAGTATAATTGGTGCGGGCATTGATAAAGGAGATAAAGTCATCGTCAACAAACAAAATACCGCCTCCAACGGTGATATTATCATTGCCATTATTGGTGAGGAACTTCAACTTGCTTTTGGCAATGAATATGAAGTAGATGCCCGTGCGATTAAACGTGATTTTGACTTATTAAATAATGACTCCTTTGAAATAATGGAGAATAAAGGGAAGTTTGGAAAGGTGCTATATAGTCATCAATCTCGGTTGTTTGAGACCTATCAATTACGATTGTTGATTGACCCTATTCTTTCAGCAAGGTTTATTACTAACGAAGAAAAGTACATGTTGATTAATAAGTTAAAGAAATTAACAAGTAAACACATAGCGAAGTCCCTTCCAGATCCCTTAATATATAACCAATCCATTAATGAGAATTATCAACTGATTAAATTACATATTGATAAAATTCACCGTGCAATTAATGAAGAAAAGTTTATTACCTTTCAGTATGGTGAATACAACGTGAAGAAAGAGTTTTGTTTACGAAAAAATGGAGAGTATTATGAATTGAAAGCTTATGCACTTATCTGGGAATCGGACTTTTATTATTTAATTGGCGAACATGTAAGGCATGAAAATTTAAGCCATTACAGGCTAGATCGAATGAGGAATATCCAATTAACAGACAATAAATTTATTAAACAAAGGTTGGATATAAGTGGCTATGTTCAGAATACGTTTCAAATGTTTGGAGGAGAAGATAGCTGGATAAAGATCCAATTTTCAAATGAACGGTTAGTGAATCCAATTATTGATAAGTTTGGGTTAGAGGCAGACATAAAAAAAGGTGACGATGGCTCTTTCGTCCTTTCCACGAAGGCAAAAATTAGTAGGGGTTTGATTAATTGGATTCTAAGTTGGGGGGATCAAGCAAAAGTTATTTCTCCTCCTCATTTAGTGGATGAAGTCCAGGAAATTGTTAATGAAATGAAAAAAAATTATAACAATAACTAGGGTATGCCATTTTTGGCATACCCTTTTTGGCATGATGAAAGAGTAAGTTAATCGTGTCGTCTTTTAACAAATTATTCTTGGGGGTGCACAATGGGTAATCGTAAATGGTATCTTTCAACTTGGTTCATTAGTATTTGGTTTGTGTTTTCCTTTTATATTGTTCCTTTTATTGTTGGATTAGTGTTGTTGATATTACAAGTAGTGGAAAGTAAGAAGATTAAAAAGGAATGGGAGGAAAGTGGCTTTGGTGATGTTGTGAAGGCAAGAGAACAGCAAGAAAAGCTGTTGAAGGAAAATGAAAAGATTCAGAAGGATATTGGTTCTTACGAAATAAAGCTTAACCATCTAAAGGAAGAATTGCGGAGTAAAAAGGATGAAATCGTTATTTTAGATGAGGAAATTTTAAGTCAATCCTTTGGGTTTTATGAGCCTAAATATGGCTTTGAGAATTCCGAGGAATATAAAAATCAGTTGGACATAATCAGAGAAAAACAGAAGCAGATGGCTTCCACTAAGACGGCTACTAATCATTCTAATAACTGGACGGTGGATGGAAGTAAGAAAAAGGGAGAGGCTCTCAATAATGACAATATTAAAATGGTGGTTCGGGCTTTTAACAATGAATGTGATGCTGCCGTTGTTAAAGTAAAGTTTAACAATGTGGAAGCCATTGAGAAAAGAATTAGAAGTGCCTATAGACAATTAAATAGCTTAAATAAGAAGAACCGGATTGAAATAAAAGAGGAGTACCTGAGTTTGAAACTGGATGAGCTATATCTTGCATATGAATATCAAGTGAAAAAAGAGGAAGAGAAGGAAGAGCAGAGAAGGTTGAAGGAGCAAATTAAAGAAGAAAAACGGATTCAGATGGAAATAGAAAAAGAAAAGAAGAAGCTTGAAAAGGATGAGCAGCATTTCAACAATGCATTAGTTCAGTATAAGAAACAGTTGGAAAATGCTACAGAGGAAATGAAAGCAGAAATTGAAGCTAAAATGGCAGAGATAGATGTTCAACTGGCCAAGATCAATGAAGAGATGAAAGTGGTTGATTATAGATAACAAAATGCAAAGGCTGGGTATGTTTATATTATTTCAAACATAGGTTCCTTTGGAGAAGATGTCTATAAAATTGGGATGACTCGCCGCCTAGAGCCCCTAGATCGGGTTAATGAGTTAGGTAATGCTTCTGTACCATTTAGCTTTGACGTTCATGCCATGATTTTTGCAGACGATGCACTAAAGCTAGAAAATGCACTGCACAAAGCATTTGAGCATGCGCAAGTAAATAGAGTAAATCCTAGAAAAGAATTCTTTAAAGTGTCACTTGAAGAGATAGCTAATACGGTAAAAGAAAATCACAATAAAACAGTAGAGTTTACGAAACTCGCAGAAGCAGAGGAGTACAGAAAGTCCCTACAGATAAAGAAACAGTTACAGTCTGCATAACATACTATTTATCACCCCCAATAGATCCGTTTCGTATTATTAGAGGAAAGATTTCCTATGAGACAAGGGTACAGGTACGACGTCCTGGTGGACTGTGTGGGTGATGTGAGACAGTGAAACCTGTCCCATTATTCCTGATGACAATGGTGTCATAAGGAGTATGAGATAACTAAGGTACCAAAACAAAAGGGAGATGGTACCTTATGAAAACATGGGCTCAATTGTTTGTGCGACATGGATTTAAGTTGGAGGAACAGGATGCAGGTGTGTTTGACTGCCGTAAGGAAACGGAAAGGAACATGACGTTTCTACTGGAGTGCTTAGAAAAGGGGCAAGCGAACGTTAATTATGTAGCTTCGTTGCAGGAATTAACTATAACGAGCGAACCCCTGATGGAGGAAAAGTGGATTAGTATACTAAATTTTAAGTGGCGTGGTCGTGGAGAAGGATTATATTTCAGTGCCGAAACGGAGGAACCGGCCATCTGTGAACTGGATACCTTTATCGCTGGTATCGTAAGGCAACTCAATCGCCTCGGTCTTCATACGAATGGGAGCTGTGATGGGCACGGGAGAAACGCTGCAAGTATTTCTATGCTTAGGGAGGACGAGGTGGAAGTTACCACGAAAATCCTTTTAGCTGCAGGGGTGAAAAAAGTGGTCACCCGTGGAAAGAACATTAGGCTGCTTGTGTCAAAAAGGGAGCAATTATTGGATGTGGCGGAAACGTTGTCTGTCATTCAAAAGGATTGGTTAGGAGAAGATGTAAGTTATATTCGACAACAGTTTTTTTACCAAAGCCTTGAGGAGTTGTTATCTATTGACGGTTGTAGCGGAGAAGAAGGGGCAGTAAGGGAGTACATCCTCAGCAAGCTTCATGGTCTTGTTGACCACGTATCCGTAGACCATAATGGGAATGTCCTTTCTCAGAAAACGTACGGCAGTGGGACTGGACCTACCCTTCTCTTAAATGCCCATATGGATACGGTGGATTGCTTTGCTCCTGGGCGTGTCATTGTAAAAAAGGGTGCGGAATGGTCCAGTAGTGAAGGGATCCTCGGTGCAGATGACCGTGCCGGAGTGGCTGTTGTGTTAGCGATGGCAGATTGGCTAGAAGGAACTCGGTTTAATGGGAAGGTAAAGTATATTTTTACGGTGGAAGAGGAAGTGGGTCTAGTAGGGGCCAGTGGCGTCCATAATTACTTCCTCTGGGATGTGGATGCAGCCATCGTCGTGGACAGACGTGGTACTGGTGATATTGTAGTCTCCTGTGGCGGTTACCTCCCCTTCTGCCATGAAAAATACGGGGAGTTTCTAGAAAGTGTCGCCGTTTTGAAAGGGTTGGAGGGCTGGAAAACGACAGCTGGTGGAAGTAGCGATACACGTGTTTGGGCGGAGCATGGCATCCAAAGCGTGAATCTTTCCGTAGGCTATCAAGGAGAGCATACGGATAGGGAAATTTTAGATGTGGAAGCTTGCTATAAGACATTAAAGCTCGTCCAAGGAGTATTTCAGGAGAGTAGAGAGCTTCAGAGGGTGTTGAGGCGGATTAAGATGCTGGAAACAATGAAAAGGCGTGGAACGAGACTAGTAGATAAAGAGATAAAGTAAAGGACAGTAAATTCGCCGTCTTCATAGACAGGTTGATTTTGGATGAACTGGTTAAACGGGGGATTAAGGAGGGCACTGAAAAAGGGCGTTTTTTCCTTTTTCAGTGCCCTCGAATTAAGGTTAGGGAGACTAGTATTTCGTTTTTTTCTCAATGGGAAAGATGTTTAGGGGTATTTACTCCTAAACATCTTTTTATCCAAAAGGAAATAGAAGTATCTGTGGCGAATGAATAAACCGTGGGTTAGACAAGGGGACAGGTACGGCGTCCTAGTTGGACTTTGTGAGTGCTGTGAGACAGTGAACCTGTCCCCTTGTCCCCGGTTAAAGGGAGGGGTCGTTAGTTGAAACGGATGCGTGAATTATCGGAAGAGGAATTGCTAGAATTAGAGTCTGAGTGGTGGGAACGGGAAGATGAATCCAATCTAAGCTGGATCAATGAGGGAGTACATCTTTTCGAGAATTTATCTAGGAAAAATCAACGGGATATAAACTACCGGGAAATGCTTGCTTATCTGTTACTACAGCAAGGGGAGGACATGAAGCTTCGGCAACATGCTTACGAGAAGGCTTTAAGAGTAATTCAAAGGGTAGTTCGTTTAGATACGGATAATGCACGGGCCTATTATCGTTTAGGATTTCTTTATTTTTACAAAGAAGCTTGGGCGTTGTCTATTGATTCTTTTCAACAGGCATTAAATTGCAGACCACTGGCATCAAGGAATCGGTTAGAGAAAGAGCAGGAAATGAAAGCACACCATTATATAATGAAGGGTGCTCAGATGATTCTAAATGAAAGCCTACAAAAGGTTAGTACGATTCCTTCCAGTGACTTGGAGTTATTTGGTGAAATTAAGTTATTAATGGAGGAATTAAAGGAAGGATTGGGAGAAAGGGAGAAGCCATATGTTCTTACAGTGAATGGGAAAGAACAGCGTTATTTAACGGAGAAGGAATATGAGGAACTCTCTGATCCTTATGAGAATGAGAACTGTCTTATTTTTAATCAGTTGCATATTCAGAATACACTTATTTTGTTAAATGACCAGGATATTCAAATTACCCCCAAATATGTAACATTGTTAGAATTGATTATGCAACACCCGGAAGGAATTTCTGTTGAGGCTATTCTTCAAAGGAAGTTTCGTAATTCCAAGAATCCTCAAAACAATCTAAGACGTGCCATTGGCAGGTTGCGACAACGATTGGAGCCTATTGATCCTCACCGTGAGCTCATCCAAACTGTCGATGGTGGCTACAAATGGAATTGTCAACGGGAATATCGAATGTTTAAACATACTAGAGATGTTAGCTCCGATCTGCTTCTGGATTAATCCAGAGGCTTTTTTTGTTGGTGACAGGTGTGTCACCAACCTTGTTTTATACTAAGTGTAACAAGAAGAGAGGATGATGGAGATGTTAAAGAGAAGCATTGAAAAGTTGATGAGGAAAGTAAATACAAGGAATGTGAGTATGCTAGATAGAAACATTCAAATTGTTTTGACGTATTTCGGCTTTGGTTCACAAGTTTTTCCAACATTGGATTCCGTAGCGGAAGAGTTTGGCCTTAGTTCTAGAGAAAGAGTTCGTCAAATAGTGAGTGATAAGTTTGTGAATAAGATCAATCGCGAGGAATTTCTTGTTCGATTCAACATCAGTCAGGTGATGGAAGGAGAAGAAATACATTTTACGGATGAATTGATTGGAAAGCTAATGGACCAGAAGGTAATCGAGGAAAAAGTTAACATACGGGGCCTGATCAACTTGCTTCACGCCTTCCAGCTCTGTGAGGAATATGAACTGTATAATACATCCATTAACAAGGCTACTAAAACAGAAATTGAAAGCATGGAGCAACTACTTCTACTAAAAAAAGAATACGAAAGACCTCTAAAAGCGAAAGTGAAGACGTTAAAAACCTTACCTGGTCAGCACGGATTGGTTAATTTACACGATGTAATGGTAGTAAATAAGAAGTTTTCGGTGGAAGATTTCCCCTTCTATCAAAAACTTCTTCGTAGTACAAAAAAAGTATGGTGGTCTGAAAATGCTGAGAATAATTTTGGGTATATGGTCCATGAGCGTGACAACGTGATTATCAATACGTTAGAAAAGATAGTGAATATCACCACTCAAGTAGACCTACACATCTTAGGGGAAATTATCACTGTTTATATTAGTAAACGTTCTTTTCAAAAGAAAATTCCAAGCGTTTCCTTACTGAAAGAGTACCTCTCCTCTTCACCGTATATAGAATTAAACGGCCGTTATGCATCGTTAAAAGTGGAAAAAAGTAGCCTATTAGAGATAGAGAAGGATATCCTCTATTACTATGAAAGAGAAAACAAATCTATTGTTAACTATGCTGAGATTAATGCCTATCTAGAAGAGAAAGGTTATACGAGCTCATACCGTAAAAAGACGTTATACCATTGTCCTTTCATTTATGTTGATAAAACAAAAGGTCGTGGCAATTATCAATTCATTTTGATTACCAACTTTTCCAATAAAGCTGTTGAGCTAAAAACGGCATCACCCTATGAAAGGATGAAAAGTCGATTAAAGCAATTAGAAGGTCAGACAGATGTTACTCAAAGTGTTAAAGGAAGAAAAGAGCAAGATCTTCTTAGAGAATGGTTATTTAAAAACAAGGAAACAGAAGAATGTGCTATTTGTGGAAAGACATTTGCCTGTAGATCCCTTGTGGCAGCCCATAAGAAAAAGCGTGCCAATTGTACAGAGGAAGAAAGAACCGATCCTAATATTGTAATGCCAGTTTGTTTATTTGGCTGCGACTATCTGTATGAAGAAGGAAATATTCGCATCATTGCTGGAACCATTAACGTTCTTCCAACCTCAACATTGCAGTCAACAGAAGAGGAGTATTTACAGCGTTTACACAATAGAAAGATGGACCAACGCTGGTTACAAGGAAGTGACCATTATTTTCAGACAGCTAATCTAAGTCTCGAAGCGTATTCGTGAAGTAACGCTCGTCCCTGCGGGGGATTCGTCTATTGCTTTTACCGCTGGAGTCGCCGCCTTTCACTTCTCCAAGCTCTATTAAAAAAGCAATAAAGTTTGCGAAAAGAGCCTTCATAAAAGAATGACCCGACTTCTTCACCTCTGTAAAAGCAGCTGCACTTTGGGGGAGGGAAACCGTGTGACAGCTTTGTCACTCCCCTTCCTTTATACTGCAAGTATCCAAAAGAGAAAGGAAAGTGATGTTAATGGAAAACACGTTATATGTTTTTGTTTATGGTACATTGCGGGTTCATGAAGGCAATCATTCCTTATTACGTGATGCAAAATGTGTTGCTAGGCATGCATGGACGAATGGTGTTCTTTATGACACGGGGGTTGGCTATCCTGCAATGGCTACAGATTCAATGGAAAGGGTGTATGGTGAGGTATATGAAATCACGAAAGAGCACTTAAGATGCTTGGATCGATTAGAAGGTTTTGCTGGTGATGGAGAGATCAATCATTATGAAAGGATTGATCAAACGGTTTATACCGACCATGGTCCTCTGCAAGCATACGTCTATGTGTACCTTCCACATCAAGTGACGGATTTAGTGGCTATCCCCTCTGGTGATTGGAAGTGCCACCGTTATTTAGAGGAAGAGGATCTCTAATATTTTGCTTATGGATCCTGTATGGATGATAAACGGATGGAAGTGGCTGGTGTGAAGGAGAAGTTTACTATAGTCATAGGGTGTGGTGTGGCTAGAAACTATTCCCTTGCCTATACGCGACAGGCAGCCGACGGTGGCAGGGCAGATATGGTAGAGTCTCATGATTCCGTGGAAGGAAAGGTATATCGCATAGACCAAGATGCCTTACACTATTTGTTTCAACGAGAAGGAGTAAATGCCCACATTTACAGACCTGCGTTCATTGACGTGAAAATAGATGGTCTTTCCTACAAAAATGTAGTAACCTTCCTCGTCATTGACAAGGAAGAAGAAGTGGCACCACCTGCACACTATGCCATGGAAATTCTACGTGGAGCCCAAGACTTTGTTAGTGTCGATTATTACCGTAACTTAAAGAATGGTTTGATGACGAAATTTCAAATGAAATTAGAAGGAGGTCATTTCTAATGGCAACTTTTACTTCGCAAATTTTAGTAGGTAACGCTCATCCATACGACGGTGGAATCTATGGAATTACCCATTTCTTGTATTTATCGGAGAACAGTCGACCCGCATGGATTTTGCAAGGGGCTGGTGATGCTAGGAAAAGAAAAGTGACATGGATTCCTACTCTGGAAAATATGCTGGGGGATGCCCTTTTGATGGTAGGATTATATGTGGTTAAGGACGAGACATTATTAAAAATGAAAGAGAAGTACTTTCATAATGAAAACAGCGAACACATTGAATTGTATAGAGATGTTAAACCTGAGCATTTAGAGGAAATGTATGACCGCTGTCGCCAACTGGAGGATAAAAGAAAGTTGATGTTTTCTGTATTTGCCGGTTCATCTATTGAAAAACAATTACCCACATTAAGAAAATATCATTTTGATATAGAAGTTTGTCTCTCCACTTACCGGAAAGAGTATTCTGTATGGAGCGGTAAACAAGAGGAAAGGGGAGATTTATAGTTGGCGAAATAGGCTGGAACCATGGGGTTAAATTAGGTTAATGAATGAGGAAGGATATTTAAAGGTTATAGATAACAAAACAGCAGATGAGCTATATAATCCAAAGATGAATAAATTCCTCCGACCAAGTACCTTATTCGGACCAAAGTTTGCATCATACTTAAATGAAGAGCCAGTAGAGGTAAAGAAAACGGAAACGGAAACGGATTTTGATTTATACCTAAAGGGATTGTAGGGAAATCCTACAGCCTTATGGCTCTGTGTGTATTTCCCCCACTGATATTATCTTTACTCCAGTTTGATCAAAATATTTTTACGATAAGTAGAAGGGTTAATACCGAAATGGAAGGTAAATTGTTTCGTAAAATAAAAAGGACTTTTAAAGCCTACATCACTAGCGATCTCCGTAATAGAAAGGTTTGTAAATTCTAGTAATCTTGCAGCATGACGAAGCCGCATGGCTAGTAATGTAGCCATGATAGTGTTCCCTACTTGATCTCGAAACAAATGAGAAAGGCGGGATGGGGATAAGCAAACCTCTTTAGCTAAAGAATCAATGGTATGGTGCTCTTTCAGTCTATCACTTAAAATATGCATTACCTTTTGAACTCTAGGATCTAATTTAGTGCTATTCTGTAACCATTGATTAGTTGTAAGAAGAATTTCTTCAAGGGCGTTCATGGACAACTCCAATGAGAATGCCTCAATACCACGATTATCACGGATCATGCGTTGGAAACAGCCGATGATTCGTTTTTTTAATTCTGTTTCATTAATGGAAGTAAACAAGAGCCCTTTGGTTTTATCAGGAAGATTAAGGAGTTCGATCCACGATGTCCTTGGTAAAAAGTGAGCCCAAACAAATTCCCAATGATCATTGTTTGTTTCGTACTGATGGACAATATCTGGTTTAAGTAGGGTCATGTCTCCCGCTTTTACTATTTGTATATGGTCGTTAAGGGTAAACTTGCCTTCCCCTGATAATGTGTAAGTTATTAGCCAATTCTTTGCCCCTGCGGTTCGGATAACCTCATAGCCTCTAGGCTGATAAAAGTGATCGCATATTAGAACACCTGGAGAAGGAATATTATCAGCAGGATTGTTATGGTTTTTAGTCATTAAATGTATTCAACTCCCTTTCTTTCCTCATTATAATTAAACTATTATAACGGTTCAATATATTGAATATTAAGAAAGCAGGAGGGCTTAATATGACAAATTATATCATTACAGATGAACAAAAAGAAACATTTGAAAAGGACGGATATTTAATTATTAAAGGATTGTTCTCACAAAGGGAAATTGAACAATTAAAGGGACACTTTATGAAATTGCATGAAAACGGACCAATCCCTGGTCATTTCACACCAGTATCGGAAGAGGAAGCGAAGGGTGACATCTTAAAAATGTATCCTCGACTGATGCATCCACACAAGGTAGATAGCCTTTCTAAGAAATACATGTTGGATAGGAGAGTGTTTAGTGTCCTATCTAAGCTTCTTGGTGAGGAACCGCTAGCGGCACAAAGTATGTTCTATTATAAGCCGCCCGGTGCTAAAGGGCAGGCTCTTCATCAAGATAACTTTTACTTGAAAGTGGAGCCAGGAACATGTATTGCCGCCTGGACTGCTATCGATCAAGCAACGGAAGAAAATGGTGGACTCTATGTGGTACCAAACTCCCAATATAGTGAGGTGCAATGTCCCCATAGGGCAGACCCAGACAAGTCCTTTACTCGTGAAGAGGTGGATGTACCAGAAGGACTAACCCCAGTTCCTGCTAACCTAGAACCTGGGGATGTCCTGTTCTTTAATGGGAATGTTATTCATGGATCTTATCCAAATGAGTCAAAAGATCAATTCCGCCGATCCTTTATTTGTCACTACACTGGGATTTCTGCCACGAAAATAGGAGAATTTTACAAGCCTTTATATACACAGGATGGAACAGCTTTTGAAAGCATAGAAACCAATGAATCAGCAGGACCATGTGGTACAGAATTTGCAGAGGAAGCTAAAATGGGATAAGGGAAGTAGTTTTTTTCAGGGCTTGTCACTACCCGAGGATCAACTTGATTAAATTTCTTCCCCTTCTAATATGAACCCCTTGTACAGAAGAAATGGGTCAAGCGAAAGGTTGTCCAAATTAATGGGAAAATAAAGTTCTATTAGAAGACGATAAAGGAAGTTGGGTATTAAAAAAGAAGGCTGTTTTCGCAAACTTTGTTGCTTTTTTGAAAAGCTTGAAGAAGCGGAAAGCGTCCTTCTGTAGCGTATCCAAGCCATTTTATATTCTCCAAAAACAACAAACATTTAGAAAATACCCAAAAAGAAAAACGTCATTAGCAAAGAGCCACAATAAAAAATACTAAATCATGATGGTATTCTCATCATGATTTTTTGTAATTGGGGCCAGGCAATTGTCGATTAAGACGTTAAAAAGCACGACTAATTACTTGCCCTTTATATTCTAGTGCATCCACTGCTCTAATTCGTTGAACCTCACTTAACTCGGACAAATGCGCCCATTTATAGTCAGAATGCTCATGACTAAGTTTTATTTCTGCGCCTTCAGGAAGGGAACAGCGAAAAATCCCAACTTGAGCATTAAGTTTACTATGATAATAGAATCCTGTTAAGATTGCATCTTGTACTTCAACGCCAAGTTCTTCCCGACACTCCCGGTATAATGCTTCGTGTATCGTTTCCCCAACTTCCACGCCGCCGCCAGGCAAACTCCATCCTAAATCTCCGTATGTACGTTTCAATAAAAGCACTAGTCCCTCGTTGTTCACGATGATGGCGTGGGCACCCACAATAAAAGTATCATGAAAAGTCATATTACCGCCTCCAAAATCTATCATTTTACATTCCCTTTAACTTCTTACAAAGCTAAGCTCCTATTGAACTTATAGTACCATAAGTGGAAGTAGATGATTTTGTAATAAGTTTTTGGTCAAATACTGCAACCCCATATAGCCTCTTACTTCCACAACAAATTCGACACATCCACTAAGATTTCTAGAAATGGTCATTTAAGAAAATGCTACGATTAAACTCCTTTCAAAACTTATGGAAGCTGAAAAGGCAATAAAAACTGGAGATGAGTGGCTAACTGAAGAACAAGTTAAGGATGATCTGGGAGTTTAACGAGTAGGTATAAGTTGAGAATTAACCCTGTTGCTAAACAAGACTTGTCTGAAATCAAGGAATATATTACCAAAGAACTTGACAATTCTAAATACCAGCAATAAAAGTACGACCTCTGACCTGCTAATTTCAGATAAATCAGCAGATAGAGGCCGTAGCTCCATTTCATTCAATGCGGTCGTTATAAAGGATCAGGGGCAAAGACACCGTAGTAAATAGGATGATTTACTTCAAACCTGTTAATGTAATCCCCTTGATAATATGTCGTTGTAACAAAAAGAATACGAGAATTAAAGGTAGTGCAGTAATCGTCGCACCAGCCATGATCAACTCCCATTGTGATTCAAATTCACCTGAGGCGAAGAAGGAGAGACCTACTGGTAACGTAAATATTTCCGCAGACTCTAACACGATTAACGGCCAAAGGAAAGCATTCCAGTTACTTAAGAAGGTAAAGATACATAGGGCAGAGATGGCCGGCCACACTTGCGGAATGGCGATCTTCCAAAAAATCTTGAATTCTCCCAAACCATCTACTCGCGCTGCATCCAATAAATCGTCTGGAATACCTTCCATGAATTGCTTCATTAAAAAGACACCGAATCCAGTCATCAAACCTGGAAACAACAGACCCCAATAATTATCCACCCAACCGAACTGGGAACTCATTAAATACCAAGGAATGATGAGCATTTCCGTAGGTACCATTAACGTACTTAAAATGGCAATAAAGATAATGGTTTTTCCAATGAATTTGAATTTGGCAATAATATAGCCTACCAGTGTATCGAAAAATGCTACACTGAGCGTCGTGACGACGGCGATAATGATACTGTTGATAAACCACTTTCCAAACAGCGTGTCCTGAAAGATTCTTAGGTAGTTACCGAAAGTTGGGTTTTCAGGGAAGATACTTAACGTATAAACGTCCAACGCTGTTTTGAGGGAAGTGGAAACCATCCAAACAAATGGAAAAATCATGATAACGGAGCCTAAGATTAATAACGTATATGCAATAGTAGATTTCATTTGTTTACTCATGATTCACACTCCCCTCTAGTAGTCAAACTTTCTTGATAGGACCTTCATTTGGAAGATCGTAATCGCAAGGACAATTAAGAATAAGATAACCGTCGCTGCAGAGGCTAACCCCATGCTGTATTGACGGAAGGCAAGCTGATAAATATAAACGACGATCGTAATGGTTGAGTGCAATGGTCCACCAGCTGCGTTTACACTCATATTAACGACCTGGGTAAAGGATACTTGGATAAAGTTAATACTTCCAATTACCACCGAAAAGACGATGGTTGGATTTAATAGTGGCAAGGTAACTGACTTGAACTTGTGCCAACTGTTTGCCCCGTCCACTTCCGCTGCTTCATAAAACATTTTCGGTATATTTTCTAATCCAGCCAAGAAGATAACCATTTGGAAACCAAGGGCTTGCCAAACCATGGTACCGATGATGATGTAAATGGCTTGATCAGGAGAATTCAAAAATAGTTGGGGAGGAATCCCAATATTGACGAGAAATTCATTTATAATTCCATTGTTCATAAATAGCCAGCGAAACACCCAGCTTACAGCAACAATACTAGTTACATAAGGAATAAAATAGATGACTCGGAATACACCTACAAATTTGTTTATCCGTTGTAATAATAGTGCGATTGCTAAACCAATGACTACCTGTCCCGATACACCAAAAACAATGAAAATAAGCGTATTCCATAAGGACTTTCGAAAGACGGGATCTTGGGCAAGGGCAACGTAGTTCTCCATGCCAACAAAAGGTTTTTCCGGTGATAAAATATTCCATTCTCGAAAGCCGATATTAAAGGTATAGAGAGTAGGGTAGAATCGAATGGTGATATAGAAAATTAATGGTAATAGTAAGCAGGAATACACAAACAAGTATTTACTTTGTTTTAAGGTCAATCTGGACTTTCTTTTCTTTGGTTTAGGTTTTAATGGTTGACTTGTAGTTGTTGTAGTCGTTTCAGCCATTAGATTTGACCTCCTAGTTAAAGAGGCTGGGAAAAAAGTATATAATAAATCCGAACAAATTAAATGTAGGTGCAATCTACCCGCTTCGGAAATATACTTCGCTTTCCGCGGGCGGCTGGTGAGCCTCCTCGTGCTAACGCACTGTGGGGTCTCACCTCTGCCTCTGCTCCCGCAGGAGTCTACGTATATTTCCTCCGCTAAGGTAGTGCATTGTTCGTATTTCCGATTAGACACTTTAGTTATGTCCCAGCCTCGAATTCATTTTTAAATTTGACCTCGATTAACGGTTTGCCCAGTAGTTGTCAAATAACTTTTGAGTTTCTTCTACGAGCTCTTCAAATGCTTCCTCCGGGGATACATTTTGTAGAAGGACTCTGTCTACGGCTTGGATGACAAGGTCACGCTCTTGGCTTTCATCTACGAAGAAATGGGCGTTCGCATATGGTAGCTGCTCCATAAATGCACCGTAAATTTCATGGTTTAAATACTTATCTTGCAAAGCAACACTTTCTTTTGCTGGTAATTCTCCAATCTCATCTAACCAGCGTTCCATCACTTCATCCGTTGTTAAGAATTGCAGGAATTTAACAGCTGCATCTAGCTTCGCGCCCTCAACTCCAGAAGTAATACCATTGCTCCAGAACGAAGATTGAGTGGAGCGGTGATCCTTCATTGGAAGTGGGGCAGTAGCCCATTCAAAGTTTGGTGCATCGTTTTGCAATGTACCAATACGGAAAGAGCCATCCACGTTCATGGCTGCGTGGCCTGTTCTAAAGGCTGTTACGTCATCTGTGTAAAAATCACGCTCCGCAACGCCATGAGTTGTCGGGAAGTCTAACCAGTATTTGAATGCTTCCAGTCCAGCAGGAGTGCTGTCCCAAAGAATTGTCTTTCGATCATCACTTAAACCTTGACCACCAGCTTGATAGAGTAGAGCATCACGGAACCAGTGGTGACCTTGCTGGCTTGGTTCCCAAGCCATACCAGCTTGCTGCAAACGGTTGTTGTTGTCACGTTTCGTTAAAGCAATAGAATATTCCACTAATTCATCCCAAGTAGTTGGTGGTGAGTCTGGGTCAAGTCCAGCCTCTGCAAATAAATCTTTGTTATAGAAGAGAGCCAATGTACGTACAGCTGTTGGAATCGTCCAATACTCCCCATCTAGTTTTACCGCTTCCACCATTGGGAAGAATTCTGATTCAATTTCATCATGTGGGAATGCATCTTGCGGTAGTGGCTGCAAGTAACCGGAATCTACATATCTAGGAACCCAACCGTAGAAAAGGTTAATAACATCTGGACCACGTCCAGCAGGTACTTGTGCAGCAACTCGTTCGTTGTATTGGTCATATGGGAACGTTGTATGTTTTACTTTAATTCCTGGGTTTGCTTCTTCGAATTCCTCAATTAACTCGTCAATGAGTTTTACTTTAGAATCGAAGTGGTATTGCCAGTATTCAATTTCAACAATTTCCCCTTCTCCAGCTGATTCTCCATCGGAGGTTCCTTCTCCGCTGGAGGAGTCGCCACCATTATCAGATGTGCCACTATCGCCCCCAGTATCACTGTCTCCGCCACATGCTGCAAGGAGTAAAATTAATGCAAGAACCAAAACATGTAAAAAGCGCTTTTTCATTTTCTACTTCCCCCTTAGTTTTTATTATTCACACATAACTCAACTTCCTTTTCCAGTTTACTAGAATAGTTGTTGAGGTTATGGAGAGTAACCGTAACCCAATTCTGATTATCTTGTAGTACTTCCCATGCTTCGATCCTCTGCCGTTCCACCTCAGAAGGGGAAGGGCCACCTAAAATATTGCGAATATTTACAAAATCTAAGGCATCTGTTGCTTGTTTATATTCCTCATCCGTTAAGGAGAGTAAGAGGTTAAATTTCTCTCTAGCAATGATTCTTACTTGTTCGGCATTTCCATCGGTGATGCCTTGAGTATTACTTACCAATTCATTTACAAGATCACTAACAATCGCGTGGGCCTTTCTGAAGGAAACATGATGCTTTCGTACTAAGACGTCTGCTAGCTCTGTCACCGTGGAAAAGCCGGATTGTGCATTTTCATAAAGCGTTTCCTTGTTAAAGGAACATTCCTGCAATATTTCCGATAGCATAATGAGAATATCGTTTGTATCGTTGTATCCAGATAGGAGGGATGGCTGTATGTCATCGCCAATGTCCACAATATCTCCTAAGGGTACGTTATGGGCAATGATGGTCGCCCCCTGTAATTTACCTAGTGCTTTGCTGATGGATGCCCTGGTGTGTTCTAACGCTGATGGGTTTCTTTTCTGCGGCATTATACTTGATGTTTGTACATGTTTCTCGTGGAGTCGTAAGGTGTTTACTTCATTTGTTGTCATGAAAATTAAATCAAAGACAAAGCGTGAAATAGTAGATAAGGATATGGTAAGAACGCTGCTCAATTCCAACATAAAATCTGATGCGGAAATGGCGTCATAGGAATTACTCATTGGTCTTTCAAATCCTAATCGATCACTCATGAATTGACGGTCAATAGGAAAGCCCGTTGTAGCTAGGGCTGCAGCTCCCATAGGGGAGTGGTTCATTCGCTCATATAAAGCGATCCCCCGTTGTACATCCCGCCGTAAGTTATTTTCCACAGCCATCAAATAATGGGCTAACGTAGTCGGTTGTGCTTGCTGATTATGGGTATGTGCTGGCATCACTGTAGCTTTGTGCTCAGCAACAAGTTCGAGTATTGTTACCCGTAAATCATTTATTTTCTCGATCCATTTGGCGAGCTTTTCCCGCCAAAACATGCGGAACATGGTGGTGTCCATATCGTTACGGCTGAAGGCAATGTGCATGTTGCCCACAAGATCGGGACCAATTTCCTCTGCAAGATCCGCCTCCACCATGAAAAATAAATCTTCAAAGCTAGCATTATAGTTTTTGGAATACCCTTCTTTATAAAGTTCGTATGTAGCTTTTAGGATCGTTTCAGCCTCATCTTTTGGAAGAATGGACTGCTTTTTTAACATCAATACATGGGCTAAATTAATTTCCATAATATGATTATAAAAATGATTCCTCGTAAAGTTGTAAGTAGGCTCTAAAGTTGTTTCAATGTAATTCTGTGACCTTGTTACAGACATTTAGACTACCCCTTCATCTTTTAATAATGATTCATGTTCCCGTAAACAAAGAGCACCAGCTCCGATGATGGAGAGGTTATCAAGCTTTGTTGTGGAAATCTCCGTTTGTAGTGGAAGGTGTTTTTCTAATACCTTTTCAACCTTTGGTAAGAACCAATCTCCAGATTTCGAAATACCCCCGCCTAAAATGACATATTGAGGGTTAAAGATACAAATGACATTCACGAGTGCGTAGGCGATATGATCCACTGTTTCTTCAATAACCTCACTGGCAAGGGGATCATTCTGTTTTGCATAGTCAAAGATACGTTTTGCTGTTAGACGCTCCCTTTTTAAAGGGTGGTCATTGGTGGTAGCTTTCAGTTTTCGTTCCATCCGTTTGACGATGGAAGGTCCACCTACATGACTATCTAAAAAACCATAACCGTCAAAAATATCATCGTATCCTTCCTTAGCCTCGTTTTTATCTGTGATCATGTAACCAACTTCACCTGCGGCATAAGAGGCGCCTCGATAAAGCTGACCGTTCACGATAATCCCACAGCCAACTCCAGTACCTAAAGTAATCAGGATGATATTTTCCGCATCCTTTGCTTTCCCTTTCCATTGTTCTCCTAGTACCGCTACGTTTACATCATTATCCACGTAAACGGGGAGTTGCAGTTGCTTTTCCAACTCGGACCTTAGTGGGAAATTAACCCAACCTAAGCTAGGTGCCTCAATGACAATACCATTTTCCGTATCAGTGATGCCTGGTGCCCCGACACCAACGGCCATTACTTTGTCAGAAGCGAGGCTTTCTTTTTGAAGTAACCCTTTAACGGTATTGCAAATTTTACTTAGTAAATCTTCTTCCTTTAATGCCACTTGTGTTTCAAATCGATCTAAGGCGAGGATGTCTCCGGCCATATTGAGAATACCGATTTCTACAAGCGTACCTCCAATATCAATGCCTATCATATAATGGGCACTATGGTTAAAAAATAGGTGGATAGGCTTTCGGCCACCAAGGGAACTAGCCACAGCACTTTCTTTTTCATAAAGCCATTCCTCTGCGATTAATTCATCAACGATGGCAGAAACAGTAGGTTTACTTATGGATAGGGCGGAAGAGATCTCGGCTCTTGAGGTCTCGCTGTTATCCCTAAGGTACTGAAGGATTTTCTTCTTGTTCAAGTGCTTCAAATAATTTGGTGTGTTCGTTCTAGTTTGCTTCATAAACCTGGCCCCTTGAATAGTATTCGTTCAGTTTTTAGTTAGTTCGTAAAGGTTCCTTACTAACTGATTCTATAATATTTCTATTGTTTGGATTTGTCAATGGATTTATCAGAAAATTTAGATCTCTATTTTTCGATCAATTTTGTCAATTAAAACGATATGTGCGATATGTAAACCAAGTTTATCCCCAATCAGCAAGACGTTCAGTCCAAAAAAAGGGGGCCAACCGTCCAAATGGAAACGATAAAATGGTTGCCCCCTTCCTCTATTTTTCCTAGGTTCTATTCTTCAACATGATGCAATGGATAGCTTAATAGATTCGTGAAGAGACGATAGCCACCAGGAACTTGACCTTGTACCTGTCTATACCAAACGAGGTTTGTGAGCATATACGTTCCTTCACCGTATTCTGCCATTAAGATACCACTTACGAAAGGATCTTCCCCTGGATCCGCCATACTAATAAACGTTTGATAGGAATCGTCCCACTCCATAGGGAAGTAGAGGGCGCGCTCCTGAACCCAATTATCCCAATCGGCTGGTCCAATGGTATTCGGGAAGTTAAACAATGGGTGATCCGTTTCGTGTACCGTCACTTCGCTGTCCACCTCAATGTAGGTTACTTCCGCGTGTTTATCTGTTACTCTCCAACGAATGGAAGGAGTACCTATTCTCATAGGATAAGGTGCATGGGTCTGCCCATTGAATCCATCGTTTGGTGTATGATATTGCACCACTAAATGACCACCCTGTTCCACATACTCCAACAGTCGATCGTTATTTTGAGGAAGGACATTGTTTCGGTAAGCACGGATTCCTAACACGATGGAATCATATTGGGAAAGGTCTCCAGAGATAATGTCATCCTCCGTTAGCTTCGTTAAATCCATGCCGATGTTAATCAAATAATCGGCGATTTGGTCAAAGCCACTTTCAAAGTATCCAACCTTTAATCCTTCTGGGATCTCTAGTTCAAAGGCAACCCCAGAAGCAGAGGATTCATATAAATAATAAGACTTTTTGATGTGTTCATAGTCAATATTTTGTACGGTAGTTGCAAAGGTTAACCCATCGACTTCTACTTGACCAACTACTTCAAAGGCTTCAGGAATTGTATCACCAGGTGTTACCGTAAAAGTGACGACCTCTGTATCCCCTTGATTTTCAAAGTGTATTTCATCCACAGAAGCGGTCGCGGACCAGCCTTCAGGAATTTCTAAAGAAGGATTCGCTGTTGCAGACCCCGGTAAGTAATTTGTTAATACCATTTCCACGTCAATTTGATCCGGAATATCTAATAGGTTGATAGAAATTTGACTAGGATTGAAATCCACGGCAACGTGAGGAAGGACCGCAACAGTGTCCGTCGGCTTCACGGAATAAGAAGCCGTAGCCTTACCAACATCGTAGCTAACTTGGGCCGTAAGAACGGAGTCCACATATGGATGGAAAAATGCTTCATCCGCAGGAACGTGAACCTCAAAACTTACACTTCTTTGTCCATTCGGTTGTAAATCACTGCTGGTAACAGAACCGTCTACTACCCAGCCATCTGGAACATTTAATGCCACATCCAGGTTGGAGAGTGTATTGTCACCATTGTTTTCTAAGTAAACAGTTACAGATGAGCTGCCATCCCTAGTTAGGGTTGGGTTAGCCACGTCCACCACCACATCTAAGGAGGAAGCTACTCTACTTACTTTTGTAAGCTGGTCAACCTTTACGTCGAGTTTAAATAATAGGTCCGATTTTAGTTGTTCGTTTAGCTTGCTTTTTGCAACCTTATCCTTCGCCTTTGCTACTTCATCTATAGCAGCATGTGCAGCAATGAGAGCTTGCGCACGGGAAGGATATTGATCGATCACATGATCCAGGGCACGTTGAACATTTAACAATGCTCCACGTACTTGATTATCACGACCTGCTAGCTGTTGTGCAGTGTCAGTAAAATTGAAATCTAATCCATCAAAAATGGAGTCTTCCTTTTCAGGAATAGGATTAACAGACGCGATTAAGTCTAGGTGAACATAACGTGGCTCCACTGGGAGATCCCGTCCCATCCCTTGGCTCTTGTGTAAGTAGCGGGAATCCTCCCCAAGCTGAGCATAAGTCTTCCCGTAAACAGGATCGATTTCATTACCCACTTCGATGGAAAGGGTAGCATTATTGTTGTTACTAGCTGGTAAGTATAATTTTTTCGCTTGCCATGGCTCTAAGCCCTCTTCTAAATGCTCAGGAAACACAGTAGGATCAGCTGCATCTTCGAAGGCTCTTACCGTAAGAACCGTCATGGTACGATGATGGCCATGTTCTGTGTTAACATCTAGGAAGGAAGTGAAGAGAATTTCTGGTCTGTATAAACGTAATTCTCTAATTAACCTCTCGTAAGTAATTTCCTCTGTCCATTCATTCAACGTTTCTTCTACAGTCTTGGAAAAACCAAAGTCGTATATCGGATCACTTAGGTCCTTACTTAGCATAATTAGATCCACATTGGCGATATCGGAAGCTTCGATAAGCTCTTCAGAACGGATAATTCCGAGACCATTCCCAAGCTCATGTCCAATTTGGTTTTGCCCACCTTCCCCGCGATTGGCAATAAGGCTTCCCGTACGAGCCCCTTCACCTAGTGACATGTAGGTTAATAAATGGCTTCTTTCATCATCAGGGTGTGCCCCAGTGTTAATAAAACTAGTAGTTGTACGTAACGGGTGGATTACTTTCCATAACTCTTCATCGTGATCAAAGGCAGACGGTTTGGAAAATGGCTGCACAAGCTGAGAAACCATAACGAAAGAGAGTAGTGCTAACGTCAATATTTTCTTCACAATAAACCCTCCAATTTATTAGTTTATGACAGGTCCTGTTGAGAAAAACGTATGGTTCACCTCCCTTATTTTAAATAATTACTCCCTAGTATTGGGGAAGGTTAGTAAGGCTTACTTACCAACCTCCCTTTAAAATATACATAAAATTTTGAATATTTTAAAGGGTATAAATTACTAAAATGGGAAAAAAAGTAATGAACCTATGGACTAGTTATTTGATGAAACAGATAGTGCTTATGGTAGGGAGCACAGAGAAGTTGTATAGGAACTAAGTATTGTTATGAGAAGTTCAATCTTATAGATGAACTAGTAACTAGATTTAAAGAGGTTGTAAAAACTTGGTTATGAATTAAAGGGGAAAAGCCAGTACAAAATGACTCACTGTACTGGCTTCAACTTTGTAGTTGTTTACTTAATGATTGTTATTTTTACATCTTTTCTTCCCCATTGTAAAGCGTCATTACGATCGGGAATAAACACATCAATCTTTTTTCCATTGATAGCTCCACCAATATCTGCGGCAATTGCTAGACCATATCCTTCCACTTCGACAATAGAGCCCAAGGGGATAACATTTGGATCAACTGCGATAACCTTACCAGTGTCATACTGACGTAAATCAATTCCCATTCTCGTAATGCCAGAACAGCCATCACAATAAGCAGTATAGGCTGTACTTTCAACGGTCATTTCTTTTCCTGCATATGTATTAGGATTAGAACGATCGTTCAAAGCAGATAATGTTTGTGGACCTGCGATACCATCTACCGTAAGCCCTGCTGATTGTTGGAAGTTGATAACAGCTCTTTCTGTTCCTGGTCCAAAAATCCCATCAACTGCTGATGTATAATAGCCAAGATCTTTTAATTGGTGTTGAATATGAGTAACATGCTTTCCTATATCCCCACGCCTGAAAATTTGAAGTGCCCGATTCGTTTCCGGACCTGCAATGCCGTCCACTTGCAAGTTGTTACGTCGTTGAAAATCTGTAACAGATTTTTCCGTGATCTCCCCGAAATAACCGGTTGATGTATGGTATGGGAATACACCTTTGGTCATTAATAAGTCTTGTAGTTCTTCCACATCAGAATGTGACATTCCTTTGCTTAACGTTTGACCCCCATATGAGGCTTCACTTAATACAGGTGCGCTAAATAGGACGAACCCTAACGCAAAAATAAAAACGATAGCTTTCAAAACTATTCCTCCATTCATAGATGAAATTAAGCTCGAGCGTCTTTTTATTGAGCTTAATTAATAGATTCGTAATAGTTTCGTAGATTGTTGTCATCTATTTGTAAAATGAGAGGAATGTACTAGAGTGCCAGACACTTGTCGTAGATAGATTTAAACGTTTCTAAGGGGATCTAATCTCGAAATGGCTTCGTGTGCACTATTTATACTAGACTGTTTTCATGGTTTTATAAATACTTAGGCTAAAACATGCATAATACATATATCGGATGTTACCTCGTATTCTACTCGCAAATGATGAATTATGGTTAACGCTCCCTTTTTTATCTATCCCCTATTGCTTTAGCTTCCGTTACTCGAATTGTATACTTAACCCCCATTGAGAAAAGATCAAAATCGCATCACATGGGAAAACACCATTTAAGAAAGCGACAATGTAGAAAAGAGATACCGAGTGATTGGTCCATAAATGATTACAATGAACTAATATTGAATATAATGAATTTGTTATTGTCGGTGAAGCGGCATTATGGAGACTGCAATGGTAGGTAATCCACAAAACTATTTTAAGAAAAATCCAGGATACACTTACTCTTGGTAAAGTAAAGGATGTGTTGAGATGAGTAAATATAAACAAGACATTCTTAATTATGGTGATGACGTAAACGATGTGGATTCCAGTCCCTTTGAAAGCCTACGTATGCTTCATGATAGGAGTAGGATTCATAATATACAAGACCAGTTAGACTTTAATGAAAAAGCCTGGCTTGGTGAATATGATTTAAAATTGATTGCAAATGCTAAAAATATGGTGGAACACATTAGTGAAGTATATGATTTTACTTTATCTGATAAAAATGATATTCCACATGAGCAATGGTGGTGGCATCTTGATAAAATTGTCAAGGGAAATATGAATTTTGGAGTTGCATCGAAAAAGGGGAAAGTAATGTAGAAGCAAAGGACCTACGTCCTTTTGCTTCTTTTAGATTTATGGGCAGGCACTTAAGGTTACATCGAGCCCTTTCCAGATAACTTACTAGTAACTATAATGATTAATATATAAGGTAAAGAGAGGCATTTTGAAAATGAAAGAAAAGGGGAGTAATACCATTGTTCTTGAAGATTGGGAACTTCACCCCTAGCAGATCTAGATGTAAGTTCTGATCATTCCAATTATCCATTAATAGATTTATATAATAGCTGGTTTTGGAACTATCGAACTTGATATGCAAAAGGTTAGTTATAAAATGTCAAGGGCAGTACTGGATTTTTGCTGCGTACTTTCTATGAGAAACCCACTCTTAGAAAGCTACGAAAATTCTTAAATGTTATTCTACATATAAACTAGTATCTTTCCAAAAAAAATATTTACAATAGAAAAAGACAAAAGTATGCAACAGCGTAGGAGCGATTTAATTGGGCAAGAAGAAAAAGCGACGTGGCCATTATTGTTATTATTGTGACCGCTATCGGGCTAACGAAAAATTCAGTGGTAAGGGTCATCAAGATCACATTTGTAAGGATTGCAAAAGGAAAAAGCGAGCAATACGAAAAGAACAAGACTCATTTGAAATGGAAAAAGAGATTTATGAGATAGAAGAATATAAAGCTCTGTTAGACTATGAACCAGAATGGGATATTCAACAATCTACTGATCAAGAAGTGTTAGATCAAGCCCACTATCATCATCAAATCACCGAAATCTGTGAAGGGCAGCCTTTCTATAATACACTGGAGCAAACGGTAATAACTGTACCAACTGAGCTAGGAGACGTATTAATACAAAAATACCACACCCATCAGATTGATGAAGCCATTACAATCTACCTAGCCATTTCACTCTATCAAGACAAAACAATAACAATTGAACAAGCAGCAAAATTGTCAGGCCTATCTTTTATCGATTTTATTGACCTGTTAGAGGAACAAGGTATCCCTTGGGAAATTAGACAAGTAGACAGTTCTCAAGAAAGTTAATACGATTTGTTTTCCGTAAACTGCATTAACTCGCTGACTGTGACTAGCTGATATCCCTCGTCAACTAACTCTTTAACAAGGATTCTAACAGCTTCCACCGTTTGAGAACGATCACCTAAGCCATCGTGAAAAAGAAAAATACTGCCGTTTCTTATATGATTACGAGATTTAGTTACAATATGATTTACTCCAGGCTGTTCCCAATCCACTGCATCCATATTTACGGCACCAATCATCTTGTAGGAAAAATCTTGTACAATCGAAACCGTGTCTTCATTAAAATCAAAGTAGGGTGGCCGAAAGGTAGCTGCCCTTTGACCAGTTAATTTCTTAATAATAGAATCCGACTCTTTAATTTCTTCTTTACAATCATCTTTGCTCAATTTCGTTAAAAAAGGATGGGAGTATGTATGATTACCAATTTCATGGGATTGTTCTACCACATTATTAACAATCTCAGGGTGTTCTAACATATGCTTTCCAATCATATAAAACGTTGCTTTACCTGATACTTCCTTAAAAATTTCGAGAATCTGTGGAGTATATATCGGATGAGGGCCATCATCAAATGTAAATGCAACTGCTTTTTGTTTTGCAGGTATTTCATGAATTATATTTGTATTACTCATTCTGAATTGCTCCTTTTCTTTAGGTACTGTCACCACCCGAGGATTGGCGGATTTTGTCTTTTTGTAAATATAAAAAGGTAGTGAGTGTGACACACAACAATTCGTGGGCGTGTCACACTCACTTCGAATACAATCGCTTAAAAGAACGGATGGTAACCGTTATTAGTATCCCAAATGGAGTATGGGAGCTGGAACCGTACTACTACCATCATTCTATGAAATATATTTTATAACTTACTTCCGCATTTCCCTACATAATAAGTTTCCGTCGGTCCTAGATAGCTAGTTACAGGTTTCTTTCCTTCTGGATAGATTACGAGCTTTTCTAATACGAAGCCTGGACTAACGGCATAAATCCTTAGTGTATTGAAGCCTTCCTTACAATTGATTCTGCTGCTGCGCGTATGGATGTTATTAAGGACTCCAGCTCCCCAGTTATCATCATCAACGCGGTATTTTTCCGGAAGCGTATTAACGATGTTAATCTCATCCTCATTTCCTTGAATACCACAGAATATTGTACCTTCTTTAGTAACTGGATTAGATGGTTGCATGTAAAGTTCCACTTCATACTGGCCACTTTCCTGTACGACAAAGTGATATTCCAAATACGGTGCATCCTCTCCGGCAGTAAAATAACCTGTTGTTGGAAAAGCCTTCATTGCTGATAACGTCTTACCATATCCGTGAAGGACTTCAAATTTATTCACATCACCTTGCTGGTTTGTTGCTTCCTTATTTAGGGCGAAATGTTCTGCTTCTATGGAAATATAGCCATTGGTCTCCACAAAGGTCATTTCAGGTAGTTCGCTGAAATCGTTCTGCAGTGCGTTCACAATAATAGTACACGTACCTACCGGCATTTCCACAACGATACTGCCTTCTGTTTCGGCCTTCATCTTACTACGATCAATTTTTACATGAATGATTTCCTTTGTTTTTTCTACACCATCTAAGCTGCCGCTCGTCTGAGAACATGTTAGCCACTGGTTTTGGGAAGTAATCTTAAATTCAGCCTTCAAATCACTAATACTAGAAATAGTAAAGGAAGCTTCCTCTACATCGGGCTGTAAAAAGTCGTTTAAGTAGACTTTATTGTTATGCCAAGCAGGACCTTCCGTGTGCTGATCCGTCCCATCCACCGTGACCATCAATCTTTGCTTATTAGCAGGCAATACATTCATGAGGATAGGGTATTGGCACTCCTCTTCATTCCAATTAATAAAACCGATATGCTCAGAAAGCCCCATTCCGTACCACTTTCCATTATCGATCGTATGATATTGTTCTACTAGTTTTCTATCTCTCTTGAAGCATTCTCTAATTTGATCCGCCAGTTTGTTTGCTTCCATTTGTCTCAACTTTGCAGCATAATGATTTTTCCCTGTTAGTAACCACATCTTCTGCAAGTTGAGATTTCCCACAGCAGGATAATAGACTAGTGAAAAATAAGCGGTGAAGTTCTCCGGATCCACCTTCTGATAAAGTTCCTCAGCAAGATTCAACAGGTAATCAATTTGCTGTAATAAATGATCCGCTTCCTTGTAATTCACCGGATGATAGACATCGGCATTCATATGCTCAGGTCTACGATTATGGGCAATCTTTGTATAACCTGTGAGCAACTCAACTACCTTTTTCCTATCATCCTCACTGAACACAGCCTGAAACTGTTTTTCCACCCATTGGTTCGTATACAGATTTGTCTTATTAACAGCATCAGTTCCCCATTTTTCAAAATCATAAGCTAAATCTAAGAAATAAGATAACGGGAATTCCTGCGTCGCAATATCACCCACATTCACAATCCACAAATCGCGAACACCAAAGTCGTAAGCCATGCTCATCTGTTCCCATATCTTAGGGAGGTAGGAACTGTTGATCCATTCGTACGATATTGGCCCACCATGATAATCAAAATGATAATACATGCCATAACCACCTTTATGGTTACGCATTTCTTCTGTTGGTAAGGTACGTAAGTTGCCGTGATTATCATCGCAGAGCATCAAAATAACATCCTCGAGCTCCTCCGAGTTCATTAATCCTGGGGTATTCTCATCTCCATAAAAGAAAGGTTCTACCTCTTTATAAAGGGCTAACATTCTTGGCACTTCGGAAAGGTTAGGGTTTACATTTTCCCGTATCAGCTGATTTTGTGTTTGTAGCACATCTCGGAGCAAGTTAATATTGTCCGCCAGTGTAGCTTCTTTACCCATGATGGAAGTGTCTTGTTCCCCACGCATACCGACAGTGATGACGTTTTCAAAATTACCACTTCGCTTTAAGCCGTCTTCCCAGAACTTTATAATCCCTTCTCGATTCGTGATGAAATTCCAAGCATCACCGTAAATGGAGTTCTCGCCACGGAGATATTTATATTCCTCTCCATTTCGCAAACAAGGCTCATGATGGGATGCTCCCATTACTACCCCATATTCGTCTGCCAGTTCTGCACTTGCAAGTCCCGGACCGTCTTCACTGAAACGTGCTGACCACATGGCAGGCCAGAGGTAATTTCCTTTCATTCTAAGCAATAGTTGAAAAACGTGATCGTACATTTCTGCATTGAATCCACCAAATCTCTTCATCGTCCAGTTACCGAAGGCTGGCCATTCATCATTGATAAAGAAGCCGCGATAACGAACAGATGGCTCTTTCGATATATATTTCAAGTCTGCCTCTAAGGAGAAGGACTCTTTCTGCTGTGGTTTCACATCACACCAGTCTACCAACGGAGAAACTCCAAGGAGCTCTGATAGATGAAAAAGACCGTATATGGTGCCGCGCTTATCACTTCCTGCAATTACTAGGGCTTTCTCAACACCTTCTAATGGATGATCAATGACTTGTAATAAAAAAACTTCTCTCTTCCCTTTAATTTCGGAAAGATCAATCATCTTTTTCTCATCAAGTTCCTGAAGCATGGCACTGTGATCCACCGTTCCATACAAAACAGCGTTTTTTCCCAGCTTTTTTCTGTCTGTAGTTGCTTGTGGTGCATTTCCAAAAACCAATTCTAGATCATGCATCACCTTTTGGGCAATCTTATTTACACCGCTAAAAGCCTCTTTTTCCTCATAAAATAACGCTGCATTTGTACTAGATACATTCTTTAACAATTCTTGATTAATCACAAATTCCATAGAAAAATCCTTTCTACTTAGTTTTTTGTATTAACCCTATTACATCATAGGTTATTAGTTAAGAGAGTCTTCTACTAATTAGGTTGGTAGAAGAGTTTTTTCGATAGAGATCAGGCATTACATTTGTAAGGCATTTTGGTTTCTCTTTCTCACAATGGAATAGTGTTGCATTTTCAAAGGAGACCTTATGTAATTATATTTTATTATCAAACGAAAAACATTAGTGAAAGAATAGACATAACCACCACAAAGTATATGATTTTTGGCCAGGCACTTATCGAATAATGTTGTTAGACACCCATTACGGCATTTCCCTTCAGTGCGAATTTACGTAATGGGAGATTCTTTGAATGTAAGTAGAGGATTAATAGTCTCTATTTAAAAAACTAAAGGTATTTTCCGGGGAGAGGTATTTTCCGTGTAGGGTCTAGTATAATGATGATAATATTTACGTTGCATGATGTACAATAGTTGCAGCATAGAGGGGAAACGGATGAAAGAGAGAGAACGAAAGAAAACGATCAGCATAGAAAGTACAGAAGAGAGTAAAATGTCGGAGGAAACAAAAGCGAAACTACAGAAAATCTCCTTGTTTGCTATTACTTGGCCAATCTTGATTGAAGTGTCTCTGCAAACGCTGATGAAGTTTGTGGATGTGTTTATGCTCAGCTTTGTTTCTGATGAAGCAGTAGCTGCGATAGGCGTTGCCAATCAGATATTAATCATTACGTTCGTCCTGTTTAACTTTACGGCAATGGGCTGTGGTGTCGTTGTTGCCCAATTTGTAGGGGCTAGAAAGCCGAAAGATGTGAGCGCAACGGTTGCTAATGCCATGCTTATAAATCTTCTCTTCGGTATTTTTATCAGTGTCATCATTGTCTTTTTTAGGGAACCCCTATTAGGTCTATTTGACCTGAGTCCGGAGTTAATGGCCTATGCAGACATTTACATGCTCATTGTTGGTGGAACGTTATTTGTACAGGCCATGATTATGACAGTTTTTTCCGCGCTTCAGGCCCAGGGAAACACGAAGGATGTCATGTATGTCTCCATCGGGATGAATGTACTTAATATCATTGGTAACTATTTGTTTATTTTCGGTGCCCTCGGAGTGCCACAATTAGGAGTCATGGGTGTAGCTATTTCCACGGCGGTTTGTCGGATGTTAGCCATGATCGTCCTTTTCTATCTCCTATACTTACGGGTGGAGGTTAAAATACGCTTCCGTGACTATTTTACGTTGAAAGGCGCTTACGTGAAAAAAATAATGAAAATCGGTGTACCAGGAGCAGGGGAGCATTTATCCCATAGCGGTAGCCAGTTTGTTATTACTGTCTTTATTACGATTCTTGGCACGATTGCTTTATCCACGAGGGTGTACGCCCTTAGCTACACCTGGGTCATGGTAACCTTTTCGATGGCCATGGCCAAAGGAATGCAAATTTATATCGGTCAGCTCGTTGGTGCTGGGTTAATGGAATATGCCTACAAACGGATGTACCGGGGATTAAGAATTTCGTTACTAGTAGCTGTATCTGGAGCCATTATCCTCGCTATCTTCGGGGAATTCTTTATGGGTCTATTTACAAGTGATCCGGACATTATTACGATTGGTGCAATTTTATTAATGATCGGTGTCTTGATCGAGCCTGGGCGAACAACCAATATGGTTGTCATTAGCGCGCTGAGAGCAGCAGGGGATGCCCGCTTTCCTGTTATTATTGGAATCCTATCCATGTGGGGAGTCAGTGTCACCCTTGCCTATTATTTGGGAATCTACCTTGGTTTAGGTCTCATCGGGGTTTGGATTGCCATCCTCGCTGACGAATGGATAAGGGCCATCATTATGCTATTTCGCTGGAAGAGCCGTAAATGGCAACAGATGCGCTTGGTGGATGAGGAGAAGGAGTCCGTGAAATCAACGGCTTAGTAGTGGTGCCAGGCAGTTGTCGGACTACGGAAAACGGAGAGAAAACAATCCCTCCGTTTTTTTGTTTCCGTAAAGTGTGATTTCCACCTGGTCATATTAACGTTCCACCAAGAGGGCACCTCGCTTACCCACTAGCAATCCATCAGGATGTAAATACATTGCGAGCGGTGATCGTATCCACCGCTTGGAACCGCCGTTTCTTTGTTCACTCGCTCTATCGGATCGTTAATGGAAATGACTTGAACTTCCACTCTCATTTGCAAAAAATAAGTTCTAAATGATTCGCTACCTTTTTTCATCTCCTCCTGTAACTGCCCTTAACCAACTATTACACCAATTGTGTAGGTGGTATATCCTTAAGAAGGCGATGTGAGGACAAGAAAAAAGAAAACGCTTAGTTATGTCCTCAGGCTCTTTATTATTAGATATCTTCTCCTTTACGATGCTAAGATTTAATCCTTTGATTGAAAGGGAATAGAATCTTTTAACCTAGCTATTCCTTCCTTGCAAACGCCATATTGTAACCAGCTGCATCCTTTACATAAATGATCTAGATCATCGGGCTGGACTAGCCGTGCAGTCCATTCTACTAATATACTTTTAGAGTAGGACTTGTTCTCGATCAAACCTAGATGTTCAATAACACGACCATCCATTGACTTTACATGGTCGTCTGAACCTTCGTTAGCAATACATATGCTTCCCCCATTATGTGGGCATGCTTGACACGTGTCATCCAGATCCTTCACCACTTTTATTTGGAACTCTTTTTCTTTATTTCTAATGTCTTTGACAATAGCGTCCATCTCTTTCACAAACTCTGGACTGTACCCCATCCCTTGAAACCCATGAACGCATAATAAATGATGCCCTCGTAATATTCGCTCCATCCAAACTCTCCTGACTATATAGAATAAACTAGTAATCTTATTATATATGAGCGACCATGGCTATCACAGTATCACATGAAAATGTGCCTACCCCCGGTCGTTAAAACTTTGTCATGACTAATCTAAACCAATCTGCTATTGCTTCCTATTTTTGCACAGGGTATCTTTACCAGTATACACAGCTATTTTTTTCTCCGTGTCCCATGTTATAATAGCCAATGATAAAAAAATAAAATCCGTTCTGTGAGCGGGAGAGGTTCTAGCGAATACCCTCTATAAAAAACTAAGGTGGAGAGACATGTCAGCCATATCCTTAGGGGTATGGCTTTTTTAGTGTCATCGTCGCCGTAATATAGGAGATGGATAGAATGAAAAACGAAAAAGCGGTTGTAGTATTTAGTGGCGGACAAGATAGTACCACGTGTTTGTTCTGGGCTATGGAGAACTTCAAGGAAGTGGAAGCAGTCACCTTTAACTACAATCAACGACATAAATTAGAAATTGAAGTGGCCGAAAATATTGCCAAGGAACTTGGGATAAAGCATACAGTCCTAGATATGTCTTTACTGAATCAATTGGCACCTAGTGCTCTCACTAGGGAGGATATTGACATTGAACAAGAGGACGGGGAACTACCATCTACATTCGTAGAAGGTAGAAATCTATTATTTATGAGCTTTGCGGCTATTTTAGCAAAGCAAGTTGGTGCTAGACACCTTGTCACAGGTGTATGTGAAACGGACTTTAGTGGATACCCTGATTGCCGCGATGTGTTCATTAAATCATTAAATGTTACCTTAAATCTTGCTATGGACAATCCGTTCGTGGTTCATACACCGTTGATGTGGTTGGATAAAGCAGAAACGTGGAAGTTAGCCGATGAGTTAAATGCCTTCCAATTTGTCCGGGAGAAAACCCTCACCTGCTATAACGGAATCATTGCCGATGGCTGTGGCGAGTGCCCAGCCTGTGAGTTGAGAAAACGAGGTTTAGACATCTATCTTAGTGGAAAGGAAGTGTAGGCTATGTTCGGTTTCAAGATTGTCGACAAACTTCAAAAACTAGGAACTGATATTAAGAAAGAACAACTCAAATACCACCATAAACGAGTTTTAGTAAGTAAAGAGTTTACCTTTGATGCGGCCCACCACCTCCACTCCTATGAGGGGAAATGTAAAAACCTCCACGGCCATACGTACAAAGTTATCTTCGGTATTAGTGGCTATGTGGATGAGGTGGGATTAATGATCGATTTCGGTGACATCAAAGAAATTTGGAAAGAGGAAATCGAGATTTACTTAGATCACCGCTATATTAACGAAATGCTACCACCAATGAATACGACAGCGGAAAACATGGTCGTTTGGATTTATGAAAAAATGGAAGAATCCCTTAGTAAGCGGGAAGCCCTCCGTGAGAAACAAGGAGCACGGGTAGAATTCGTCCGTTTATACGAAACTCCAACAAGTTTTGCAGAGGTAAGACGGGAGTGGATGGAAGTTGAGTAGTAAGTTGCCCGTATTAGAAATATTCGGACCAACCATTCAAGGAGAAGGAATGGTTATCGGTCGAAAAACGATGTTCGTGCGAACAGCAGGTTGTGATTACTCCTGTGTCTGGTGCGATTCTGCCTTTACTTGGGACGGCAGCGCAAAAGATGAGATAGTCCAAATGACGGCAGAACAAATCTGGCAGCAACTCAAGGCAGTAGGGAAGGATAATTTTTCCCATGTAACCATCTCTGGAGGAAACCCTGCTCTTTTGAAAAACTTAGATCAATTGATTGCTATTTTGAAAGAAAACAACATTGCTGTGGCACTGGAAACCCAGGGGAGCGTATGGCAGGAATGGTTCCTAGAGGTGGATGATCTTACCATCTCCCCAAAACCACCAAGCTCTACAATGGTTACGAATTATAAAGTGCTAGATTCCATTGTAGGGAAGTTATCGGATCATGGACGTTTAAATAATATGAGCCTCAAAGTAGTGGTATTTGGTGAAGAAGATTTGGACTACGGCAAGGAAATAACGAAAAGATACCCCGAAGTAACTTTCTATTTGCAAGTGGGGAACAACGACGTGGGAACAAATGATGATCAATCATTAATCCGAGGATTGCTAGGAAAATATGAACTCCTCATTAATCAAGTTGTAGAAGATAAAGATTTGAATCACGCCCGAGTATTGCCTCAGTTACACACATTGGTGTGGGGGAATAAGCGAGGTGTTTAAACGGATTTTGATTTTTATATAATGGGTCTGTAATAATGGTGCCAGACCTCCATTACGGTATTTCCCCCAGTACAAAACTAACGTATTGGGGGTTTCTTTTATGTTTACACCTGAATATAAGTAGATGATTAATAGTCTCTATTTAAAAAACTAAAGGTCTTTTCCGAGGAGAGGTATTTTTCGTGGAGGTTCTAGTATAATTGATGATTATATTTACGTTGCACGATGTTTAACTTGCATTGCAACATAGAGGGGAAACGGATGAAAGAGAAGGAGCGAACGAAAAATATCAGCTTAGATAGTATAGAAGAGAGTAAAATGTCGGAGGAAACAAAAGCGAAGCTACAGAAAATCTCCTTATTTGCCATTACTTGGCCAATCTTGATTGAGGTGTCCCTGCAAACGCTGATGCAGTTTGTAGATGTGTTTATGCTTAGCTTCGTTTCTGATGAAGCGGTAGCTGCCATCGGGGTTGTCAATCAAATTTTAATTATTACGTTCGTCCTGTTTAACTTTGCGGCAATGGGCTGTGGTGTGGTTGTTGCCCAATTTGTAGGGGCTAGAAAACCGAAAGATGTGAGCGCAACGGTTGCCAATGCCATGCTTATGAATCTTCTTTTTGGTATTTTCATAAGTGTCGTCATTGTCTTTTTTAGGGAGCCCCTATTAGGTATATTTGACCTGAGTCCGGAATTAAAGGCCTATGCAGACATTTACATGCTCATTGTTGGTGGAACGTTATTTGTACAGGCCATGATTATCACGATTTTTTCCGTGCTGCAGGCCCAGGGAAACACGAAGGATGTCATGTATGTATCCATCGGGATGAATATTCTTAATATCATTGGTAACTATTTGTTTATTTTCGGTGCCCTCGGAGTGCCGCAATTAGGAGTCATGGGGGTTGCCATTTCTACAGCGGTTTGTCGGGTGTTAGCCATGGTCGTCCTTTTCTATCTTTTATACTTACGGGTGGAGGTTAAAATACAGCTCCGGGATTACTTTGCGTTGAAAGGCGCATACGTAAAAAAAATAATGAAAATCGGCATACCAGGAGCAGGAGAGCACTTATCCCATAACGGCAGCCAGCTTGTTATTACAGTCTTTATTACGATTCTTGGTACGGCCGCTTTATCCACGAGGGTGTACGCCCTTAACTACACATGGGTCATCGCGACCTTTTCGATGGCGATGGCGAAAGGAATGCAAATTTATATCGGCCAGCTCGTTGGAGCGGGGTTAATGGAATACGCCTACAAACGGATGTATAGGGGATTAAGAATTTCTTTACTAGTAGCTGTATCTGGAGCCATTATCCTCGGAATCTTTGGGGAATTCTTTATGGGTCTATTTACAAGTGATCCAGATATTATTACAATTGGTGCAATTCTATTAATGATCGGTGTCTTAATCGAGCCTGGGCGAACAACCAATATGGTTGTCATTAGTGCGCTGAGAGCAGCAGGGGATGCCCGTTTTCCTGTTATTGTTGGGATCATCTCCATGTGGGGAATCAGTGTCACCCTTGCCTATTATTTGGGAATCTACCTTGGATTAGGTCTCATCGGGGTATGGATTGCCCTCCTTGCAGACGAATGGATAAGAGCCATCATTATGCTTTTCCGCTGGAAGAGCCGTAAGTGGCAGCAGATGCGCTTGGTGGATGAAGAGAAGGATACCGTAAAATCAACGGCTTAGTAGTGGTGCTAGGCACTTGTTGAACTATCTCTACTTTTTCTCCACGACACTCCAGTCCTATTGAGGTATTTTAGTTGGACTTGAGTAACTATAGGCTGATCTATCTTCTTTTCAATATAGTAGAGTAAATAGAATGTAATCCTGCAAAACGGAGTGGAAACAAGAAAACAATCCCTCCGTTTTTCTGTTTCCTTCTAGTGTGATTTCCACCTGGTCTACCTTACGTTCCACCACACGGGCACCTCGCTTACCCACTAGGACTCCATCAAAGGATGTAAAAATACATTGCTAGCGAAGATCGCTTGAGCCACCTCTGGGATTCACTGACCCACCAACCAACTATTACCCAATTCGTACGTATTGCTTCAACCTTTATTTAGTTCGTGCTTCTGAAGAGAAGCAAGCGAAATTGCAACTTTGAATAACTTTACGCTGTCAACGTTGGGAATAAGCTCTTTCAAAAGAAGATTAATGGCAACCAATTAATTTCAAGCAAGAGGGAATTTTATCTATTTTGGCTCCTGGAGCAAATAAGTCTGCATCAAAGTAGAAAGTCTCTTTTGGTCTAACAAGACAACTATTGACATTTATTATGTACATCAATTCTTTCCATTTAAATAAAGCCCCTAATGTCTGGGGATTATTTGTAAAGTAGTAATTAGAGAAGACAACTTTTGATGTAGGATCAGCATAATTTTAAAAACAAAAGCTGTCTGTTGAACGCAGTTAAACGATCAATAAAAATAGAAATGGAAAGTAAACGCTTTCTCAACGAAGTTTTCAACATATAGTTTCTATACTTAACACGGATATATAAGTATGGAACTAAAATGAGAAATTAAATTATAGGGAGGGGTTATTTTGACAAGCAATATTGGAAAACAGATAGCTATCATTTGCAATTTGGAAGATCAAGTTAATGTAAATCCACAAATCGATTGGGCTGTTGAGCAATTAAAAGAAACATTAGAATCAAAATGGTTCCATGTTAATCTATCCAACGAAATAGTGGAGGATGAAGGGACAGTTTTTACTGTGGTAGTTGGTAATTTGAATGATAATTCACTAGATCCTCATCCGCCCGTTGAAGCGGAGTCCATTGTTATTAATCCAGTTAAAATAAATGATAATCCTGGATTGGTTATAACAGGTGCTGACTCTCGAGCAATCGTTTATGGGCTTCTTGAAGTTTGTGATTGTATAAAACATGCTGAAGACCCATTACTAGAATTAGAGAATTTCCTGCCGGTAAATGAAAAACCTGCTAATACCATACGTAGTGTTAAGCGTTTATTTGTAAATGAACATACAGATAAATTGTGGTTTTATAATAAAGATTTTTGGCGTGAATACTTAACAGAACTAGCCACTCATCGATTTAATCGATTTAGTTTGGCATTAGGCATGGGTTATGATAATGGACACGATCCAGACATTAAAGATTTCTATTTCTGCTTTGCTTATCCATTCCTTGTTTCCGTACCGGGCTACAATGTATATGTAGAAGGATTGTCTATCGAAGAAAGAAACAAAAATTTAAACATGCTTCGATTTATAGGTCAAGAAGCTAATCGAAGAGGAATTGAGTTTCATTTAGGCCTTTGGACACATACGTATGAACCGGAGGAGAGCCCTGATCTACGCTATCGAATAAATGGAGTCAATGATGATAATCATGCAACCTATTGTCGTGATGCTATAAAAACGTTATTAGAGGAATGTCCAGAAATTGATGGATTGACTATACGAGTCCACTACGAGAGTGGGATTCCTGAACCAGCACATTTATTTTGGAAAGTAGTGTTAAAAGGGGTAGCTTTATCGGATCGTACTATAAATCTAGATTTACATCCAAAGGGAATTGATGATGAACTGTTACAGGTAGCAGAAGAAAATGGAGTACCCTTTACAATTTCACCAAAATTTTGGGCAGAGCACATGGCTCTACCTTATCACCAAGCAGCTATTCGAGAGACTGAGTTACCGGTAGACCCGACGCCGGAGGCTGGAAAGATGATTATTACAACCACATCTAGAAGGTTCACTAGATATGGATATGCTGATTTCTTGAAAGAGGATCGTAATTATGAGATGTTTTTCCGTATTTGGCCAGGAACTCAAAGGGTTCTTTTATGGGGGGACCCGGAAATAGCCGCAGGTTATGGTCGTGCAGGAAGCTTTTGTGGATCCAAGGGGATCGAATTAATGGAACCCCTGTCTTTTAAGTCCCGTAAAACGAGTGAAACACCTTCAGGTAGGGATCCGTATATTGATCCGGCTTTACGACTGGGGATAAATGATTGGAAAAAGTATCGCTACAGTTATCGTCTATGGGGTCGTTTATTATATAATCCGGATGCCAACCAAGAAACATGGCAACGTTATTTAAGAAACGAATTTGCAAAAGCAGCAGAGGCTAGTGAGAATTCATTAAAATATGCTAGTAAAATCTTACCTTTAATAACGTTAGCTCATATGCCGTCTGTTGCAAACAATCATTATTGGCCGGAAATATATAGTAATATATTTATCATCGACACAGATGGTAAGCCGGAATACCATTGTGATGGGCGACACCCTGACACCTTTAATGTAGCTAGTCCATTAGACCCGGAGTTATTCTACCGAATTGATGAATTTACAGAAGATATGATGAACAATCAAAAATCAAGTAAAATTTCACCAATTGAAACAGCCGCTATTTTAGAGGATTTGGCGAAGTCCGCTAAACAAAATTTAGTAAAGGCTAATGAGCTCATAAAAGATAAACGTGATCCTTCCTTTAGAAGGTTGGCGATTGATGTTGAAGTACAAATTCACATGGGATTGTTTTTTGCTAATAAGTTTAGAGCTGCTACGGCCTATGCTTTCTATGAAAAAGTTGGAGCAAAGGAATTGCTAGATAAAGCACTTTTCTATTATAGAAAAGCGAGAGATGAATATGAAAAAATAGCTGATGTTACGAGATCGATTTATACAAATGATATTACCTTCGGTTATGTTCCATATATGCGAGGACATTGGACTGATAGGATCGAAGGCATTGAAGAGGATATGAAGCGAATGGAGAAACAAACACAGTTTATTATAACGGAACCCTCTACTGAGGCACTAGAAAGGGCTACGGTATGGTTAAATGGTAAGTCTAAGGCTAAGGAAATTTCTGTCGAACATACACCTCCATTAATTTTTCAAAGAGGGGACGATGTTTCTATTGCATTACAATTACATGGGACAGACCAAGGAAAGGTTACCATGAAGTACCGTAGGGTGAATCAAGCAGAAGGTTATAAGTCTGTGACAATGGAACGAAAAGGAAATGAATTTACCTCGACTATTCCATCATCGTACACTGATAGCTTGTATCCATTAGTTTATTATTTTGAGGTGGAGGATGACCGGAACGAAAAAAGACAGTATCCCGGTTTTGAAAATACTCTCTCAAATCAACCTTACTTTGTAATACGACAGTCCATGTAAAAAAGTGGGTATGAAGCGAATCTTTTACTTCATACCCCTTTTTTATACTTTAGTAGAAAATAATTTACCTAGGAGGTACGTACATGAAAATTGGTTTTATAGGTTTGGGGAACATGGGTTTACCGATGGCTAAAAATTTATTGAAGGCAGGTTTTGATGTAGTCGGCTTAAATAGAAGTAAGGAAGCGGAAAAAAGATTTCTTGAAGTTGGAGGGAAGATTAGTAGTTCTATCAGCATATTAGCTAAAGAAATGGATGTGGTTATTACGTGCTTACCGCTCCCAACTGATGTAAGAGATGTTTACTTAAACGAAGGAGGACTACTTTTACATGGGCATGAAGATTTAGTTGTTATAGACTGTAGTACGGTAAGTCCTTCCTTAAATCGAGAGTTGTATGGGGAATTATTGAAAAGAGGGATCCACTATTTAGACGCTCCTGTGAGTGGGGGGACTTCAGGGGCTAAAGCTGGAACGTTAAGTATAATGGTGGGGGGAGACGAAAATATTTTTCAGAAGGTAAAAACAGTCTTTGAAGGCATGGGGAAAAAGGTAAACTATATTGGGAGTAGTGGAAGTGGTTCCTTAGTTAAACTGATTAACCAATTAATGGTGGCACTTCATACTCAGGCAGTTAGTGAGGCCCTCGCTTTAGCAAAGCGGAATGGCCTAGACATGCAGCAAACAGTAGATGTATTAAGTGCAAGCCTTGCACAAAGTAGTGTTTTACAGCGACACTTTAATGATTTTATCGCTAAAGAAGAGTACACACCTGGTTTCGCCCTTAACCTTTTAAGTAAAGATTTAGGATTAGTATCAGAACTAGCTTCAGAGAGTAAAGTACAAATTCCTTTGGGTAGCCGCATAAACAACTTAGTAAAAAGAGCTTGTCAGATGGATTTAAAAAATAAAGATATGTCTGCCATGATGGAATACCAGCTACAACAGGACGAGAAAGGGAGAAGTGCGTCACCTGTTAAAACCTTTGCTGTTTTTTTACCGATGAAAGATGTTGAGAAGAGCCAAGTTTATCGTTCAGAACATCTTAAATTTTTGGATAAAAGAAGGAATGAAGGGGTACTACATGCAAACGGTAGGTTTGTCGATGGTGCAGGAGGACTCGTAATTTATTACGGTCATTCACAAAAGGAAGTAGAAGAATTGGTAAAGCAAGATCCATATATTATTAATGGAGCCCGTGATTATGAAATTCATGAATGGGACATGGTTCCCGGATTATAAAAACGTTAACTGGAAGTGCATTAATTTGAGGGTGATTCAAAAGGTATTGTACCTTTTGAATCACCCTTTACTTATAATCTTTCCACGGAAACATATTTCTTGCGGAATAAATAATTAAATTTACCCTTTTATATAATTCGTCCAATCCTACTTAAGGTCAATTATTGACATGTACTAAATAAGGTATTTGATCGTTTGGGAAATAGAGATTGAGCTAAAGTTCTTTGTGAATAAGCTGAATTTAACAAACAAGACATCTTTTGATATCAGGTAAATTTTGTGCAAGGAGCAAAACCTGTCTGTTGAATGCAGTTTTATAAACAGTAAAAATAAACTCATAGGTAAGCGTTTTCAAAGTGGTCGTAACGAAAGCGAGAATTGATTAATGGTAAGTTAATTTATCAATTAAAGGTCTGGAGGGGATCCGAAATTGAAAATACAAAGTATTGAAACTTATTCCACTAAAGAAATATCTATTGTTCGTGTAGTAACGGATAACGGGGAGGAAGGATATGGCCAAATTGCTCCCTATCATGCAAATATTTCATCGCTTGTCCTCCATCAACAAATAGCTCAACATGTTCTTGGACAGGATCCAATGGATATTGACGGAATTGTAGATAGGTGTATAGAAGCAGAGCATAAATTTCCAGGTTCCTATATTTGTAGAGCTGTTGGAGGAGTGGACACAGCTTTATGGGATCTGAAAGGAAAACTAGAGGGAAAGAGTGTTTGTGAACTCTTAGGTGGTGAAATCAGACCAATCCAAGCTTATGGTTCAAGTATGAGGAGGGATATAACTCCTCAAGATGAAGCAGACCGTCTTAAATTATTGAAGCAAAAGGATGGATACCGCGCTTTCAAGATTAGAATAGGGAATAACTTCGGAAAGAATGTTGATGTTTGGCCTGGAAGAACAGAAGAAATTGTCCCAACAGTACGACAGGCCATTGGAGAAGACATTGCATTATTAGTGGATGCTAACAGTGGATATACCCCTGATAGAGCTATTGAAGTTGGTAAAATGCTCGAACAATATAACGTAGGACATTTCGAGGAGCCTTGCCCCTATCCAGAAATTGAATGGACTGCAGAAGTTACTAGGGCATTAACAATTCCTGTAGCTGGGGGGGAACAGGATAATTGTTTAGCGCAGTGGAGACGGCTAATTGACTTAAAGGCAGTTGATATAGTTCAACCGGATGTTTGTTACCTTGGAGGACTCTCTAGAACATTGCGTGTGGCTAAAATGGCGGCAGAGGCTGGTCTTCCATGTACTCCTCACGCTGCAAATTTATCAATGGTAACCGTCTTCACATTACATCTGTTAGGGGCATTGAAAAATGCTGGACCGTATTTGGAGTTTAGTATTGAAAAAACTCCGTGGACGGAAAATCTATTCTATCCTGTACTAGAAGTGAAGGACGGTATGGTGGAAATCCCCAAAAAGCCTGGTTGGGGAGTAGGAATTAATGAAGACTGGTTGAAAAAAGCAGATTACAAGATTTCACAGCTTAATTAAAGGAGTGATACTATGCCAGAAATGGAATTATCCCCCAAAAAACAAGTTCCCTTAAAAATGAATCAATCTAGGCTCAAAAGATTATGGGGGCGTATAGTACAACATAAGTTTTTTTACTTATTGATGCTTCCCGGAATCCTATATTTTCTTGTCTTTCGTTATGCTCCAATGTGGGGTCTCTTAATTGCCTTCCAAGACTATAACCCCTTTCAGGGGATTTGGGGAAGTCCTTGGGTAGGTTTTAAACATTTTATCGATCTATTTACTTTTGATTATTTTTATACATTGTTACGAAATACTCTGGTTATTAATTTTTTAAGCTTGATTTTATATTTTCCTGTTCCAATTATATTAGCGATTATGCTCAATGAAATTCGTCATGAAGTATTTAAACGTGTTAACCAATCGATTGTATATTTACCCCATTTCTTATCTTGGGTAGTTGTAGTTGGTTTAACCTTTTTTATGCTATCTACTGATATTGGTGCTATTAACAAAATTTTGGGAAGCATGTTTGATTTTAGAATTTCATTCTTAACTAGTGATAAATGGTTTTGGGTCATTATCACATTTCAAAGTATTTGGAAAGATGCTGGTTGGGGAACAATTATATTTTTAGCTGCAATTGCCAGTGTAAATCCTAGCTTATACGAGGCTGCTGTTGTAGATGGGGCAAGTCGTATGAGACAAATTTGGCATATTACCTTACCAGCTATTCGTCATGTTATAATCATCCTTCTCATTTTACGCTTAGGAAGCATGATGGATGTTGGATTTGAGCAAATATTATTAATGCTAAACCCTCTAGTTATGAACGTGGGGGATGTATTTGATACTTACGCTTTTACTCAAGGGATCTTAAGGGGAGATACAAGTATTGGTGTTGCAGTAGGTATGTTTAAAGGTATTGTAGGGCTTATTCTAGTATTAGGAGCGAACTGGCTTTCCAAAAAATTCGGTAATGAAGGAATATTTTAAATACTAATTGAATCAACAATTATTTTTAAAAGTTTTAAGACTACTAGTACTAGTATAAAGGAGGTTTTGTATGTGAGCTTTGTATTATCCAAACGTATGACAATTGGGGACTATTTTATATACGGATCGATAGTATTATTCTCGTTTATTTGTTTAGCTCCCTTTCTATATGTCGTAAGTGTTTCACTTACAGATCCTGAGGTGTATGTTCCATTTCAATTCAGGATAATTCCAGAACAATTTTCTCTAGCATCCTATGCCTATTTATTATCGACGAATAGTTTTTTAAATTCATTAAAAAATACAGCCTATATCACTATAGTAGGAACAATATTTAATATTATAGTAACTTTTACAATGGCTTATGGGTTAACGAAGAAAACACTACCTGGGCGAACGTTTATCCTTTATGCTGTTGTATTTACCTTAGTATTTAATGCGGGTATTGTACCTAATTATATTCTCGTTCAGGGATTAGGATTAATTAATTCCCACTGGGCGTTGATTTTAATAAACTTAACCAATGCATGGAGCTTAATCGTGGTCAAAAGCTTTATGGACTCTATTCCTATAGAGTTGGAGGAGGCAGCCAGAATCGATGGTTGTAACGATATTGGTGTATTTTTAAGGATCATTATTCCATTGTCTATGCCTGCTATAGCAGCTTTCACCTTGTTTTTTGCTGTCGCTCACTGGAACACTTATTTTAACGCCATGATTTACTTAACAGATTCTTCTAAGTGGACATTACAAGTCTTAATTAAAACCCTTGTTATTGACTCAGGGTCAGATGCAGTTGCACAGGCTGGATCTTCAGGTGAACAAGCAGCATTACCACAGGAAACGATTAGAATGGCATCAATTGTATTGGCTATGTTACCAATATTAGTTATTTATCCATTCCTGCAAAAATACTTCGCAAAAGGGGTGATGTTAGGTTCTGTTAAAGGGTAAGCAGGGGGGCTTTTATAATCATAGAAAGGAGTTTCGTTAGTTGTTTTTTGGAAGCAAAAATGAATGAAAGTGGTAAAATGATTCCAACACTCTAAATGTCTTACACATCAAAAGGACAAAATCTAGATGGTTAGGAAAATTTGATTTTTTTTCTTTTAATTTTTGTAAAATATACAATAGGGGGAATTAAATCTATGAATAAGTTACTTGGTTTAATATTAGCCGTTGTATTAATATTTGGAATGTTGGTAGCTTGCAGTGATGAAACGGATGGAACTGCGGATGGGGGGGACACTGACACGCCTTCCAATAATACCGAGAGTGACAGTGATAATGAAATAGTTAATGAAGAACCTCTTGAAATTAGCATGATTCTACCTTTGTTCGAAGAAGTTCCAGATATGAATAACGAATACTGGACAGAGTTCCAAGAACGCACAAATACGAAATTAAATATTGAATGGGTACCGTCAGGGGATTTTAATACAAAGTTTGATCTTGTATTATCATCTGGTGCTCTACCGGATGTTTTATGGGCTCCTAATATTAACAGTCCGAGTTTATTAAGGGCAATTAATAATGGTGCGTTCTGGGAAATAGGACAGTTTTTAGGTGATTTTAGTAATTATCCTAATTTAAAGGAAAATGCTTCTCCTAATGCATGGAGAATGATGAATATGAACGGAGAGATTTATGGTATTGGTCGTAATCGCCCAAGTATTGACCAAGGGATAAAAATCCGAAAAGATTGGTTAGACAATTTAGGGCTACCTGTACCTACTACACTAGAAGAATACGCTGATGCTTTAGAGGCGATGGTAAAACAGGATCCTAATGGAACAGGAAGAAACGATACTATCGGTTATGTCCACTCCTATGGTGGAACAGGTATTCATGATGCTTTTGCGGTCGGCTTTGGTGCCTTTGATCCTGCCTTTGACGAAGATGGCGGTTTAATTCACTTTAACATGCATCCTGCCTATGTGGAAACAGTAGGATATTTTGCAGATCTATATGCTCGGGGTATTTTGCCACAGGAATTTGCAAGTATTAGTAGAACACAAACACAGGAGTTATTTGAATCTGGGCAAGCAGCTTCTTATATTCGAAATATTTGGCGAGCATGGATGTTTGAAGAATCTATTAAACGTCACACACCTGAAGCAGAGGTAATTGTTATTGAGTTAGAAGGACCGGCTGGCCCTGCAGTGATGTTAGAATCAGGAGTTTTTGGTGCCCTTATGTTGTCACATGAGTTGTCGGAAGAAAAAGTACTTCGTATTTTAGATTACTTTGAACAAACAAATTCACATGAATTTTTCCATGATATCTTCTATGGATATGAAGGGATTCATCATGAGCTTGATGATAATGGCTACCCAGTAATGACTGAATTAGGAGAAGTACAAATTGGGTCATCGGTTCAGCAACCATTACCATTGACGTATAATGATTGGTGGAAAATTGTTGATAAAAATGCACCTGAAGAATACAATGAGCGCATGCTAGCAGATACAGAACACTATGCAGAAATAGGCAAAGTAAATCCATTTTCATATCTTCGTTCAGAAACTTGGGTAGATGCATGGCCAAGATATCAAAATGAATGGGAAACTAGAGTTGTAGAAGCTATCGTTGGGAATATTACCATGGATGAATTTGAAGAATATATTGAGAACCTAAGAAATCTTCCTCAGTTTAAAGAATCTTTCCAAGAATTTGCTGAAGCTTATGAAGCGTTCTGGGAATAAATGAGAGTTGTAATATATTAAACAATCAAAGCTATATGATATGCCTGATCCCTATTCTAATCCAATAGGGATTTTCTTTAAATTTACAATTTGATATTTTTTATACTTTCTTTGAGGGGCGATGAGCCAATTTATTCTATTCTTTTATGGAGGGAATATATTTTTATTAATATAAAGGATATTAAAAGTAAAAAGCGAATAAACTAAACAGGCTTAGAAAATTCTGAATTATCAAACTCTATTCCTGGATAATATTATGAAAAGTGGTGATTTATGAAGATGGCAGACTGGCTAAAGGGAGTTTTCAAAACTTTTAATTTTATAACTGGGAATCAAAGAAAATACTTTCATCGGCTCATTTGGCTGGGGTGTATATCTGCATGTATTCCTGTTCTTCTAATTGGCGGTTTATATTATTATTGGCTAATAAATTCATTAACACAGCAAATTGAAAGTGAAACACAATCAGCTTTGGGTTTATTTAAAGAAAGGTCCGAATCTATTTTACAGACAATAGAAATGGAGTCTAATAAAATTGGTACAAGTTCTCTCATTACAGAATCATTTACTTCCCCTGACTTTGCTAATGATTTATTTTATCATTTAGAAATCTTAGATACACTAAAGGTTGCTACTTTGGAAAATAGATTTGTTGCTGAAGTTTATTATTTTAACAATAGGAACAATATAATTTTGTCTAATGAATATGGATATATTCCTTATCAATCATTTAAGTATCAAAAAGATATTGATGAAATATTAAAAACAAATCAAAATGTTGCTTGGTTAAATTTACCTGAGTCAAGTAAAGACGGGTATATTTCATTTATCAGGAAGCTCCCTAATTTAAATGCAGGAACTCCTTTGGGTATCCTTGTATTTCAAGTGAAAAAGGATTTGTTATTAGAGTATTTTCCAACAGAAAGATATCAATTTTCGTTTATTATTGATCCACAAGAAAGACTGATCTTACAAGATATAGACTATACAAAAGATCTTTACACTTATAATGATAACGCTTTAAATCTAGTGTTTAACAGTAACGCAAGTTCAGGAATGTTCTATGAAAAAAATGTAGATGGAACTAATACCTTATATGCATACAATCAATCAGCCTCTTTCGGTCGTATTTATTTATCCATTGTTCCAAATGATGTTATTACAGATCAACTTAGTTGGTTTCGTAGTATGATTTTTTATTCTGTTTTAGGATTTTTATGTATAGGTATATTACTCACCATTTATAATATGCGTCGTGCTTACAACCCCATTAAAGAAATAATGGATTATACTATGTCCATAAGTAAAAATAAAAACAAAAAATCCGATAGTATAATTGATATTAATATGATTATTGATAATTTAAAAAATTTAAATCAAGAAAAAGAAATGTTAGGTAAGTACATTAAAAAAATGAATCTTAGTTTACGGGAATTGTTTTTTCAACAACTAATTGAAGGGGACCATATTTTAAATAATAATTTTTATAGTCAATGTAAGGAATATAATATTCCTTTAGAAAGTAATTATGTTGCAATGGTAATTAATATGACCAACTATAATGACATAAATAGCTTCGAGGATAAGGATAAACCGATTATTTTCTTTTCAGTGAAAAATATTATATTAGAGATAATAGCAAATAATAAATATATTGAAGGAGTAGAAATAGTTAGCATTAAAAATAATCTTGTTACTGTATTTAGTTTTCCAAGTGAGAGAAATTCGGATGATATAATTAAAAATTTAAAGAAACTCTCCTTAAACATTTCTGAGTCAGTAGAAAAATATTTATCTTTAAATATCTCAATAGGAATTGGGAATGTTTACAGTAATGTAATTGACGTAACGACTTCTTATAATCAAGCGCTTACTGCTAATAAATACCGTATTTACCAAGAGAAAGATACAAGTATTATTTTGTATATTGATGATGTGGAACAATCTAAAAAGAGCGGTATGTTTTTTTATCCTAGAGAACTTGAAAAGAAGCTTCTAGAATCGTTAAAAGTAGGAGATATAAAACAAGCAGAGCGTAACCTTTTTGAATTTTCTAAAGCCACCTCATTATATAAGTCATATAACCAAATATATCAATGTTTTCACCTATTGCTTTCCTCAATTATTATGACTCTCGAAAAACAAGGTAATTGTATTAACGATATATTTGAACTAGATTTATTTGGCCAATTAAAGGAAATTCACACTATAGATGAAATTAATGAGTGGTTTATTAACAATTTGTTCCCTTTATATAAAACGTTGACCGAAGAGAAAGAAAAATTACCAGGGAAAAACGCGGTTAAACAAGTTTGCCATTTTATAAATGATAATATAGCTCAAGACATTACATTAACTCAATGTGCTGAATTAGTAAATTTAACACCTTCTTATTTAAGCAGACTTTTCAAAAAAGAGGTAGGAGTTAATTTTAGAGAATATGTTTTAATAAGGAAGGTAGAAGAGGCGAAAAATTTGTGTATTGAAACAGATGCTCGTATAAGTGAAATTGCTAAAGCCGTTGGATACTCGGAGCGAAACTTAACTAGGTTGTTTCACAAGTATGCAGATATGACACTAAGCCAATATAGAAATATGCATCGATAATGACATCACAAAGACAGTTTTTGTCATCCCCACTATGTTTAATAGTGGGGCTTTTTTTAAAGCTTATTAAATTAATCGTTGACTTATATGAAATAAAGACAAATATTGATGTGCAGGGAAACGAACGACATGACAAGTAGTGTCTATACTGTGTCCTTTAGGAAGAATATATAATGTTATGTACACACGTGATAAAAATAGGGTATTAACATATATTTCTTATTTTTTATTGAGAATTATATTTGAACCTAAGAGAGGGAGATGAAAATGAAACTTTTGTTTGATCATAATGACCAGATAATTAACTTTGGAGTAAAGCACTTGAAAAGTGCTTTAAATGAAAGGGGAATTCACTTTATTGAACAGTATGAACAGTATACACAAAAGTTACTCCCAACGGAAGGAATTATTGTCAAAAGAATAAATAAGGAAAATGAGTTTTCCGAAATGTATAAGGAAGAAGAATTTCGAATCTATAAAAATAATAAAGTAATCATTATAGAAGGGGCTGATTCAAAGGGTGTAATGTACGGGTGTCTTGAGTGGACAGAAAGAATAAGGTGTGGAAAACACTTAAGACAAGGAGAGGAAATTCGTCAAAAGCCTGCCCTTGGTATGCGTGGTGTAAAGTTTAATTTGCCATATGCACCTTTTGAACAAGGAGATCCATTCCTTGAAAATGAGAAAACTTGTTTAAGCATAGACTTTTGGTATACATATATAGATATGTTAGCAGAGAACCGATATAACTGCTTAAGCCTTTGGTCAGAGCATCCATTTCATCTAATGGTAGTTTCAAATAAATTTCGAGAGGCTAATCCCTTTACTAATGAGCAAATAAGGCAGAACATTGATTTTTTTCGAAACCTGATCAAATATGCAAAAAATCGAGGAATAGATGTTTATTTATTTACTTGGAATATTAGACTTTTACCTGAAGTTGCTAAAGGACTAGGCTTTCCTGAATCAGTAGGAGATCATGGGAACATGTATGATCAATTAATTCATCGTGTCGGTATTACTTTAAATCGTTTTCGTGGGAAGGATGAAATTATTAAAGATTACTTTAGGGAAATGGTTTTACAAGTTTTACTAACATATCCAGAGTTAAAGGGACTTGGCACATCGGCTAGTGAATGGATGGATGGAACGGGCTATGAAAGGGAAGTGTGGATTGTTGATACGTACGTGGAAGCAATCAAAGAATCTGGTCGAACAGTTCCATTTATACATCGTACAAATATGCAAAATGCAGGTAAAGAAATAAAGGATCTAATCCAACCCAAATTTGATCCAGAAGATTTTTATATAAGTTGGAAATATTCGAATGCCCACTGTTATTCTCATCCCCAGCCTCAATTTGAAAAGTACTGGAACGCATGGGAAGGTGTTGATTTAGACAAAACTCAAATTCTCTTTACGGTTAGAAATGATGATGTTTTCACTCACCGTTGGGGTGATCCGGATTATGTTCGTTCGTATGTTAAAGGAATGTTGAAGCATTATGTAAAAGGATTCTATTGGGGCGCAGACGGATATTTATGGGGAAGAGATTTTCAGCATGTAGACTATGGACATAAAACATGGAAGTATGATTTTGAAAAGCATTTATTTCAATTTCAGCTATGGGGTCGCCTTTCTTACAACCCTAATATGGACGATGTATGGGAGCATCTACTTGAAACTACTTATGGGAAAAAAAACGCTGGTGATTTCCTAGATGGATTACGATATGCTTCTCGAATAATTCCTGCCGTTAACAGGCTGTTCTGGATTGATTATGATTTCCAATGGAATCCAGAAAGTTGCTTATCCCAAGTTACGGGATTTAAAACAATTCTTGATTTTGTTGAGGCGAAGCCTATGCCTGAGGTAGGAGTTATGAGTATCAAAGCATTTACTATGGCAGAACACAAAAATAAGTTAGAGCTAGAAATGCAGAATTATCAGGAGAATCCATTAGACATTATTCAAATTTTAAAAGAATCTACAAATAAAGTTGAAGCAATAATAAAAAAACTTGAAAATAGCTTAGGAGATGAAAGGGGAAGTCATTCCTCCTGTACGTTACTTGATTTATATTCATGGGTTGAATTAGGAAGATATTACAAATGTAAATTCCATGCAGCATTAGAATTAAATCGTTTCGATTTAAATTCTAATGAAGAACATCGGAATCGTGCCGTATTATTATTGGAAAAAGCATACCACCATTGGGAACGCCTTGGGCATTATTGGAGTCAACATAATAAGCCATATTTTATGGCTAGAGTCAAAATGAATTTTGGTTATCCTTTCTATTTAGAAGATGTAAAAGATGATATAGAAAAGGCAAAGTTTTTTGGTAATAAAAGAGAAGTAATTAATTATGAAGATAAATATAGTATTAGAGGAGAATAAATTGGATGAATAGAAAAGGAGGTACTCTCTTGTTAGATAACTCTGAAAGGGAAGTATTCTTATTAATAGGAAGGAAATGAATATGCCAAACGGAATGATGGGATCACTATACCGTGGTTCAGAATGGATAATGCGTATAGCCTATGTAAATTTTTTATGGTTGGCATTTACATTGTTTGGTCTAATAGTACTCGGAGTTATACCAGCCACTGTTGCCACATTAGCTGTCATAAGAAAATGGTTCATGGGTGAAACAGATATACCTATTTTAAAAACATTTTTAACTGTTTATAAGGATGGATTTATTAAAGTTAATATATTAGGTCTTTTACTAGGTATCGCAATTTTTATTGTATATGTAGATTTCTTATTTTTAAATACTTTAGACGGCATGTTTCGAATTGTTATGAATATAGCTTTAATTACGATTGTTTTTTTACTTTTTATAATTATTGTATATATTTTCCCTGTGTATGTTCATTATCGGTTAAAACTACTCGATTATATTAAACACGCCTTAATTATTGGAATATTAAATCCTTTACCAACCCTACTTATGATTATTGGTCTCTTAGTTTTATACCAAGTGTTTGTATACGTACCTGGATTAATTCTATTTTTTGGAGTAAGTTTGATTTGCATTACTTTGATGGGGCCAGCTTATATAAGTTTCCGAAAGGTGGAAATAAAAAAGTGGGGCGTTGAGGTTAACAAAGCAGAAGAGAGTCATTAAGTATGATCCATATTTTAATAATAAAATAAAGAGGCTGGGACAAAAGTATTTTTACTAATAAGAAATCCGAACAAACTAGATGTAGGTACAATCTTCCCGCTTCGGAAATATACTTCCCTAAGGTAGTGTATTGTTCGTATTTCCGATTAAACACTTTAGTTATGTCCCAGTCTCCTTCTTAAAAACAACAAATAAAAATGAGCAACTAATACAAATGATGATTAGGTTACTTTTTCTTTTGATTTTTTTGCAAAGTGCCCATATAACCAATCAACTGCATTAGTGTTATTTGCATTTTGCTTAAATAGTTTATTACGTAATAAGATGGTAATCTTATCTTCCGCATGAAGCGTATCTCCCCATGTTCTTGCGTTACGTTGAACTTGAGCCGTACGGGTAGTTCGCTCTTGTTGATATTCTAAAAAGGCTTTTTCAATATCCGTATCGTGCTCCGATAGTTTTTCTGTTAGGCAAACGACATCTTCTAATGCTTGGCAGGCACCTTGTGCAAGGTACTGCAGCATGGGATGAGCAGCATCGCCAAGTAGTGTGAATCGTCCTGAGGTCCAATTTTCGATTGGCTCGCGATCGTACATTGGCCAACGCCGTTGTCTATGGACATATTTAATGGCGTTTTGTACTTTAGTACAGCATTTATTAAAGTGTTCATCTAATTCTTCTGGTGTGCCCCATTCATCGGAGTTCTCTTTATAATGGAAGCTTTTGAAAACGGCAACTTGATTGTATAGTTCCCCTCTGCGAATTGGATATTGAACAAGGTGAAGATTTGGAGCAATCCACATGATTACGTCATCCATTCCAATATCTTCACTGATCTCAGAAATAGGGATAGCTCCTCGGTACGCAACATACTCAGAGCAAATTGGTTTATCATCGGCAACGAGTTTTCGTGTGTTCGACCAGAGTCCATCTGCTCCAATCACAGCTTCTGCGATGTATTCTGTATTATCTCCACAGCTAACTTTGATTTCCTTGTTATTTATATGGTCTACTGCTTGAACCTGTTTGTTTGTGAGTAGTTGAATATTTTTATGATTTCGACATGCGTTCAATAAGACCATGTGCAGGTCGGAGCGGTGCATAACGATATAAGGGTATTGAAATTTTTCCCGAAAGGATTCCCCTAGATCAAGGGTTGTTAATTCCTTGCCGTCATAGGCATCTTTTATAACTAATCTTTTTGGGAAAACTGCATGTTCGTAAATAGTTTCAAGAACACTAAGCTGGTCTAATACTGCTAAGGCATTGGGTGCTAATTGTAGTCCTGCACCAAGTTCGGTAAATTCAGGTGCCTGTTCTAAAACGTGGACTGATTTTCCGTTGTTTGCAAGGCCGAGGGCAGTGGCAAGGCCACCGATCCCGCCACCAACAACTAGAAAAGGACATTTTGTATGCTCAGCCATTTTTTCACCTCATTTTAAAAAATTTCTGTAACGTGTTCGTGTGTTTCATTAAGGTAGAAGAGGTTCAAATTCACTTTTAACTTCTTGATATCCGTCGTTCTTATCGTATACTTCTTCCCGTTGTAAGTTTTGTCGTTCCATAATTGGTAAGTCGCTGACAGAGAAGAGGTCGGAATCTTCAAGGGCTACGTGCTCATGCAATGCCCAGTTTGGTACTACGAAGAAATCTCCTTTGGACCAATTAAATTTCACTCCGTCAATTACGGTGTAGCCGGAGCCTTTATGCACTTGATAGATTACTGCATTTGTATGACGGTGGGCTTTGGAGTGGAAGCCTGAAGGAAGCCTTTGCATCCAAGCAGCCATATTGTAATTGGCTGTTTGCCCGTTGGACGGATTAATAAACTCCACTGCATAACCATCAAATGGATCAGGGTCATATTGACTAAGTCCTTTTAAGGCAGCATCTGTTTGATTCCATTTATAAGAAGAAAGTGGTGCAATACTACTTTTTCGGTCACTAATTGGTCTAACCATTCCTCCTTGATAACGATTCATCTTATAATTATCAGGAATTTCCGGCTGCTGGAGATTATCTGGGTAACCTTCAAAGAAAGTACCACCAGTGCTATAGACAAACGGTATATCTAAGCAGTCCATCCATATCATTGGTTCATCCCCATCATGACGGTGACCATGCCACAGGCCGCCGGGGGTAATTAAATAGTCCCCTTCATCCATGTAAATTCTTTCCCCGTCAACAATTGTATAAGCACCTTTTCCTTCCATAATAAACCGCATGGCACTTTGGGTATGGCGGTGAGACGGAGCAGTTTCACCTGGTAAAATAAGTTGAACAGCTGCATAAAGCGTTTGAGTTGTAGAGGCCCATCCCCAAGGCTGTCTCTGGAGTAATCCTGGATTTTGAAAATAAATAGCTCTTCTTTCTCCACCACGCTCAGGAGTAAAGATTTCCCTTGCTTCCATAAGTTTTCGGTAAATAGTATCCCATTTCCATAAGTAAGCTTGTGCTTGGGGAGTAGGTTGTTTATGCATTAAATCAGGTATTGCATTCCACAGTGGACCAAGGTGAAATTTCTCTATTTCCTTATTAAAATCCTGTACCATTTGACTTTCAAAGAATGAATTTTTTTCAGCCATTTGTTGTTCCTCCCTTTAAATAATGGATAACAATTCGAATGAAACTATTTAGTGGTAACGGTGTGTGAATTAAATTGTTCGATGTTACGGTTGATTTGAGCAATATGCTTATCTTGATGCTCCACCATAAAATGGTCTAATAAAAAGGACAATGGACGTGTACCGAACTTAGGGTTCTTATGTGTTGCTTCGATTAATAAGTCCCTATCATTTAAAGATAGAAGAGTAGAGCGAATAGTAGATTTTAATCGCTGTAATTTGTTTAGCACTTCTGAAACAGCTACTGTATCCGTGTTTTCAACAGCAGCCAGTCTTTCGTAATGATCTAAGCCCCTTCCGTATTTAGTTTCCGGATTTTTTACGGTTCTTTCTAGTTCGTGTAACCAGAAACGATGTGCCTCTTCTACATGACAAAGGACATCCACGATAGACCACTTATTTTCCGCGGGTTTCCAACGTAGGGTTTCCTCTGTTTGATTTTTTCCTAGATCAATAATGGTGGATAAACGGTTGTTAATCTCGGCTACGTAATTTTTTACTGTTTCCTTTTCTACTTTTCTAACTGTATTTTCGAGAGTCCCTACTTTATCAACTGTAATAGCTACTACGTCACCATCTTGTAAAAATGTAGGCGGTTCCATAGCGACGCCTACGCCACCAGGTGTACCAGAACAAATTACATCTCCAGGCTCTAATGTCATAATGGAAGATAGATACTCAACTAAATGGGGGACGCTAAATACTAGATTTGCAGTATTCGAACGCTGACGTTCCTCTCCGTTAACAGTTAAGGAAATTTCTAATCCATCTGGAGAAGGTATTTCATCTTTTGTCACGAGCCAAGGGCCCATTGGTGCACTTCCATCCACACTTTTTCCTTGTAACCATTGTAAAGTTCTTTTCTGTAAGTCCCTTGACGTTACATCATTGACAATCGTATAGCCTGCTACATAATCAAGGGCATCCTCTTGTGGCACATCCTTTGCACGTTTTCCTATTACTACCCCTAATTCAGCTTCATAATCTAACTTTTCCGTAATAGGAAAATAAGGGATATCATCTTCAGGTCCGATTACTGTATTGGCGAATTTAGCAAATAGTACTGGATACTTAGGTATTTCCCTTTTCATTTCGAGAATGTGCTCTCTATAGTTATGTCCTACACAAATGATCTTTTGGGGTTCTGGAACAGGAGCACCAATTTTTACTGAACCCTTTTCATAAACTGCTGAAGACGTATCGAGTCGTCCTTTAACAAATGAAATTGCTTCTTTTGCGGCATCGAGGCTGCTGTCACCTCCTTGCAGGAATTCATTCGTTTTATTAGGTATAAAAGTTTTAGCAACTGTTAAAGCCCTAACTTCTCCTTCTGCAGCCAACTTTTCCTTATAGGCAGTCTGTAAATCTACAACCATATCATTTTCAATTAAGGCACCAACTTTAAGTCCATTACCTGGGTCAAATGTAATTAGTTTCATTATCCTACCTCCATTTTTCTCTAATAGTGAACTAAGTTCACTGAACTGTTAATTAGAATTTTAGAGACCATCTATAGAAATGTCAATAATTTTTAGAAAATTAATGTTATTATTGTGATTAATGTCACTGAAAATTACGCTTTCCTTCAATCTGTATGGAAGGGAAATAGATATATTTGTAATATTGAGTTGATTTAAATGTTTAACTTGCTTACTATTAAATAAACCGTTGTGTAGGAGGGATAAAAATGAGTTCGTCAAATACAAAAACCATTCAGTCCCTAGAAGTGGGATTTAATATTATAGATATTGTTGCAACGAAACGTCGGCCGTTGAAATTTACGGAAATACATGACTTAACTGGAATTACTAAAAGCAATCTTTATAAATACTTAAATACATTAACGAATCTTGGGTTTTTATATAAGGATCCAGGAGGTCTTTATTCTTTAGGTTCCAAATTGATTGAATACGGTACAACCGCTATCGGGAACGAAAATGTAGTTGCAAAAGTAACACATATCATGGAACGTATGAATGAGGAATTGGGGGAAACCATTATTTTGTCAGTGTTCACGGACAATGGACCGGTAGTCGTTCAAATAATGAAAAGTACAAGGACGATAAATATTGGTGCTGAAATTGGGACGACACTGCCTATTTACTCCGCTTCAGGACAAGTGTATGCAGCATTTCTAGATAATTTAAAAAGTAGGAATTGGCTGGAGCAACAATTAGGATTGATGGATTCGGAAAGGAGAACCAGGGTAGAAAATGAGATTGAAGAAACGAAGAAAAACAGAATTGCTTATGCTATTGAACCTTTAGCTCCTTCCGTTTCTTCTGTGGGAATTCCTATTTTTAATGTAACTGGAACGCTTTTAGGTGCTATAGCTGTTGTAGGGTTCTTTGATTCTAGCTCCTTAAAAAGTGACAATAAAATGCGTCAATACTTACTTACAAAATCAGAAGAGGTATCTAAACAATTTGGATATAGACCAATAAAATAGCAGTTGAAAAGCCTTCCGTTTTTTTTTAACGGGAGGCTTTTAATTTGGCGAACGCTAACTCGACTTTAATTTAGTCACGTAAAAAAAAGTTTTGAGGTAAAAATTCCCTTTATATTAACTGCCAATCTTATTTTTTGGAAAATTAATTATATTAATAACATTGACAATATAGTGAACATGTTTTACTATATCGATAAACATAATCCGCACTGTGGAAATGGTGTTCACCTGGTGGTTAATTAAGGAGATTGATGACATGAAAGAAGTAAATGTAAAGTCCATTCGAAGTGTGGAAAGAGCATTAAGTGTCTTAAATTGTTTTCTGCTTGAACGTAAGAAACTAACTTTTAAAGAGATTTTAGAAATGACAGGGCTACCAAGGACTACCCTTTACCGAATCCTTTTTACGTTAGAAAAGGAAGAGTACCTTGTATATGATAAACATTTAGATGAGTATCGTTTGAGTATGCGATTCTTCCATTTAGGAATGACTGCTTCTGAAAGCGGTTACTCTTATAAGGCGATATCACCCTTTTTAGATGAGTTGAAGTCACAAGTCCCCCATACAATCCTTATTGCAGGCTTGTCAGATCGTAAGCTTATTTATCTTGATAAAAGAGAAAGTACAAGGGAATTGAAGGTAGGGTCGGAAATCGGGCAAGTAAGAAATCCTGATTACAGTATTTTAGGAAAAGTAATATTAGCTTTTTTAGAACAACAAGAATTAACCAAAATTATTGATGACTTAAAAGGAGTGAGGTCAGAAGAAGAAATTTCCGCTTTATTAGTTCGTTTAGAAGAGATTCGTAGAACAGGGTATGCTAGTGCATGGGACGAAACGACCGTTGGCGTTGCTGGGGTAGCCGTTCCGATTTTTAACCAAAAGAACGAAGTAGTCGTTTCCTTAGGTGTTCTGTCTCCCTCTGCAGGTTTAGAAGAAGGAGAGTTTCAAAGAATTATAGATTTAACTGTACATACAGCTTTTGAAATTTCTAGTTCATTAGGCTTTAGAAAGGATGGGGTGAATGTCTAGAAAGATGGATACAGATGTTTTAGTAATTGGTGGTGGTTGTGCTGGCATACGGGCAGCTTTAGCAGCTAGAAAAGAAGGGGCTCGTGTTTGTTTAGTTTCGAAAAGTAATGTAGGATCTGGAAGTGCCACTGCATTCTTGGATCAGTTAGTAGAGTTTACTGCTCTAGGTGTTACAGCGGGAGAAGAGGATAAGCAACATTACAAATCTGATTTATTCGAATACGGTCATTATGTTAATGATCCTCAATTAATTGACATTTACGTAAAAGGGACTGCAGAACAATTAGAGTATTTAAAGGATGTAGGTCTAGAGGTTACAGAAAAGCCCCAAATGTTACCTAGTCATAGGAAAGCTAGGGTGTTGCGGGGGAAAGGTGAATTTGGCACAGATATGCTTTACAAGCTGAAGGATAAGGCCATTGAAGAAGGGGTAGAGTTTTTGGAATTTGCCTCTGTTTATGAAATTAATAAGAATGTATTTCCTTCATTTTGTAAAATTGCTCAGCGAAAAATCAATAAAGAACAACCATATGAGTTTGAGGATATTTCAATGAGTTTTAAGAGTCTCGTAATGGCGAGTGGTGGAGCAGGTCAGATTTTTTCCTTAAGTACCAACCCCCTAGGTGCTACTGGGGATGGAACAGGTTTTGCTTTACAGTTAGGGGCAGAATTGTCTAATCTAGAGTTTATGCACTATCTACCTTTGCTTGTACATCCTATAAATGGGTTCTATATTATTAGTTCCATTACGACTAAGGGCAAGTTCTACAATACAAAAAACGAGGAATTTGTTCCAACCTTACCTGAGGAATTACTCTCTGAGGAATTAACGGTACAACAAGGGTACTTACTGTTAGAAGTATGCCAGTGGATTGAACAACAAATCATTGATGGAAATGTGACAGAACGAAATGGCGTTTATTGGGATGGAAGGGGCCACATTGAGCTTATTAAAGAAAAAATTCCAAATAGCTACAATAAACTTCTTAAACAAGGTTTAGATTTAGGGAAGGACATTGTGGAAATAAGTATTGGATGTCACCAGATGATGGGTGGGATAAAAATAGACAATACAGGTTCTTCTACAGTTCCTGGCCTATATGCTGCAGGTGAAACGGCTAGTGGCTTTCAAGGAGCGGAGCGTTTAATGGGGACCGGTGTGATGGATGGTCTCGTTTTTGGGGAACTTGCAGGTAAAAACGCAGCTAAATATGCCCTTGCAAATAAGAAAAAAGAAACAGAAAAAACTTATCCTGTAGTAAGTGAAGATGGTAAATCTAATCAAATAACTAGGGAATCTATCAGCCAATTAAAGAAACAATTGAAAGAAGCGATGGATAAGATTCTAATTACGAAAGATGACCAACGGTTAAAAGCTGCCTTAGTTGAGGTTATGCGAGTCCATGATTTAATAAACGACTATAATATTAACTCGCAACCCTTATCTGTACGTCATTCCCTATCGGAGTTAAAAAATATGGTGTTGACCTCTTTAGCGGTTATCGAGTTATCACAGGCTCGAAAAGAAACGAGAGGTAGTTTTAAGCGGTTAGATTATCCACAGCTGGATCCAGATCTGACAAGGCCAATTTCCTTTTTATTAGATGATCTTTTTTTACCGAATCATACTAAAAAACATGTTTATTAAAGTAGTGAGTCATTTGATTTTTACTTCATTTATGTTTGTAAGCGTGTATAAAAGCGCTTGATAAATAATAAGGGGGATTTATTCCAATGAGATTGTTAAATGTAAAATTAGGAGTATTGTTAGTAGGATTGTTCGTTCTTTCTTTGGTGGCTTTGGGGTGTAGTAATGATGCAGGAAGTAATACTGAGGGGGGAGATACGGAGTTTTCCATTGGAACAGCAGGAACTGGTGGGGCATTATATCCAATGGGGGTAGCAATGGGGCAAGTTATTAGTGAAAATAGTGATTACGTAGTAAATGGTCAGGCTAGTGAAGGGACAGTAGAAAATATTCGTAATTTGAGTGAAAATCGTATCGGTTGGATTATTGCACAAAATGAAGTCGCTTATTTTGCTTATAAAGGAGAAAATGAGTACGAAGGGCGTGAATTTGAAGAGATTAGCTCTTTATTTGCAACCATTGACGGCTGGGTACAAATTTTTGTTAGCGCAGATAGTGAGATTCAATCGGTTTCAGATTTTGAAGGTAAACGAATTGGTGTAGGTGCCCCTGGTAGTGGTGGAGAAACGACATCTCGTAGAGTACTAGATTTTTACGGTTTAACTTTCGATGATATCCAAGCAGAACGCATTTCTGATGGTGAAATGGTTGAGGCGTTATCTGATGGGACAATTGAAGGGTTTATTAGTACACATCCTCTAAACTCAGCACCATTAATGGACCTTGTTAGTTCTACAGATGTTAGAATGATTGGTATTGAAGAAGAAGAGTTCTATGAAACATACCCATACTATTCGCCAGCAACTATTGCTGATGATGTGTATGAAGGCGTGAATTCTGTACAAACAGCAACAAGTAAAGTATTTATGTATACTCGAAATGATACGTATACAGAGGATCAAATTTATGAGTTACTAGGACTTATTTTCGATAATCGTGATGATTGGGTAGGAGCTCATGCATCATTAGAGGTTATTACGGTAGAGAATGCTTTGGACGGTATCGTTATTCCTTTACACCCAGGTGCTGTGAAGTTCTTTGAGGAGAGAGGTTTAGATATTCCAGAGGACATGAGACCATAAGGACATGATAGGATAAAGGTGAAGCAACCAAAGAGATGCATAGTTTTGTGTTGCTTCCTTTCCTTTTCAATACTAGTTTTTGTGGCATATAAGGGTTTATATAGAAAGGTTTCCTAAGGAGGTCGTAATCCTTTGACTATATCTGTAGGGCATAATCAATATACCAATGCATTACCTTTGTTTTTTTATATTGACTATGACAAAATGAGAGAACTTAATATTTCGTTTGTTACTAGATTACCTGCTGAGTTAAATAGGGGATTGGCAGATGGTAAGTTAGATATTTCTTTAATATCCTCGTTCTCTTATGCACTTAATGCAGAAAAATATGAGCTGTTACCAGGGTTATCCGTATCGGCTCAGAAGGCCGTAGGTTCTATTTATTTATTTTCAAAGGTTCCTATTAATGATTTAAATAATAAGAACATAGCTCTAACGAATCGTTCAGCAACATCCGTTGCTTTATTGAAAGTGCTATTAAAGGAATTTTACAACTACGACGTAAACTACGATGTTATGGATCCAAATGTAGATGAAATGTTGAATAACCATGATGCTTGTCTAATCATAGGTGATGAGGCTATTTTAACTTTTCGAGAAAAGAAATTAAAGCTTTATTCTTATGACTTAGGGAGGATGTGGTCTATATTTACAGGTTTGCCCATGACGTTTGCTATATTTGCTGTCCGAAAAGAAATCTATTTACAAAAACAGGTGGAAATCCGGTTAATTTGGGATGAACTGATCAAAAGCAAAGAATTATCCCGGGAAAAGAAATTTAGACCGATGATTCATAAGATTAAAGAAAAATATGGCGGAGATTACTCCTTTTGGCTAGATTATTTTAATTCTTGTTTAAATTATGAATTAAATGAAGAGCAAATGGCAGGGTTACAATACTATTATGAATTAGCTTATAAACATAGTTTAATAGAAAGAGTTCCTAATCTTTCTCCATTATCCATGTTAGAAAAGTGAATGGTTGGAGGTGTCCTCATTGTTTGAAAAAACAGCAAATAAAATTATTTTTGTTATTGGGCTTTCATTGGCCGCTTTTCATATTTACACAGCTATGAATGGACTTTTGACACCGATGTTACAACGAGGAATCCATGTAATGGGGGTACTGTTAATAGCCGTTTTACTTTATCCCTATGTAATAAAAGGTATCAAAGGCACTATTATTAATAGTGGTTTATTTATCCTTGTATTAGTAAGTAGTATATATTTTTTATTTCAGCTATCGCCTGATCGGATTGCAGATCGGGGATTTTTAGGACCTACCCAGCTAGAGATAATATTTGGAATATTTCTAATTGTGCTATTGCTAGAAGTAACTAGAAAAACAGTAGGTTGGGGTATATTCTGGGTTGCAGTAGGTACGTTAATCTATGCCTTTTTCGGTCCTTATTTCCCAGGCGCCCTTTCTCATCGGGGAATGGACTTTTATGATGTTTCTTCATTTATTGTATGGACAACAGAAGGGATTTTTGGTTTGCCGATTGCTGTTGCAGCAACATTTATCATCCTTTTTATTATTTTTGGATCCCTGTTAAATCGATTAGGGGCTGGAGATTTCTTTTTAAAGCTAGCTTTAGCCTTAACGGGAAGAATTAGGGGTGGCCCAGCACAAACTGCCATTGTTGGAAGCTCTATAATGGGGTCTGTGTCTGGAAGTTCTGTAAGTAATGTGGTAACGACAGGTAACTTTACTATCCCGCTCATGATGAAAACAGGATATAGCCCTAGAATATCTGGGGGGGTTGAAGCAGCTGCCTCTACGGGCGGTCAAATTATGCCTCCGGTTATGGGAGCTGCGGCGTTTGTAATGGCAAATGTGATGGGGGTTCCTTATTCTACTATTGTATTAGCAGCCTTAATACCTGCGATTTTATTTTATGTGTCTCTTTGCTCAACTGTATATTTAGAGGCGAGAAAATCTGATTTAAAACCAATGGAAGAAAGCCAAATTCCAAGGTTAAAATCCTTTATTTTTAAAGAGATTTATTTTGTTATTCCATTAATTGCTCTTGTAGTTTTCCTCATGGGGTATCAATATTCAGCTATGAGATCTGCTTTATTTACTATTTTTGTTACAGTTCTTTTATATATCATTGTTAGTTTGATCAAACATTTTAAGATACCAGTAAAAGAGATTCTCGGGGCATTAGTTGATGGAGTTAAGATGATCGTTCCTGTAACAGCGGCGTGTGCCACAGCTGGTATTGTTATTGGGGTGATAAGCTATACTGGGTTAGGAGTACTGTTTACACAGTTAGTTATTGGTTTATCAGGCGGGCATTTAATACTCGCATTATTCTTTACGATGATTGCATGTATCATTTTGGGAATGGGGCTACCTACAACAGCAGCTTATATTATTACGGCAATACTAGGGGCTCCGGCGTTAGTGGAGTTAGGTGTTCCACTAATAGCAGCTCATTTCTTTATCTTCTATTTTGCCATCATGTCTTTTATTACGCCTCCAGTAGCTATTTCTGCTTATGCTGCTAGCGGTATATCTGGGGCAAATGCCATGGCAACAGGAATTTCTGCGTTTAAACTAGGGATTGCTGGATTCATTGTTCCATATATGTTTGTATATAACCCAATATTATTGGGACAAATGGATAATATCTTTCTAGTTATCTATGCTTTTGTTACAGCTCTCATTGGTATATTCTCCTTATCAGTCGCTGTAAGTGGTTGGTTAATGAGTAAGGTTCATTTAGTTGAAAGAGGCTTATTTCTTACGTCTGCCATTTGCTTAATTTATTCTAATATCTTTACGGATGTTATAGGGGCATTACTATTTGCATTACCATTGATCCTTAATATTAGAAGATACCAAACATTAAATAATGAAGCACGTCTTTCTCAAGTTGAAGGGACTTCAGCTTGGTAAACTAACATTCATTTAGTTAATGAGATTGGTCGTGAATAATTAATGGAAGTAAAGAGCTTTTCCATAAGATCAACAATTATTATTGGGCTAATTATTAATTATTTAGCCTATTTCTTTTTTCCAGTAAATGTGTTGCAGTGGAGTTTATTTGTTTTATCCATCTTTGCTTTTGGTATGAGTATTATTAGAGTGAGCAAAGTTCCCATGGTAATTGGACTAGTATTGTCGTTAACAGGTACTTTTATTATTCTTGTCTTTGATTATGGTTTGCAAGAGTTAATCAATGGATTTTTAATGAATCTTCCGATACTCAGTCTATTTTTACTTGTCCCCCTCATTTCTATTCCTTTAAAAAGTGGCGGGTATTTTAACGGTATTCAGGGGATTATGTACCAGTGGGCGAAATATCCAAAGAAGATATTTTTCATTGTTACTTCTTTTTTGTTTGTTATAGGTCCTGTTTTGAATATAGGGTCTTTAAGGGTTGTTAATGATATGGTAAATAGATTAAAGCTACCTGCTCCTTTATTGGCTAAGGCTTATGTTTTGGGATTTGCTTCTGTTTCTTTATGGTCTCCTTATTTTGCTTCTATTGTACTTATTATGTTTTATTTAGAGGTTCAAATCACTCAATTTATCCCATATGGTATTACCCTAGCCTTTATTCAGCTATTTGTAGGCAATGTGATTTTTAGAAATTGGGTAAAAAGGAATAAGGGAGTGGTAGACACATCTAATGTTCAAAGGGAAGAGAATGCTGAAATTACCGTAACTAATAAAACAGTTGGATATACAAAGACCATTCAATTTCTAGTTATTATTCTCGGATTGATTGTTAGTATATTAACGTTAGAGTTTGTTTCGGGATATCCTGTTCCTTTATTAGTTAGTTTAACATCCCTTGCTTTTCCTTTATTGTGGGTTTTGGTTAGTCGGACCTGGGTAGCATTTGGAAATGAATTAAAAATCTATCAATATCGTCTTGGGAAAACGAGTAGTGAGGTAGTCTTATTACTAAGTGCAGGATTATTTGGTCATGCGATTACACTAACTCCCTTTGCGAATACTATAAGTACATTTTTATATACGGTTGCGGATCTATCCATTTTGCTATTAGCAATTATCATTGTATCTGTTGTTGCCATATTATCCTTTATAGGTGTCCATCAAATAATTGTAGTACCAATTCTAGCGATGCAAATGGATCCTAGTGTCATTGGTGTACCTGGAGAACTTTTAGCAGTTATTCTTGCTTTGGCTTGGTCTGTTTCTGTTATGTTTAGCCCGTTAATTGCATCAAATATTATGGTTGGACAGTTAGTTAATCGATCGAGTTTTACTGTAAGTGCTAGATGGAATTGGGTACTTGTACTTACAATGGTTGTTGTTGGTGTATTTTATATTGGAGTATTGTCCATGTATTTTTCCCTTTAATGAGTTAGGAAGGGAAATAAGGGGCAAGGAAGTGTGAGGAAGTTTCTCATGCTTTTTTGCGTTTACCTAAAGGGTTAGAACCGTGTAGATTCTAGTTACTTTCATTCCTAAATATTAAATTTTTAATAAATTCACGAAATTGTTAAATTTTCATATGGTTTGAGTGATTTAAATCACTGAAATATTCGGATAATTTGGTTGACATTTGAAAATAAACTTGTTATTCTCTAATAAATAACTCAATTCACTATAAGTGTTTATGGGGTGCTGGTTACTTAATATCTTATAAACCAAGGGGGATGACTGTATGAAAAAGAATTTCACAGTATTTTTCATTGTAATGGTTACGATGGTGGTTCTTGCTGCATGTGGGTCTTCAGAGGGAACGACTGGTGAAAGTAATACGGAAGCTGCTGGTGAGGGTGAGTCCTATACGTTTAAACTAACGCACATAACTGGACCAAGCCATAATTGGCACCAAACAGCAGAAAAATTTTCTGAAGAATTGGAAGCCCTTTCAAACGGGCGTATGACTTTAGAAATTTTCCCATCAGGACAATTAGGTTCTGAGGGAGATATGATCCAACAAATTGAAACGGGTACAGTAGATTTCGGTTTCATCACTAATGCTTATTTAAGTACACGCGTTGATACGTTAAATGGATGGTTTATGCCGTTTTTGTTTGAGGACTTAGAAGCTGCTAATGCTGCAAAAGGAACACCGGAAGCAAAGCAAATGCTAGAAGATCTTTCAAATGACAGTATGATAGCATTGGATTTTGCCTTTGCAGGAAATAGACATATTTTAATGACTGACGGCACTATTAGTTCACCTGATGAATTACAAGGAAAGAGAATACGGGTTATTGGTAGCCCTGCCATTCAAGATTTCTGGGTTGAAACGGGAGCCAGTCCAACACCTATGCCACTTCCAGAGGTATATACTTCTTTACAAACGGGTGTAATCGATGGAATTGATATTGATTTAGATGCCCTTGTATCAAATGCTTTATACGAAATTGCCCATGACTTAACGTTAACTAACCATATGGCATTTCCTAGTGTTGCTATCATGAGTAGGCAAACGAGAGATAGTTTATCTGAGGAAGACATAGCTATCGTGGATGAAGCCTTAGCTACAGCTATTGAATGGGGGATTCAAGATCAAATTCAACGTGAGATTGATAACTTAGAATATTTAAAGGAACAAGGATTGAATATCATAGATTTTAATAATACTAATGCGTTTGATTCTATAAATGCAGTAGTTTATGAAAAATACAGTGAAAATGAAACGATTAGAAGTATTATTGAAGCGTATAAGTAATATTTTAGTAAGTTTCCGTTCATTTATTTCAAATACTTAGTTTTGTAGGACAGAAGTGGTAGGGACCTGCGATATAGGAGCAGGTCCTTTTTTGAAAAATAAACCATGAACAAACCCAATGGGGGTGAATAAATGCTTATTATTAATGGACTTAGTAACGTAATTTTTAAAGTAGAAAAACTGTTGGCTGGAATTTTACTTTCCACCATGTTTTTATCTTTATTTTTAGGCGTTGTTTACCGCTACTATTTTAATAGTCCCTTATTTTGGTCCGATGAAGTGGCTATATTTTCTTTAATTTGGTTGTCATTTATAGGTGGAAGCATGACAATTAAAACGAAAAGATCAGCCGTTGTATCTGTTTTTGTAGATAATTTAGGAGAAAAATCAAAAAGGGTTGTTATAAGCCTTAGCTATTTTATTGTGTTGTTTTTTACCGTTTATTTCTTTTATATAACGATGAAATGGATTGTGTCACCGTCCATACTTGTTCAGCGTTCAAGTGCTATGCAGTTGCCTATGATTATTCCGTACTTTAGTGTAGTGGCAGGCTTCTTTGCAATGATGATTCATTCATTGGCGCTTTTTGTTAACAGCTTAAGAAATGATGTTACGTAGGAGGCTAATCTATGTTAATAGCGCTACTAATTTTTATACTCTTATTATTATTAAAGGTACCTATAGCCTTTGTACTAGGAATAACAAGTATTATATATATAGTGTTCTTTGGAAATATTGGATTACTGGCGACAGCTCCACAACGACTCTATTCTGGAATTGAAAGCTACGGGTTATTAGCTATTCCATTATTTATGTTAGCAGGAGAATTAATGAATTCTGGTGGAATTACTAGAAGGTTAATTACTTTTTCTAAAGCTGTTATAGGACATTATCGTGGCGGATTAGCTTATGTTAATGTAGTGGCCAATATGTTTCTTGCATCTATTATAGGTTCAGCAACAGCACAAATTGCAATGATGAGCAGAGTTATGGTTCCATCTATGGAAAAGGAAGGGTATGATCGAGCATTTAGTGCATCCACGACAGCATCGGCGGCATTACTAGGACCGATTATCCCACCAAGTATGCTTTTCATCATTTATAGTGTTACAGCTAGCCAGTCTATTGGAACAATGTTCTTGGCTGGAATTATTCCTGGAGTATTGTTGATGCTAGGCTTTGTTGGGTTAATCGCGTTTATTGGCTATAAACAGAACTTACCTGTTTCTAAAAAGGAATCTTTCAAAAATGTTATGATTTCTTTTTTTCAAGTACTCCCTGCGTTGTTAGTACCAGCAATAATTATTATTGGGATATTAGGAGGGATTTTCACTCCTACGGAATCTGCAGCTATTGCATGTTTTATAGCATTGGTGGTGGGTGCTATTTATAGGGAACTTAAATTTAAGGACATTCCAAATATTTTAGTAAATACAACATTATCCACTGCCACTGTAACATTACTCATTGCTATGGCTAATTTATTTGGCTGGGTATTAACATTTGAACAAATTCCACAGGCTCTTGCCCAGTGGATGACCTCACTAACAGAAAGTCCGATAATTTTCTTACTATTAATCACTATCTTTTTATTAATAGTAGGTACGGTAATGGATGGGATTGCAGCATTAATTATACTAGTTCCTATCTTTATGCCATTACTACCACTTTATGGTATTGATCCAATTCATTTTGGTGTTATTATTTGTATCAACCTAACGATTGGTTTATTAACACCGCCAGTAGGTGCAGGTTTATTCATTGCTTCATCCATTGGTGATGTAAAATTTGAAAAATTATCTAAGGCCATATTACCGTTTTTAGTGGTTTCGATAATTGTTTTACTCCTTTTAACATTCATCCCAGATCTTGTGCTGTGGATTCCTTCACTCGTTAATGGATAACAAATCTTGGTGTTTGGGAACAGGAAATGATATTAAACTTGAAGAGTTAGGGTCTGTTAACCTCTTATGGTTAACAGGCCTGTTTTTTTTGTGAACAAATTGTGTCTAATTCACAGTTTGTTCACAAATGTACAAGTTTTTAATCTACCAAATTTAATAATTGTGACAACTTTTAGTTGAAAAAACAAAATGTGATTTATATCACCGTAATTCAATAGGTTATTCCCTTACTATTTTTACCAGAGAGACATTTAAAGGGCTCTCTCTAATAAAAACGAGGGGGGAAATATGTGAAGTCTAATTTATTGATTTTCTTCATTGGGTTTATGATTGCGCTTCCAGTTGGTTTTTTCATTTTTCAATCGGATAGTCAATCTACAGCCGTTGAAGAAGCCTCAGAAAATGCTACAGAAAATAGGGAAGAAGCGAATAATCAAAATGAAACAACAGAGGAACCAAGGGAAATTCCAACTGAAGCAATTGCTCTTCAAGGAAACGGTTGTGTTGCATGTCATGCAGTAGAAACCCTTAACTTGGATGGACCAGCAACGGGACCAGATTTATCAAATGCTTACACTATTGTTGAAGCAAAGCATGGTAAATCCATAGAGGAATATTTGCAAAATCCAACGACTGCTGTTATGGCCAGTGTGATGGACGGGCACCCATTATCGGATGAGGCATTGGAATCCGTGGTGGAAGCACTACGCCTAGCAGCACAATAACCGTACCAACCATACAGAATATTTCATCTACTAAGGAGGCTATTTATGACTAAGATATTATCGGGTATCGGCGGTATTGCAGTTGGATTACTCGTCACCTTTGTATTATTTGGAGGTTCCCTATTAGGGGCAGGGAGTGCGGAACAGGACCTTCAACTGAAAAGTAATGCAGAAGCAGTATACGTACCACATGGGGAACATGATGAATATTACTTAATAAACTCTGGTGGGCACTCGGGTCAACTATTTATTTATGGTGTTCCATCCATGAGGCATATTCGTACCATTCCAGTTTTTACCCCAGACCCGGCGACTGGTTACGGGTTTGATAAAGAATCAAAGGAAATGTTAGGGGGATATACGTGGGGAGACTTACATCACCCTGCTTTATCTGAAACGAACGGTGACTATGACGGAAAGTTTTTATTTGCAACGGATGTAGCGAATAACCGAATTGCTGCCATCGATTTACAGGACTTTCATACCGTGGACATGATGAAGGTTCCAAATATCGGTGGCCCTCACTGTGCCGCTTTCGTAACGGAGAACACGGAATATTTATTCTTGCCAACACGTTTCTCTTTACCATTTGATGATCCACATGCTTCGTTAGATGATTTTAGTGAAAAATATCGTGGTGTGATGTCCGCGATTACCTTCGATCAAGAAGAGAAGAAATTTGATATTGCTTATCAAGTAGCGCTGCCACCTTGGAGCTATGATAAAGCAGCTTCCGGTAAATTAGTTTCAAGAGATTGGGCGGTTTTATCTACTTATAACACAGAAGAAGCGACCACAAATTTAGAAATAAAAGCATCACAAGCGGATCGTGACTATGTTGTTTTATTTAATTGGAGAAACCTAGAAGAAAGAGTAGCAAACGGCGAGTATGAAATGCATAACGGAGAAAGAATGATTTTTCCAGAAAACCTTGATGGTGATATTTACCTTGTACCTGCAGCAAAATCCCCCCACGGTATTGATGTTACACCAGATGGAAAGTATTTCATCACATCTGGTAAACTAGCACCTGCCATGACGGTTTTCTCTTTTGAAAAAGCCTTTGAAGCGATTGAAAATCAAGATTTTTCCGGTGAAAGAAATGGAATTCCTATTTTAACCTATGAATCTGTTATGGAGCGTGAAGTAGATCCTCCAGGAGCACTAGGACCTCTTCATACACAATTTGATGACCGGGGTAATGCGTATACGACCATGTTTATTTCATCAGAAGTCGTGAAATGGGACGTTGCAACTGGAGAAGTTCTGGACCGCCATTCAGTGTATTATTCCCCGGGGCATTTAGTTACGGCCCATGGCGATACGGTTAACCCCCATGGGAACTACTTAGTATCTTTAAATAAGTTTTCATTAAATAACTATCTATCCGTAGGACCATCTCACCCGGAATCGATGGATCTATTTGATATAACTGGTGATACATTGAGACACCTGTCATCAACGCCAGTTAACTTAGAACCACATTATGCGCAAATGGTTCATCGAGATGTTATTAATCCTTTCCATGTTTATGAGCGGGATGAATCGGATCCACGTGCTGTTTACGATCAAAGTGATACACGTATCGAACGGGACGGAGACCATGTAACGATTTATGGAATTTCCATGCGTTCTAAATTTTTGTTCGATGCAACTTCAGAACGTCCAGATGTGATTGAAGTCAATGAAGGGGACTTAGTAACCTTGCATGTAACGAACAATGACTTCGACCAAGACATTACCCATGGTCTTGGAATTATGGATTACAACATTAACTTTGAGCAAATGCCAGGTCAGACGAAAACAATCGAATTTGTTGCAGATAAAGCGGGCGTTTTCCCGATTTATTGTACTAACTTCTGTTCCGCATTACACCAAGAGATGACAGGTTATTTAATCGTTAATCCAAAATAATGTTTAAGGCAGGAGAGACTGGGACATAACAATGCATTAACACAGCGGAGGAAATATACGTAGACTCCATCGGGAGCAAAGGCAAAGGTGAGACCCCGCAGTGGGAGCCAGGATGGCGACATTACGCCGTTGCCCACAAGCGGGACCTGAGACACTTCCTCGAGTAGTTTGTGTCGAGTAATCGCAGACGCAGGACGTGGGCTTTCCTTAGGCGTAATTGGCGAGGAGGCTCACCAGCCGCCCGCGGAAAGCGAAGTATATTTCCGAAGCGATTTACATGCTTATATCAGTCTATCCTATTTAGGAGATGTGGATGATGTCAAAAAGACTTTCAACTCAATCTACCATTCTATTATTTGTTTCTGCAGGATTACTCGTTGTATCGATTTTCCTGCAATGGTGGGGAATGAAGTTTTATGCGCCACAATACCCACAAGGGTTAAATATTATTGTATATCCCTATAAGCTAGCGGGTGAAATCGATATAGTTAACAGCTTAAATCACTATATTGGCATGGCGAGGTTCAGTGAAGAAAGTTTTCCAGAGCTGCAATACTTACCTTGGATTATCACTGGTATGGGGTTACTCATTATTATTACAGCATTAGTAAGAAGAAGGAGTCTTTTATATGGTGTGATCGGTCTTTTCATCATCGGAGGAATCCTTGGACTGTACAGTATTCGCTACTGGCTTGTTAAGTTTGGTACAGAGCTTGATCCAATGGCCCCAATCACCATCGATCCATTTGTACCTCCGATTATTGGAAGAAACACGATTGCTAATTTTGAAACGATCAGTTATTTTTCGTACGGTTCCTTTGTTTTAGGGTTCGTATTTTTACTTCTCCTTTATCCCTTATGGAAGGAGAGAAAAAAAGGATGAAAAAAGGACTTCTTGTTGTTTTTATGATGCTCCTTCTATTTTTTCCAAAAAACATAGAAGCTGGGGGAGAATTACAAGGAATCATTGATCAAACACCCCCGCACGGAATAGTGGAACTGTCTAAAAAGGTGTACGAAGGAAATATTACCATTGATAAGCCGATCACGATCATCGGCGTAGATTCCACAGTGATCCGTGGGGATGGGACTGGAAATGTAATTACGATTAACACGGAAGAAGTTCATTTAGAGAATTTACAGATTGAAAACAGCAGCTTTGATAGGGGGAGTGGCGAGGAATATTCAGGAATAAAAGTAAACGAAGGTAGAAATACGCTTAGAAATCTTCACATTTCTCAAGCTTATCACGGTATTTATCTCAGTCAAGCCCATGGAAATGTGATTGAACAAGTAACGATATTCGGGCAAAAAGGGAAGGAAACCGTTGCTGGACAAGGGAACGGCATTCAAGTGTATTACTCAAACGATAACGAGATTACCAGTAATTATATAGAAGGTACACGAGATGGTATCTATTTTGAATATGCCAATAAGAACACCTTAACGAACAATGAAATCAGCCATACACGGTATGGTTTACATTATATGTACTCAGAAGATAATGTTTTTCGGGGCAATACTTTTGCCTTTAATATTGGTGGGGCAGCTGTTATGGGTTCACGGCGAAATGAATTTACGAATAACGATTTTTCCATGAACCAAAGCTCCCGGTCCTTCGGCTTACTCTTGCAAGCAAGCAGCGATAATGTCGTAATAGGAAATCATTTTTCTAATAACAAGAGAGGGTTGCTCGTAGAACAATCTCATCATAACAACATCTCTGAGAATGCTTTTATTCAAAATAATATTGGTATCGAGATATGGGCAAGCTCCACGGAACAAACCTTGACAGAAAATCAATTTTATAAAAATCAAAGTCCCGTTATTCAAGTGGGGGGACATTCCGAAAATCATTGGAGCGTAAATGGACGAGGGAACGACTGGGGAAATAGTTTCCCATTATTAGATTTAAATCAAGATGGTATTGGAGATTTCCCTGTTTCTTATTACTCCTCGTTACATCAATTGATCGAAAATAATGAACTTACCTATTTCATGATCAATAGTCCAAGTATCGTCGTTTACGAAAAGATGAACCAATGGATGAACAATCAGCGCGCCATGTTTCAAGATGATTTTCCACTACAAACACGAACTAGTCTACCATTGATGCCTTATTCCATTGCACTAGTGATCGTAGGTGGATTCGTAATTGGTATTTACAAACGCAGGAGGGAAGCAGGATGACATACATTTGGAAAGAATGGCTAGAACAAACGAGAAGTAAAGGACTATGGTTCGGAATTGGAATCGTCATGCTTATGTCTGTCTTCATTTTCATGGAAGCAAAGAACAGCCCGATGGAACATAATTTTCAGGCGTTTCTTATCTCCCTTCACGAAATGCATGTGTTCTTGCTCCCCCTTCTCTGCTTATTTCTTGCATCCTTTGCCGTTATGCAAGAAAAAGAATTAAAAACATTAATGATGATCGTTACGAAAAAAGAATCGTATCGTACGTTTCTTTTCAAAAAAGCCATTGCCGTCAATACCATCATCTTAGGCCTATTCATTGGCTGGTACTTTCTATTAGCTATAACAATGAAATTATTTTTATCCTTTGAAGTAGGAGAGTTTCTCGCATTTTTACTAACGGTTATCGTCTTTATTCTCATATTTAATCAAATTGGCTTTTTTATTGGAACCCTTTGTTCCAACCGCATGCAAGCAGTAGGGTTAATCGTGTTTGTTTGGTTTTTATTTATCTTTTTATTTGACCTTGTTTTACTTTATCAGCTGCCAGGGGTCACCCATGAAAACATCTTCCTGTTTTCCATCGTGTTCTTTTTGCAGCCATTAAATACGTTAAGACTTTATTTAGAAACTTCGGTAGGTGTGTTTTCCCTTGAATACATGTCTTCCTTAATGGATAGATTGATTTGGCTTTCACCAGCTAGTTTCCTAATGTTAAATTTACTCCTATTTATTGTTGTATTTTTCGAGTTAGCCATCTGGTCAAAGAGAAAGGGGCTTCGTCATGATTAATATTCAAGGATTATCCCAGTATTATGGCAAAAAAATCGTCCTTAACGATGTCCACTTAGGGGTGGAAGAGAAAGAACGCTGTGCCCTAGTCGGCCGTAATGGCTCAGGTAAATCCACGTTAATTCATTCCATGCTTGGATTATTACCTGTTAAAAAAGGTTCGATTCTGTTAGGGGGACATTGTACAAGGAAAACGGATAAATGGAAAAAAGAAGTAGCCTATTTACCTGAAAAGTTTCATTTGTACCCACAATTGACTGCGAATGAAAACCTTCGTTTTTTCGCCGAATTACAGGACAGTAAGCCTGATGATGAAAGAGTGGAACAAGTATTAACACAAGTGCGACTAGAGGAAAACAGAAGTGATAAAATCCATACCTTTTCCAAGGGGATGCTGCAACGCTTAGGGCTTGCTTTAATGCTCTATTATGATGCAAAACTATTAATTTTAGATGAGCCGACGAGTGGACTTGATCCTATTGGTCGCGCAGAAATTTTGAGTATTTTACAATCGTTGAAGGATAAAACCATCTTTCTATCTTCCCATCATATGGATGAAATTCAACAGGTTTGTACGCATGTAGCCTATTTAAATGATGGGAAAATAACGAAGTATACCGTAGCAGACTTTACGAAAAAGATGGGGGAGGAACTAGCGTATGCCAAAAATAAAAAAGCAATATAAGCTGGTGATTTTGTCGATTTTGTTTCTAGCTTTCCTTGTAGGTTGTGGAGGAGGGGGCAACTGGGTTGTTCAACTAGAAAATGAACCCGTTTACGAACGGGGAGAAAAAACAAAGATCGTGTTTACGGTAGTAGACGGGGAGGCCCCCGTAAATGATTTGCAAATTTCGGCGCTGCTGGAAATGAGCCGCATGGATCATGGCCATATTGAAGTAGATTTTATCAATGTAGACAACGGAGTTTACCTAGGTGAGGTGGAATTAGCCATGCCAGGGGAATGGATTGCCAGCCTGACAATAGTATCAGGTACGGATGAATACGAAAAAATGATGGAATTTGAAGTGGGGGATGGGCATGATTAGTTTACGAATCTATGGTAAAAATATGTTATTTTATAGCATCCTATCTGCCTTCCTATTATTGGCCGTTGCTTGCAGCGGAGAATCTAAAGCGGTGCTAGCAGAAGTGGATGAAACGAAGATTACTAGTGAAATGGTAGAGTTCCAACAATTATTAAGCTTATTACACATTGAACTGGTCCGGACGGAGGGAAAATCATCCATGGATGAAGCGACATTTGCGGAAATGAACCGTTTGTGGGAAGAGCAGGAGCGTCAAGTTACACACATTAACTACACGTTAACATCGATGATTAGGACCCTTGCAATGGCAAAATTAGCAGAACAAAAGGGACATATTATCCCCGAAGAAGTAGTTTTAGAGCAAACAGATCAATTTCTGAACCAATATCGTTACGATGTAACGTTCACATTAATAGAAGAATTCGGTGAAGAAAGATTTGTCTCTCAACTAGAAAAATACACGAAAGACTGGTTATTAGCTCGCCTCGTCTATAATGACATGATCGAAGATATACAAGGAAAATATCCAGAAAAGGTGTTAGAAGAAATTCACTATTTAGCAAATGAGCAATATGAAGATTTGCTCGTAGCACAAATGGAAACATTGAACGTGACCATTTATTCGTTAGAAGGGTACTAGGTGGGCAGACGCTTGTCGAATAATATATTCCATGGAAAACGGAGAGAAAACACCCTCTCCGTTTTAGCTATTTCTTGCAGTGTGATGATTACCAGGTCTACTTTACGTTATGCCCTCAGGATGGGCGAAGTGAGGACAACAAAAGAGGTAATCGCTCCGTTATGTCCGCAGGAGGAGCAGTGTGAGGACAAGAAAAGTGTAAAACGCCCCGTTATGTCCACAAGAAGGCGATGTGAGGACAAGAAAAAAGGAAACCGTTTGGTTATGTCCGCAGGAGGGGTGGTGTGAAAATGATAATGTAACAGGGATCATGTCTTTTTTCATTTACTCGTTTTCCTTAAACTTCATTAGCTCACTGACTGTAACTAGCTGAAATCCCTCGTCAATTAATTCTTTCACAAGGATTCTAACAGCTTCCATCGTTTGAGAACGATCACCGAAGCCATCGTGAAAAAGAAAAATACTGCCGTTTCTTATATGATTACGAGATTTAGTTACAATATGATTTACTCCAGGCTGTTCCCAATCCACTGCATCCATATTTACGGCACCAATCATCTTGTAGGAAAAATCTTGTACAATCGAAACCGTGTCTTCATTAAAATCAAAGTAGGGTGGCCGAAAGGTAGCTGCCCTTTGACCAGTTAATTTCTTAATAATAGAATCCGACTCTTTAATTTCTTCTTTACAATCATCTTTGCTCATTTTCGTTAAAAAAGGATGGGTGTATGTATGATTACCAATTTCATGGGAATGTTCTACCACATTTTTAAGAAAAACGAATGGAAAAAAAGTAGAGAATGTTATGATTCAATCGGATGAGGAAAAAGAGTTCGGTTTATTCGACATGGCCGATTCATATGATGAGAAGCAGGAAACAATCGCGAATTGGTTGAAAGTTGTAAATGACAAAATCATTTATACATACGATTTTGGTGATAACTGGGAACACGAAATTGTTTTAACAAAGAAGGTTAGACCTGAAAAAAAGGCACAGTATCCACGATGTATCGGAGTCAAAAACCTTTCCCCTGAGGAAGACAGCAGGGGAGAAGTATTAATGGGGGAAGTGGACCTTGAATACGCAAACTCAAACATACTATTGGAAGAAATTAACCTGAGTTTGGAGGAGCAATCTCCTGACACCGGTACGAATACCGAAGAGAGTCATATTGATTATTGGGAAGAAGTTCTATTGAAGTCAAAAGAATTTTATAAGTTACGTCCATGGGGAAATATGGATGATGATATGATGTTTACTGTTGTGGATCCTGTTACTAATGGATGAGGAAGAGGCACGGCTAATGCTTTTGGCATTGGAGCAGACGATGGAAGTGTATAAGGAAATAACAGCTGGCCTGAAAATTCCTGATTTACTTGCTGATGAAAAAGTGTACGCCAAAATGACCATTGAAGAAATGGAGAATAGACTTCCTTTTTGAAGCTGCATGGACATAAAGTAGAGGAAGTCGGTAGGCATTTATACTTCCATTTCGTCTCGCACCTTTCAATAGAATGCATCAATTGTATACATAAGTTTGGGGAAATAAGGGGGGAGTTTAAATTGGGTAAACTTTAATCTTGTTTTGACCCTAGTTTATCCTATTGATCTAAACCCCTTTCCCAATACAATAAAAAATGGTACCTGCCCATTACTACAGTTAGGGGCAGGTACCATTTTTATATTCATCCCCTTCCAAGGGGGCTAGTGATCTTTTTACATACAGATGTTCAAAGCATTAGAATCAAATAATTTCCCGGCTGATTATTTATACATAAATTCCGCTTTTTTATGAAAGGGTTATTATTTTTATATAAAAACATTTTTTAAAACCCTTTGTGCATTGACGGTTTAACACGCTTTTTCCATGGGTTAAATTACCATATAAAAAAACTATTGATAATTATTTTTATGCATGATATTGTATATTTTATCGTTATAAAATAAAAAAAGCTATATTGAAAACACAAAAGGAGTAGGAAAAATGAAAAAAATAATAACATCTATGATCTTATTTACATTACTTTTTGTTTTAGGGGCGTGTAATGCTAGCGAAGGAAAAGAAGCTGTGGACCAAGGGGAGAAAAAAGAAACCCTTATTATGGCAACATCTCCTGACTATCCACCATTTGAATTTTATAACCTAGTTGATGGAGAGCAAGAAATAGTAGGTTTTGATATTGATATTGCGAAGTACATTGCTGAGAAGCTTGGATACGAATTGGAAATTCGTGACATGGAATTTGACGGATTAATTGGCTCCTTACAATCAGAGCGTGTTGATTTTGTTATGGCTGGGATGCAGGCAACAGAAGAACGAAAAAAATCAGTAGATTTCTCTAATGTTTATTATGGTGGAGCCCAATCGATGGTATTTAGAAAGGATAGTGGCTTCTCTGGGCCTGAGGATTTAGCTGGATTAACGATTGGTGCACAGTTAGGTACAACATCAGAGCAGATGGCCCAAGAAATAATGGAGCAGGTTGATGGGATAGAATTAAAGCCATTAGGGAAATTAAACACCATTATTATGGAAGTAAAAAATAATCGTTTAGACGCTGCGATTCTATCTGAGTCCGTTGCGAAAGCATATTTAAGTGTACATGAAGATTTAGATTATCTTCCACTTGAAGGGGAGCAAGCTGGAAATGCTATTGCCTTCCCTAAAAACTCTGATTTAGTAGATAAATTTAACGAAGTATTAGCCGAAATGGAAGAGAGCGGAAAGCTGGACGAGCTTATTAAGAAGTGGTTTGAAGAAGCGCAAGAAGAAGCAGAGTAATAATATTCGTTCATTTGTAAAAACTACCATTAAACGAATGAATAGAAATTTAGGTGAAGACGATGAACATTGATTTTTCTAGAATAGAACCTTATATTCCCTTCATGCTGGAGGGAATATGGGTTACTTTACTTTTTACATTACTATCCTTAATTTTTGGTTTGATATGGGGTACTTGTCTTACATTAATGAAGATCTCCACCATTAAACCATTAAGATGGTTTGCAGATTTTTATACATCTATTTTTCGTGGTACGCCATTATTACTGCAATTGTTTATCATTTATTTTTCCACACCTCAATTATTACAATATGATATTTCCCCGTTAATGGCAGGGGTACTTGCTTTTGGATTAAATTCCTCGGCGTATATATCTGAAATAATGAGAGCAGGAATCAATGCAATTGATAAGGGACAAAGGGAGGCAGCGATGTCTCTAGGGGTTAACTATTCTACGATGATGCTGTTTGTGATTCTTCCACAGGCATTTAAAAATATATTGCCGGCACTTGTGAATGAAATGATTACTTTATTAAAGGAATCATCCCTCGTGTCTGTTATTGGTGTTCAAGAATTATTACGACGAGCAAATATCGTTACCTCTCAAATTTATGTAACCTTTGAACCTTTGATATTTACAGGGATTATTTACTACGTTATCGTAATGATCTTAGCAATTTTGGCTCGATTACTAGAGAGAAGGATGAGAGTAAGTGAAGCCTAATAAAGCTATTGAAATAAAAAACTTAACGAAGAAATTTAAACATTTAACAGTACTGGATGGAATAGACGCTTCCATTGACCAAGGAGAAGTTATTGCTATTATTGGCCCTTCTGGATCCGGGAAATCTACCTTGCTTCGTTGTATCAATTTATTAGAAATGCCGACTAGCGGGGAAATATGGTTTAAAGAGAATGAAATTACAAGTCCTAAAGTTAATTTAACAACGGTTCGGCAAAAAATGGGAATGGTATTTCAGCACTTTCACTTGTTTCCTCATATGACTGTTCTTGCTAATTTAACGTTTGCTCCCATTAAAGCAAAGAAGCTTTCCAAAGAGGATGCAGAGGAAAAAGGCCTTGCGTTATTAAAACGAGTAGGATTAGAAGACAAGGCGAAAGTATATCCAGGAAGTTTATCAGGTGGACAAAAGCAACGGGTCGCCATTGCTAGAGCTTTAGCAATGGAGCCTGAAATTATGTTGTTCGATGAACCAACCTCTGCCCTTGATCCGGAGATGGTCAAGGAAGTACTGGATGTTATTAAGGACTTAGCAAAAACAGGAATGACGTTGGCGATCGTAACACATGAAATGAACTTTGCCCGGGAAGTGGCAGATCGCATTTGGTTTATTGACAAAGGTAAAATTGTTGAGGACACTGACCCAGCAGAGTTTTTCAAGCAGCCTAAAACAGAAAGAGCGAAGCAGTTTTTAGATAAAATATTATAAGGGAAACAAACACTGTTACCCTTGCTCTAAACTTAATAAAACAAGATTGGGGTGCTTAATCTATGTTAGAAAAACATTCGATTAGGCACTTTTTTATTTTGGATATTTTTTTATTTTTTTCGGATTAATTAAATGTGTAGGTTGTTCTACAATGAAGGAAATAAATAAACAGGAGGGGTTATTATGAAAGCGTTTTATTTCATTCCATTTCTACTTATCCTTGCCGTCACTAGTATTGGATGTTCAGGTAGTGGTTCAGAGAATGTAGATGGTGAAAGTGATGTATTAGTTGTTTATACTGCAAGAAGTGAGAGTCTAAATGAAGCAGTTATTCCTGCCTTTGAAAGAGAGACTGGAATTAGAGTACAGACAGTTACTGCTGGTACAGGTGAATTAGTTACTAGAGTTGAATCGGAACGAAATAATCCACAAGGAGATATCCTATGGGCAGCAGACGTTACGATGTTGCATGATAAAACGGATCTACTTCATGAATATGTTTCTCCAGAAGATGAGTATATGATTGAGCAGTTCAGAAATGAGACAGGGTATATCTCACCAGCATTTGCTGATCCTACCGTATTCATTGTAAACACAGAACTAGCCGGTGGAGAAGGTCAAATTACTAGTTTCCAAGACCTTCTTAATCCGGATTTAAAAGGGAGAATTGCATTTGGAGATCCAGTAAACTCCAGCTCCGCTTTTCAATCTTTAATGGCAATGCTGTATGCTGCGGGTAATGGGGATCCATTGGCAGATGAAGCATGGGAGTTTGTTGAGAAATTTATTGCAAATGTTGATGGCAGAATACAAGGAAGCTCCGGGCAAGTTCATAGAGGGGTAGCAGATGGGGAGTATGTCGTAGGTCTAACTTGGGAGGATCCCGTTATTCACTACATTATCAGTGGTGCGCCAGTCGAGGTTGTATTTCCAGATGAAGGAGCTATTTTCCCTGGGCAGGCAGTTCAAATTATAAAGGGTGCCAAAAACTTAGAAAATGCTAAGAAATTCGTTGACTTTGTCCTTTCTGAACAAGTTCAAAGTCATGCTGGGCAAGAATTAACAGTAAGACCACTTAGAAAAGGTGTGGAACTGGCAGACTATATGATTCCACAAGATGAGATTAAATTCTTTGAAGAGTACGACGAGATGTGGGTTGTTGAACATACAGATGAAATTATAGCAAGGTATGTTGATATTATTGAAAGATCGCTAGACTAATAGATTTATAAACATAACATCATACAGAGTGACTTATTTGATTTATCAATAAGTTACTCTGTATCAATTTACAATGGAGGTATACCATGAGCGTTTCTATAAATATAGACAAAGTTGTAAAACGATTTGGAAATGAAACCGTAATTAATGGATTATCCCTAAATATTAAGCCAGGCGAATTATTTACTTTGTTGGGGCCTTCTGGTTGTGGGAAAACCACCTTATTAAGAATGATTATTGGCTTTAATTCCATTGAAGATGGGAAGATTGAAATTGATAACAAGGTGGTTAATGATATACCTGTTAATAAGAGAAAAATGGGGATGGTATTTCAAAATTACGCGATTTTTCCCCATATGTCAGTAGCGGATAATATTGCATTCGGTTTAAAAGTCAATAATTTAAGTAAAGCAGAAATTAATAAGAGAATGGAAGATATTATGAAAGTGGTTCGAATTGAAGCACATAAATCAAAGAAACCAGACAAACTGTCAGGTGGTCAGCAACAAAGGGTTGCATTAGCCAGGGCATTGGTGATTCATCCGAAGGTTCTATTAATGGATGAACCCCTTTCTAATCTGGATGCCAAATTAAGAATTGAAATGAGAAATGCAATTAAAGCAATTCAACAACAGGTTGGAATTACAACCGTTTATGTAACCCACGATCAGGAGGAGGCATTGGCCATTTCAGATAGAATTGCTGTAATGAACGGTGGTGTCATTCAGCAGATAGGTAAACCTGAAGACATCTATTCTCGTCCGAGTAATTTATTCGTTGCCCAGTTTATTGGGACTTCCAATGTGATTAAAGGAAAAATAGAAACGGATGAATCTGGTGGGGTATTTGTTCGCTTAAATGAGAATTACAAAGAAAAGATGGATAATTTATCGGAAATAAAGAAAGGTCAGGAAGTTATAGTAGCTGTTAGACCACAAGAGTTTATCCTTGTTGAAGACGAAAGTTCCATTAAAGGTGTGATTGAGAGTACGATGTTTTTGGGTTTGAATACTCACTACTTTGTAAAGCTGGATACAGGTGAAAAGGTGGAGGTAATCCAGGATGCAGAAGCTAACGAAATTATGCCAGAAGGGACTCGAGTTCATTTAAAGTTAAAATCTAAAAAGATAAATCTTTTTGATTCAGCTACTGAAGAATCGTTAATTAAGGCAGGTGGATAATATGAAACAAAAAAAGTCGCTTTTTAATCTCTGGAACGCTTCATCACTTATTATCCTAGGCTTAACGATCTTGTTTATTCTCTATCCCCTTTTCTTGATTTTAAATAAGGGTATGTTTGATCCAGAAACTGGAAGATTCACCTTGCAGAACTTTTACCATTTCTTTGATAGGAAATTTTACTGGATCACATTAAGAAACAGTTTTGAGGTGACCATTGTTAGCACCGCTCTCGCTGTTATTATTGGTATACCGATGGCCTATATGTTAAGAAGGGTGAAGATATTTGGAAGTAAATTTGTTCAGATTTTAATTATTGTGTCCTATATTTCTCCGCCTTTTATTGGAGCATATGCGTGGATTCAGCTTTTAGGGAGAAGTGGTGTTGTCACTAAATTTATCAATGACACTTTTAATATGAACTTTGATGGAATATATGGATTTACTGGAATCGTATTAGTACTAACTCTACAGTCTTTTCCATTGGTGTTTATATACATTATGGGGGCACTAAAGAATTTAGACAGTTCACTCATTGAAGCAGCAGAAAGTTTAGGATATTCCAATTTTCAAAGAATGATTAAAATAGTCATTCCACTTATTTTACCTACCATTTTTGCCAGTTCATTATTAGTTTTTATGCGAGTGATTGCTGACTTTGGTACGCCAATGCTTATTGGTGAAGGCTATCGGACGATGCCAGTCCTTATCTATCAACAATTCCTAAGTGAAGTTGGTGGAGATGCAGGCTTCGCAGCTGCAATCGCAACCCTTTTTATTTTTGTAACAATCTCTCTGTTTTTATTACAGCGTATACTGTCTCGGCAATACTCCTATTCTATGTCGGCGTTAAGACCAATGGCTGTACAACAAAGTAAAGGAATAAAGAATATATTAAGCCATTTGGTGGTTTATTTTGTTACATTTCTAGCCATATTACCACAGATGGTTGTTATATTTACATCCTTCCTTGAAACTAGAGGGGGGCAAGTATATACAGGTAATTTCTCATTACAAAACTACCAGAATATTCTATTTAATCGAGACCTTTCGATGATTACGAATACCTACAAAATGGGGTTATACGCCATTGTTATTATTGTAATTCTTGGAATTTTCATTTCTTACCTAACAGTAAGAAAGAGAAATATGATAAATTCTATATTAGATACATTTTCTATGTTCCCATTTGTAATCCCGGGTTCCGTATTGGGTATAGCACTTGTTTTTGCCTTTAGTGACAGTCCGTTATTTTTGACAGGAACAGTTACGATCATGGTTGTGGCCTTCGTTATAAGGAGAATGCCATATACGATCCGTTCAAGTACAGCGATCATTGGCCAAATTCACCCGAGTATTGAAGAAGCGTCCATCAGTCTCGGGGCATCGGAAGCGAAGACGTTTTACAAAGTAGTGGTGCCAATGATGATGCCAGGGGTATTAGCAGGGGCGATTATGAGCTGGATAACCATACTAGGAGAATTAAGCGCTTCCATTATACTTTATGCAAGTAATACACAAACTTTATCCGTTTCCATTTATACAGAGGTTATTCGTGGAAACTTCGGAAACGCATCAGCTTATTCAGCGATTTTAACTGTAACATCGATTCTATCATTACTTATTTTCTTTAAATTAACAGGCAAAAAAGAGATTAGCTTATAGCATAGTGAGGTTGCCTTATTATTAATTGGGGCAGCCTTCTGTATATTATATTAATAGAATGATAATGGGGATGTAAATATGGAGCAGCGCCAAAAGATTAAGGATTATATACAGAACTCTTTTATAAAAGCCACAGTGATCATAATATCCTTCATTTTAAGTGTATATTTATTATCGTTATATATAATATTTAATCTTTCCATTGTTAATCCGAATAAGGAAGTAAATGAATATCTTACAAATAAAGTCGCTCAGGAATTCATTTACTATAAGGAAGGGGTGAAATCCCTCTCCAATGAGGAAGAAATAATCCGGGCTGTTGAAACCAATACTGCCACGAATGTAGTTAATCAACTATTATACGACTTTCAGCATGAAAGGAAAATACCTTCCAATTTTGCTTTGTTAAATAGAGACAAAGAAGTCCTCTCCAGTAGTTTATATAGGGATGAAAGAGAAAGATTGGAAAATAGCTTTTTTATTGAAAATCTAACTAATAACTTGAATAGAGATATGTACATTGAACAATCCGTTGGTAACTTATTCGAGAACTCCCATCATTCCACTTATTTTTTTTCTATCGTAATTAAAGAAGAGGAACAAGTCCTTGGCTATTTAGTATACTTTTTAGAAGATTTTGTCGTGGATTCAAGCTATGATCAAATGGTTTTTGTTACAGATCAATTTGATAACGTTATCGCTAGGACACATGATTTTAGGATAAATAATCTAGGGAAGTTAAACATAGATACAAGTACAAACTACGTTAGTATTAATGGATATTATTTCTACCTAAATTATAACACTGTAGGTTCTCAAAACATTGGCATTTTGACGATGACATCTATTAATATTTACAGGTTACTGCTCTTCTATGGTATAGCATCCATGTCCGTTAGTAGTTTAATCATTATTTTAGCCGTTTTAATTGTAACACCAAAAATACTAAAAAAAACATTACAGCCTTTCGATACGTTAGTTTCCATCATTTCTAATCAAAACAATAATCAGACACCTGTAGACGACGATAATGTTTTTGATGAATTACAGACCATACACGAAGAGTACAACAGTAAGATAAATGAAATAAAAACCCTGATCCAGATAAATAAAGAAATTATGGAAAAAAAGAGAGAGCTTGAAATTAAACATTTGGAAGCAAAGTTTAATCCCCACTTCCTTTATAATGTTCTGGAAATGATTAAGTACGAAATTACTTTGGACCCTGAAAATGCGTCTGAAATTATTGTGAAAATTGCAAAGCTAATGAGATATAACACCAATTTTGGAAATGTTACGGTACCTCTTAAAACCGATTTAGAATATCTTGAAGACTACTTTAGTTTACAAAAAATGAGATTTGGAAAAAGACTTGAATATGAGATAGATATCCCAAATGAATTATTGTATATTCATGTCCCAAAATTAATTATACAACCACTTATCGAAAACGCTATTAAACACAATATCGATAAAACAAATAAATTATCCATTAGACTTTCTGCACATAAATTTAATTCTCATCTTTTTATAGTGGTGCAGGATGACGGTGAAGGAATAGAGGCTAATAAATTGTCTGAGATTCAAAAGGTATTATCAGGTGATACCGAGATGACTGACCATAATGGTATTCGTAATACTCACAACATTATTCAACTGTTATATGGGGAAAACTACGGCCTGCAAATTGAAAGCAAAGTTAACCGTGGAACACTGGTTAGGTTATGGATTCCATTGGAAGAGGTGGATTAATATGAACCGGGTATTAATTGTGGAAGACGAACTTATTATCCAAAAGGGCTTGCAATTTAAGGTTAATTGGCTGAAAAATGATTGTATTATCGTAGGGTGTGCAGAAAATGGCGAAATTGGTATGGAGAAAATAAGAGAGTTAGAGCCGGATATTGTCTTAACGGATGTTAGGATGCCCTTTAAAGACGGTATAGAGATGTTAACGGAAAGTAAAAAAGATTTTAACTATGAAGCCATTATTTTATCTGGTTACAGTGAATTCAATTATGCAAAGCAAGCGATAAGACTTGGGGTCCATGATTATCTTCTAAAGCCAGTGGATATAAAGGAATTAGAAAGGACCCTTTCGAAGCTCGTATCTAAGATAGAGCAAAGAAAAGTACAGGAAAACCTTAAAATGAATTCATTACTATATCAGGATGTATTAAATATTAATATAAACAAAGAAACTATCTCTAACTATGTATTAGAGGTAATAGATTATATAAAAGAGCATTATCACGAAAAAGTAACATTGAAGGATGTAAGTGATGCATTACATGTTTCTTCTGTTAACCTAAATTCCAAATTTAAGGATGAAACCTCTCACAGCTTTAACGAATTTTTGACTAGGTATAGGATTATTAAGGCACTTGAAATGTTACAAAATGATAAGGTATTAATTTATGAAGTGGCAGAAGAAGTGGGTTTTAGCGACTATAAGTATTTTAGTCAAGTATTTAAAAAGTACATTGGAATGTCACCTAAACAATTTTTGAGCCGGAATTTGAAATAGAGGTCATTTAGGTGGAAGTAGCTATCCTATGTTGTTAGAAAAAGGCGTTTATCTCAAGATGTCATGGAGATAAACGCCTATTTATATGACAAATTTGGTTAAATTTCCTTTTAGAATTTTATAAAAGCATTTATTAATTCCATATTTTGTAAAATTATTCTTCATTTGTTTTTTCCGAAGTTTATTCTACAATGAATTAATATAGAAAAGTGCAGGCTACCACAACCTTAAAAATGAGAGCGTATACTAGATTCGAAAAATTAAAATAAATTATGTGTGATAAAGGAGTTTTTTATGAATCGAAACTTTATTTTATATTTAACACTAATGGTCTCTTTTATTGGTGCTTTAGGTTTTTCTTTTTATTTTTATATGAAGGCAAATTACTACGATTATCAAATTTCCGAGGCTACATCAACATACAGTTCTTTACCAAACTATCATTTTGTCTTAATTAGTGAGGAAGTTGATCATGAGTACTGGCGTTTGGTGGAAGAGGGGGCCAAGGAGGCGGAAGCTGTCTACGATGTATATGTGGAATATAAAGGACCAAGAAATTCTAATCCTGAGGAACAAGTAAGGCTATTGGACATGGCTATAGCAGCTAAGGTAGATGGAATTATTGTTCAGGCTTTAAATGATGAAATGTTTACGCCCCTCATCAATAAAGCAGTAGAAAATGGGATACCAGTTATCACTATTGATACGGATGTCCCGAATAGTTCCCGCATGACGTATATAGGAACAGATAATTATCAATCAGGGCAAATTGCAGGACAAGCACTAATAGAAGATACGAATGGAGAAGCTGTGGTTGGCATCATTGCAAATAGCTTTAGTTCTATCCATCAACAACTTCGAATCCAAGGATTTAAAGATGCAGTAGAAAATATAGAAGGGATACAGATTGTCGCCATTGAAGAATCAAATAATTCAAGAGTAAGAGCAGCGGAAAAAGCAGATAAAATATTAGGGGAACATGAAGAAATTACGGCGTTTTTTGGAACCAGTGCTTTAGATGGTCTTGGTATTTCCACCAGTATGAAAGCGTTACAGAGGCAGGATGATATTTATATCCTTGCATTCGATTCGTTAAAGGAAACCCTTGATTTATTGGAACAGGGAAAAGTAGATGCTGTCGTGGCACAAGAGCCCTTTCAAATGGGGTATCAAAGTGTGGAACGGATGTTAGCTATTATTACTGGCCAACAAGTTCAAAATGTCTACCACACGAATACAAGCATTATTCGTAAAAGTGATTTACGAGATTGGCAGACAAAAGTGGGTGTTAACCCATGATCAAAATTCGGACAAAGCTACTTATTTATTTTACGGTCATTGTTTTATTTACATTAGTAATCTCCTATGTTCAGAACCAAAGTCATGAAAGAGCCTTTGACTTGTATGAAGAAAGTTTGAATCATTTGTTCCTTAAAAATGAAATTTCCCAAAAGACAAAGGATACGTATCAATCCCTTTACACCTATGTTTTGGAACCATTGGAAGATAATCTATCTAATTATGAGGAGAATAGAAGGGAGCTCCTTTCCTTACAAGAGAGGCTGTTGAATACCGAGAGTTTTATGGGAGATGCTATTTTAATGAAAAACTACCAACATCTCATGGATAGTTTTCTAGAGCAGTCGGATAACACCATTAATGGGGTGAACGAACAAAAAGTACAAGTTTATTCCTATCATCTGAATGAAGCGGAAAAAACGCAGCAATACATACACGATACAACTCTAGACATTATTAATCGGGAGCTCACTAGCCATCAACAACTTTATCCGATAATAGAGCAAAAGGTAAACTATACTAATAAAATGGGGACGGCCATATTCATCTCTATATTATTACTAGGTATTCTATTTGCCCTCTGGTTTTCCAATGGAATAACGAAAACCATTACTCATTTGACAGATGCAGCAGAGCAAATTTCTGCGGGAAGCTTTACAGGTAAGGATGTTCAAGTGTCTACAAAGGATGAACTGTGGTTTTTAACGAAAACATTTAATCAAATGAAAGAGAATATTAATCATTCCGTAAAGGAAATTGAAGAAAAGGCGAGATTGAAGGAGCTGTTAAAGGAGACGGAGCTTCGAAGCTTGCAAAACCAAATAAACCCGCACTTTCTTTTTAATACATTAAATACTATTTCCAAAACAGCTTATATTGAAGACGCGGAACGAACCAGTGAATTAATCTCCTCCGTATCTGCTCTGCTCCGCTATAACTTAGGGGATATAGATAAAGCAATTGTTTTAGGAGACGAGGTAGAAATTGTAAAAGAATATTTCTTCATACAAAAGACTCGATTCGGAGACCGTGTTCAGTTTGAAGAGAATATTGAGGAGTCGTGTTTAACCACTCCGATTCCCTGTTTAACTCTGCAGCCTATTGTGGAGAATGCCTTTATGCATGGGGTAGAGGAGATGAAGAAAGGGGCAAAAATCCAACTGACCATTTATGAAAAGAATCATTTTGTTTTTATAGAAGTAAGGGATAATGGTGTAGGAATGGACAAGGAAACGGTGGAAAAACTCTTTCACCCGCAGGAAAGTGAAGCGTTTTCTACGACAAAAAGAACCGGTCACTCAACGGGAATAGGACTAATAAATGTTATCTCTCGCTTGCAATTGTTTGATTCACAGAATGAGGTGAGGGTTGATTCTCAACTAGGTCAGGGAACAACCGTTACGATTAAATTAGTAAAACAGGGCCATCCAATAAATAAACCAAAGGAAGGGAGGAATCGAACATGAGCGAGAGGATTAGAGTTATGCTGGTGGATGATGAACCCTTGGAGCGGGAAGGCCTTCAATTAATGTTAAGGAAGAATCGTTCCAATGTGGAGGTTGTGGCGGAGGCGCGAGACGGACAAGAGGCCATAGATCTTGCCCAAGAATGTAAGCCAGACCTAATCTTTATGGATATAAAAATGCCAGAGGTAGATGGTGTAATTGCTGTTAAAGAAATTATTACCACCCTGCCCATGACGAAGTGCATAATGGTCACTGCCTTTGATACTTTTCAATACGCCCAAGAAGTGATGAAATATGGGGTAAAAGAGTATTTATTAAAACCAAGTAAGAAAGGAAGAATCTTAGAGGCTTTTGATCGAATGGCAGCAGAAATTGAAGAGGCAAAGAAGGTGGAAGCAGAAAAAGCAGCCATTAATCATCGCCTTGAAAGAATTAGTTCGTTAGTGGAATCGGAATTTATTGTTTCGTTAATGATGGACTATGTTCACGAATTTAATATGGACGAATGGTCCGAATGGATAGAAGTGGATGGGGAGCAAGGCTTTGTTGTTGTTTTTTCCTTTGAATCTAAAAGTCTATTGCCAAACCGTCAGGAAAAAACCGAATGGTACCGAATACTAAAACAGTTTTTACAAAAACATTACCATCATTGTCTAATAGGCCCGCTTATTGGGTTTCAAGTACCCACGTTTTTCTCCCTTAAGAAGGATGGAGAGCGTAATCTTAAAGCGAAGGAAAATGTGGTTCGTACCTTCATTCACCTTTTTCAAAAACATGTACAGAATTGTCGTCTAGTTGCAGGGATAGGAAGTACAGTGTCTAAATTAAATCAGTTTGATCACTCTTATGGGGAGGCAATTTATGCTTTAGAGTCGGTTTATAATCATCCAAGTGCTTCGTATATGACTTTTCATCCAAAATTAAAGGAAAAACGAAAAGAGTTTGTTCCTTTTGAGGTGGAGAAGGAACTGTTTGAAGCAGTGAAAGGTGCCGATCTACAGAAAGGGTTACGTTTATTTGATTCGTATTTTCAAGGAATTAGTGAAGCTTCGCAGCATCAGGTACCAACGATTCAAAAAAATATGGTCCACTTCTTTCTTGTTTTGAAAAGAAAGATGAAAGAGTTAGGTATCGAGGAAGAGTTTCCGACACAATTTCATCTGTTAAGTTCAGCAACTCAAGTAAAGGAAGCAGCAAAAGTGCAGTTATCCAATATAATCGAACGAATCAGCGACTGGCGAGTAAACGATATGAAAGGGCAGCTAACTCGGGCTAGGGAGTATATTGATGCTAATTATCATAAAGCCATTTCCCTTGAAGAAGTGGCTGAACATGTTGGGTTGAGCTCCTACTATTTAAGCAAGCTCTTCAAAGATCGTTATGAACGGACTTTTATCGATTATTTGACCGATGTAAGAATGACAAAAGCAAAGGAGTATTTAAAGGATCGTAACCTTCCATTAAAAGAAATTGCCATTGACATTGGCTATAAAGATCCAAATTACTTTAGTCGTGTTTTCAAAAAAGAAACAGGAATCAGTCCAAGTGAATACAGGGGAAAACTTTAACCTGAAAAAGGAGCAACGGTGCAGAAAGCCGTTGTTTTTTTTGCTGTAGCGGAACCAAGCCATAAATTTGCAAAAAAGTCTAGACCTTAACAAGAAAGTGAAGATGAAAGCGATCTCACAAAGCAGTATCCATGATAGATTTTAATTGTTCACAAATTTGGAGTTAAAGGGAAGGGAGTTTTTACAATGAAAAAATGGATTTTAAGCCTGTTATTAGTGTTTGGTTTGATAGTATTTACCGCTTGTGGAGAGGATGCTGCAAGTAATGGAGATAGTGGTGACGGGGAATCTTCACTAAGAATTGGACTATCTGTTGCAGACTTAACACTAGAGCGTTGGCAGCATGATAGGGATATTTTTGTAGAAACAGCGGAATCTTTAGGTGCAGAAGTTATTGTTCAATCAGCCGATGGAGATGAAACAGTACAAGCAAACCAAGTGGAGAACATGTTGACACAAGGTATTGACGTATTAGTTATTATTGCCCATAACTCTGATAGTATTGGTTCTGTTGCTGCACAAGCTCAAGCAGAAGGTATACCTGTTATTGCCTATGACAGAATGATTAACAATGCGGAAATTGAAGCTTATATTTCATTTGATAATGTACGTGTTGGTGAGATGCAAGCAGAATACTTAGTAGAGCAAGTACCTACAGGTAACTACTTCTTAATGGGTGGGGCTCCTACTGACAACAATGCACACATGTTCCGTCAAGGTCAAATGAATATTCTTGAGCCGTTAATTGAAAGCGGTGATATTACCATCGTTGGTGATCAGTGGGCAGATGGTTGGTCTGCAGATGCTGCATTAGGAATTATGGAAAATGCATTAACAGCAACAAACAATGAAATTGACGTAGTAGTGGCTTCTAATGACAGTACAGCCGGTGGTGCCATTGAAGCTTTAGCAGCTCAAGGTTTAGCTGGAGAAGTAAAGATTTCCGGTCAAGATGCTGACTTAGCTGCTGTTCAGCGTATTGTGGAAGGAACGCAATCCATGACGGTATATAAGCAAATTCATTTAATTGCTTCTCAAGCAGCTGAATTGGCAGTAAAAATTGCAAATGGAGAAGAAATAGAATTTGATGACAGAATCAGTAATGGTACGATCGAAGTTCCGTCAATACTTCTAACGCCTATCTCTGTTAACGCAGATAATGTCATTGAAACGGTAATTGAAGACGGATTCCATAGTTTCGAAGATGTATATCGTAATGTACCAGAAGAGGAGCGTCCTGATTACGACGGTCAATAATAGATAGATAGTTTCGTTCTGGATTTAGGAGGGGGGAGTTTGGTATAGATGCTCCCTCCGATATTTAACATTAAATTGTAGTCCATAGGTGGTGAGTATATGTCAATCTTAGAAATGCGGGGGATCACCAAGGAGTTTCCAGGTGTTAAAGCGTTAGACAATGTAAACTTCAAAGTAAAAAAAGGGGAGATACATGCCCTTTGTGGTGAAAATGGAGCAGGGAAATCTACGCTGATGAAGGTATTAAGTGGTGTTCATCCACATGGTACTTACGATGGAAAAATCCTTATTAATGATAAAGAACAAAATTTTCAAACGATCAGAGATTCAGAGAATGCTGGTGTGACAATCATTTATCAAGAATTAGCGCTCGTAAAGGATATGACCATTGCAGAAAATATCTTTTTAGGGAATGAGCCGACATCAAATGGGTTCATAGATTGGGAGACAATGTTTTATGAAGCAAATAAATGGCTAAAAAAGGTTGGACTTTCTATTGAATCCAACTTAAAAGTCTCTAATTTGGGGATTGGTCAGCAACAACTTATTGAAATTGCCAAAGCTCTCTCTAAAAACTGTGAAATTATAATCATGGATGAGCCGACAGCAGCATTAGCTGAAGAGGAGGTTGAAATATTAATCAATATCCTTCACCAGCTCCGTGAAGATGGGATTACCGTAATCTATATTTCACACAAATTAAAGGAAGTAATGCGCATTTCTGATTCCGTAACCATTTTACGAGATGGCCAAACCATTGGTACTAAAGGGATTGATGAAATTGACGAAAGTGGTATTATCTCCATGATGGTTGGTCGTGAATTAAAAGATTTATTTCCTTATGAAAATAATAAGATCGATGAAGTCATTCTTAAATTGGACGGTTATTCCTTTTTTGAGCATAAATCCAAGAAGCCTGTTACTGATGATGTTTCGTTAACCCTTCATAAAGGTGAGGTATTAGGTATTGGTGGCTTAATGGGAGCTGGAAGAACGGAATTAGCCACAAGTTTATTTGGTGGCTATGAAGGAAAAGCAGAAGGGTCCGTTTATATTGATGGTGAGAAATATGAAGTAAAGGGACCGAAAGAAGCGATTGATAAGGGGTTAGCCTATGTTTCCGAGGACCGTAAACGGTATGGATTAGTTCTCGGAATGGATGTGGCGAAAAATACAACGATGGCTTCGTTAGGTCAAATTTCAAGTCTATCTTTTATTAATCAGGAACGAGAGATTTGGGAAACGGAAAAATACAACAAAAAAATGCGGGTAAAAACACCGTCATTAGAAACCAAGGTCGTTACTTTAAGTGGTGGAAACCAGCAAAAGGTTGTATTGAGTAAGTGGCTCATGTCAGGTCCGAAGATTTTAATTTTAGATGAACCAACTCGTGGTATTGATGTTGGTGCAAAACAAGAAATATACAAATTAATTAATGAATTAACGGCACAAGGTGTAGGGATTATTATGATTTCATCAGAACTCCCGGAGCTTTTAGGAATGTCAGACCGTGTGTTAGTCATGGCTGATAGAAAAATAATGGGAGAGTTATCGAAGGAAGAAGCAAACCAAGAAGCGATCTTAAAGCTAGCAACAGGAGGGGAGAATATTGAAGAATCGCATTAGTTTTAAACTGGATGTTCGAGCATACACGCTCATCATTGCACTCATCATGATCTTTGTTGTCTTTACCATATTAACGAACGGGGATTTTATTTCTTCCCGAAACATAACGAATCTATCAAGACAAATGACAGTTATCGGGATACTGGCTGTAGGAATGACCTTAATCATCGTAGCCGGTCATATTGATTTATCCGTTGGTTCTTTACTTGGATTAACTGGTGGTATTGCTGCTATTCTCCAAGTATGGTATGGATGGTCCACGTTCCCGGTTATTATAGTTACCATATTGGCCGGTATTTTGCTAGGGTTATGGCAAGGTTGGTGGGTTGCCTATAAAGGTGTTCCAGCCTTCATTGTCACTCTCGGTGGAATGATGATTTTCCGAGGAATATTGCTGGGGATTAGCGGTGGGCAGACGGTTGCACCAATGAATGAAAGCTTTCGAGTAATTGGGCAAGCGTATATTCCGTATGTTATTGGCTACTTACTTACTGCTGTCCTCATTGTCTTTGCCTTTATCATGGTGGCGAGAAAACGAAAACGACGTCAAAAGCTAGATTTGGCTTTGTCTCCAGTCTCTTTTGATTATGGAACCGTGATTGTATTTTCGGTTTTGATTACCTTGTTTGTTTATATGTTAAATCGTTATCATGGAATTCCAGTACCACTCCTTATTTTATTGGTGATTGCAGGTATTTTTATATTCGTGTCAAAAAATACGACGTTTGGTCGTCACATTTATGCTATCGGTGGTAACCCTGAAGCGGCAAAACTATCAGGTATTAATATTAAGCGAAACATCTTGTCGGTCTTTGTTATCATGGGTGCTTTATCCGCAGTTGCCGGTATGGTACTTACAAGTAGATTGAATGCCGGTACGGTAAGTGCAGGTCAAATGTATGAGCTAGATGCCATTGCTGCAGTAGTTATTGGTGGAACGAGCTTAATGGGTGGTGTAGGAACCATTGTTGGTTCCATACTAGGTGCCCTCATTATGGCAAGTATAGATAATGGGATGAGTATGATGAACGTTCCACCGTTCTGGCAGTATATCGTAAAAGGTATGATTCTTATTCTAGCAGTTTGGTTAGATATTTCTTCGAAGAAAAAGACAGCATCATAAACAATCGTTTTTCTAGAGCAAGGGACTTATCATGGTTCCTTGTTTTCTTCATGTTTTCGAAAAGTAGGTGGCTGAGGAGAGTATGGAACAGGTACAACAATAGGTGCTTTAAAAGGACCCTCAACCAATTTGGTAAGGGTCCTTTTCCTTATAGTAAACTTTAAGGTCTTGCTCGGTTAATACGTCTTGAAATGAAATGCCATTTTACTGTTTTTCATAGTGAAAATACGCAAAGTCCACATATCCACCAATTTGCGTGGTTGCATAATTAAATAGACCAATACGATAGCCCATAAAATGGTCTAAAGTGTACTTCATTTTCAAAGGCTTACCAATTCCTAGCCAATCTTCTCCATTCGAAGAATAGTAAAATTTCGCGATGTCGATACTGTCCTCAAAGTTAAATTCTATTTTTAAATGAATATGCTTCTCCTGAATTGGCTTCTTTTCTACTATTTCTTCACTGCCATCACCACGGTTCACACACATGGTTATGTAGTTTTCACCGTTCTCAGTAACTTGAATACCAACGGTCCCGAATGTATTTTGGAGAGCAACTAATCCAGCATGGTCACCAGGTTTCATGTTTGTTATGTCCATCAAGGTAGTTCCTGTACAGGTTGGACCTTCTGTTCTTTGTGTTAAGGTATTACGAGCCTGTAAAATACTATTGGTTAAATGTCCGGTTTCTAGTCGTAGATATCCTGGCCGTTTCACGAATGACCAAAGATTATTGTCTGGATTATGATTCCACTGCCAATTCAATGCTAATTTGTTTTCTTTATGGTCAAATTCATCGCTTATGACTAATGGAGAATGGGAAGATGCAGGCATAGTAGTTTCAAATTCTTTCGGTGCTTTACCATCGACTCCAATCATTGGCCATGCCTCTTCCCAGTTTACAGGTAAAATATAAGGAATCCGGCCAACGGCATCATGGTCTTGGAAAAGCATCGCATACCATTCGTTGTCAGGCGTATCAAAAATTGCCCCTTGTGCAATTCCTTTATTGTGGTATCCCATGTCATCATCAAAAATTATTTTTCGCTCATATTCACCTAAAAGTTCCCTTGAACGATAAGCTATTTGTCTTCTGCGCTGATTTCCACCAGTCGGCCACTCGATGAATAATAAATAATAGTAACCGTTCAGTTTATATGCATGGCACCCTTCACATCGCAAGCCTATACCCTCTTTTGGAGTTTCCAACAATAACTGATTAACGCCTCCTGGTTTTACAGCTGTTAAATCTTCCGTTAATTCTGTAATGCGAACATCTCCACAACCATAGATAACAAAAACCCTATCTTCGTCAAACAGTAAAGCAGGATCGTGATAAATTCCTTCAATAGTAGAGCGCTTCCAATTTCCATTTTCAATATCCTGTGTTTGAAATACATAGAACTGATTCATATCATTACTTGAAAAACAAACATAAAAGGTATCATTATGATAACGTAAACTTGTAGCCCATTGGCCTTGTCCATAAATACCTTTTTCATCTAATAGGTTATGGGCGGCATTATCCTCTAACGTATCATACACATAGCCGATAATTTCCCAGTCTACTAAATTTTCCGACTTCATAATCGGACATCCTGGTACAGTATGCATACTCGTACTAACCATATAATAAGCAGCACCAACTCTTATTACATCTACATCTGGAATATCCGACCAAAAAATTGGATTGGTTACAATAGCATTACTCATTAACCATTTCCTCCCCTTTTTCTCTTAGTTTTAGATAACTTTACTATAAAGCCCCTATAATATCTAGTTCGATCCTGTAACCAAACGTATTTTTGGGTGAATGAGTAATGATGGAGGTGTACCCATTGACTAATAATTTTCATTTTGACTAGAATGATAGTTCATAATAATATCTAAATACGAACAATAAAAAAATGACAGGGGATTTGCTATACCTGGGTTTCCGTGATAATAATATTCAATTTATCGATGAAGTTTCATTTTTAAAGGGGAAAATGAACTTTGATTTTGAAAGTACGAAAGAGAAAAGAAGTGAACTAGCCGTTACTCGGTTAAAGGCTTTAAAAGAGAGGCAATTACACGTAGCTGGTAGCAACAGGTTGGTTTACCATACAGACGCATCTAAAGGGGTTGTCCCTCTTCTCATTGTTGTTAACATCATAATGAGCAGAAGCCTGTTTTTTAGAATTGAAAATCAAGATTCTAAAAATAAAATAATTTTTTTAGAAGAGGTTTTTCAAATTTATGTAAAATATATTTTTTAACGATAGTTCACAATTGAAACTACAGATCAAAACTACTTTAAGTTTTCGGGTTGAATTTATTATTAAATAAAGAGACTCATTTTTTGTGTTTATTTTTTTTAAAATAGCATTTTATTATAAAAATAAATCTATATAAGTACATTTTCTCATACACTTTGTATGGCCAAAAAACTTTTCAGAATTTATTGACAAATGAATCCGCTTTCTTTAAGATGTTTCTTAGATACAACTTAGATCTAACATATATCTAAAAAAAGTCTCAAATGGATATTATTGATATTTTTATATTACCATCACAATTGAAATTTAATAATTCTTTATTCGTATATTTTAGTACCTCTTGGAAAATAAGGGACAGGGAGGTGGATCGATGAAAGAAAGACTATTATTAGCTTTTTATGGTGATGACTTTACAGGATCTACAGACGCAATGGAAGCCCTATCTTCTAAGGGGTTGCGTACAGTTCTGTTTTTAGCAGTCCCAGATGAAAGGATGTTAAAACAATTTAACGATATTCAGTGTTTTGGTATAGCTGGGACAGCTAGGGCAAAAACGAAAAAAGAGATACAACATGAGATTACTCCAATTTACAAACAACTCCAAGAAATTAACCCTTACTTCATACATTACAAGACTTGTTCAACATTTGACTCCTCACCTGAGATTGGCAGTATTGGTTTTGCAATTGATTTGGCAAAAAAATTTTTTAAGAATCAACTTTATCCAGTATTGGCAGCAGCACCACAACTTGGGCGTTACACGGTTTTGGGTCAACATTTCGCAAGAATGGGAGAAACTGTTTACCGATTAGACCGACATCCAGTAATGTCTCAACACCCTATAACTCCAATGTTAGAATCTGATTTATCCTTACATTTATCAAAACAAACAGAAAGTACCATATCACCTATTACATTACTTGATATTCAACAGGGAGAGGCTAGAATATCTCAATTATTAACTGAATATTCCGAAAAATGTCGAGAGTTAGTCTTATTTGATTCACTACAAGACAAAGATATTTACACCATTGCCAATGTATTGTGGAACAGAAGAAAGAGAGAGGCACAATTCATAGTAGGCTCCTCAGGCGTTGAATATGCATTTGCAGGAATTTGGGGAGAGATGGGTTTGAGTAAGAAGCCAATCCAGAATAATGCTCACTATCCTGTTGATGAACTTTTAGTTGTTTCTGGAAGCGCATCAGAAATTACAAGTCAACAGATGAAAAGAGCCGTAGCTAACGGCTTCCATGCTGAGAAAATTCCCCACCAATTATTTTACGAAGATGATTATCCTTACGAATTTTTAAATAAAGTAAAGGCGCTTATGAAGGAAAAGAAAAGGGTGATTATCTATACAGCAGATGGCCCTACAGATAACTCTCTTAAAGAAACTCGTAACTATTTTGCGCAGCGGGGAATAGACAACAGTGAAGTTGGAAAGAAAATAGGAAAAGATTTAGGTAAATGGGTAAGAACTTTTTTAGAATCCTATCCACTTAAAAGATTAATAGTATCAGGTGGAGATACTTCCGGATTTGTAACAAAAGAATTAGATATATATGCATTAGAAAATATATCAAGTATCGCACCTGGAGCTCCACTGTGTCTCGCATATTCGGAAAATAGCATGTTCGATAGATTAGAAATTGCTTTAAAGGGTGGCCAGTTAGGGGGAATAGATTTCTATGAACGGGTAATGTCATGTTGAGGGGGGAAAATATTGAAAACAAAAACGGGATCAAACGTGCTGTTAAGGGAAGTAGCATATGAAAAGATAAAAGAAGGTATTTTAGAGGAAAAATATCCTCCGGGTTCCTTCCTATCAGAGAAAGAGTTAATTGAGGATTTGAAAATGAGTAAAACACCTATAAAGTCTGCCATTGTTAAACTCGAAGCAGAAGGGTTTGTAACAGTATCCTCGAAGAGAGGGATCGTAATAAATGATCTTACATTAGATGTGATAATGGATATTTATAACTTAAGGATTGCTCTTGAGGCCTTTAATTGTGAGCAAATAGCAAAGCGAAATAGTAATCATGCGTTTCAAGAATTAGAAAAGATAACAGAAGAAATGGAAGTTGCTGTTTCAGAATTGGATGTTAAGAGATTTGCGGAAAAGGATCGTACTTTTCATATGTTGTTAAGCAAGTTAGCTGGTAATAATGAAATTAACAAAATTTTAATGAATTATTATGATCAATTATTTCGAATTTCACTAAAACATTTAAATAAAGCTCCTGAACGAATGGTTAAGTTTTATGAGGATCACAAAAAAATACTTGAGCTACTTAAGAATCACGATAGCGGTAGTGCTGAGGCAATGAAATCTCATTTAGAAGATTCAAAAATATTGTTAATTCAATAAATAGTGATGGAGTGATATAGGTGAAGGCTGTAATGATTGATGACGTTGAGAGTGTATCCATTAAAGAGTTCGAAGTGCCTAATTTGAAAAGCCAAGAAGTGCTAATAAGAGTGAAAATGGCTGGGATTTGTGGATCAGATATACATACGTATAAAGGTCTTCACTCCTTTAGAAAACCTCCAGTTGTCATTGGACATGAGGTTTCAGGAAATATTGAAGCAATAGGAGAAGGTGTAACAGAATTTAATATCGGTGATAAGGTTACCGTCGTACCACAAAGTGGGTGTGGGAATTGCGAGTATTGCCAAAGGAAGCTGGAGAATTACTGTATTACGCGAGGGGCACCGGGTATAGGAGATTGGTTAGGTACAACCGCCGAATATTGCGTAGTCCCTGCATCTGCAATACTTAAGCTTCCCGATAGCATGGATCATAAAATCGGTGTTTTAACAGAACCGTTAGCAGTTGGATTCCATGCAGTTAAAAAAGCAGAAATAAAGGCCACTGATAGAATAATCATAATCGGAGCAGGGCCGATTGGATTGTTAACCCTTGCAGCAGCTATAGAACAAGGAGCAAAGGAGATTTTAATTACAGACGTACTCCAATACCCATTAGAAGTAGCCAATGAGCTAGGGGCAGCAGAATCACTAAATATATCCCAATCCTCGGACTGGAAAGAGGAAGCTATTAAAAAGATGGATGGTCACTTTGATAAGGTGTTAGTAACTGCAGGGGTAAGTAACATTCTTAATGACTCTATCCAGTTAGCTAAAAAAGGCGGAAAGATCGTTACTGTTGCCATGTTCCATGATGAACAGAAGATCGATATCGTTAACTTGCAAGGAACAGAGAAAGAAATTATCGGCTGTATGACATATAATCGGTCAGATTTTGATGACGCAATCAAGGCTTTAACAGATTTAAATATACCCATGGATAAAATCATTTCACATGTATTGCCTTATGAAGAAGCAAGCAAAGGTTTCAGAATAGTAGATAAAAAAGAAGAAAATTCAATTAAAGTCTTACTTACTTTTTAGAAGGGTGTTTTTCCCGAGGAGACTGAAGATGTTGCCCGCGGAACCAGAACGGTGACATGACGCCTGTAGCGACTCCAAGCCATATTATTTGCTTTAAAAACAAAGTTACTAAAGTGAGGGTTGATAGTGAATACACAAGAGAAAATAATGAGAGAACTTCAGAGGACAGGAAGTTTCATGATGGAAAAAGATTTAGCTTGGGGGACCGCAGGGAACATTAGTGCCAAAGTGAATGACGAACAATATCTTATTTCTGCGAGTGGTTCCTATTTAGGTTTATTACAGGATGATGATTTAGTTTTATGTCCGAAAAAGAAGTTCAATGGGAAGCGTCCATCAAAGGAAACACCCATGCATGAAGCTGTTTATTCAGAAAGAAAGGAAATAAAAGCAATTCTTCACGCTTCGCCATTCTACAGCACCGTAATAGCGTGTTCAAAGCTTGAAATTCCTTCAGATCTATTTGTTGAAACGATGTATTACTTAGAAAGGGTAACACGAGTTAGATATGAACACCCAGGAAGCTTAAAACTAGCTGAGGCAGTCAGGGAAAAAGCGAAGGATGCAAACATTTTACTTCTAGAAAACCACGGTGTTCTAGTTTATGACGTTAGTATTAAAGAAGCGTTGATGTCACTACAAACATTAGAATATGCAGCAAAAATGCTTATTACCACAATAGAAAAAGGTATTGAGATTAATAGACTACCAGGTCATGTAACAAAAGACTTCCTAAATAATGCTGGATATAAACAACGGCGGGAATGGAGTCTTTAAAGAATATTAGATTAAACGAAGCTAATTCTTCGTCTCATCCTTAAGGAAAGAACAATTATCGTTCTTTACTTATATAGTTACAAACTTACTTTAAATTTTGGAAGGAGGTATGATTAAGGTTTTTGTTAATCAAATAGTGGAATGGTAATATTTCCAATTTCTTTTAAACAAAGGGGGATGTAAAAGGATGAGTAAGCTTTTAAAACTGGGTATCTTACTATTGATTAGCTTGACTGTTCTGGCTGGATGTGGCGGAAGTGGAGGAAGTGGTGGCGAACAAACTGGCGGATCCAATGACAATGGGGGAAGTGAAGGGGAAGTAACGGAATTAACATTTTGGACATTTGTTGGTTTACACATTGAATTTTTTGAAGAAGGGGTAAGAAGTTGGAACGAAACATATCCAGACAGACAAATTAAATTAAATGCTGAGTCATTCCCTTATGATGAAATGCATAACAACCTACTACTAGCTTTACAATCAGGGGTTGGAGCACCAGATATAGTAGATATTGAAATTAACCGTTTCCCTAACTTTCTTCAAGGTGATATTCAATTAGAACCTTTAAACGACATTATTGAGCCTGTTGCAGAGGACTTTGTTCAGTCGAGGTTTGAAATTTATAGTAAGGACGGTCAATTCTATGGTGCACCTACACACGTTGGAGCTTCCGTAGCATTTTATAACACAGAAATATTTAATGCTGCTGGTGTAAGCCCTGATGATATTGATACATGGGATGATTTTGTAGAAATTGGAAAAGTAATAAAAGCTGAAACAGACACACCGATGACGGTTGCTTATACAAGTGGGTTTTGGAACTTCTACCCTATGATTAGCCAAAGGGGTTCTGATATTTTTGATAGTAATGGTGATGTAATACTAGATAACCAAGATAATATTGAAGTATTACAATTAATTCACGATATGGTATACGAGCATGAAATTTCTGTTCTTGCTCCTGGAGGAAACCATAACAATGAAGAGTTCTTTGCTTTCATGAATGGTGGAGGTGCTGCATCCTTAATAATGCCTTCTTGGTATGCGAGTCGTTTTGTAGAGCATATGCCTGACCAATCTGGAAACTTTGTTATGAAGCCTATGCCTAGATGGGAAGAAGGTGGATTCCGCTCTGCAGGAATGGGAGGAACAGGTACTGCAGTAACGAAACAATCAGAGCATATTGAACTTGCAAAAGAGTTCTTAGCACACGCTAAATTAACGGAAGAAGCTAACATCAATATCTGGAAAATCCTTGGATTCGATCCTCCAATGCATACGGTATGGGAGTCTCCAGAATTAAGAGAACCTAATAGATTTACAGAATACTTTGGTGACGGATTATTTGATATGTTACTAGAAATCAAAGATGAAATTAACCCGTTAAATATAACAAATAATACACCATTAGCAAGGGATTTAATTGAAACGAATGTATTACACAACACATTAAGAGAAAGAAGTCAAACTCCTGAGGAGGCATTGAAGCAAGCTGCTGATGAATTACGTAACCGTTAATAAATTGAAAGCATGAACTACAGCACAGGACAAACTTTTAGAGTTGTTGGCCCCTCACTTAATGGGGGCCTTCACCTCCTAGTTTTATTCATACCTACAGCCTAAAGGAGGTACAGTAATGAAACCAAATTCTCCTCCAAATTTGAATAGAAGTCCAAGCTCAAATTTGAAAATGAAAAGGAATGGAACGAAGTTAAAAAATATTTTTTACTCACAAAAAGTAGCCCCATACGTATTTGTATTACCATTCTTGCTCATTTTTACTGGATTTTACTTATACCCAGTCGTTTCAACTTTTATAATGAGCTTTCAACAAGTCTTACCAGGTCAAACAGAATTTATTGGATTGAGAAATTATGAAAGACTCTTTAATCCAACCTTCTTTCGAGCACTTTACAATACAACATTATATACGTTTTGGACCATTGTAATATTAATTCCATTACCACTGCTCTTGGCAATAATTTTAAATTCGAAGGTAACAAAATATAAAACTTTTTTTAGGGCATGTATTTTTATTCCGGCTCTTACATCTACCATTGTAGCTGGGGTAATCTTCCGATTGCTTTTTGCAGAATCGGAATCAGCCTTTGGTAACTCATTTATTATGTTCTTTGGATTTGATCCTGTTGCATGGAGACAAAATGCAGGAACACTTATGTTTCTTATGGTTGGATTGGCTGCTTGGAGATGGATGGGTGTAAATATGATTTATTTCTTAACAGGATTACAAAATATCCCTAAAGAAATGTACGAAGCCGCTGAAATTGATGGGGCCAACACTTTCAATAAGTTCAGACATATTACTCTTCCGTTTTTAAAGCCCGTAACTGTTTATGTATTAACCATTACGTTATTTGCTGGCTATAAAATGTTTGAAGAAGCGTATGTGTTTTGGGAAGTTAATTCACCGGGGAATATAGGATTAACTCTGGTAGGGTACTTATACAAAGAAGGTTTTCAATATAATCAATTAGGCTTCGGTTCTGCTGTTGGTGTAACACTATTAATTATTGTCGCAATATTAGGTTTAATCCAACTAAGGCTGACAGGTGTTTTCGGTGGAAAGGGGGATAATTAAAATGGCTAAACAACGTCGTGAGAAATGGTCGTCCATATTATTAGTAGTATTTTTGGTTATCCCTGCAGTAATTGCCGTTTTTCCATTGGCAGCATTGACATTAGCTTCACTTAAGCCTTCGACGGAACTAATGCGTTTTGGACTAAATATCTATCCTCAATTTGAACTATGGAGTTTAAACAACTACGCATATTTATTTACAGACGGGAGTATCTATTTCAGGTGGTTTAAGAACAGTATTATTATTTCTTTTTTCTCTACTATTCTAGCATTAACTTTTTCATCTATGGTCGGTTATAGTTTAGCAATGTATCGATTTAGGGGTCAGACAATCGTTTTGTTCCTAGTTTTATTAATAATGATGATTCCTTTTGAAATATTAATGCTTCCTTTATTTAGAATGATGATTGCCTTGGGAGCAGTTAATACCTATACGGGGGTAATTCTCCCTATGATTGTACATCCATTAACGATATTCTTTTTTAGGCAATTTGCTTTAGGGTTACCGAAAGATTTAATGGATGCAGCAAGGATCGATGGGTGTACAGAGTATGGAATCTTTTTTAAGATCATGGTGCCTTTAATGAAGCCAGCATACGGCGCAATGGGGATTTTATTAGCCTTATTTAGTTGGAATAACTTCTTATGGCCGTTAGTTGTACTACGAACTACAGATATGTTTACATTACCAATCGGTTTAGCTGGTTTACTCTCACCATATGGTAACAACTATGATGTTCTTATTGCTGGATCTGTTTTAACTGTATTACCAATTATTATTGTATTTATTTTTGCTCAAAAATACTTTATCTCCAGTCTTACAGCTGGTGCGGTGAAAGGATAGTTTTTGTGCAAGTTATAACCACAAAATTTTACTGAAACGGAGTGATTGTTGTCATGACATCGTTCATTAACATTAACAAAAGTGAAAAAAAAGAAGTGATAAGCAGACACATTTATGGACATTTTGCAGAGCACTTAGGCAGATGTGTTTATGAAGGGATTTGGGTAGGGGAGGATTCTCCGATCCCTAATACTCGGGGTATTCGCAATGATGTAGTTGAGGCTTTAAAGAAGCTAAATATTCCGAATTTACGCTGGCCTGGTGGGTGCTTCGCAGACGAATACCATTGGAAGGATGGCATTGGACCACGGGAATCACGTCCGAGTATCATCAATAATAACTGGGGAAAGGTAACGGAAAATAACCATTTCGGCACCCATGAATTTTTAGACTTGTGTGAGCAATTAGATACGGAGCCTTATATTTGCGGAAATGTTGGTAGTGGAACTGTTCAAGAAATGCAGGAATGGATTGAGTATATCACTCAAGAAGGTAAGTCTCCGATGGCTGATTTACGAAGAAAGAACGGCCGGGATAAGCCTTGGAAGCTTAAATATTTTGGAATAGGAAACGAAAACTGGGGATGTGGAGGGAAGATGAGAGTAGAATATTACGCTGATCTTTACCGACGATATCAAACCTTTGTAAGGGATTATACTGATACCCCAATTTACAAAATCGCTTGTGGTCCTAGTGAGGCAGATTACCACTGGACAGAAGTAATGATGCGTGAAGGTGTTAGCAGAACAGAACCTTATCCAGATAAGGTAGTAACGGATATTTGGGAGCATCATCGCCCAGAAATGGATGGCCTTGCCCTGCACTTCTATACTCGTAATCGTGCAAACTATGATTCTGCTACGGAATTTACAGAAGAAAAATGGTTTGATTACATGAAGCGAACCCTTGTGATGGAAGAATTGATTCAAAAGCATACTGCTATCATGGATAAGTATGATCCTGAGAAAAACGTAGACTTAATTGTGGATGAGTGGGGAACGTGGTTTAAAGTAGAACGCGGTACAAATCCAGGATTCCTATATCAACAAAATACATTACGTGATGCACTTGTGGCCGGTATCAACCTTAATATTTTCAATAATCACTGTGATCGTGTACACATGGCCAATGTTGCACAGATGGTAAATGTTTTACAAGCGGTAATATTAACAGAGGGTGAAAAGATGATTTTAACCCCAACCTATCATGTGTTTGAAATGTATAAGGTACACCAAGATGCAACGCTTCTTCCTGTAAGTGTAAGTACTGGCACCTATACATACGGAGAAGAAAGTGTACCGATGTTAAATGTATCAGCATCTCAAGACGATTCTGGAAAAGTTCATATTTCTATTTGTAACCTTGATCCTAATAAAGGAGAAAAGATTACTTGTAACTTAGATGAGATTACTGGTTCATCTAAAGCATCAGGTCGTATCTTGACTGCAGATGATATGACCGTTCATAACACTTTTGAAGCACCTGAAAATATTAAGCCCGATGTATTTAATGAATTCGAAGTAGAGGATGGAAAAATTACATTTACCATTCCGTCAAAATCAGTACTTGTTATTGAAATTCAATAAGCTTCATTAATATATTTTTGGAAACAGAGGGTTCTGTTTAATAGTAACAAAGAGTAAAAGGATCATGGATAAGACTCTCCTTAATTAAAATAAGGGAGAGTTTTATTTCTATCAATCTAGGAGGGATCATGTGATTTACCATCATTTGTTTCAGAATGCACCAAAAAAAGAAGTAAATGTTGCTGTCATTGGAACGGGACATTTTGGGAAAGCAATTGTAACTCAACAGCTTTATAATGAGTTTTTAAGTGTCAGAGTAATTATGGATATTGACACAGAAGCAGCTAGACAATCGTTTATTGATGCGGGAATTGATGAAGAATTAATTCATTATAGTAGAAGTGTTGAGGGAGCAAGGGTACTCTTTGATAAGGGAAAATACATTTATACTGATGAAATAGACGTTATTATGAATATTGACGCCATCGATGTTGTTTGCGAAGCTACAGGTGTACCAGAGGCAGGAGCAGTCAATGCAAAATTAGCCATAGAAAATAAAAAACATGTAGCGATGGTAAACAAAGAAACGGATTCAGCGATTGGTCCTATCCTTAAACAAATGGCCCAAGAAAATGGAGTGGTCTATACACCTGTAGACGGTGATCAACATGGACTTCTAGTTACTATGTATGAATGGGCAAAAGTGATTGGATTAACTGTTATTGCAGGAGGTAAAGCAAGGGACGGAGAATTTATATATAATGAGCAGAACCGAACTGTCACCATTGAAGCAGATGGCATTACTGTTCACGAAACGGCAACGATACAGGTGTCGGAAGAGGATGTAAAATATTTTGGGAAAATTCCAGATGGAAGGGCAAAGGAGTATGTAGCTAAACGTACAGAGATACTAAAAGGCCTACCTGGTGCAGGGGCATTTGACCTTTGTGAGTTAACGATTATGGCTAATTATACAAACCTTTCTCCTGATAAGACGGAGTTATTCAAAGCTCCTTTAAAAATAACGGAGTTACCTGTTGCCTATTGCAGTGAAGAAAATGAGGGGATTTTTAGTAAGGAAGGAATTATTGATGTAACTACTTGCTTTAGAAGAGAGGACGAAGCAGGTATGGGCGGAGGGGTTTTCCTTGTTGTCCGTTGTGATAATGCCTATTCCAACTATATCTTAACGACAAAAGGTCAAATTCCAAATTACGATCGATCAACAGCAGTCATTTACAGACCTTATCATTTATGTGGTGTAGAAACATCCACATCCATTGCAACAGCAGGACTTTTAAATATGGATACTGGTTCACTAGATTACCGTCCTCGCTATGATCTTGTAAAAAAGGCTGCAAGGGATATAAAAGCTGGAGAAGTATTAGGAAATGACCATGATTATTCTCTAGAGGCAATGATGGTTCCAGCGGTAACAATGGAAGACGAAAATCCTATACCGGGTCATATAATGAATGGAAATAAAGCGAAGGTAGATATAAAAGCAGGCGAATGGATTACTTACGCTATGGTGGAGAGACCAGAAAATTCTACGCTTTGGGAATTAAGAGAGCTACAGGATGAAAAGTTCTTAAGCTCTACAAAAGTAGAATCTAAATTATAGAGAGTTGGGAGCAATATGTTAGATGATATACTATCAAAGGTAAATCATTTAGGGGAATGGGTCGTTCGTTTAACATACTTAAATCTACTCTGGATATTGTTTAGCGTGTTAGGCTTAGTTATATTTGGGGTTTTTCCGGCCACATCTGCAATGTTTACTGTAATAAGGACTTGGTCTAAGAAAGATCAAGTACCTGTGTTCGATACGTTTCTCAAGGAGTATAAAAAAAGCTTTTTTAAAGTAAATATTTTAGCCGGCTTTCTATTAGTAATAGGGATATTTATTTATATTGATTTTATCTTTTTAGGAAGTATGGAAGGAACAGTCTTTACAGTACTTAACTACATTTTAATTGCTATTGCCTTTGTCTATATTTCTATCCTTTTCTATATTTTTCCTGTCTATGTTCACTATGATTTAAAGAATTTTGAATATATAAAGTATGCCTTTATTATGAGTATTTCCTATCCGCATCTTACGATCCTTATGCTCATAGGAAGCATTGTATTGATAGCTACCTTTATAACGTTCCCATTGTTGTTCGTTTTGTTTTTAGGGAGCTCTCACGCAGCCCTTATCATGTATATAAGTAATAGGGCTTTCCAAAAAGTAGAGAAGAAAGCACAAGCAGTCATATAGTACTAGGAGGAAGTCATATACGCCAATCAAGTTTTTTTCTAAATGAATATTTACCTGATAATATGAAGAGATTGAAGGTTACCGTCAAGGACCTTCAGTCTTTTTAAATTATCTGATATTTTAGTATAATAACAATTAACTTAATTGTCTTAAAAAATAGAGAGTAATAAATTCATAGGGGTGGTTCGTATGGCAGGGAACTTAAAGGATTCAATATTAACGATGGATGAGGCGGTACTTCCAGGGTATCAAGTTAAGGATTGGATGAATACCCCTTTTTTTCTAATGATAGAAAATCAAACAATGAAACATATATTAGAGCTAATGACGTATGGAAAGGTACAAGATTTAGTTGTCATCTCCCGTGATCATAAAGTTGTAGGATTACTATCTCAAGAAAGAGTCAACCAATTATTGCTCAGTGGAGTAAGTCTTGAGCATGAAATACAAGAAGAATGGATAGAAGTTACCGAGATAGCTTTCGTTGATGATTCTATTTTTGAAGTGTCATACGACTACAAAACAATCCCAGTAGTAAACAACGATCAGCAATTAGTAGGAGTAGTTCATGGAAGAGATATTGTCGATGCATATAGCTCTTACATGACAACATTCAAACATAATGCGGAAGTATTGGACGTTATTTTGGAAACCGCCTACGAAGGGATAGTTGTTGTAGATAAGAATGGACTTATTAAACAGATGAATAAAGCTTATCGTAGTTTTTTAGGTATCCAAACGGATGAAGAAGTGTTTGGAAAACCGGTAACTTCCGTTATTGAAAATACGAAATTACATACTACCGTAAAAACGGGGATTCCAGAAAAAGGAGAAGTACAAGTAATACAAGGGCAAAAAATGATTGTCCATCGGATTCCTATTTGGAGAGACAAAGAAGTTGTTGGGGCAATAGGAATGTTAATTTTTGAAGGAGTAACGGAATTATACCGGATATTAGAAAATGCCTCTAAAGTACAATCGCGTAATGAAGTACAACGGACAGACCGGCTTGATCACCATGATGTACAAGCTTCAACCGGTTACACTTTTGAAAAAATGGTCGGGGAAAGTCATGCATTAAATAATAGTAAAAGCATCGCACGAAAGGCTTCGAGAACGAAAGCGACAGTCCTTATAACTGGAGAAAGTGGTACAGGTAAAGAATTATTCGCTCAATCCATTCACAATTTAAGCGCAAGATGTAACGGGCCATTTATTAGTTTGAACTGTGCTGCGATTCCAGAAAATTTGTTAGAGGCTGAATTGTTTGGCTACGAAGATGGCGCTTTTACTGGAGCTAAAAAAGGGGGGAATCCAGGTAAGTTTGAGCTGGCAAATCAAGGGACGATTTTTTTAGATGAAATTGGCGATATGCCATTAGCAATGCAAGCAAAGATATTACGAGTGTTAGAGGAAGAGGAAATCGTCCCCGTCGGTGGGAATCATACAAAATCGTTAGATGTTCGTGTTATTGCAGCAACGAATTGTCATTTAATTGACAGAGTAAAATCAGGTGACTTCCGAGAAGATTTGTACTTTAGACTTAACGTTATTTTAATTGACTTGCCACCCCTGAAACGGCGAAGAGAGGATATTCCTTTATTACTTGATTTTTATTTGAAAGAATTAGCTAACAAATTTTATTTAGCACCGAAAGTGATTGATAAAGGTGCTGTGAAAGCATTGATGAACTACCATTGGCCTGGTAACATTCGTGAGTTAGTGAATGTAGTAGAGCAATTATTAACATTAGTGGATGGCGACACCATTTTATATGAGCATTTACCACTAAATATAAAACAGGCAGCTTACGATCGAACAGTGGAACAGGAAGATTCTACTTCTTTAATAAAAGAGCGAGGGAACCAAGAGAAAATGATGATTCGACGTGTATTAGCTGAAATGAATGGTAATAAGACGAAGGCAGCTAAGCGCTTAGGAATACATCGAACTACCCTCTATCAAAAAATAAGAAAGTACCAACTGTAAACATAGTGTAGCGCTATATGTGTAGGGTTTTAACTACAACTATAGCGCTACAGTGTATATATAAACCTACATTTCTCGCGATCTATTTTTAGACTTTTCTTTATTTTAGAGTCTGTTCAAAAAGGGGGTGTTTTTCCCCGTTTGAACAGACTTGATGCAATGAGCGGAGTCGCTGCAGTTCTTTAATGCTTACTAGGAGTGGGTTTCTCCTAGTAAGTGCGCAGTGAACGGAGCCATTGCAACACACTTTTTGAACACGCTCTTTTAGTGCAAATTTTAATGTTGGCATCGTTTTTGCAATGTAAATATAGTGAAAAAATAAAAGGGAGGTTGTGAGATTTATATGAATTTTTCCACAGTACATCTACCTAAAAGTATTTTTTACGGTGAAGGTAGTTTAGAGAAGGTTGGGGAAGAAGCTAAAAAGCTTGGGAGTAAAGCTTTAGTTGTAAGTGACAACATTATAAAAGAAGTAGGTTATTTAGAAAAATGCCACCACTATTTGGAACAAGCAGGAGTCAGCTATGTAGATTATTTAGAAATCGCTAGTGAACCGACAGACCACTATGTAACGGAAGCATTGAAAGTAACGAATGAAGAAGCGTGTGATGTGATCGTTGCTTTAGGCGGAGGAAGCTGCATTGATACGGCAAAAGCTGTAGCGGTATTAGCCACCAATGATGGAGAATTAAGTGAATATATGGGGGCAAAGAGGATAGCAGAAAATAAACCGTTACCTTTGTTGGCAGTTCCAACGACAGCTGGTACCGGATCTGAGGCAACAGATGTAACCGTTATCACTAACACAAAAAACGATGTCAAGATGATGATTAAGCAGCCGGCATTCATGCCTGAAATTGCTATCGTCGATCCCATATTAACGATATCTTCACCAAAAAGTATTACAGCAGCAACTGGGGTAGATGCTTTAACCCATGCATTAGAGGCTTACATATCGAGAAAAGCACATCCATTTACGGATCAGCTGGCCTTGTCTGCAATTAAATTGATTATGGAAAATCTATTAGAAGCATATAACAATGGTTCTAACGTAGAAGCCCGGGAGAAAATGATTTATGCTTCCATGTTAGGGGGCATTGCCTTTTCCAATTCAAGTGTATGCCTTGTTCATGGTATGTCGAGGCCAATTGGAGCGTTATTTCATGTTCCTCACGGTATATCCAATGCCATGCTTTTACCAACTGTGTTGGAATACTCGAAAGAAAGCTGTATCGATAGACTAGTAGAAATAGGGGAATATTTATCCCCAGGAGTGAAAGGGTTTCCAAAAGGAGAGGTTTCGGAAAATGTAGTTTCAGATATTGTAGAATTATGTGAAAAGCTAGGGATTCCTAATTTAAAATCTTGGGGGATTAATGAGGAACAGTTTGAACAAGTTCTTGAAAAAATGGCTGCAGATGCGATTGCTAGCGGAAGTCCTGGAAACAATCCCAAAATACCAACAGAAGAAGAAATTGTTGTTTTATACAAAAAAGCATTCGTATATGAGTATCCAGCAGTGAAACAAAGCTAGATTCATAGCGAAAGGGGGTGTATGTGACTTGTTAAGTTTTATAGGGTTATTTGGAGCATTGGCATTACTAATTATCTTAACCATGAGGGGTATTAACATTATCATTGCGGCACTTATTTCATCAGTGGTTCTCGCTCTGACTGGAGGATTAAATTTAAATACCGCCATGAGTGTGTATTACATGGATGGCTTTACAGGTTACTTTGCCTCCTGGTTCCTCATTTTTCTCTTAGGGGCAATTTTCGGTAAGGTGATGCAAGAAACGAGATCAGCAGAATCGATTGCTGATTTTGTAAAGCGTACAATGGGACCGCAATGGGCCGTATTCGCAGTGGTAGCAGCATGTGCGATCATGACGTATGGTGGAGTAAGTTTATTCGTTGTTGGATTTACGGTGTATCCTATTGCTGTTTCTTTATTTAGAAATGCTAATTATCCTCATAGGTTTATTCCAGCGGCGTTAGTTTTCGGGTCGATTTCCTTTACGATGACATCGCCAGGTTCACCGGAAATTCAGAATTTAATTCCGGCAGAGCACTTCGGTACAACACCGGCAGCTGGTGGCTGGGTTGGGGTGTTCACAGGTTTCTTTATCATGATTGTTGGGGGATTATGGTTAAGACACTTAGTAAGGAAAGCAGTGGCGAATGGAGAAAAATTTGAGCTGCCTCCTGCGAGTCCTTTTTTCAGTAAGTCAAAGGATGAAATTGCTGCGACAGTAGAAGAAGGGGCGGAAAGGGAATTACCACATCCATTCTTTGCTATCTTACCTTTATTAATTGTTATTGGTGTATTAAATGTATTAGCTTTTTATATGCCAACAAAAACAGCAGCCCTCATTGCATTGATTTTAGGAATTGCTGGTACATGGTTGTTTAACCTGAAATTTGTAACGGAATATTGGCATTCCATGGCGGTTGGAACACAAAATGCTTTAGTTGCGATTGCCAATACGTGTGCTGTAGTTGGTTTCGGAAGTGTTGCGGCACAAGTTTCATCCTTCCAGGTATTATTAGACAGACTCGTTAATATTCAAGGTCCTGAATTATTAGGGTTAGCTCTCGCTGTAACGATTATTTGTGGTCTTACAGGATCAGCCTCTGGTGGATTAGGTATCGCCCTTCCGCTACTTGCACCAATATATTTAGCAAAAGGTATTGATCCAGGCGCGATGCACCGTGTGTCTGCTTTAGGTTCCGGTGGTTTAGATTCGTTGCCGCATAACGGATATGTTGTTACGACGATTAGGGCTATTTGTGGGGAGACACATAAAAGAGCATACAAGCCGATTTTATTACTTAGCGTTTGCTTACCGCTTGTAGCGATGTTTATAGCTGTATTTTTGTATACGGTATTTTAAGTGATAGTAGGTAAAGAATCAAAAATTTATTAAGCAAAAAGGAGTTATTAAGATGACAGTACAAACAACAACTACGTTAAAAAACTTTATCAATGGTCAATGGGTAGAATCAAGAGCGACAGATGTGGAGATTGTTCCGAACCCAGCAACAGGAGAAGAGATTGCTAGAGTACCCGTTTCAACGAAGGAGGATGTAGATGAAGCTGTTAAAGCAGCAAGGGCAGCCTTCAAAACGTGGAGAAAAACACCTGTACCAAAACGAGCTCGCATTCTCTTTAAATATCACCAGTTACTAATGGACAACTACGAAGAATTAGCCGAATTAATTACGAAAGAAAATGGTAAATGCTACGATGATGCCTATGGCGAGGTACAGCGTGGAATTGAGTGTGTCGAGTTTGCCGCGGGTGCACCTACATTAATGATGGGGGATGTGCTTCCAGACATCGCCACAGGTATTGAGTCAGCTATGTACCGTTATCCAGTCGGAGTTGTAGGGGGGATAACCCCCTTTAACTTCCCGATGATGGTACCTTGCTGGATGTTCCCACTAGCGATTGCTTGTGGAAATACATTTGTTCTAAAGCCATCGGAAAGAACACCTTTACTTGCACAAAGATTAGTCGAATTATTTACGGAAGCAGGATTACCTGATGGTGTATTAAATATCGTTCATGGTGCCCATGATGTCGTCAACGGACTACTAGAGCATGACGATGTAGATGCGATTTCCTTTGTTGGTTCCCAGCCAGTAGCGGAGTATGTGTACAAAACTGGAGCACAATACGGCAAGCGAGTGCAAGCCTTAGCTGGAGCAAAAAATCACTCTATCGTTTTAGCTGATTGTGATATGGAAAAAACGATTCAAGGTATCGTTGGTGGGGCCTTCGGAAGTGCAGGTCAGCGTTGTATGGCAACGTCGGTTGTTGTGGTAACAGAAGATATTGCTGATGAAGTAATCAGTAAATTAACTCAAGCAGCAGATGAATTAGTACTTGGTGATGGTTGTGAACGTCATGTAAACCTTGGTCCTGTTATTCGTGATTCCCATCTGCAAAAGGTTTACCAAGCGATTGAAGATGGAGTGAAGGAAGGGGCTATCCTTGTTAGAGATGGTCGTAAGGATGTAGAAGGTCTTGAAAATGGTTATTTCATCGGAGCAACTATTTTTGATCAAGTTAAAACGGATATGACCATTTGGAAAAACGAAATTTTCGCACCGGTACTATCCATTGTTCGTGTGAAAGATTTAACGGAAGCAATTGAAATTGCGAATCAATCTGATTTTGGTAATGGTGCAGTGCTATATACATCAAGTGGTAAAGCTGTACGCCAGTTCCGTGAAGATATTGAAGTAGGTATGCTGGGGGTTAATGTGAATGTGCCAGCACCAATGGCATTCTTCCCATTCTCTGGATGGAAGAACTCCTTCTACGGAGATCTTCATGCAAACGGAAAAGATGGAATCAACTTCTTTACTCGCAGAAAAATGTTAACTTCCCGCTGGTCGTGAGTGCCTGTCACCACCCGAAGTTTGGTGCATTTTGTCGATAGAATTCGATTATCTATGAATAATTCAGGATTACACTACAACATCCTGACAAACCAAAACAGCCAAAACCCGAACAGTCATAAGGGGTTTGGCTGTTTTTTATTCATTTTAACTGCAAAAGTCAGTTTATTAAATAAATGACATTACTATTTGTAATATAAAAAACATAGAAATACCCTCCTGAATCATGGTGCATAACAATAGTACACAATGTCAGAAGGGTATTTATTCATTATCAACTGATTCATTTAATTGCTGTTCCAATTAATATTTCCCCTTTTTTAATCTCTCCAGAACATTTTTTTCCATTATAACAAATTCTTTCCGATATAAATAGAACATTCGTCGGTATATTAATATTCTTCCCACTTTTCTTCTATGAAACACTTTAGGACCTCTGGAAAGCTAGTTTGTACTTGTTAAGTTTCAAAATACTGTGGCTACAAACTATATTGTTAAGTCGGCTTAATGTCTTTAGAGGAAGTTGGCTCGGGTGTGTTGAATAGTATATTTATAGTTAGACGAAAGGTATAGGATATTTTGAAAGGGAATTTATCTGTGCCAAAACTAGTTATTTGGTAAAAGAATAGATATAATCAACCCTAAAAGGAGAGATAATGATGGAAGAACAACGAAATTGGGCTGGTAATTTTAAATACAGTGCTGCTCGGATACATAAACCTGAGAGTATGGAACAAGTACAACAATTGGTAGCTCGCTCGAACAAGGTAAAGGTACTGGGTACACGTCATTCCTTCAATGCCATTGCAGACACGACGGAGGATCATATCTCCCTTGGTAACCTTAACCGGGTGTTGGAGTTGGATCGTGAACGTAGAACGGTTACAGTAGAAGGGGGGATTCAATACAGTGACCTTTGTCAGTATCTTCACCAAAATGGATACGGACTTCCGAATATGGCTTCTTTACCGCATATTTCCGTAGCAGGAGCTTGTGCTACGGCAACCCATGGTTCCGGTGATGAAAATCATATCCTTGCTACATCCGTACGTGAAATGGAATTTGTTACTGCTAAAGGAGATGTGGTTCATTTTTCGCGAGATCATTCCCCTGAATTGATGGGTGGAGCTGCTGTCAGCCTAGGTGGACTAGGCGTAGTTACCAAACTAACTCTGGATGTCATCCCAGCCTTTCAGATGAGACAGGATGTCTATGAAAATCTGCCCCTTTCCAATGTAAAAGGTCATTTTGAGGACATCACCTCTAGTGCTTATAGTGTTAGCCTATTTACTGACTGGCGGGAAGAAACCTTTAACCAAGTGTGGCTGAAGCACAAGTTAACAGAGGGAATATCCTTCGAGGAGAAGCCTGAGTTTTTTGGTGCAACCATAGCGACGACGAAGGTAAATCCAGTACCAGGGTCTGAAGCAGTGAATTGTACGGAACAGTTGGGGGTGACAGGAGAATGGCATGAACGATTGCCTCACTTCCGTATGGATTTCACACCAAGTAGTGGAGAGGAATTACAAAGTGAGTACATTTTCCCTCGTCAACATGCGTATGATGCCCTAAGTGCAGTAGCTCAATTGGGGGAGGAAATAGCTCCCCACCTGCATGTTTCTGAGGTGCGAACCATTGCGGAGGATGATCTTTGGATGAGCTCCTGTTACAAGCAAAAGTCCGTTGCTATTCACTTTACATGGAAAGATGATTGGGATTCCGTTCAAAAGCTGTTACCGAAGATAGAAGAACAACTTTCACCTTTCCAAGCACGCCCACACTGGGGCAAGTTATTTACTATGGAACCAAAGCATCTCCAAGGGCTATATGAAAAGCTGCCGGACTTTCAACAATTACTTCAGCACTATGACCCACAAGGAAAGTTTCGCAATAAGTTTTTGGATAAATACATCTTTGGATAATACCGTAACGTATTACGAAGCGTTAATTTTTAAACATCAGGGTATTTAAGGGGCTTCCCCTAAATACCCTTCATACCCTCTTTTTCCTCCCCGTTCATTTTTATAAAAGTATCCCCTGACTGCAAATTCAACAGCAAATCGTTTCTGTGGATCATTTAATTTGTCCTGAAGTAATTCTTCTATTTTTTCTAGCCGATGGTAGAGTGTTTGTCTTACTATAAATAATTGATCCGCTGTTTCTTTTTTGGAGCCTTGGCATTCTAAATAGGATAATAATGTTTGAAGGAGCTGGCCATTATTTTTCTTGTCATATTCCATTAGGGGAGACAAATATTGTATAATCCATTCCTGCAGTAATTCACTTTGATCGAAATGGTAGAAAAGTTTATCACAGTGTAAATCATTATAGAAGATGATCCCGTCCAGTTGTTGTGTATAACATATGTCATAGGCTTCCTTTGCGTGTTTCATACTTTCTATTATTTCAGGTAAAGTTGAAAACCTACTGCCGACAGTAAAGAGATAGTCTTTCCTTTTCCACTGTTTAATGATTTTATTTATTTTGGTAGAAAAATGATTATGGTGATGATCTTTATCGATCCAAATGAGTATATAAAGGGAATACTCTTCCATAAAACACCAGATTAGTTCAAGGTTATTTTCTTCTGCAAGCAAGGATAATCGATTTAATTTAGATAAATCAAGGTTGTTTGAATAGGAGGATAATAAAGTAACATACCCTTGCCAATTCTCAATAGATTCAAACAGATATGTAAATGTTTTTACAAGGATTTCAGGGTCAATTGTATTTTCATAAAGTTTTGTAAAACAAATATTCATTTGTTTCTTATCGTTAGGAAAATGCAAAAATTCATATAAATCCTTTGTAATATCAAGAAAACGTACCTGTTTATGAAAAACGATAATTGGGAAATTTGCCTTATTTGCAATGGAAATAATTTTCTCTGGAAGGGCATTTATGTATGTATTTAGTTCAATGCACATCCCTGATGCTTCAGATTCAATAAGCTGCTCCACAAATTTCACGCCAATGTCTTCATTATTTTTCCAGCCAATTCCTGTTGTTAATATTAACTCTCCTCCATTTAAAAGGGAGCCTACTTCTGTTACTTCTAAAATATGGACCCACTTCACGTTACGATTTAGCCCTTGATGGCCTGATAGAATTTCAGCTTCTTGGAAATGAGGTCTCCTTAACAAATCTTTTACAGTGATTAATGATTGAAATGACAACCAATTCACTCCCCTTTTAGACAAAGTGTAAAACAGGATAAATTATCTTTTCATGTTTTGTCTAATGATGTGAAAGTACTTTCATTATAGTATATATTTAAAATATTCTGTATATTGAATTTAAGTTGAAATGAAAAAGAGAGCATAGTTTTTACAAAGTAAAAGAAAGATATACTCTATTTTTGGAACGAGGAGGGAAAAAGAGTGAAAGAAACGTCTGAAATGTATTTAGAAAAAGACCAACAATATATATGGCATGCAATGGGAAAAAAGAATTCGTCCTTTCGACCTTTAATTGTAGAGAAAGCAGAAGGCGTTTGGGTAGAAGATGTTGAACAGAACCGATACATTGATGCTATGAGTGGGTTGTGGTGTGTTAACATTGGGTATGGTCGTGAGGAGTTGGTGGATGCTGCAAGTGAGCAAATGAAAAAAATGGCCTACTATCCTATGTCCCATAGCCATGTTCCAGCTATTGAGTTAGGGGAACAATTAAATAACTGGCTAGATGGTGAATACGTTATTTTCTTCTCCAATAGTGGGTCAGAAGCGAATGAAGTAGCCTTTAAAATTGCTCGGCAATTTCACCACCAAAAGGGAGAGTCTGGGAGATATAAAATTTTGTCTCGATATCGTTCCTATCATGGGAATACAATGGGGGCTTTAGCGGCAACCGGTCAAGCGCAAAGGAAGTATAAGTATGAACCATTAGCCAATGGCTTTATCCATACTGTTCCCCCAGATTGCTATCACTGCCCGATGAATGAAAAGCCAGAAAGCTGTCATTTTGAATGTGCAAAAATGATCGATCAAACCCTAACTTGGGAATTGGACGAAACTGTTGCAGCAGTAATAATGGAACCGATGATTACAGGAGGAGGAGTGTTAATTCCTCCAGAAGGATATTTACAAGAAGTAGAGAAAATATGTAAGCGTCATGGTGTTCTCCTTATTATTGATGAAGTTATTTGTGGTTTCGGCAGGACGGGGGAAAAGTTTGGATTTATGCATGAAGGCATTAAGCCAGACATTATTACAATGGCGAAAGGGATAACAAGTGGGTACCTTCCCCTTGCTGCTACAGCTGTAAAAAAGGAGATTTTCGATGCTTTCTCTCGTTCAGAGCAATACGAACATTTCCGCCATATTAATACGTTTGGGGGAAATCCGGCAGCTTGTGCATTAGCGATAAAAAATTTAGAACTTCTAGAAAAGGAACAAATGGTTCAACAATCTCAAAAATCAGGAGATTATTTAGGGGAAGAAATGAAGGAGTTATATCAACATCCAAATGTAGGGGATATTCGCAGTAAGGGATTGTTAATGGGGATTGAATTTGTAGAGGATAAGTTGACTAGAAAGCCGATCGATGTTGCTTGTATCAATCAACTTATTACACATTGTAAGGAGGAAGGAGGAGTCATTATTGGGAAGAATGGTGATACGGTAGCAGGATTCAACAACGTGTTAACATTAGCTCCGCCACTTTGTATTGAGAAAGAGGAATTAAATACCATCATAAGTGCTGTAAAAAAAGCGGTTAAAGAAGTATTAATAACATAAAGGAGAGATCGAAGCTTATGAATAATCAAATTGATCAAAATGATCCGCGGTTTAAAATTGCTAATCGTGAGGCATTAATTGGTGTAGGACTTGTTATTTTTAATTTTCTTTGGTGGTTTGGGTTTGCCTACGGTTTAGGATCTGCTCCTGTGGAGGAATACAGCTATGTTTTAGGGATGCCTGCTTGGTTTTTCTACAGCTGTGTCCTTGGATTCTTCGTTATGGTTGCATTAGTCATAATCATTGTTAAAGGATTCTTTAAAGAAGTTTCATTTGACGTAGAAGATGAGGAGGAGTCTAAATGAACTGGCCAGTTGTCATACCACTAATTGTTTTCGTTGCTTCCATTTTTGTTGTTGGATTCTGGTCCTCTCGATATATAAAAGCTTCAAACAATTTTTTACAGGAATACTTCTTAGGAAGCCGGGAGCTTGGCGGGTTTATTCTCGCGATGACCATGGTTGCTACATATGGAAGTGCCAGCAGCTTTATCGGCGGCCCAGGTGTAGCTTACACACAAGGTCTAGGCTGGGTTCTCTTGGCCATGGCACAAGTTGCTACAGGTTATTTCACGTTAATGGTTCTTGGAAAAAAGTTTGCTATTTATGCCCGGAAATATAAGGCAGTTACATTGATAGATTTCTTGAGGAGTCGCTATAACAATAGTAAGTCCGTTGCATTAATCTCCGCTTTTAGTATTATTATCTTCCTTTTCTCCGCTATGGCAGCCCAATGGGTGGGGGGAGCTAGATTAATAGAATCGTTAACAGGTCTTAACTATACCTCTGCTCTATTTATTTTTGCTATAGCCGTTCTTATTTATGTTATCATCGGTGGATTTAGAGCAGTTGCCGTAACGGATACCATTCAAGGGGTTGTTATGGTTGGTGGTACGTTAATTATTTTAATTGGAACGATCATTGCCGGTGGCGGGATAGGGAATATCATGTCTGATCTCGTTGCAGAAAACCCGAACCTTGTTTCTCCCTATGGACATGATGGGGGATTAACACCAGCTTATGTATCCTCCTTTTGGATTTTAGTTGGGGTAGGGGTTGTTGCCTTGCCGCAAGTAACGGTCCGCGCCATGTCCTATAAAAACTCCCGTGCCATGCATCGAGCCCTCATTACAGGGACAATCGTTGTTGGATTCATCATGTTAGGCATGCATTTAATAGGGGTTTTTGCCCGTCCGATTATCCCAGGTATTGAAGTAGGAGACTCTGTAATGCCGTTGATTGCTATGGAAGTGCTGCCTCCTTGGCTTGCTGGGATTGTGTTAGCTGCACCGCTAGCTGCAATTATGTCAACGGTTGACTCATTGTTATTGCTTGTGAGCTCCGCAGTTGTGAAGGATGTTTATGTAAACTATATCAAGCCAAAAGCATCACAAAAACAAGTGAAGCGAGTGAGCTTTGTTGTAACAACTGTTTTAGGGATACTCGTTTTCTCTATGGCTTTAAGTCCTCCTGATTTATTAATCTGGTTAAACTTGTTCGCTTTTGGCGGGTTGCAGGCAGCCTTTATTTGGCCAGTGATTATGGGACTATATTGGCAGCGGGGAAATCAGTATGGAGCGGTTGCTTCTTCATTGGTGGGTGTCAGCTCTTATATTATCATTCACAATTACGCCCCTAATATGCTGGGGGTACATTCAGTAGTCTTCCCAATTTTATTCTCATTGATCGCTTTCGTTATTGTGAGCCTCATGACAAAACAGAATTCATATTCAAATACAAATCAGCTGCAAGCTTAACGTTAAGAGAGAGGAGATAGGCATGCCAACACAAGAAATTGATATTAAGAGAAGACAAAGAGATCGTCAAGAAGTGATTGAATTAACGCAAAAATTAGTCCGAATCCCTAGTGTTTATCGTCCAGGTGTGGAAGGGGGAAATGAAGAAAAGGTAGCCTTATTTGTTTCCCAATATTTACGAGATTTAGATATAGAAGTGCATGTTGAGGAAGTGGAGCCGGGGCGACCTAATGTTATTGGAATTATTGATTCTGGAAAACCAGGTCCTACCTTACTTTTTGAAGGGCATACAGATGTGGTAACAGAGGGAGATCACGAGGCATGGGATGATGATCCCTTTGGGGCTGTCATTAAAGACGGCCGCATGTATGGTCGAGGAACGAATGATACGAAAGGGAACTTAGCCTGCATGATCACGGCAACACACTCTTTACTAAGGGATAAGGAGGAGTGGAGCGGAAAGATTATTCTTTGTATCCCATGTGATGAAGAGGGCCTGATGATTGGGATTAAACACTTTATAAAAAATGGCTGGGCAAATAACGTGGACGGTGCGATTATTTGTGAACCAGAAGAAAATCAAGTTTGTATTGCCCAAAAGGGTGCAATGCGAATGATTATCCGGGTTTATGGAAAAATGGCACACGGGGCAATGCCATTAAGCGGTGTCAACCCCAATACACGGATGGCAAAAATCATTTGTGAACTAGATCAATATGAACAGCGGGAAAAGGAGCGGTTAGGCTGTCACCCAATGTTAGGGTGGCCAAGTATTACCCCTACGATTGTTCAATCTCCTGTGAAGGGGGAGGCGCAAATTAACGTAGTTCCAGATCAATGTATGACAGCGTTAGATATTCGAACGGTACCAGGGCAAGATCATGAAGAAATGGTGGAAGAAATTCAATATATTTTTGACCGGTTGGCAAAGAATGATTCAGATTTCAAAGCAGAGTTAGAAGTGCTTGAAGACCGTCCTTGGACAGAAACAAGTAAAGAAGAACCTGTTGTGAAAGCAATCGCAGAGGCATATAAAGAGGTGACAGGTAAGGAACCGGTTTATAATGGTGTACCTGGTGCTACAGATGGAACATTTCTCCATTTAGCTGGTGTCCCTATCGTTACAACAGGGGCAGGAGATCGGGAGGTCCCCCATCAAATTAACGAGTATGTTGATGTGGATGAGCTAGCAGAAACAACAGAAATCTATCGAACGGCAGCATTACGATTTTTAAATAAAAAGTAGTTTCATAGAGGTTGATTAAGAGGTTGGCCATTACTTTTGGCTGTATTCTAAAAATTTTTGCTTTTTGATAAGTTACAGTATATTGCTCGAATCCGTTACAGGCGGATCAATTACGCCTAAAGGCAGCCCACGTCCTGTGGGCAACGGCGTAATGTCACCGTCCTAGTTCCGCGGGCAACGCTTCAGCCTCCTCGGGAAATTCCCTGCGGTGTCTTCAGCTGCTCCTGCGATTACTCGTCGCATAAAAAGCAATGTTGCTTTTCCCGCTGGAGTCGCCGCCTTTCACTTCTTCGAGTTATTGAAAACAACAATTTATACGAAAACAGCTTTACTTTTGATCAACCTCCATATTCCATATGGTGAGCTAAATATTGTACATTAAACGAAATTGAAGGAGATATAAGTATGGCTAGTTATAAAGTTGCTGTCATTCCAGGGGATGGAATAGGCCCGGAAGTAATGAACGAGGCACTAAAAGTTCTTCGAGTCTTAAAGGATCAAGACTCCACGTTTCAATACCATGCCGATATCTTTTACTGGAACTCTGATTATTATTTGAAGCATGGGCGTATGATGCCGGAAGACGGATTAGAAATTTTAAAAAACTATGATGCAGTTTTATTCGGTGCTATAGGGGATGAAAGAGTCCCTGATGACATTACAGTTTGGGAATTAATTATGCCCATAAGAAAACAGTTTCAGCAGTATATTAATTTACGGCCAGTGAAAAAGCTGCCTGGGATAAAAACAAGATACGATGATGTAAAAAGTGACATTGACTTTGTTATCGTCCGAGAAAATGCCGAAGGGGAGTACGCGAACAGCGGAGGAAGGCTTTATAGTGGAATGGATCAAGAGATGGCCATTCAAAATACCGTGATCACTCGTAAAGGAACGGAGCGTGCTGCCTCCTTTGCTTTCGAATATGCTAAGAAACATGGGAAAACAAAGGTGACCAGTGCTACTAAGTCTAATGCTGTTGTGCATTCTATGAAGCTTTGGGATGAAGCTGTAAAGGCTGTTGCGGACTCTTATCCTGAAATAACCCTTGAACAAAACTACATAGATGCATTAGCCGCTTATTTTGTTATGAGACCAGAATCTTTTGAAGTGGTTGTAGCATCGAATTTGTTTGGTGATATTTTATCAGACTTAGGTTCTGCTTTAGTAGGGGGACTAGGAATTTCACCGTCTGCCAATTTAAATCCTACTGGAGAGTTTCCTTCCATGTTTGAACCAGTACATGGCTCTGCTCCTGATATTGCCCGAACGGGTAAGGCAAACCCGATTGCTCAAATTTGGTCTACAGCAATGATGCTGGAGCACCTTGGACGAGATGATTTATCTACAATGATTATCCGGGCTATTGAACAGGTTTTGAAAAGGGGAGAAGTGCTAACAGCGGATTTAGGAGGTTCAGCAACAACAATGGAAATGGGAGAGGCAATTATTGAAGAATTAACGGTTCATACTTCTTTGAATAAATGATGGATTAATCAACTGTTTTTTCTGAAGGGAGATAGAGAATGAGATTACAAGGGAAAACATTTATTATTACTGGTGCTGCAGGAGGGATGGGGAGCGTAACGGTAAAGCGTTTTTTAGAGGAAGGGGCTAACGTTGTGGGGAGTGATTTACATGTCTCTTCTTTGCAAGAACAGCTAGAAAACTTTCTTCCTGTCCAAGGTGACTTAACGAAGGAAGCGGATGTAGCTTTTCTTGTAAAAAAAACTTATGAAACCTTTGGTAAAATTGACGGGTTAGTGAATATAGCTGGAGTTGCCCAAAAGTTAACTCCTATTGAGGAACTAACTCTTTCAGATTGGGATCGAATGATGTCCATTAATGCTACAACTTTATTTTTAACAAATCAAGCAGTTGTCCCTTACTTAAAGAAACAGCAAGGGGTTATTGTAAATGTTGCGTCCATTTCCGCTGTTCGCCCACGCCCAGGGTTAAGTGCTTATATCGCCTCCAAGGGAGCTGCAGTATCCTTCTCCCAAGCGTTGGCAATTGAGCTGGCTGACGATCAAGTTCGAGTAAATGTGATTCACCCGGGCCCTAGTGATACAAAGATGCTCGGGCAATTTGTAGGGGATAGTACAGAACATGAGAAGGTGAAAGATGATGTATTTAAGAATAGTGTGCCACTTGGAGAATTGATACAGCCAATTGATATTGCAAATGCTGCTGTTTACCTATGTTCAGAGGAAGCGAGAATGGTCACTGGGGCAGTTCTTCATGTAGATGGAGGAAGAGGACTGTAGGCAAGGGAGAGATATAGATGGATAAGTTAAAAATGTATATCGCTGGAGAATGGAAGAAAAGTAGAACGGGTAAAAAAATGACTATTACGAATCCCGCTAATGGGGAAGCTATTGCTGAAGTTCCAGAAGGGGATGAGCAAGATATTCATGAGGCAGTAAACGCTGCAAGAACTGCTTTTGAATCAAAAACTTGGCAGCAATTTAAGCCACATGAAAGAGGCAGAATCATTTATGAGATGGCAGGAAAGATACGAGAAAGAAAAGAGGAACTAGCTCATCTAGAAACATTAGATGTAGGCAAACCGTTATCCCAGGCATATGCAGATGTAGAAGCGGCAGCGAGGTATTTCGAATACTATGCAGGAATGGCAGATAAGATCTTGGGAGAAACAATTCCAATAGAATACGGGATCTTAGACTATACTGTCCGAGAACCTGTTGGAGTAACTGCTCACATTATTCCATGGAACTACCCAATACAGATTACATCCCGAAGTGTTGCAGCGGCTATTGTTACAGGAAATGCTGTCGTCGTTAAGCCGGCAGAGGATACTCCGTTGACAGCTCTTAAACTAGCAGAAATCTTTGCAGAAACAAATCTACCAAAGGGAATTTTTAATGTTGTAACTGGCTATGGGTACGAGGTAGGAGCAGCATTAAGCTCCCACCCAGATATTAACCATATTACATTCACTGGATCAGTAGGAACGGGTACAACTGTTATGATGGCAGCGGCAAAAAATGTTGTACCAGTCACCCTCGAATTAGGAGGGAAGTCACCAAATATTGTTTTTGCTGACTGTGATCAAGATGCCGCGTTGGAGTGGGTAGTAAAATCGCTTATTCAAAATGCAGGGCAAACTTGTTCTGCAGGCTCCAGGCTGATTATCCATGAATCTATTAAAGAAGAATTTGTAGGAAAGCTTGTAGAAAAATTGGAAGGACTCACTGTAGGGCCTGGTTTGTCAGATCCTGATATAGGCCCGATTGTCTCCCAAAAACAGTTCGAGAGAATGAAGAGTTTTATAGAGCAAGCTAAGGAAGATGAGGTTGATATATTAACCGGTGGTAAGGAAATATTGGTAGAAGAAAATGAAGGTGGATTTTATTTTCTTCCCACAGTTGTAAATAAAGTAGATCCTCAAAGCTTACTTGCCCAAGAAGAAATTTTCGGTCCAGTGCTGGCTGTTTTTTCTTTTCAAACGGAAGACGAAGCAATTCAGCTGGCAAACAACACGGAATATGGTTTAGTAACTGGGATTTGGACAACCGATGTGAAGCGGGCACACCGGGTAGCAAGTAAAGTTCGTTCAGGACAAGTATTTATTAATAATTACGGAGCTGGCGGAGGAATTCAAATGCCATTCGGGGGCTACAAAAAAAGCGGTTTCGGCCGAGAAAAAGGTCTAGAAGCCCTTCGGAATTATACACAGCTTAAAAATGTGGCTTTAAAATATGATTAGGAAAAAGGTGGATGGTTTCGGCGCTGTTTTCTAAGGCTGCTACATTATCTTTATTATAGGTAAAGAAATCGTTGGATATCGCACTTCCAACAATAAATTAAGGGAAGAACTATAAAAGAAGAAAAACCTTGCTATTCATCTTATTGGAGTAGTATAGCTCCAAGAACGATGCAAGAAGCAATCTCAGAAGGAGTAAGAGTAGGAAATGAGATTGGTAGTAAAAAAACATCTAAGATAATTAGCTCATAATAATCAAGTAAGTATGCCCACAAAAGCTGTGGGCATTTTATTTTGATGAAAGCTGCTCTTTGAATACCAACTCGTAAGCGGTTGCAGATTCGAAGAACTAACTATTCTATTTAATTCTTAGGTATTGTATAATTTATTTCTATAAAGATAGTTGGTAAATAAGCCCATAGTAAGTTCAATCATATGATTGATTTTGCATTGAAATTCTTAACAATAAGGGGTGGAAAGCAGTTGGAAGGCTTACATAAACTACGTCCATTATTAAGAAGCTTTGTTGAAAAAGGCCCAGCTGGTTGTTCGTTGTCGGTTACATATCACGGAGAAAAGGTGTTTGAGGATTATGTTGGATTTGCAGATTTGGAAACGGGGAAGGAGATAGACGCCGATACGATCTATCGAATTTATTCCATGACGAAGGTCGTTACTTGTGCAGCAGCGTTGAAGCTATATGAACGGGGACTATTTCTCCTCAATGATCCGTTAGAGGAATATTTACCTGAGTTTAAAAATTCAACTGTTTTTCACAAAAATGCCAATGGGGAGATCTACACCTCTCCTGCCATAAGACCTATTCTGGTCAAAGATCTTTTTACCATGACCTCAGGTTTAACTTACCCAGGGAACGGAGACGAGACAGAGCGAGAGGTTCAAAAGGCAATGGATTCTTTGCGAAAGAAAGAAGAACAGGGAGAAAAATTTACTGTCCGGGACCTTTCGAAAAAACTAGCTTCCATTCCTCTAGTATTTGACCCAGGGTCTCAATGGCGTTATAGCTTGAGTCACGATGTATTAGGGGCCTTCATTGAAGTTGTCTCTGGGAAAGTATTTAGTGGATTTCTGAAGGAAGAAATATTTGAACCCCTTGGGATGCAGGATACATTTTTTCAAATACCAGAGGAGAAAAAACACCGCCTCTGCACATTATATGATAGAGACGAAAAGGGTAATCTGAAGAAAAATACGGTTATGGATAGTCGTTTCCAACCTAGTTTTGAGAGTGGGGGAGCGGGACTTCTATCTACACTAGGTGACTATAGTCGCTTCGCCCAAATGCTAGCTAATGGTGGACAACTGGATGGGGTTCAGATTTTAGGTAGAAAAACAGTAGAATTAATGTCCACGAATCATCTACAGTCAGAGCAGCTATCCTATTATAAATGGCCTTATCTTGCTGGATATGGATACGGCCTTGGTGTTAGAACGATGATGAATCCAGCACTAGGTGGAAGTAATAGCTCTATAGGGGAATTTGGCTGGTCTGGACTAGCCGGAACCTGGACGCTAATGGATCCAAAGGAAAAACTCTCTGCCGTATACATGCAGCAAATGATGCCCAACTTCGAAGCCTATCACCAACCAAGGTTAAGGAATGTTATCTATGGGGCACTGAATAGTTAATTAGAGTTATGTTTTGTCATATTAGTCTTTTAAGATAGCCTTGAATGGCAAAGGGCAGCACCCGTATCATCACTGTGACTGTGGGGCTGCCCCTTTTCTTAGATTTTAATAGTATAATTCAAGTTCGATTCCTTGATAATAATGTTTTAAGATTTCTTCAAAGGAAGCTCCTTTTACAGCCATACCAACAGCACCAGTTTGAGACATTCCGATACCATGTCCCCAGCCACCGCCGTAGGCTTCAAAACCAATAACCTCTTTTGTTCTTGGGTCTTGTATTGGTTCAATATAAAATAAGGTACTTAATAGAGGGCTTTCATTACCGCTTGCATTAATATATTGTAATGCCCAGCGAATCTGATCTTTCTTTTCATAGAATGTACCATTTTCCGTGACGAACTCAATTTCGTAGACTCGTCCTGAATCAGAACGTTCTAAAACATTAATTTCTAATACTTGTCCTACATCTGTGTTAAACGTATTGCTAAGCACTTGAGTAATTTCTTCTGCCGTCCAATCAATTGTCCAACGGTGATATCTGGACCAGTCAGCTTCAAAGTCTCCTTCTTTTGCTGCACGAAGGGAGGTGGCATTGGCGCTGTTTTTAAATACTTCTAATGAAGGAACGTTCTCAGCAGCTCTTCCTCTCTCCGCATCTGGAATACCGCGCAAATAAGGAACTGCTGGGGAATTCCAAATGTCTTCATTGTTAGCTGTGAATCCACCGCTTGTAGAATGGTATACAGTTGAAATTAAATCCCCTTCATATGTAGCTACAATACCACTCGTATCACGAACAGCTTCTGTAGAAATGGGATGTTCAGAGTCGTAGCCACCATATACTTGATCGGCTGTTGTTGGCAGCAGGTCAAACCCATCATTGTTGTGCTTACCTAAATTGTTTAATGCGTACGTACGTGCCGCAATGGCTTGTGCCTTTTGTGCTTCAATAGCATCCATACCGCCAAATGGGTCAGGTGGCAATTCATGAGGTACAACCCCTAGTACATAATCATCCACAGGTAGTATGTTAACTCCAGCTAAAGTACCACTACTATTAAAAACTACTTCGCCATTACCACGATAATTACTTCCATTAAATCGAACTAGATTGTTATCGGAATGGATTTTAATAGGGTTTGATGTAATGACCTCTTCATCACCACTGGAAATCCGAATCGTTGTTTCCCCATCCACCAGCGTTATTTCTCTCCAAAAAGCATCAGGACCAGCAAGTCCCTTTTCAATTACCTCTTGTCTAAATTGTTCCCTTTCCCCCCAAGAAGCATTAAGTGGAAACTCACCAATGATTAAGCGCCATCCGTTTAAATGGGGTTCAAGATAAGTAGGATAGCCATGTGATTGAGCAAGCTGTAACCAGTCTTCCACAACGGCTTGATTGGAAGACCAAGCTGTTTGTAGTCTAAAGAAAGTCTCAATTTCTGAGGTGCTTTCTAAAGCTACAGTAACATCTTCATTTGCCCCTGCAAATAATTCCATCCCTGTATTTTTATCAGAAATGGTAAAATCACCTGTACTTCCAAGTTGCATGCTTTCACTTGTTGGTATTACCCCAATACGAACTTCTGGTTCTTCCACTGATGTTTCAGCAAACCCAATGCCCGGAAGTATGGTAGCGCTTACGAGAATAAAAATTAGAAAAACCTTTTGAATTTTACTTATCTTCATCATGAAATTCCTCCTTTAAATTTTAAAATATTAAAACTATATTTTAAATAATAACATAAAATATTAAAATATTCTTTTAAATTTGTTGATAGATTTTAAATTGGTATTTTAGACCTGATTAGAAAGTTGTACATTTGACAAAGGTAGTGGCATTTCATAACAAAGATATCTATCACATTTTTTAGGTGAAAGGGGAGTCACCCTTGTAATGGTTTAATTTATTTAGAAACTGTTGCGGTTATGCTGGCTAGGTGGTTGGAGGAGTCGAAGTTTAGTCGGAAGATGAAGTTTATTTTTACGGTGGAGGAAGAGGTGTGTCTTATGATATTACGAAGGATTAGGAAGCTTGAAGCGAATAAAGAATCGTGGGGAAGGATTAGTTTTGTGAAAATGTTAGTGGTGATAAGTGTTTAAGGGTGTCTCAAAAGGAAAAAATATACCTATTGAGACACCCTCGTTTTCTTTTAAGCCCACCACATTTCTGTTGGCTGTTCTCTTATTAATACGGATTGAAGGTTGGATACTGCTCTGGTGAATCCCTCGTCAATGGACATGATTGGGTCTTCGTGTTCGATACTTACAACGTAATCGTAATTATAGGTGCGAAGTGCACTTATCATATCAGACCATTCTTGCATACTATGGCCGCATCCAACACTACGGAATGTCCATGCTCTTGTTTGGACGTTGCCATAAGGCTGCATGTCCGTTAGTCCATACATATTTACATTGTCTTGATCAATGTATGTATCCTTTGCATGGAAATGGTGGATAGCACCTGCTTTACCTAGAATCTTGATTGCAGCCACTGGATCAATACCTTGCCACCACATATGGCTAGGATCTAGGTTAGCTCCAATGGCATCGGAAGTTGCTTCCCGAAGCTTTAACATGGTATATGGTGTATGAACCAGGAATCCTCCGTGTAGCTCCAGTCCGATTTTCACATTGTGCTCTTCAGCTAACTTACCGATTTCTTTCCAGTAAGGGATTAATTTATTCTCCCATTGCCATGTTAATATGTCACCATATTCCGTTGGCCAAGGTACTACTGGCCAATTTGGCTGTTTTGCTTCATCGCTATCTCCTGGAGTTCCAGAAAAAGTATTGACTACAGGGACACCGAGGAGGGAGGCTAGTTTAATTGTTTTACGTAATACTGTATCAGATTCTTCTGCAAATGCTTTATCAGGAGTCAACGGATTTCCATGACAGCTAAAGGCACTAATCGTAAGACCTCGAGATGTGACAGCCTCTAAATAATCCTTACGTTTTTGCTCGTCTTCTAATAGCTCATCAAGAGGGCAGTGAGCATTGCCTGGATACCCCCCCGTTCCAATTTCCACAGCATCTAATCCAGATGCTTTAACATGGTCAAGCATTTCTTCAAACGACTTTTCAGAAAATAATACAGTAAAAACTCCTAATTTCATTGCCTTTACACATCCTTTCGTAATGAAATGATTTGCTTTGTTTCGTGTGAATCTAGAGCTGCTAGAATGACTTCTAGTGATTTCATCCCTTCTTCACCTGTAATAAGGGGCTCTTTATCTTCTAAAATACTTTCTACAAAATGGTCAATTACATGGGAGTTGGTTTGTCCGCCCTCTTCATTCGTTTGAATTTTATCCAGCTTGTGCTTCACAACTTCCCCATTACGATATTCTTCTATTAATGAATATTCCGGGTCCCCTTCTAATAGAAGTGTTCCTTTTTCTCCATAGATTTTGGTAGAGTTGTCACCGGCAGTTACATACGCCCAGCTGGCAGCTAATGTACCAATAACCCCATTTTCTGTACGTAAAATACAAACGGCGTCATCGTCAACAGATGTATTTTCTTTTGCATGTGTTTCTATAAATGCACCCACTTCAGTAAATTCTCCTAGCAAATAACGCATTAAATCAGCTTTATGAACCCCGAGATCTCCCATTGCACCAATAAAGGCTTGTTCTTTGTTAAAAAACCAGCTTTTCGCCCCGTCAACACTCCAGCCTTCTGGTCCAGGGTGCCCAAAAGTAGTTTTAAAGCTATAAATCTTCCCTAGCTTTCCCCTATCGATGATCTCTTTCGCTCTTTGGTGAGAGGATACAAAACGTTGGTTGTGGGCAATCATGAGCTTTTTATTAATCCTATTGGCTGCTTCAACCATTTCTTTTGCTTCTTCTTGTGAAGTGGCCATCGGTTTTTCACAAAGGACATGCTTTCCGGCATTTAATGCAGCTATAGATACAGGAGCGTGTAAATAGTTTGGTAAACAAACACTTACAGCATCCACATTATCAAGCTCTATCACTTTTTCCCATTCTGTAAAGGCTTCTGCACCATAGAGCTCCGCCATTTCAGTTGCACGCTCCTGTACAAGGTCACATACTGCCACGATGTTTACGTTTTCATTTGCGCCGTATTCAGGCAGGTGTCGATGCTTGGCAATGCTCCCGCAACCAATTACTGCTACTCTTAACTTACTCATATACAACATCCCTTCAAAAATTTTTATTAGTGCATATTAAAAAAAGTGTATTCAAGTCTGTTCAAACGGGAAAAACACCCTATGTTTTAATGTATTTCTTATATAATCTGGGTTGATTGGAGCGTAAGGCACGAGACTAATAGTTTTCATTTATCGTGGTGTTCTGTAAAAACAAGGAAGTTTTGAACAGACTTTATTAGATGAAATTTATTTCAGCTTTTCTTTTAAATAATTAATACTCATTTCTACACTTTCAAGTGGTGTTCGGCGGCTAACATCCTGCTCGACTACCCACCATTGAACGTCATTTTCTTTTCCTAACTCTAAAACGGCTTCAATATCAACGCCACCCGTTCCCAATTCTGCAAAAAACTTTTCCTCATCTGTTGTCATATCTTTTAAATGTACAATTGGTGTTCTGCCTTTATAGCGTTTTATCCACTCTACTGGTTTTTCACCGGCTTTAGTTAGCCAATATATATCCAGTTCTGTTTTTACATTCGTTTCGTCAAAAATAGCCTCTAAAGCCAATCTACCATCCCCTAGTTGCTCTAATTCAAAATCATGGTTATGGTAGCAAAGGGTTAATCCTTCTTTTTGTAAGGCTTCATTAGCTCTGTTTAAGATAGCAATTAATTCTTTATATCCATTTTCTGTCCGCTGTTCTTCCGTAATAAAAGGAACAGCAACAAATTGACAGTCTAATGATTTGTGATCCTCTATTACTTGTTCTAAATTGTTTTTAAATTGATCAAGTGGAACATGGCTGGAAGCTGCTTTTAAACCGAGGTTGTCTAAAATTTCTTTTACCTCTGTTGGAGGTAAACCATAAAAGCCAGCAAATTCCACACCATCAAAACCTAATTCTGCAACTTTTTTTAAAGTGGCGGGAAAGTCTTTAGCGCATTCATCACGCAACGTATACAGTTGTACTGCTACAGGGATTTTTTCCATTGCCGCAATCTCCTTCTTTCAACAATTTTTTTAGGTTTATTGGATTTAATGTATTACTTATTTGACTACATAATAAGATTTATAGGTTACATAGTATATAGATGATATAATGGAAACATGAACTATTTTGCTATTATCTGATTTAGTACTTGGAGGGTGCTCCGTTATGAATATTAAATTTTGCGGTTATTCCTATCACACACAACGCTTTTATAATCAATATAAGGCAGGAATACCAGGCTATCTTTTTCGGCTGCAAACAGAAGGTACCTGTAAAGTAATATTAAATGAAAAAGAGCTCCAAATTGAAAAGGGAGATCTACTGTTAATGAAGCCTGGAGATACATACGAATTATTTGTTGATGAGGGAGAAAGTAGTGGAGATTACCATTTACTTTGTGAAGGAAATTGGATTGATGTTTGGTGGAATCGTTCATCGAAACCTTCCATCAGCAGAATAGAGCTTAATGAAAATATAATAGCTGTATGGCGATTTATGATCATAGAAGACCGTCGTCCACCTTCTGAAAAAAATGAAGAGATTCTCAGTTATTTGCTTCAAACCCTGTGTACATCCTTAGAAAGAGCAGCAATGGAAACGGAGTTCATTACAAATCGTCCCTATGCAGTAACGAGAATGATGCGATATATCGAGGAAAATGCAACATCAGGAGTAAAAGTGGAAGAAGTTGCACAGTATGCAGGTTTAAGTGTTTCCCGATCTGTTCATTTATTTAAAAGCAGCGTGGGAAAGACAATCATTGAATATGCACAAGAAATTAGATTGGCCGCTGCCATAGATCGATTAAAGTATACTACTTATACATTGGAGCATATTGCGGAAGATTGTGGATTTGGTACGTACTCTTATTTTCATCGTGTATTTAAAAAGCATTTGGGGGTATCTCCCGGAAACTACCGTTCAGGTACAACATGACTAAGAAAAGAGAGGAAGGATGAGGAGACCCCCTCTTTCAACAGGGGTCTCCAGCTTCGCAAAATTTAGTGCTGTTGCCCATAAATCATAAAGTTTGTGACAGATACCGTATCTTAATTTAATGTATTTCATTATGGTTAGGAGCCATAATATTTATATTTTGCGCTTCATATTCATTGATATTTAAGAAATTTAGAATATTAATATAATTCCCCCCTAATAATGGTGCTTCTTTACCTAACTTTGAGGAGTTAATGGCGGAGTAGTTGTTCATTTTACTAAATAAACTTTCTTCAATTTTTTCAATGGTTCCGTCAATTTCGTTAGTAAACTTACTATTTATAATTACTAATTCAGGATTAAAGGAATTAATAAGGTTATTTATTCCTTGTGCCATAAAGTGGATAAACTTATCTACTATTCTAACAGCATAATTCTCTTTAGTATTATAAGCGTTTTTTAATTCATTAAATGTTACGTCCCTTCCTTTATACTTACTATATTCCATTAAAAGAGATTTCTCCGACGCATATTGTTCAAAGCAACCGTAGTTGCCGCATGGACACTCCAACCCATGTGGTACTAAAATGGTATGTCCGATCTCTCCGCTAAACCCTTTACGCCCTTTAAATAGTTTATTATCAATAATTATTCCGGATCCAATACCAGAGCCTATACTTATACAAATTAAATTTGCTGTATTCGTAGAACAAAACTTTTCTCCAAGAGCAGATAAATTGGCTTCATTTTCTAGAACTATTGGAATATTAAAATGCTTCTCTAATTCTTCAGAAAAGTTAAGTTTACTTAAATTGTAATTAGGTGAAAATATAATTTCATTGTCGTTAATGATTCCGTGAATTCCGATAGAAATGCCAATGATACCATAATAAGTTTTTGGAGAAGCTTTAATATAATTATTAATTATCGTTATTAGTTCATTTAAGATAGATTCTCTTTTAATTTCAACTGTCGTATTTCGATAATCTATTTTGGTTCCATCTAAATAAGTAAGCATGGAAGAGATATAATTATAGCCAATATCTATACTTAATGATAAACCAGCCTTTTCTTGAAACCGGAACATAACAGGGCGGCGCCCCCCTTTGCTATCTCCGATTCCTACTTCTTCTATTAAGTTTTTTTGGACTAAGCTTTTAACAATAGAGGAGACTGTAGCTTTGTTTAGTCCGCAAACTTTTGAAATCTCAGCTCTTGAAATTAACCTTTTCTTAATGATCATTTCCAAAACCTTACTTTCATTTAGCTCTCTAATAAAATGGCTATCAACTATTGTCAAGATGTGCACTCTCCTTAACGGCAGCAATTTTCTTTCTAAAGCTATATTAACATTTTTTGTCGAAATTATGTCAGAAATTTCTAAAAATACTACTTTACAAGTAATAGAAAATAAATTAGAATGTTCTTAAAAGTTAGTTTAAAACCTAAACAAACTTACGGATTTCACCTTATATAAAGTACATATATGCTTTTGATATCTTAAAGATAACACAGAATTATCAAAAAACTCAATAAACTTACTTTAGTCATTAAACAAAGGATATGTACATTTATATTTTTACACATTTGTAAGCGCTTTATAGTCTGAAGAGACGCACTATTTTAACTTATTTAATTTATAAATAATAGCGTGCTTTACTATTATTTATAAATTTATAAGATATAAAAAATCATAGGGAGGCAATTCTAATGAAAAAGTTTTTGTTTATGCTTGGATGTCTTGGTTTACTATTTGGACTAATTGCTTGTTCATCGGAGAGTAGTACAGACAATGGTGATACAGGTGGGTCCGGTGATGATGGGGGATCTGGAGATCCGGAAGAGGTAGAATTAACGATGTGGCTATGGCCGGGAATGGGGCTTGATGAGAAAATAGCTGAATATCAAGAATTAAACCCACACATTAAGATTAATGTGCAAGAGGCTGAATATAGTGACCATCATACGAATCTCCTTACTGTATTAGGTGCAGGTTCTGGTGCACCAGATATTGCAGGTGTTGAGCAAGGCCATTTACAAAGATTTAAAGAATTCCCTGAACAATTTCATAATCTACTAGATTTTGGTGCAGCAGATATAAAAGACGACTTCCTAGAGTGGCGTTGGAGAGAAGCATCTTCACCGGATGGGGAATTTGTATTCGGTGTTCCGACAGATGTGGGACCAATGGCTATGGCATATAGAATTGATATTTTCGAAGAAGCAGGCCTTCCAACAGATCCAGACGAGGTTTCTGCAAAGTTAAGTACTTGGGAAGATTACATTGCTGCAGGAAGACAAGTTAAAGAAAGAACTGGCAGCAATATGTATAACTTTATTGGTGATATGTTTAACGCTACAAGAGAGCAAGGTGAACTTCAATATTTTGATGCAGAAGGAAATCTTATCATTGAAGAAAGTGAACTTATTAGAAGAGCTTGGGATTTATCCATTGAGTCTATTGACATTCATAACAACACACCAAGAGGTGAAGCAGAGTGGGGTGCAGCTTTAGCAGCTGGAGATTTCGCTACTGTATTCCTTCCGCCATGGATGTTGCAAAATATTAAAAACAATGCACCTGATACGGCAGGCTTATGGAATATCGCCTTAATGCCTGAAGGATCTGGAAACTGGGGCGGATCTTTGTTAACTCTTCCAAAACAAGGGGAGCATCCGCAAGAAGCATATGATTTTATCAGCTGGTTAATGTCTCCAGAAAATCAGTTGGATATCTTTAAAACTTATGGTAACTTCCCTTCAACACCATCAATTTATGATGATCCGGCTGTACAAAATCATGCTGACGAATTCTTTAATCGTGATGATTTAGGCGCTATTTTCTCTGAAGCAGCACAGCTTGTAGACTTTGTTTACAGATCTCCGGATACTGGAACAATTAACACCATTATGGGTGATGCTTTAACGACTGTTGCAGATGGCCAGGCAACTCCTGAAGAAGCATGGGACAATGCTATGCAAGAAGTACGTCGACAAATTAGTCGTTAGTTATTATATGCCTGAAAATAAGAGGCTGTATTTTCCGCCTCTTATTTTCATTCTATCTTCTAATTATTCTAAGTTAAAGGAGGTTTACATATGAGTAACGTACCATTATCAACAGAAAACAGCCTGAAAAATAGAAAGAAGTTTAGAAGGAAATATAGCCAAAAAGCTTCCGATAGAAAATCAGGTTATTTATTTATATCTCCCTTCTTTATTTTATTTGGGATTTTCGGTGTTTTTCCTCTATTATTTACGGCCTATATATCCTTTCATAGATGGAATGTTTTAGGAACAAAGGAATGGGTAGGTTTCCGGAATTACCAGTTACTCTTTACGGACGACCCATTATTTTGGAAGTCGATAGGTAATACATTTAGTATTTGGTTTTTATCTACTATACCGCAATTAATTGCGGCCTTGATCATAGCTTTTCTACTAAATCAAGCATTCTTAAAAGGGAAAGCCCTGTTTAGATTAGGTATCTTTATGCCAAACGTAACATCCGTTGTTGCAGTTGCAATCGTCTTCTCTGCGATGTTCGGTACACAGTATGGATTAATCAACTATGTCATTACTCTCTTCGGATTGGAGCCAATTCATTGGAGGGGATCCTACTTTGGGACACATGTGGCAATCTCGGTGATGGTAATGTGGCGCTGGGTAGGTTACAATGCCATTATTTATCTAGCAGGATTGCAAAGTATTTCAAAGGATTTATATGAGGCTGCAACCATTGACGGTGCTAACAAAATGCAACAATTATTTTATATTACTATTCCAATGTTGAAGCCAATCATTATCTTTACGGTTCTACAATCAACCATTGGCGGAATGCAAATATTCGCTGAGCCGTTATTATTCGGTGTTGGTGGTAATAACCAAGGTTTAACAGTTACCTTATACCTGTATGAAGAAGCATTTTCAAGGTTTGCATTCGGTTATGCCGCAGCTATCGCCTGGTTACTATTCTTTATCATCATTATTTTCTCATTAATCAATGTTTTATTGGCGAGAAAAATTAAGTCAGCGTAAAAAGGAGGAGGACAAATGAAAGAAGTTGGAGAAAAAAAATTACCGAAGATACTGTTATATATCTTTTTAACGATTAGTGCTTTGTTATCAATCTTTCCTTTTTATTGGATGTTTGTTATTGGGTCCAACACAACGACTGCAGTAAATAGGTTTCCGCCAGCAGTAGTTCCAGGTGGGAACTTTGGAGCGAACGCCGCATTGGTATTTGAGAGAATTGATTTCTTTGGAGCTATACTTAATTCCATCATCATTTCAACTGCAGTTACGGCATCTGTTCTTTTCTTTTGCTCATTAGCTGGATTTGCTTTTTCCAAGCTTCATTTTAAAGGTAGAGATGCGTTATTTATCTTCTTATTAGCAACAATGATGATTCCACCGCAGTTGGGGCTTATTCCTAACTTTATGATTATTAGTGCATTAGGGTGGCTAGACGACCTAAGAGCGGTAATTGTACCAGCGATGGTAACGGCATTTGGAGTATTCTGGATGCGCCAATACATGTCAACAGCTGTCCCATATGAACTTATTGAAGCAGCAAGAATTGATGGCTGCAGTAACTTTAGAACATATTGGAACATAGCTCTGCCGGCAGTGCGACCAGGTCTTGCCACATTAGGTATTTTTACATTTATGGGTACTTGGAACGACTTCTTATGGCCGTTAATTGTATTAAAAGATAGAAGTGTTCATACCATTCAAATAGCACTTAGAACCTTAAATGATGTGTACTTTACGGATTATTCTATGGTATTAGCAGGAACCTTTATGGCGACCATTCCAATATTAATTGTTTTTCTTATCTTTAATAAACAATTTATTGCTGGTATTACAGATGGGGCAGTCAAAAACTAAAAATCCATCTTTCAGGAGGAAAGGGTATCAAAGGGTCATTCACAACCATTTGATACTCTTTTAATTGCAATGTTAGATGAAAGTTTGTAGATTTAGAGTGTAGAAAACTTCTAGGAGTATCATAAAAAAGTCAGAGGTGTAGGAATGAATAGAGTTTTTGTATTTGCAGAGTGGTTATATGAATTATTAAAGTTACACTTTTACTGGATAGTATACATCTTGAAAGGTTTTGTTGTTTTGGGAATATTCCCTTCCACTGCTGCAATGTATAGTGTTGTTCGACATTGGCTTAGGGATGAATACCATGAAGAACAATCTAAATTATATAAAAAATTTTATAGTGAAAACTTTGTCGTAGCAAACATTTATGGGTGGATGCTGACAGCTACGAGTGGAGTTATAGCATTAAATGTCTTGTTTATTCCATATTATACTGACACGTTAAAAATCATTATGTACGCCATCATTATATTTTTTACTATACTCCTTATAATTTTATGGAGTTATACTTTTCCGGTTATAGCTCATTATGCTTTACCAACAAAAAACTATTTTCTTGTTATCTTGAAAACAGGCGTATTTTCTATAACGGCAACGATCATGCAACTATTACTGTTAGGTATCTATCTTTTCATCATTTATTTTTTTCCACCTCTAGTTATATTATTTGGGATCACTCCATTTGTTATCGTCCAAATGGCTATAAGTAATAATATTTTTAGAATGGTAGATAGGGCGCCTAGTAAAGAAAGTTAAATTGTTAAAGTGTTGTGGAAGATAGGAGGCAATTTCAAAGTGTTGATTTGGGTAAGTGAAGACGGAAACTTACATAGATAAAATAAATGACCGTTGTTATAATAGTTACAATTAAAATTTTGCAAGCGCTTTTATGGGGCATTAAAAAAGGAGGTTTTTACATTGGGTTACATAAAAAATCCAGTATTAAAAGGTTTTAATCCAGACCCATCGATTATCCGTGTAGAGGATGATTACTATATTGCAACGTCTACATTTGAATGGTTTCCAGGGGTACAAATTCACCATTCAAGAGATTTAAAGAATTGGAAGTTGATTACTCATCCATTATCAAGGAAAACTCAGGTTGATATGGTGGGAAACCCCGATTCTGGAGGAGTGTGGGCTCCTTGTTTAAGCTATGATAATGGAACCTTTTATTTAATCTATACGGATGTAAAAAGTCACTCTGGCGGCTTTAAAGATACACATAATTATTTAACGATGGCAAATGACATAATGGGCCCGTGGTCTGAACCTATTTACTTAAATAGCAGCGGCTTTGATCCTTCCCTGTTCCATGATGAGGATGGGAAAAAGTGGTTAGTAAACATGGTGTGGGATCATCGTAAAGGGAGAAATTCATTTGGTGGTATCCTACTACAAGAATATTCTGCAGAAGAAAGGCGTTTAGTGGGACCAATAAAAAATATTTTTAAGGGTACAGAGCTTGGATTGACCGAAGCTCCCCATTTATATAAGAGGGATGGCTATTATTATATAATGACCGCAGAAGGTGGAACTCGTTTAAAGCATGCCGTAACGATGGCAAGATCTTCCTCTATTTGGGGCCCCTATGAGGTAGATCCAACTAACCCAATACTTACCTCTTATGAAAAACCAGAACTCACCTTACAAAAAGCAGGACACGGAAGTCTTGTTCAAACACAGTCTGGTGAATGGTATATAGCCCATTTATGCGGACGTCCCCTTGAGCCATCTGGTTATTGCAATCTTGGAAGGGAAACGGCGATTCAAAAGTGTGAGTGGACGGAAGATGGCTGGCTGCGTATTGTTGGCAATGATGCTCAAGTTAAAGTAGAAGCCCCTTCTTTACCAGAGCATTCTTTTGATCAAGAGCAACGAAAAGATGATTTTGATAGTGAGAATTTGAATATAAACTTTAATTCTTTAAGAGCTCCCGTAGAGGAAGACTGGGCGTCATTAAGAGCTAGACCTGGCTTCTTACGTCTTATTGGTAGAGAATCTTTAAACTCTGTACATAAACAAAGTTTAATAGCCAGAAGACAACAGGCCTTTCGTGTAAGTGTGGAAACGGTTGTTGAGTTTACACCTGAGAATTTTCAACAAATGGCTGGGTTAGTTTATTACTACAACACGAAGAATTACTATTATTTACATGTGAGCTATGATGAAGAAATTGGGAAGTCTCTTGGGATACTCTCGAATACACGTGGTCTTTATGACGAACCTTTAGATGGCAGGATATGTGTGGAAGGTTTAGACCGCTGTTACTTAAAAGCCGTCTTACATTATTCTGATTTACAGTTTTATTTTTCTAGAGATGGCCAGGAGTGGGAAGCGATAGGACCTGTGTTAGATGCAAGTACCATATCCGACGAAAATGCAGAGATTAATATTAATGGATTCTTTTTGGATCAAGGCTTTACTGGCGCGTTTCTTGGAATGTGTGTTCAAGATTTAAGCGGCCAAAAGAAGCATGCTGATTTCGACTATTTTATTTATGAAGAATTAAGTGAGTAATTAGAAAATAATCTAGTTTTATAGGTTTTAAATAATAAGAAAAGTATTAAGGGAGTTGAAATGATGTTAAAAATAGCGATAGTTGGTACAGGAGCTATAGCTTCATCCCATATTGAGGGATATCTCCAGTTTGATGATAAGTGTGAAATTGTAGCTCTTTGTGATACCTATTTAGAAAAAGCGGAAAAGAAAGTAGCGGCATTTAAATTAGATGCAAAGGTTTACGACGATTATAAAAAAATGGTGGAGGAAGTAGATTTTGATATTATATCTATTTGTACGCCGCCATATACTCATGCGGATATAGCAGTGCATTGTTTAGATGCTGGGAGGCATGTCCTTGTAGAAAAGCCAATGGCTTCTTCTTTAGAGGAATGTGATGCCATGAATGAAGCAGCGAAACGGAATAATAAAATTTTGTCCGTAGTTTCGCAAAACCGATTCAGAACACCGATGATGAAGCTGAAGAGTGTACTAGATTCTAAGTTAGCGGGACCTGTTGTACATACTCAGGTAGATTCTTATTGGTGGAGAGGTCACTGTTATTACGATTTATGGTGGAGAGGAACTTGGGAAAAAGAAGGTGGCGGCTGTACGTTAAATCATGCTGTACATCATATCGATATTTTTAAATGGATGAATGGAATGCCTTCAGAAGTAACGGCAGTAACAAGTAACACGGCACATGATAATGCTGAAGTAGAGGACATCTCCGTTGCTATTTGCCGATACGAGGATGGCAGTTTAGCACAAATCACAAGCTCTGTTGTCCATCATGGTGAGGAGCAGCAATTGATTTTCCAAGGAAAGGATGCTCGTGTCTCTGTCCCTTGGAAGGTAAAAGCTTCTAAATCAAAAGGTAATGGTTTCCCTGAAGATAATCCTGAATTAGAAGAGAAAATCCAAGCCCTTTATAATAGTGAACCAGATTTAGCACATGAAGGGCATGCAGGGCAAATTAATGACATCCTTACAGCGGTAATGGAAAATACGCCAGTTTTAGTAGACGGGGTACAAGGTAGACAAACGTTAGAACTTATAACAGCAATCTATGAATCTTCGAGCCTAAAAAGGACAGTAAAATTACCGTTAGATGACAGCAGCCCTTTCTACACGCGAGAGGGTATCATGAAGCATGCCACACGATTTTATGAAAAGAAAACATCCATTGAAAACTTTGCGGACGAAGTTATAACCACTGGCGGGAATTATGAGAAATAAATCTACAATGATCATTGTTTAAGGGGGAGTAATTTTGAGTAAACAGGACGGAATGAATTATGCACCGAAAGGGAAAGTAAGCAAGGTGGTGGAAGCAGGGGAATTTCTTTTTGCAGCTATAGGCTTAGACCACGGTCATATATATGGGATGTGTAATGGATTAATCGAAGCAGGAGGAGAACTTGTTGCCGTTTATGATCCAGATCCAAAAAAGGTGGAAGGGTTTGTTAATAAATTCCCTCAGGCAAAGGTAGCAAAATCAGAGGAAGAGATACTCCAAGATCCTACGATTACCTTAATTGCTGGGGCAAGTATTCCTTCAGACCGAGCTGCCTTAGGACTTAAAGCTTTAGATCATGGTAAGCATTACTTTGTAGATAAGCCAGCTTTTACAACGATGGAACAGTTGGAAAAGGCGAAGGCCAAAACGAAAGAAACAGGTTTGAAGTGGGGGATTTACTACAGTGAACGCCTCCATGTAGAAAGTGCCATCTTTGCTGGTCAGCTTATTGAAGAAGGAGCGATTGGCCGGGTTATTCAAGTGATTGGTACTGGTCCACATCGCGCCAATCCAAAAAGCAGACCTGACTGGTTCTTTGATCCAGAATTTTATGGTGGTATTTTATGTGATATCGGAAGCCATCAAATTGAACAATTTCTCCATTATACAGGAGCAAAGGACGCCCAAGTCCTTCATAGTAAAGTAGCAAACTATAACTTTAAGGATTACCCTAAATTCCAGGATTTTGGTGATGCTACCTTAGTAGCGGACAATGGGGCAACCTTTTACTTCCGTGTAGACTGGTTTACTCCTGATGGACTAGGTACATGGGGAGACGGACGGGTGCTTATTTTAGGAACAGAAGGATATATTGAGGTTAGAAAATATATTGATATTGCCCGGGATTTATCGGGCGATCACCTATATCTAGTTAATCAACAAGGAGAAAAGCATTTCGAATGCCATGGCAAAGTTGGCTATCCATTCTTCGGTGCATTCATTTTAGATTGCTTAAATGGTACGGAAAATGCCATGACACAGGAGCATGCATTTAAGGCCGCTGCCTTATGTATAGAAGCTCAAGAGAAGGCCGTGCATATTGAAACAGCGGACACACCAGTCCCATCTAGCAATTAATTTAACAGGAGTGGCAGTAGGAACAAACGTTAACTGCTGCCACTCTTTTTTTCGTATCAACTTATAAAGGAGTGAGCCAATCATGTTGTCAAAGAAGGAGCATTTACAGGCACAGCAAAAGACTGTCGAGCTGTTAGAACGTGCAGGAATCATTTTAACAGAAGAAGAAAAGCAGGTCATTGAGGTAGCTGATTTTGGATTGAACGAATTACAATCCCAAGGGTTACAAGTAATAACCTATATTAACAATGAACATTATTGTGCCAAGGAATTAGTATTATTTCCCCATCAAACATGCCCTGAGCACAAGCATCCGCCAATTAACGAAAAAGAAGGAAAAACAGAAACGTTTCGCTGCCGGCAAGGAAAAGTATGGTTGTATGTGGAAGGGGAAGCACCTGAGACAATAAAAGCAAACCTTCCTAAATCAAGTGAAGATTACTATACCGTTTTCCACGAAATTGAGCTCCAGGCTGGGGAGCAATACACCATACCGCCAAATACACTCCACTGGTTCCAAGCAGGAGAAGAAGGTGCTATTATTTCTGAATTTTCCACTACTAGCAGGGATGAATATGATATATTCACAGATCCAAATATAGTACGAGTACCGGAACTTAACTAGCCTTAGTTATCTAGGGCTATTTTTATTATACTTTTTATATTTGTTATACGAACGATTTAGAAAAAAAGCCTCTGGCTATAATCTAGAACTTGAAGGGTGAATTAGGAACTAATCCGCAGGTTGTTCCCTATTTGTGCAAGCGTTACAATTTTTTTAGTTAACGTAAGGGGGAATGTCCTTGAAAATAAAGAATAAACAATTAGTAATTACATCTGCCGTCATAATATGTTGTTTAGCAGCAGTCCTTATTATGTCTAATCGACCGAGTGATGTTACTACAACTAGTAAGGAAAACACCTCTACCTCCAATGAAATAGCCTCAAATCCGATTATCTACGCCGATGTGCCTGATCCTTCAGTGATCCGTGTTGAAGATAATTATTATATGGTGAGCACTACGATGCATATGATGCCTGGATCGCCCATCATGCGGTCTACGGATCTTGTAAATTGGGAGATCATTGGGTACCCATATGATCGGCTTGAGGAGAATAGTACGTATCAGTTACGGGATGGTCAAAATGCTTATGGTCAGGGAACTTGGGCGAGTAGTTTGAAATACCATAATGGCACGTTTTATGTCCTTACGGCAGCCTTGGATACAGGTAAAACCTATCTATTCAGCGCAGAAGATCCAAGTGGAAATTGGGATAGGACGGAGTTTCAAGGGTATATGCACGATCCGACTTTACTGTTCGATGATGACGACACAGCTTATATCATCTATGGCGTGGAAGACTTCCACATCAAGGAGTTAACGGAGGATTACAAGGCAATCAACCCTGACGGCCTGGACAAGGTTATTCTATCTTCTGGTAAAGAGGGGATGGAAGGTGCACATGCACACAAAATCAATGGAAAGTATTACCTTACCTTTATTTGGTGGGAAACAGGGGAGATTCGAAGGCAGTATGTTTATCGTGCTGACCAGATTGATGGTCCGTATGAAGGGAAGCTTGTCCTCAGTGATACGATGGGCAATAACCAAAATGGCGTAGCCCAAGGTGGTTTAGTAGATACACCAGATGGAGATTGGTATGCCATGCTCTTCCAGGATCATGGTGCTGTCGGGCGGGTTCCTGTATTAGTTCCAGTACACTGGGAAGACGATTGGCCTGTTTTTGGAGATGCAGATGGAAAGGTTCCATTGCAGTTTGAAAAGTCAGGATCTAGTAATTTTACAACACAATTAACAAAGAGTGATGATTTCTATCAAGAAGAACCAGTAGTCGTGGAATGGGAGCCAGTTCAATCAGAATCGACTGCCTCTTCTTATAACGGGCTAGGAGAGGAACTCGTTAAAAATGGTGACTTTTCGATGAGAATCATGGATTGGTGGGCCAAGGATGGAGCTAAAGTGTCGATTATCCCCGATGACTCTGATTCGGATAATTTTATCGCCCATATAACGGAACGCCCATCTACCATTGCTGGCATCGGACAGAACTTCACAGGGCGCATCGTGCCAGGCGAACGATATAAAGCAAATTTTCGAATTAAATATGAAGAAGGACCTGAAACGAAGGAATTTGTTCTGACAGCAAAGAAAATCCAAGGCAGCGACACGAGCTATGCTAACTTGGTTCGCGGTACCGTAAAGCGAGGAGAATGGACCGAGCTGTCCGGGACTTTCACGATTGATGGCAATCCGAATATGCTGCAACTATTTTTTGAAACACCGTGGACGGAAAATCCAGATCCAGTAAATGACAATATGGACTTTTACCTCGATAGTGTTTCGATTAAAGCCAGTCCTCAAAGTAACGAAGATTTGTCAGAAGCGATGCCGAACGGGTCGGAACTGGGCCTTCACTGGCAGTGGAATCATAATCCAAACAATTCAAAATGGTCACTAACGGAAAGAAAAGGTTTTCTTCGATTGACGACAGATGGTGTTGTCAGTGATATTCACCATGCAAGGAATACACTAACTCAGAGAAGTCAAGGTCCTGAAAGCTCGGGTTGGATTGCTATGGATACTAGCAGCATGCTCGATGGCGACTATGCTGGCTTAGCCGCTTTCCAACAAGAATATGGATTTATCGGTGTTACGCAAGAAGGTAGCGATCGTTTTATCGTAATGGTCGATAAAGGTATCGAGAAGGCAAGAAAAGAGTTAAAGCAGGAACTAGTTTATCTAAAAATCGATTTTGACTTTTTAACAGACACAGCAACTTTCTTCTATAGTTTAAATGGCTCAAACTGGACCGAATTTGGAACGGAATTGCAAATGCAATATACACTCCCACATTTCATGGGATACCGCTTTGCGCTTTTTAATTATGCTACTCAAATAGAGGGAGGACATGTCGATTTTGACTTCTTTAAATTCAGCAATGAGAAAACAGGAAGTACAACACCATCCCAATTGACAGCCTATTTAAAAGAAGATGTTATTGAGTTAAGTCAGGAAACGGATAGGACTTATGATGTTCGATTGCTGTTAAATGACATACCAGAGGGAAAAGATGTCCGTGAAATTAATGCGATGATTCAAATTCCTGAGGTAATGGAGGTTAGGGAGGTAATTCCGAATTCGAATAATTTACAAGCGGACAATGTCTTTTTTGAGCATGTAGAGGAAGGGATTTTACTTAAGATCCATAACAACGAAGATTCTGCTGTATTTTTCACCAACCAGGATACTACTATGGAACTGGTTACGATAAAAATTAAGCAAAAACAGGAGTTGAAGGAAATAATGAGTGATGAAATTAAGGTAAATAATTTGGAGAGTGTCGATTCTGATGGTCAATTGGAAGCATACGATGTCCGTGGTGCGGTTAGCAAAGTAAACTTTACTCCACCTAACAGTGCACTTGGTAAGCTTCCACCTAATGGAAACCCCCTTGTTTCTCATAAATTTGGTGCGGATCCATTTGCTCTCGTATTTGAGGATCGGGTATACATCTATGCTACGAATGATGTACTAGAATATGACGAGCATAACAACGTAATAGACAACACGTATGGTAACATTAACAAGCTTTCGGTTATTTCGTCTGATGATTTGGTAAATTGGACGGATCATGGTGTAATTAACGTTGCAGGTCCAGACGGCGCTGCTAAATGGGCAACGCAATCATGGGCACCTGCAGCTGCACACAAAGTGATTGATGGAGAAGATAAGTTCTTCTTATATTTTTCTAACAATGCCAGTGGTATCGGTGTGTTAACAAGTGAGAGTCCATTAGGACCTTGGGTGGATCCGATTGGTGAACCACTTATTTCAAGATCCACACCAGGGGTGGAGGATGTCACATGGATATTCGATCCTGCAGTGTTGGTAGACGATGACGGGAAAGGGTATCTCTATTTTGGTGGTGGTATACCTGAAGGTGAGTATGAAAATCCGAATACCGCACGAGTCATGGAACTCGGTGAAGATATGGTGAGTGTAGTTGGGGAAGCTGTTCCTATTCCGGCTCCATTTATGTTTGAGAATTCAGGAATTAACAAAGTAAACGGTATTTATTACTACACCTATTGTTCAAATTTCTATAACGGTGTTCGTCCTGAAGGTAGTCCAGCAGCAGGAGAGATTGCTTACATGACGAGTGATAATCCGATGGGACCATGGACGTACCAAGACACTATTCTAAAAAATCCAGCCTACTTCTTTGAGGTTGGAGGCAATAATCACCACGCCATTTTCCAGTTCCATGATACTTGGTACATTGCATATCATGCACAGACTTTATCCAAGGAGATGGGAATTCCGAAAGGGTACCGCTCTACACATCTTAATAACGTGTACTTTAATGAAGATGGTTCGATTCAAGAGGTTAATGCTGACATGAAAGGGGTGGAACAAATCAAACATGTTAATCCATTTGAACGTGTTGAGGCGGAGAACTTTGCATGGAACGCAGGAATACAAGTTGAACCGATAGTTACGGAAGAGGACGATGCTGTCCATTCTACAAATCTAGCAGTAACTGACATTAACAATGGAGATTGGACGGCAGTTTCTGGAGTCGATTTCGGTGAAGGAGCATCCGAATTTTCTGCATCTGTTTCTAGTGGAACAGATGGAAGTGCGATCGAACTTCGTTTAGGCGATCCTACCGGTAAGTTGATTGGGACACTCACTGTACCGAATACGGGGTGGAATCAATGGACAAATGTAAGTACGGAAGTTTCTGGTGTTGAAGGTGTTCATGACCTGTACTTTGTTTATAGAGGAAAGTCCAATCAAAAGCTATTTATGTTTGATTCCTGGCAGTTCAGTGAATAAGTTGTAATTATAGAAGGGAGAGTATAGAAACGTAGGGTAAGATAACAAAAAAAAAGAAGATTGCATCCTGGAGCATGCAAAATCCAGAGGTGCAATCTTCTTCATTTTATAAACCTAGTATTGTACATGTACTAGATTATTATAGTTTGAGAGGCATAATAAAAGAACGTCTCAAATCTATGATAGGATGACGTCCTTCATCGTGTTACATTTCATAATTACTTAGAAATAGATAATTTTCTATTCCTATATTCAGTGGCGCTTATGCCTACGTAAGACTTGAATTTCTTGTAGAACCAGTCTAATTCTATATAGCCCACTTCATTCGCAATTTCATAAATTTTCATATTTGTATTTTCAAGCAGGAGTTTGGCTTTTTCCATACGTCGTTGCAGTAGATACTCGTTGAAGGTCATTTTCTCATGCGTTTTAAATTTTTGCCCCAAATAAGAACAGTTATAGTTCAATGTTTTGGAGATCTTCTTCAAGGTAATGTTCTCGCTTATTTCCTCCTCAACATAAGCCTTTACCTTTTCTAATATATTGTTTGATGACTTATTAGGATGAATGGAACGCTTTGCAAGTTTCCTATTCCATTCGCCGATAGGGAAGCTAGCTTCTAAATTCTTCTTAATGGTGAATATACATGACTTAAATTCATCTGGATCCACCGGTTCAGGTAAATAATCACTGATCTGAAGATTCAGTGCTTTCCTAACAAGTTGAAAGTCCAAGCTTCCTCCAAGAAGGATGATAGGAATTCGACTTTCCTTTCGGATATGTTCACATACTTGCAACCCCTCATAGTTCAATTGGGTCATATTAATAAGAATAAGTGCGTACTGGTGCTTATTAAATAAGTCCAAGGCGCTCTGCATCGAGTCAGCATGGTCCTGCATAGTAAAACCGCAACGTTTCCAATCGAGCATTTCCTTCATCTTTTCTCTTGAATAATGATCTGGATCAACATGCATTATCCTATACACGACCATACCCCCTAAGTCCATTCTTTAGATTTTATGTACTACTCATTTGAATACGCTTTCATTATCTAACATCCAGCACTCAAAAAAAATGTGCTTTTTTTTATATTGTAAACAGATGTTTATATCTTTAAAAAAGCTGTGACTAAGGAGGATTTATAGATAGGCTTAGCTAGAATTTGATGGGTTAAATAGCTAGTTTATGGCAGGTTGTTGCCCCCTGAATGAAAGCGTTATATTTATTGGTGTAACAAGCAAAAACCAATTTGATAAGGGGGATTAAACATGAAAAGGAACTTAGTTTTTTTGCTTTTATGTGTGTTATTTTTAGTTCTTGCAGCTTGCAGCAGTGACAGTGCCAGTGAAGCTCCAATCGACGACGGTACTACCGAGGAGGCAGACGTTACTACTGAAGATGGTACAACAGAAGAAACTGGTGATGATGCAGAAACGGAAGAAGCTGCCTATTACCAAACTCCAGAAATGGATTTTGACTTGGGAGGAAAAACAATTAAAGTTGTATCTTGGTGGGATATGACAATTGGAGAAGACAATCCAGATAGTATCCAACGTAAGGAAAATCTTGAAGCATTGATGGAGAAGCACAACTTTGAAATTGAATATATTGCTATCGATTTCGGTGAGTATCAAGAGAGAGTGACAGCATCTTTACTAGCAGGAGACCCATTGGGAGATATCATTCGATTAGGTAGAAACTACACCATTCCAACGTTAGTGCAACAAGATCTGTTGTGGCCTATCGACGAATATACTCAGAACCCTAATGCTTTCAACCAGCTAATGACAAATGAGCTATTCGTTCATGAAGGTCGCGGTTATGGTTTTACTGAAGATCAAACTAATCTAATTCAGGGTATTTTCTATAACAGAACTTTGATGAATGAACTAGGTATGAAACCACTGCAGGAATATGTAAACGAAGATAATTGGAATTGGGATACATTCATAGAAGTTGCTAAAGAGGCTAATCAAGATACGAATAATGACGGCAGGGTAAATACATGGGGGCTAGCAAGACCTTCTGTCCTTCTTTATGCTTTATTCTCAAACAATACGAGTCTTACTGTAGGTGATCAGCAAAATCTTGACGATCCTGCTACAGTCGAAGCCCTTAATTTTGTATCACAAATAGCGACAGAAGAAATCGCAAGACCAACAGAAGGCGGAGATTGGACGGAGCCTGGTCAGTTCTTCCGTCAGGGCAATACGTTGATGTACCCAGGTGCATATTATGAAATTGGCGGTTTAAATAACGATATGCCTGATTATGATATTGGATTTATTCCTTTCCCGAAAGGGCCGAGCGCTACTACCTATCATTCTGCTGAACCAGCATTACAAGCTTTGGCGATTCCAAGGACGGTAGAAAATCCTGAACAGTTATTGTATATCTGGGAGAAAATAAATGATATTGATTCCATTTATGATTACCCTGGACAGGCGAGTTTCGAGACCAACTTCTCTAACCAAGATGACATTGATAACCTTTTGCTTGTTCAACCTAACCTAGTTGTACTAGCTCATGATACCTTCCCGAATTTTGGGTATTGGGATTTCGAAGCTGAATTGTTAAGTGGTAATTCGGTATCCACAGTTATTGAAACATTTTCAACTCAGTTCCAGGCAGCAATTGACGAAGTTTATGGCTCTAACTAATTAAATAAAATTTTATACAAGGTCCCTATATAGTCTCTAGTAAAGTAGCTTCTACGTTACTGATTTGGTTTCTATACTAGGGACCACCTTAATTAAATGTCAATCTTTGCTGTAGGAGGGGAGAAGAGTTGTACATTATAAAGAAGAAATATGTCCAGGTTACCTTAATCATTGCTGTGTTATTTTCATCTATTTGGGCTTTCTACCCTTCGAATTCATCCGATCCAGGATACGTTCAGGCGATGGCTGACTTTGAAGCTGTTTTTCATGAAACGCGAGAAGATAGCTATGACAATTATTTGATTACCCATTCGGAAGCGGAACGCCCTGATGAAACGATTCGTATCGAGGGGGAGGACTTTGTTGAGGTTATCGGAGAAGGTTTCCAAGTCGTGGATCGATTTGAAGGTTTAGATGGAAAAGCGGTTATTACGCCTGAAGAAGGAACGATATATTGGGATGTTCAAATTGATAATCCAGGTATGTACAATATTAGAATTCATTATTATCCAATGGAAGGAAAGAGTTCTGCGATTGAACGGGAGTTTGCCATTAATGGAGAGGTTCCTTTTCACGGTGCTGATTTACTGATATTTGATCGTGTTTGGGGCAATAGGTATGAAGAAATTCAAAGAGATGATAGAGGAAACGATTTACGTCCCGGACAAGTGGAGCACCCTGAGTGGTTAATGATGTCATTTAAGGAAAGCGAAGGTTATTTTGAAGGGCCTTATTCTTTTTATTTTGACGAAGGGGAACAACGCATTTCCCTGTCAGCCTTACGTGAACCAATGGCAATTGATTACATCGAGCTATATCAAGAAAAACCCGTCAAGACGTATGAAGAAGTGAAGAAAGAATATGAGGCTAAAGGATTAAAGCCAGTGGATAACCAGTTTATTCAAATAGAAGGTGAAGCAGCCGTAAGGAAATCTTCACCTACATTATTTCCGCTTTCCGACAGGTCAAGTCCGACGGTAGTCCCTTACCATGTCTCCAATATTCGAATTAATACTATTGGTGGACTGAATTGGAAACTACCAGGCCAGTGGATTGAATGGGAGGTCGAAGTAGAAGAGGAAGGGCTCTACCAAATCGCCCTAAAACGTAAGCAACAGGAGCTTCGTGGTTTATACGCAACAAGGAGCCTTACAATAAATGGGGAATATCCATTTGAAGAAATGAAACGAATTCGTTTTAATTTCAATAGAGACTGGGAGAATCAAATTCTCGGTGAAGAAGAACCTTACTTATTTTATTTGAAAGAAGGAACAAACCGTGTACGAATGACAGTATCACTTGGGGAACTTGCACCGGTCTTAAGAACGATTGAATCTAGCGTTCTACAGCTCAACGAAATGTATAGACAAATATTGATGATTACGTCAAATACCCCAGATCCATTCCGTGATTACCAATTAGAAACTCGAATCCCAGGTCTGTTAGATGTATTTTCAGAGCAAGCTGAGATAATTCAAAGTGTAGCGGATTATCTAGTGAAGTCAACAGGAGAGCGAAGTGATAAAGTTGCGGTCCTCCACTCAATGGTTAGACAACTAGAAGACATTGTGGAGAAACCAGAGACTATTGCAAGGCGCCTCGATGATTTTAAGGTAAATGTCGGTGGGCTAGGAACATTTATACTAACTGTTCGTGAACAACCACTTACCTTGGATTATCTTGTTTTCTCTTCGCCTGGTCACGAGCTACCGAGAGCAGAAGCAACATTGATAGAAAGGTTTAAACATGAGTTAGGAGCTTTTGTCGCTTCATATACCATGGATTACGACAGTATAGGTAACGTTGAAGCGTTGGATCGTTCGGTTGACGTCTGGATTACGACTGGACGAGATCAGGCCCAAGTATTGAAAGGCTTGATTGACGAAACATTTACACCTGAGTCAAATATTTCGATAAAGTTAAGGTTAGTTCCACCAGAAATTCTACTGCCGGCAACACTTGCCAACGAAGGGCCGGATGTGGCATTGCAGATTGGTGAGGACATGCCTGTCAACTACGCAATGAGAAACGCAGCGGCTGATTTGACAGTCTTTTCTGATTACGAGGAAGTTGCTACGCGGTTCCGTGAGAGTGGATTAAAACCTTATAAGTATGATGGGGGAGTATTTGCCCTTCCTGAGCAACAAATTTTTCCTATGTTGTTCTATCGCAAGGATATTCTTGAGGAACTAGGATTGACTCCGCCAAAAACTTGGTCGGATGTATACAATATGATTGGAGTTCTGCAGAAGCATAATTTGGAATTCTTCTTACCAATAGATGACCCGATGATGCAACAAGCTCAACAACAAAACATGGTTCCAAATGCGACTTTCGCTATGCTACTTTACCAGAATGGTGGTCAGTTTTACCAAGAAGATAACAAGGCAAGTGCCTTGGATTCGGATATCTCTATGGAAGCATTTAGAGATTGGACCAACTTCTATACTAACTATAGGTTCCCATTAATGGCCGATTTTCCTAACCGATTCCGAGTTGGAGAGATGCCGATAGGCATTGCCGATTACACTACTTATAATATGTTGACAGTTTTAGCACCAGAAATTAGAGGAATGTGGGATTTCACAATGGTTCCTGGAACGGAAATGGAAGACGGTACAATAAACCATAGTGTAGCTAGCCATACAACTGCAGTGATGATGCTGGAGAATGCAGATGATAAGGATTCCGCTTGGGAGTTTATGAAATGGTGGACAGATAAGGATACCCAGATTGCTTTTGGGCGTGAGATGGAAGGACTGATGGGTGAGGCCGCTCGTTATCCTACGGCTAACATTGAAGCACTCCAAGAATTGCCGTGGCCTGTGGATGACTACAACAACCTAGAGAGTCAGTGGCAGTGGGTGCGTGGAATCCCTCAAGTTCCAGGTGGATATTTCACTGGACGACATTTAGACAACGCTTTTAGACGAGTCGTTAATGCCAATGAGAATCCTCGTGAAGCCTTATCGGATTATATTTTATACATTAATGATGAAATTGAAATCAAGCGTAGAGAGTTTAATTTACCGTATTAGGTTAGGAGGTGGTAGCAGGTGCAAACAAAAATTAATCACCAACCGACAACAGGCTCCATTTATCAGGCTAAGGAGTCACGATTAGCCAAATTTAAGAAGGAGTTGAAAAGAGGAAAACATTACTATATCTTGATGGCTCCATATTTTATTATTTTCGGTTTATTTACACTCATTCCTGTTGCGGTTTCTTTCGTACTTAGCTTTTTTCATTTTAATATGTTAGAATTCCCAAATTTCATCGGCTGGGATAATTATTCTAGATTATTTTTAAATGATGATATTTTCATGATTGCTCTAAGAAATACGTTTATTTTTGCAGTCATAACAGGACCGATCAGTTATATTGCTTGTTTTCTTTTTGCATGGATTATCAATGAGCTATCACCAAAGGTACGTGCGTTCATGACACTTATATTTTACGCCCCTTCACTTTCGGGGAATGTTTTCTTTATATGGCTTATTATCTTTTCCGGTGATAGCTACGGTTATTTGAATGGTTTCCTAATGAGCGCTGGTTTTATCTTAGAGCCTATTCAATGGCTAAGGGATGAACAGTACATTCTTTGGGTAGTTATTCTCGTTCAACTATGGTTAAGCTTGGGAACTGCTTTTCTTGCCTTCATTGCTGGTCTTCAGACAATTGATCGTTCATTGATCGAGGCAGGGGCTGTAGATGGGATAAAAAACAGATGGCAGGAGCTTTGGTTCATTACACTCCCATCTATGAAACCGCAGTTACTATTTGGGGCTGTAATGCAGATTACGATGGCATTCGCAGTCGCGGATATATCGATTGCACTGGCTGGTTTTCCAAGTGTTAACTACGCAGCGCATACTGTGGTAACACATCTTATGGACTATGGGTCAATTCGATTTGAGATGGGATATGCTTCTGCTATCGCAACAGTGCTGTTTACACTAATGGTGGGCACGAACTTAGTGATTCAAAAACTACTAAGAAAGGTAGGTGAGTGACATTGTTCCGAAAGAGGAGGAAGATTTTTCGAATTAAAAAGAGGCTTAATCGTTCCTTTACTGTAAGCTTTCTAATGTTTGCTCTCCTTGCCGTGTTTGGTGCCTTCATGGCGCTACCGTTAGTGTATGCGATTAATAATGCATTCAAACCGCTGGATGAAATATTTTTATTCCCGCCACGATTCTTCGTTAGGAATCCGACCATGGATAATTTCTTTGATTTAGTAGCCATAATGGGGAATTCATGGGTACCGCTTTCACGATATTTTGCTAATACGTTAGTTATTACAATTGTGGGAACTGTAGGTCATATTTTGCTGGCATCAGCAGCGGCATATCCCCTTGCAAAATACCGCTTTCCTGGTTCCAAAACGATTTTTTCCATTGTTATATTAGCTTTGATGTTCTCACCGCATGTTACGGCTATTCCAAACTATATGGTGATGTCATGGCTCGGTTGGATTGATACGCATTTAGCGCTTATTGTGCCGGCCATGGCTTTCCCACTGGGATTATTTCTTATGAAACAATTTATGGAACAAATACCAGATGCATTACTAGAAGCGGCCAAGATTGATGGAGCTAGTGAGTATCGAATTTTTTGGACTATTGTCATGCCAAATGTTAAGCCGGCATGGTTAACGTTAATGATTCTACAGTTTCCTATGTTGTGGGGAACTAATGGAGGGAACTTCATTTACAGTGAGAGTTTGAAAACCCTTAACTATGCACTAGAACAGATTGTACTTGGAGGTATAGCCAGAGCCGGGGTCGGAGCTGCAGTAGCCTTATTTTTAATGATGGTACCGATTACGCTCTTTGTTATTTCTCAGAGCAGTGTCATCTCGACGATGGCTAATTCAGGAATAAAAGATTAGAAGGGAGTTGTGCACGATGGTGAAAAAGTTATACAAGTTGAGTGCATTCCTTCTTGCTGCAATGTTTTTTCTCCTTCACATAAGTACGGGGCCTGGGACAGTACACGCTAATAATGGTTCCGATTCTTATAACTATTCATTTTGGGGAGAGTCCGTTCCAGCTCCTGCTGCCTTCCAAGCTACAAAGCTGGTGAACGGTGCAAGCTTGGGGATTGATGCGCTTAGAGAACCGAATGATTTGTACGTAACAAGCGACAATTTTATCTATGTGATGGATACCGGCAACAACCGTGTCGTAATAATCGACGAAGAATTCCATTTGGTGGATACAATTGATTCCTTTTTACATGATGGAAATAATGATACATTTTCTAATCCTCGCGGTTTGTTTGTGACGGATGATAAGCATGTTCTGATAGCTGATACTGGTAATCATCGCGTGGTTCATTTGGATCAGGATTTCAATTTGGTGAAAATTGTTGATGAACCACAGTCTGATCTTTTGAGAGATGATTTTGTGTTCCAACCTGTAAAAGTTGTTGTAGATAAGGCTAACAGGATTTATGTTTTAGCTTCAGGTGTATTTGACGGTTTCATGGAATTTGACATTGAGGGGGATTTTACTACATTCATAGGTGCTAACCGTGTACAGGTTGATCCAATCGAGTATTTTTGGAGACGTGTTGCGACAAGAGAGCAACGGAGCCAAATGAGGATGTTTATACCAACTGAATTTTCCAATTTAGATATTAATGACCAAGGCTTCATCTATGCATCAAGTACTGATGGTGCAGACGATAGTATCAAAAAACTTAATGCAAGAGGAACAGATATTTTAAGAAGAGAAGGGTATTTCAGTCCTGTAGGAGACATTCGATATGATTATGATTTGGGACCTTCCCGGTTGATCGATATTGCTGTTACGGACAGTGAGATTTATTCCGTACTTGACTCTAGGCGAGGTCGTATCTTTACGTACGATGGTGATGGACATTTAATGTACATGTTCGGTGGTCTCGGGAATCAATTGGGGAAATTCAATACCCCTATAGCGATCGATTGGTTTGGAGAAGATTTTCTCGTTCTGGATAGGGCTTTAGGGGAAATCACCGTTTTTCGTTCGACAGATTATGGTCGGACACTCACAGAAGCAGTAAGAAGTTATTATCGAGGTGATGAAGAAAAGGCGAACTATCTTTTTGAACAGACGATCAATATGAACGCCAATCTTGATTTTGCATATAGCGGTATTGGCAAAGCCCTTTTACGGCAAGGAGATTACTATGGGGCAATGCATCACTTTGAACAAAGTTACGACCGAAATAATTACTCGAAGGCATTCTTGCTTTACCGAAATGAAGTGCTTAGACAACATTTTTCTACGATTATGACGGGAATTATGCTAATTGCGGTAGGGTATTTAAGCTTTAAAATATACCGTAAAGTTACGAGGAGAAGGAGGGGGTTTTCAATTGAATAAAGAGATGATTAAGTATCCATTTTACCTCATCGTTCATCCTTTTAACGGATTTTGGGATTTGAAATATGAACACAATAAGCGAATTAGCCTGATTATTTCCTTTGTAATCTTGTTCTTGCTTGTGGTAACGAATGTATTGAGCAGTCAGTATAGCGGGTTCCTCGTTAATTTGTATAACCCAGAGAATATGAACAGTCTCATGGAGGCCTTATACGTTGTTGTCCCCGTATTATTTTGGTGTGTTGCTAATTGGTCCCTAACCACTCTAATGGATGGGGAAGGAAAGTTTGATGAAATTTTCACATCAACATGCTTTGCATTATTACCGTTGGTTCTTATTAACTTCCCATGGATTTGGCTTAGCAATCTGATTTCGATTCAGGAGGCCATGTTTTACTACTTCTTCACTAGTTTTGCGGTTCTCTGGTTTGTGTTTCTATTGTTTGTTGGAAACATGACGGTGCATCAATATACACCATCCAAATCAGTAGGAACCATCTTACTGACAATTGTGGCAATGGGCTTTATGGCATTTCTATGCTTATTGTTCTTTAGCTTGGTTCAACAGATGGTAGCTTTCTTCAGCGTAATTTATCAAGAAATTGTCAATAGGTATTAAGGGAGGGTGGTAAAAAATGGTTATAGATAGAAAGGTACTACTGCATGTGTGCTTTCTTGTTACCATCATCCTTGTAGGGTGTTCAGAACCCACCACAATCGGTGGAACGGATGATAGTGACGAGATAGATATGGAATTTACACCAGGAGAGCCGTTGCAAGCCGCTTTCTCCGATGACCGCCTTACTGGTATGAAAGGGATAGCTGAGAATGATCACTTGCAATTGTTTGTAGATGATCAAACAGGAGCAATAGCAGTTCATAATAAGCAGAGTGGAAAAATATGGAGAAGTAATCCGGAGAATTGGGATCAGGATCCGATCGCATCTGGTGAAAACCAAGCTTTATTGGGCTCTCAGATGCAACTGGAATTTTATAATAATTTTGGTCAAAGAAATGCCATTAACACTTTCTCTGGCAGTGTTGTGCACGAACAGATTAAATTCGAAGAGATTACTAACGGTGTTAGGGTTTCTTACCTATTTGGTAAAGCGCAGAGAGGTGCAAACGATTTGCCTCTCATGCTGAGCGAAGATAGATTTGAAGAGCTGTCAAGTAGATTGGATTCTACGGGGCAACGTGCATTGATGATTGCGTATAGACAGAATTCAGAAACATCTGTTTATGAAAGAAATGACAATGCTTTGAGTGGACTTCAGTTAGAGCGAGCATTACAGGCGTTTGAAGATGCTGGATACACCGAGGAGGATTTGGCGCAGGATATGGCAGAACTGAACTTTACACAAGAGTCAGCTGAAGCACGTATCTTCCGAGCATCTATGGAATATACGTTGGACGATAATAATCTTGTTGTGAACGTGCCAGTTTCAAGTATTGAATATCCTGAGAATTTTCCTGTAAATAGGGTTTCTTTCATGAATTTCTTTGGTGCAGGTGGGGCAGAGGACGAAGGGTCCCTGTTTGTACCAGACGGTTCAGGTGCTCTCATCCACTTTAATAGCGGTAAAACACAGTACCCGTCATACAGGCAATATATATACGGATCAGATTTAACTTTGTCTGTGACGGATGATAGTAATAGTAGTGAGGAAAAAGTTAGATTACCTGTTTTTGGAATTATTCAGGAAAGCGAAGCATTATTTGGGATTATTGAAGAAGGTGCCTCTGTTGCGAGGATTAATGCAGATATAAATGGCAGGTTAAATAGTTACAACTACGTTTACCCAAGTTTCTATGTAATTAATAAGGGGGATGTAACGTTAAACGCGAATGAGCAGCAGCGTACACTACCAAGATTCCAAGAAGACCCTATGAGGACGGACTTCACAGTACGGTATGCATTTCTGAGTGGTGAAGATGCTTCTTATTATGGGATGGCAGGATATTATCAGGATTATCTCGTACAAAATAATGGATTGCCTGAGAGACAAGTGGTTAGTGAAGCGCAGGATACTCCGTTCTACTTACAGCTCGTTGGAAGTATCTCTAAAAGGAAGCATTTTGCAGGCATTCCGTATCAAGCGCTTGAACCTTTAACTACATTTGAACAAGCAGAAAGCATTATTAATCAGATGCAGGAGAGAGATATTTCCAATATTAAATTAAATTATACTGGTTGGTTTAATGGAGGAGTTAATCACAAGATTCCAGATAATATTTCAGTCGATAACGCCGTTGGCGGGAGTAGGGGATTACGCGATTTTGTAACATTTACAGAAGAAGAGGGGATTGAACTCTTCCCGAATGTTAGTATTCTTACAGTCAATTCAGGGAAGGGCTTCAGAGAATCAAAAAAAGCATCAAGAACGTTAAGGGGTCTTCCTGCGGAGTTATACCCAATGGATCTGACGCTAGATCGACGTGATAGATCCAAATCACCAACTTATATTTTATCACCTAAGTTTGTAGGGGATTATACAGAGAAAATGCTAAAAGGTTTACGTTCGTATGAGACTGGTGGAATCTCGCTGAGGGATTTAGCAGATCAACTTAATAGTGATTACAGAAGGAATAATCAAATTCATCGTACAGAGTCTGAGAGTTTTTCCCAGCAGGCGTTGGAAAAGATTCGTAAAGAGAATTTGAATATCATGGCTGACGGCGGTAATGCCTACACCTTCCCTTACTTGTCACATATTACTAATGCACCATTGAGTGATACGGGCTATAAGATTGTGGATGAAGTCATTCCTTTCTATCAGATAGTGATTCGTGGGTTTATAGATTATACAGGTGAACCGTATAACCTATCTAATTTTTTAGATGCTAGGCAATATGTGTTGAGGAGTCTAGAATATGGTTCAAACGTATATTTTAAATGGATCTATGAACCGAATTACAAGGTAAAAGATACGAATTTTAACCATTTATATGCTGTTAATTACGAGCTATGGATCGATCAGGCTACGGAAATCTACCATGAGATCAACGAATTTTTAAGTAAGGTTAAAAATGAGCCTATTATAAGGCATGAGAAATTAGGTGAGGGAGTCTACAAGACAGTCTATAACAACGGTGTTTATGTAATTGTGAATTACAATCGTTATTCAGTGACAGTTGAAGGAAAGACGGTAGAAGCCCAAGGCTATATGACAGGTGGTGAGGCTCAATGAAACCCATAGCTAATATTCGTGAGAAATTACAATCATATGAAGGTCAAAAGGCATTTTGGGGCTTTATCTTTGTTTTCCCTTGGCTAATCGGTTTCATCGTTTTCTTTATGATTCCATTGATTAACTCTTTACGATACAGCTTAAGTAATATCGAAGCAAGCTCTGAAGGTATACAGATCACCTATATTGGTTTTACTAATTATGTACAGGCTTTAACAGTTAATACAACTTTTAACCGTATACTTGTGGAATCGCTTATAGATATTATCGTTAATGTACCGCTAATAGTCATTTTTAGTTTGTTTTTGGCAGTCGTACTTAACCAGAAGTTTTTTGGAAGATCCGTCTCAAGAGCTATCTTTTTCCTTCCGGTAATACTGGCATCTGGGGTCATTATGAACTTAGAATCGTCAAGCCTTGTACAAGCGGTCAATCAACAGGCTGCTAGCTCTAGTGGAGCTATCAATGCCTTATCATCTTTTGAACTAGAACGAATGATGCTAAGGGCTGGAGTTCATGAAACTATTGTTCTTTATCTTTCAGGAGCAGTTAACCGCATCTATGACATTGTAAGTCAGTCAGGGGTTCAAATATTGATCTTCCTTGCAGGTATCCAGTCGATTTCACCTCAATTATATGAAGCGTCTAAAGTAGAGGGAGCTACAGGGTATGAAGCATTCTGGAAGATTACGTTACCAATGGTTAGCCCGCTTATCTTAGTCAATGTGATCTATACGATTATTGACTCATTTTCTAGGAGTCCAGTGACGGATGTAATTATGTCAACTGGCTTTGACACCTTTAATTTTGGACTAAGCTCGGCCATGGCATGGCTGTATTTTCTTTCCATTATGTTGATCTTAATGGTAAGTACGTATTTCATATCTAAGAGGGTCTTCTACCAAGAATAGACAAGGCTCATGAGCATAAAGTAGAAGCAAAAACAATCGATCCATAGAAATCGACTTAATTAGATAGGGGGGAACGATTTGAAAATAGCTAGATTATTATCGCTAGACAATTGGAAGCGTTGGCTATGGTCGACGGTGCGATTCGTTCTGATTGTTGGATTAGCGTTTGTCATCCTATATCCTATTCTCCAAAAAATTTCGACAGCGTTTAAGCACCAAAAGGACCTTTACTCACCGGTTGTAGTATGGGTTCCAGAGCATTTTTCACTAGAAAACTTTAGGATTGCAATATGGATTATGGATTATTGGAATACATTGCTAAACACTATCCTTCTGGCAGGAATAACAACAATTTTAACAACTGCTTCTTGTGCATTAGCAGGTTATGCATTTGCACGGTTAAAGATAAAAGGGGGGAAAATACTTTTTGCCGGGGTCATACTTACTATTTTGGTTCCGCCTACTACGATCCTTATCCCCATATACATGAATTTAAGGGAGTTTACCTTTATGGGAATAATTCCTTTATTAACAGGGGATTCAGTTAATTTGTTAAATTCTTATTGGCCGTTTATTTTGACAGCAATTACGGCAAGTTCTCTTAAAGCGGGACTCTTCATCTTTATTTTCAGACAATTCTTTAAGGGAATACCAAAAGTAATTGAGGAAGCGGCATATATTGATGGAGCAGGAGTTGGGACAACGTTTTTTCGAATCATGCTCCCGAATGCCCTGCCAGCAATAGTGACGGTTATGCTTTTCTCATTTGTGTGGCAGTGGAATGATACGTTTTATACTACAACGTATTTGACATCAAGTAATGTGTTGGCTACTCAATTATCATCTTTACCATATAACTTGGCTATCCAACTCGATGGAGAGGCAGGCACTAATGATCCGTTTTTCCAGAGCATGGTGCAGGACACGGGTATTCTACTCTCTATGCTGCCACTGATTATTATGTATCTATTTGTTCAACGGTACTTCGTTCAAAGTGTTGAACGAAGTGGGGTTGTAGGATAAGCTATTTCTTTTCACAGCACCTTGCGGAAGTTCTATTTTAGGTTTCTGTAAGGTGTTTTTATTATCAAGGTAGCCCCTCATGCAACTTTTTAGGTTGCACCATGGTGAATGAAAATTATATTAATCAGCGTTGGTGTGAGCGGAAGCCCTCGAGACTCCTGCGGGATAAGCGAGCCAGGCAAGACCCCGCAGGGCGCTTTTCCCGAGGAGGCTTGCGGTTCGCCCGCGGAAAGCGAGAGGGCTGTAGCGAGCTCCAACGTAGCTATTTTCAGGGTAGACTTTCATGCCAATATTAATTCGCACCATGGTGGATCAAAAATGACGGCAATGGCTCCGCTCGCCGCGCGCTATCTATGAGAAGCCCACTCATAGATAGCTTTGCAAAGATGGCGGCGGCTTCGCTCATTGCTTCGGTGACATCAAAGGTAAAGTGCGACCTTTGATACCACCTATTTTCAGGGTAGCCATTCATGATAAAGAATTTTCTCACCATGGAGGATGAAAATAAGCGTTGAGGAGAAGTGAATGAGCGAAGACTCACGACACTCCTGCGGGACTATGATCTAGACGAGCCCCCACGGAAAGGGAGTAAGTCGTAGCGAATGAACGAACCTACTGATGCGTATTTTCAAGGTAGCCCCCCATGCAACTTTTTAGGTCGCACCATGGTGAATGAAAATAGCTTTGAAACAATGAATGAGCGAGGGTTTGCGACACTCCTGTGGGAGAATGATCAAGACGAGCCCCCGCAACGGCGCAGTCGTGAGGAGGCTTGTCAGATCACCCACGGAAAGGGAGCGAAACCGTAGCGAATGAACCCTATAGAAGCGTATTTTCAGGGTAGACTCCCATGATTAAGTATTTTCTCACCATGAGGGATGAAAAGTGACGGCAATGGCTCTGCGCACCGCGCACTAACTATGAGAAAACCATTCATAGCTAGCTTTGTAAAGATGGCGGCGGCTTCGCTCATTGCTTCGGTGGCATCAAAGGTAAAGAGCGACCTTTGATGCCACCTATTTTCAGGGTAGACTACCAGGATGTATTTTTTAGAAAGGTGGGAACTAAACCAGATGAAATTGAATAACAAGCAAAAGACTTTCATTATTAATGCGATAATACTTTTAGTCGTTTTTTCCATATGGCTATTGCTGAGCGGGTGTCAATCAAGTGAAGAAACAATGAGCGACAGCGAAAATGTGGATGCTGTTGAAGAGTCAAATGAACAAGAGGAAAGGGAAACTAATGAGTCGAATTCGGAAGAAGAGGCGGAGGTCAAGGGTGAACAAGTGGATGACAACTCGGAAACGGAGGTAACGGAAGAACCTCCTGTTCCATCAGTTGAGGAGGATATCCCTTCACTTGCGGAAACATATATTGACTACTTTCCGATTGGTGCAGCGATTGAACCTTTCCAAACTACCGGACTGATATCGGATTTACTAAAGAAGCATGTAAACTGGCTGGTAGCAGAGAATGTGATGAAGCCTGATGCACTTCAACCTTCAGAAGGTAACTTCACTTGGGAGAACGCTGATCGAATTGTCGAATTTGCCAAGGCAAACGATATGGAGTTACGATTTCATACGCTAGTTTGGCATTCCCAAGTAAGTGATTGGTTCTTTATAGATCTTGATGGAAAACCGATGATTGATGAAACCGATCCAGAAAAGCGTGAAGCAAATAAGCAACTACTTCTCGAACGGTTAGATAATCATGTTCGCACGATAGTAGAGAGGTATAAGGACGATATCATTTCATGGGATGTAGTGAATGAGGTAATTGAACCGGGTACCCCAGATGGTATGAGGGAAAGCGAATGGTACCAGATTACAGGTACAGATTTCATTGAGACAGCATTTCGAGCAGCGCGTGAAGCTGGAGGTCCAGACATTAAGCTTTACATAAATGATTACGGAACAGATAATCCTGTAAAGCGTGACCGACTCTACGAGTTGGTAAAGAAGATGCTGGACAAAGGAGTGCCGATTGATGGGGTTGGTCACCAGACGCATATTGACATTCATGGACCATCTGTATCGTCAATCATTGAATCTATGAAATTGTTCAGCGAGCTTGGCCTTGATAACCTTGTTACTGAATTGGATATGAGCCTATATTCTTGGAATGATCGTAGTGATTTCGGTGATGATATCCCCGAGGAAGTGCTGATGAAACAAGCAGAAAGATATCAAGAATTATTCGAAGCATTTAGGGAGCATAAGGATATTTTAAGTGGTGTTGTTTTCTGGGGAATCGCCGATAGCCATACTTGGTTGCACTCGTTTCCTGTAAACCGCACCAATGCACCGTTACTGTTTGACCACCAGCTTCATGCGAAACCAGCTTTTTGGGCTGTTGTCGACCCTTCGAAACTACCTCAAGACTAACTTTGGAAAATAAAGGGTTTCTGATAGTGGAGCAGTATGCATCGTTGCAGCTGCTCCGTTTTGTTAAAAAAATTTAATTTTTTGAAGTCTGAAAGCACTCTATTTCTAGCGGTGAGTATATTCACGAATGGACTTCGCATAGAATTATCGAATACGGGTACGTCACAGTGCTATACTCGCGAAGATATATAATTGGGGGTATTTGATGGATAGTGATAGGAAAGTTTCAAAGAAAGTAATGAAAGAAGAAATGGATAGAAAGAAATTATTAAGAAAGTATTGGAGGTTCATTCGGCCCTATCGTTTTGTTTTTATGCTAATCATTGTTTTAGGGATACTCCAATTAGCTGTACCGCTAATAGCTCCTTATATTACAGGGATTGTTTTAATTGACCATGTTTTCGAAGGGGAAGGTTCATGGACGCTAGAAGGTGCTGTACTAGTTTTGTTAATCGTATTTCTGTTTGGAGTAACGATGGAATTTATTAGAAACTATGTAACTGCTAAGCTAGGAAATAGGATGGTTGTTGACATACGGCAAAAACTATATCAACATCTGCAATTACTATCTCCTAAATTTTATGATAACAAACATGTTGGTGGGGTCGTATCTCGCGTATTAAATGATGTTAATGGAGCACAAAATCTTGTACAAGGTGGCGTTATCAACATTATCGTAGATTTATTTGTCGTATTTTTTGCTGCAGCTATGTTATTTGTTTTAGACTGGCGCTTAGCCCTTTTAGCTTTATGGATTCTCCCAATGTATTATTTAACTTTTACGAATTTAAACGTGCGCATTCGCTTTGCTTGGAGATCCGTTCATCGGCAAATGGAACGTATATCTGCTGTTTTAGTGGAGCGAATTAGCGGAATTAAAATTGTTCAAGCTTTTAACCGAGAAAAGACAGAAATGAAGCGCTATGATAAACAAGCGAAACAACATTTTAACTATGCCATGAAAGCCCATATATTATCCAATATACTAGGACGTATTACACAATCCTTTAATCATATAGGAACAGTCATAGTTTGGTTCGTAGGTGGATTATTTGTTATGAGAGGGGAATTTACTGTTGGAGGCTTAGTTGCCTTTCAAGCTTATCTTATGCAAATGTATCGTCCTATTCAACGTTTTGCAGAAGTAAATGTAACGATACAAAATTCCATGGCAAACGTGGAACGAATTTTTGAAGTGTTTGATTATGATGTTGATATATTGAATCGGGAAGATGCAAAGCCATTAAAACATAGTAATGGAGAGTTAGTTTTTAATAATGTATCTTTCGTGTATCAATCGGAACGTCCAATCTTTAAAAATAGAGATAAAGATGGGGATCCAGATATAGTGGAAGAATTTAAAGCTGATAAGAAGTTTTTTTTAGTACCGCCTAAAATACCGCCAAGGGGAAGGCCCGAAATTGAAGGATATGAATATGAGGAGTACAAAGCTTTAAAAAATATATCTTTTCACGCTAAACCTGGCGAGGTCATTGCATTAGTAGGTTCCAGTGGAGCAGGAAAATCCACTTTAGCAAATCTAATCCCCCGCTTCTATGATCCTGATCAAGGAGAGATTCTACTCGATCGGGTCAATATTAAAAATTATGATCTATATGATCTCCGAAAACAAATTGCATTAGTACTTCAAGATAATGTTCTCTTTTCTGGAACTGTGTATGAGAATATCGCTTACGGAAGGCCTGAAGCTTCTAAGGAGGAAGTAATTCAAGCAGCCAAAGCAGCTAATGTTCACAATTTCATTATGGAATTAAAAAATAATTACGACTCCATCTTAGGGGAAAGAGGAATGAGATTATCTGGGGGGCAAAAACAGCGGGTTGCTATCGCTAGGGCTTTACTCAAAGATCCCCGTATATTAATTCTTGATGAGGCAACTTCTGCGTTAGATGCTGAATCGGAAGCACTGGTGACAGCAGCCTTAGAAAAGCTCATGGAGAATCGTACAACCATTGTTATTGCACATCGATTAGCAACCGTGGTACGTGCGGACCAAATATTAGTATTAGAGCGTGGAGAAATTGTGGAGCACGGCACACATAAAGAGCTATTACAGTTAAATGGTGTTTATCGAAACCTTTATGAAAAACAATTAAAAGCAATGAAGCCTGATGAATTGGAGAACGTCCACTCATAAATTTTTGTACTTTTCATAAATAGCTAAGAGGTAAAGGGTGATTTACCAAGTGTTTGACAGGTTGTTACTGTTTTATATGCACGCTACACTAACTCTAGTAATACAGTTATCTTATTTTTATTGAATATAGATAAGAATTGGAGGAGAAATGTATGGAAAATTTACGTTTGACTGAGAACTTAAAATTGCATGAAGCCTTTAAGCAGCATTTTTTAATTGGAGCGGCAGTAAATCCGTTGACGTTGGACACTCAAAGTGAACTGCTTAAACATCATTTCAATAGTGTGACTGCAGAGAATGAAATGAAATTTGTAAGTGTACACCCTGCAGAGAATGAGTACACGTTTGACAATGCGGATCGCTTGATGTCTTTTGCTAAAGAGAACGGAATGGGGGTTAGGGGACATACCCTCGTGTGGCACAATCAAACACCTAACTGGATGTTTGAGAAAGCGGATGGAAGCACTGTTGACCGTGAGACACTTCTAGCCAGGATGAAGTCTCATATTGAAACAGTTATGACCCGATATAAGGGGAGTATTTATGCTTGGGATGTTGTGAATGAGGCTGTTTCAGATAAAAGTGAAGAACTACTGCGACCGTCTAAATGGCTCGACATTGCTGGAGAGGATTTTATTAGTAAAGCGTTTGAATTTGCTCATACTGCGGATCCGGATGCGTTGTTATTCTACAATGATTATAACGAGTCTGTTCCTGAAAAGAGAGAGAAAATATATACGTTGGTAAAATCACTAAAGGACAAAGGGGTACCAATTCATGGAGTTGGTTTGCAGGCGCACTGGAATTTAGAGTCACCTTCCCTTGACCTTATTCGTCAAGCCATTGAGAGATATGCAAGCCTAGGCTTAAAGCTGCATATCACTGAGTTGGACATATCTGTATTCAATCATGACGACCGTCGAACGGATCTGAAGGAACCGACTACGGAAATGATGGAGCGTCAGGCAGAACGATATGGACAAATATTCAAGTTATTCAAGGAGTACAGTGAGTACATCACGTCGGTGACCTTCTGGGGGGCAGCAGATGATTATACATGGTTGAATAATTTCCCGGTGAGAGGTAGAAAAAACTGGCCATTTCCTTTTGATGCAGAGCATAAACCAAAACAATCCTACTGGGAACTAGTAAATGTAGCAAATTCTTAAACAAGGAAACTTTATATAGAGTCTGTTCAAGAGTTTGTTTTTGAACTTTATACGAAAATTATGTTTTAATACATTGTTTATTTTCAAAAGAAGTTGATTGAAGCGAAAGGCACGAGACTCCTGCGGGAAAAGCAACGGCTGAAGACACCGCAGGGTGGGTTTCCCGAGGAGGCTGAAGCGTTGCCCGCGGAAAGCGAGTGCCTGAAGCGTAAATCAACTCCCGAATTTAGCACAGTCAAAAATAGTTCTCATTTATCGTGGTGTCTATAAAGACATGGGAGTTTTGAACAGACTCTTCTAGAAGGTAAGTAAAAAAAGTTTGGCTCCAAAGCTAATTAGCTTTACAGGCCATTCTTTTCTTTTTAGGAGGAGAAGTGTGTATGGGTACACAAAATATTGTCGTTGTTGGCTGTGGTAGTATGGCGAATACGTGGGTGAAGGATGCCTTAGATCGGAAAGATGTAAACATTGTCGGTCTTGTAGAAATCCATTTAGATAGTGCTCAGTCCTTAGCAACTAGATTCGGGTTGAAATGTGGGCTTTATACAGATCTATCCGAAGCGTTGAGGGAGACGAAGGCAAATCTGGTGTTCGATGTTACGATTCCGTCTAGCCATTATCACGTTTGTTCTACGGCTATGGAGATGGGAGCCAATGTGTTTGGAGAGAAACCAATGAGTGAATCAATGGAAAACGCACGTAAATTGATCGCTATTGCGGAGCGCACGGGCCGTTCCTATTCCGTTATGCAAAATCGCCGATATAGTGCAGCGATTCGAACACTTCGTGATCAGATAAAGGAAGGAAAGATAGGCAAGGTAGGATATATTGGTGCTGATTTTTTTATCGGACCTCACTTCGGTGGCTTCCGCGATGTAATGGACAGCCCATTAATATTGGACATGGCCATTCATACGTTTGACCAGGCCCGTTTTTTGACAGGTTCGGATCCAATCTCTGTTTACTGTCACGAGTTTAACCCTCCGGGATCATGGTACACAGGTAATGCATCAGCAATCTGTACGTTTGAGATGTCAAACGGAGAAGTATTCGCCTATCGTGGCTCCTGGTGCTCAGAGGGAATACCTACTTCATGGGATGCTGAATGGCGTATTAATGGGGAGAAAGGTACCCTAGTTTGGGATGGAGCTAGCAAGCTTTATGGTGACGTAGTTGCCAATGGCGATCAGAGTGGACAATTTATCAAAGATTATGAAAGAATTGAATTTTCCCTTGATTCGAGCAACAGGCAGGGGCATGAAGGTTGCTTTGACGAAATGTTCGAATCCCTTGATAAGGGAAGGTTGGCAGAGACAGACTGCCGAGATAATATCAAAAGCATGGCTATGGTATACGGTTCGATTGATAGTGCGAGATTAGGAAAGAAAGTTGATCTTCGTAACTATTACTAGGAATTGAAACTCTTATGATTAAACTTATATTGATAGAATGATAATTTATGTTTTTATTTATGGGGTGTCGTTATGATACCCTTTTATAATTAGCTCTGTTAAACTTTAATGTTGATTTTCGCTTCAAGATACACCGAATAGCAAAGAGATGGTTATAATCTAAAGAAATGTGTGTTGCAAAATTCTTAGAGTGATAGGATAATTGATGATTATACTCTATATTAAGATACTTAATATGAAAAGGGGTTACGTTTTATGATGTTTAGATTAAATAATTTAAGTTTTCTGATTATACCAACACTTATCATTTTATCTTTAACATCATGTGACAAGACTAATAGGGAAAATGGTCATCAAAATTTGGACGAGTTTGAAAAAGAGGGTAGTATTTATGAACACCCTGGCTTATCTAAGTATGACCCACCAATCGAAATTCACTTAATCAGGGAAACAAATACCTTTTTGGAGGATCTACTAGAAGAGCTACCGGATGAAACTTTAGAAGATAATCGGTGGAGCGAGCTTTATGAGCAGTTGTTGGGGGTTGAAATCAATTACGATTGGGTAGCGAGTGGGAACTTCTATCAGCAAAAATTAGCTGTAGCACTTGCCTCCGGGAATCTGCCTGATGTTGTGAGAGTAAACTCACAGCGGTTGAGGGAGCTGAGTAATGCAGGCTTGATCCAAGACCTATCGACAGTTTATGAAGAATATGCTACGCCATTTACGAAGGAGATTTTTAATCAAGAAGGAGCTGGATCATTTGAATCCGCTACTATCGGTGGGAAGTTGATGGGGATTCCCGAAATAGAATCTTCTATTGAGAGAGCACAGTTTATTTGGATTCGTACTGATTGGATGGAGCGGCTCGGGTTAGAACCACCTAAAACGATGGACGATGTATTGACCATCTCAAAAGCGTTTACAGAGGGTGACCCAAATCAGAGTGGAGAAAATGATACCTTTGGACTAGCGATTACTCATTACTTATGGGATCCTGTTATGGGATTATTAGGTTTCATGGCGGGCTATAATGCTTATCCAACCCTTTGGATCGAGGACGGTTCTGGGGGACTTGTGTTTGGGGGAATACAACCTGAAGTAAAGGCAGCTTTGAAAGCGCTTCAATATATGTATAGGAATGGTCAACTTGATAGCGAGTTTGGGTTTACAGAGGGAAACAAAGTGATCGAACAAATCGCAGAGGGTAAAATAGGCATGTTCTATGGAGAACAATGGGGATCCTTTATAGCTGGTAACAACCGCAATGTTGATCCCGATGCGCAATGGCAAGCTTACCCAATCGTGTCTGACTCGGGAGAATTGGCGAAGGTGCCGTTAAAGTTTGGTGGTCATCAGTTCTTGGCTGTAAGGGAGGGTTATAAGCACCCCGAAGCAATTATAAAAATGATCAATCTACACTTGGAGAAGAACTGGGGTGAAACGGCTGATTATGAAAAATACTATAGTACTCCAAAGCCTGTGTGGCAGCTTTCTCCTGTAACGCCTTTTCCACCATTAAAAAATTTGGAAGCGTATCGTCAGCTTGAAAAGGTACGTCAAACAGGGGATAGTTCTATATTAAAGCCTGAAGCAAAAGCCATCCAAAAGAACATTGATAACTATTTATTAAGAAATGAGGAATCGGGTTGGGGATGGGAGCGAACTTATGGACCTTCGGGAGCTTTTGCTATATTGGAACAATACGTTCAGAATAATCAATTATTGTACGACCGCTTTGTGGGTGCTCCTACGGCTACAATGATTGAAATGAAACCGCTAATGAATGATCTTATGCATGAAACGTTTGTCAACATTATACTCGGACGTCCTATAGAGGAATTCGATAAGTTTGTGGATGATTGGAATCAAATGGGGGGCTCTCAAATTACAGTTGAAGTCAATCAATGGTATTCCGAAAGAGGTCGTATAGAGGATTAAATAAATTGTTTTAGGTAAACTCTATCATCTAGACTACCGAATCAAGCAGCAACGGAGGGAGTTAGTTGTTTAACATTCCTGTTCTTTTTTTACGAAAAACTATATTGGTACGCCTCCTTATCATGTACCTTGCCGTAATCCTTCCGATTATTTTGCTAGGTATATATTTGTATCATTGGAGTTATAACAATGCTAGCCAGGAAATCTCTAGAAATACTTCAGTGCAATTAACCTCCTATTTAGATAATTTAAATCGAGAAATCCAATGGATGGAAATTCAACAGTTTGATATTTTGCAGGATAATGAATTACAAAAAATGGCACTAACTTGGAGTATAATGGATAATGTGGAAAGGAAGTCCAGTATGAGCTATATGGTGAATCGACTGACCTCGATTAAGAACACTAGCCCATATATTAAGGATATCTTTATACACATTATTTCCATAGACAAAACCATATCAGCTAGTAATGCGGTACAAGATTTTGATTATGCAAAATACGAGTATATTCTCACAGGTATCCAAGGGAATGAAAGACGACTTATTAAGCAGGAAGACACTTTAAATCTTAGCACTTCCATAATGGATAGAAATAATGTCGAGGAATCTATTGCCGTAGTACAGATTGAATTAGATAATGAAAAGCTAAAAACTGCTCTGAATACGTTAAACGTGTATCCAAATAGTGGAACGTTCTTAATATCGGAAGAAATGGGGGTAATATTAGCTGCTGGTATGGAATCGACTAGTATTATACAAAGCTATGAAAATGCTGTCAATAGATCAATAGATATTACAAATCTAATAGATGTAGAAGATGAAAACTACCATATTGACAAGGCTTATTCCGAAGAATTGGGGCTCTTTGTTGTTACCTATTTACCTGAAGAGGAGGTTAGCAGGCCTCTAAATAAGTTTAGTAATTGGGCTATTGTGTTCGCTGTTACGTCCATCACCGCTCTATTAATTTATGCATACTCGACTTATAGGCTAGTTCATAGACCATTGCTACTTCTAGTTGAAGGTTTTAAGAGGATGGAAAAGGGACGCTTGGATACCCCAATTGAACACGAGAAAACAGACGAATTCGGATTCTTATACGACCGTTACAACAAAATGCTCATTCGATTAAAAATGTTTATTGATCGGGATTACAAGCATAAGATGATGATGCAAAAGGCAGAGCTGAAGCAGCTCCAGTCTCAAATCAATCCTCATTTTCTGTATAATAGCTTTTTTATACTGAATTCGCTAGCGAAAATTGAAGATACGGAGCGACTCGAGTTATTTACGAAAATGCTTGGAGAATATTTTCGATTCATCACAAGGAATGGAGAAAACGATGTCTTACTAGTGGATGAAATCAAACACGCTCGGACGTATACGGAAATCCAAAACTTACGTTTTTCTAGACGTATCACTGTTCAATTCGATGAATTGCCTAAGGAAATGGAACGAATAAAGGTACCGCGTTTGATTGTACAGCCTATCATCGAAAATGCTTATGAGCATAGTCTCGAAAAAAAGGTAGACGAGGGTTTGCTTCGTGTTACGTTTGAGATACATGATAATGAGGCCTTGATAATTGTAGAGGATAATGGAGACACCATGAGTGATGAGGAGATTCATCAGCTAGCTCAGCGAATAGCTAATGTGGATGAAACTCAGGAAATGACTGGTATGATCAATATCCACCGAAGGATTGTATTGACTTATGGTGAAGAAAGTGGGTTATTCTTGTCGAGAAGTTCCCTGAATGGTTTAAAAGTTATGGTACGGATCAAGCTAGAAAAGGAGAATTCGGATGTATAGACTATTGATTGTAGACGATGAGGAAATTATAACGGATGGTTTGTATGAGGTATTCAGTCGATTTATGCCGGACCAGTTGGATGTCTGCAAAGCATACTCCGGTAAAGAAGCTTTAGATTGGATGATGCGTACAAGAATCGACATCGTTCTCACCGATATTGCCATGCCTGGGATGAATGGGTTGGAATTGATGGATAGTATCCAAGCTTATTGGCCAAGATGTAAAGTAATTTTTCTAACTGGACATAGTAACTTCGAATATGCATATCAGGCAATTCAACAGCCTCATGTCAGATATTTGTTGAAAACGGAAGGGTACGATAAGGTAACGGAAACCGTTTCTGAAGTAATGAGTGAAATCGAACAGAGAAAAAGTGAGAGTATTTTGGTAGAAAAGTCCCGTGAACAGATATATGCTTATGAATTTATGGCACAAGGTGACTTCATGAGACATTTGCTGCAGGATAGTAAAGTCATCTGCTCCAACCAAAATGAAATAGTTAAAGAATTCCAGAAGTTAAATATAGCATTAGATCCGACAAAGGGAGTACTAATGATCCTTGGACGTTTAACTTATCCTAAAGGAAAGACATATACGGAAAAAAGTGAGATTCTCTCATCTGTCAGAGCCACCTGGGATATTCATTTCTCAGGAAAAGTACACAGTATAGGAATCGTAGATAAATTCGGTGATATTTTGTGGCTTATACAACCATTTTCGGATACTAAGGAGAAATTAGATCATTACTTATTGCAGTTTTTGGAAGGTACCATAGAGATTATTCAAGAGGAATGCCTTAGTTCTCTTGGTTTAACGATTGGATTTACTGTAAGCGGTGAGTGCTGTGAATGGGAGAGAGTAACTAAAAAGTATGAACAGCTTCGCCAACTGCAATTGCAAAAAATCGGAGATGGCATCCCAGTTATTTTGCGCGACTGCCCAGAACAAACAGGTGAATGTACTAGTCATGAACGAATGGTTACTAGTAATAAAATCGAAATCATGGCATCCCATCTTGAAACAAACAGGGCAGCGGAATTTCTTGAAGAGTTGGAACAACTAGGGAATTATTCGCAGAATGGTAATGCGCTGCAAATGACAGAAACTTATTTCTCTATAGCTATTGTGTTATATTCCTACATTAACAAATTAGGGTGGCATAGTAGAATTGATAAGTGTGAGAAGCTATTACGTTTGGACGATCATACTTCTATGAAAGAGGGATTCCAATATTTAAGAGGAATCACAGAAGAGATCTTTAAGTTAAAACAAACGGATGAACGGGATAGAGCTACTTGTGTAGTAGATCGAATCTGTCAATATATCGAGACGCATTTAAACGAGGACTTATCCTTAGTTCGACTAGCAGAAATTCATTACTTCAATCCCTCTTACTTATCGTATTTCTTTAAACAGGAGTGCGGAATTAATTTATCAGAGTATATCGATAAATGTCGCATAAGAAAAGCGAAAGAGCTTTTATTGGATGGAGACTTAAAAATACGGGAAGTTAGTGCTGCCGTTGGTTATAATGCAGCCCATTCCTTTACTCGTTTTTTTAAGAAAGTTACAGGAATGACGCCAAAAGAGTATCGCGATACTCTTCTCCAAATTCAGAATAACAAGTAGAGTTAATATGAGAAATGAATAGATATGGAGTGAGAAATAATGGAGAAACAAGGACTGAATCCTTTCCTCCCTTCATGGGAGTATATTCCCGATGCGGAACCTTATGTTTTTAACGGTAGAGTCTATATATATGGCTCTCATGACCGATTTAATGGTCATGTATTTTGTTTAAATGATTATGTATGTTGGTCCGCGCCAGTGGATAATCTGGCAGATTGGCGGTATGAAGGTGTGATTTATAGAAAAACAGATGATCCACTTAATCATGCTGGTAATATGTGCCTGTATGCTCCTGATATTACGGTTGGACCAGATGGAAGATATTATTTGTACTATGTCCTAGATAAGGTATCCGTTGTATCAGTAGCCGTTTGCGATACACCAGCAGGAAAATTCGAATTTTATGGATATGTACATTATTCAGATGGAACGCGCTTGGGAGAAAGAGACGGGGACCAACCGCAGTTCGATCCTGGTTTACTGACCGAAGGGGATAGAACGTATCTGTATACTGGTTTTTGTGCAGCAGGTGACAAATCGAGAAAAGGTGCGATGGCAACCGTACTCGGACCGGACATGCTTACCATTTTGGAGGAACCGGTATTTATTGCACCTAGTGAGCCTTATAGTGCAGGTAGTGGTTTTGAGGGACATGAGTTTTTTGAAGCACCATCAATGAGGAAGGTAGGGGATACCTATTATTTAATTTATTCCTCGATCGTAATGCATGAACTCTGTTATGCTTCCAGTAAACATCCCACACAAGGTTTTGAATATAAGGGAGTTATTGTGAGCAATAATGATCTTCATATTGATTCTTACAAACCAGCGGATAAACCAATGTTTTATGGTGGTAATAATCACGGTAGCATTATTGAAATAAATGGAAAATGGTATATTTTTTATCATAGACATACGAATGGATCTAGTTTTAGCCGACAGGGATGTATAGAGAGAATTGAAATTCTTGAGGATGGTACGATTCCACAAGTGGAGATGACCTCTTGTGGTCCTAATGGTGGACCCCTTGTGGGGCGTGGAGAGTATCCAGCTTACTTGGCATGCAATCTGTTCTGTAAGGATGAAGCAGTGTATACAGGTGAGCTATGGATGGACAGCCAATTTCCGAAGATCACCCAAGATGGTAAAGATGGCGATGAGGAAACGGGTTATATTTCCAATATGAAGGATTCTGCAACGGCGGGATTTAAATATTTTGACTGTCAGGGAATAAAGAAAGTCAAAATTAAGGTTCGGGGATATTGCAGTGGTGCTTTTGAAGTAAAGACCTCATGGAATGGGGAAGCACTAGCCAAGATACCGGTTGATTTTACAAATGTATGGACGGAATACGCTTCTGACATAGTAATCCCAGATGGTGTACAGGCGCTGTATTTTACCTATACAGGAAATGGCACTGCCAGCCTAGCCTCTTTTTCACTAGAATAAAAAACCTAGAATATAAGGGGTGAATTAGGAACTATTCGACAGGTTGTTCCCTAAATATGAAAGCGTTACACTCTTTTTAGTAACGTGAATGGGAAAATCTTCTTGACCCCAGTTTAAGAGATATTAAAAGATTTATCGGACTGGGGGTCAGGAACACTAGTCTCATGTTTCAAATTTAATTAAATTTTTTTTATAACTGAATGAATTTCATTAATTTATGCTCTTTTATACTTAGGCTTTTTAAGCATGAAAAAAGAGTATCTCCCCAAATGTCATTCCTTTTCTATTTTGAAAACAAAATGGAAGACCAGTTAGAATTTTACTTTTTTTCATAACAAATTCATGGAACATGTATCGTACCAGAAGCATTATTTACCTGTCTCATAAAACGTTCAGTGTTTGATTTTTTTAAAGTGAATTATAAAATTGATTTAAATACACAAAAGAAGGAGTAAACAGTATGAAAGTATTTCAAAATCCAATATTACCAGGTTTCTATCCAGACCCATCCATCTGTCGAGTAAATGAGGACTACTATCTTGTTACTTCCTCCTTTGCCTATTTCCCTGGTGTACCTATCTTTCATAGTAAGGATTTAGTGAATTGGGAGCAGATCGGACATGTATTAGATAGGCCATCTCAGCTGCCATTAGATGGTCAAGGGCAATCACGAGGCATCTTTGCACCTACCATTCGCTATAATGATGGCATTTTCTATATGATAACAACTAATGTTGGGCAAGGTGGTAACTTTTTTGTTACGGCAACCGACCCTGCAGGACCTTGGTCTGATCCCTATTATTTGAATGCACCTGGTATTGACCCATCTTTATTCTTCGATGATGATGGAAAAGTCTATTATCATGGTACACGCCCAGCACCTGAAGGGGAAAAGTATAGTGGCAACTGGGAAGTATGGATTCAAGAGCTTGATTTAGAAACAAAACAACTCGTAGGAGAGCCACTAGGATTGTGGAGAGGGGCATTGAGGGATGTAATATGGCCTGAAGGTCCTCATATCTACAAAATTGATGACTATTATTATTTAATGATTTCTGAAGCTGGAACAGGGCATCACCATGCTGTTTCTATTGCACGAAGTAAAGATGTGACAGGTCCCTATGTAGGAAATCCAGGAAACCCGATTCTTACTCACCGACATTTAGGAAAAGATTATCCAATTGTAAATGTTGGACATTGTGATCTTGTGGAAACGCAAAATGGGGAATGGTGGGCCATAGGGTTGGCATCACGTATTTATGGAGGATATTATCGTAATCTTGGACGAGAAACCTTCTTGCTTCCTGTTAAGTGGGAAGATGGATGGCCAATTATGAGTCCAGGAACTGGTAAGTTGGAAATGACATATCCAATGCCAAACTTACCAGAAGTAAAGTCTCATATCCCTTCCGCATGTGACCATTTTGACGAGGAAAAACTCGATTATAAATGGAACTTCTTACGTACTCCAAAAGAAGAATTCTATAGCTTAGTGGAACGCCCAGGACATCTAAGTTTGAAGCTTAGACCTGAAAAGATAACGGAATTAGTTACCCCTAGCTTTGTTGGACGTAGGCAACAGCATATTGATTTTACAGCTTCTACTGTCATGGAATTTACACCATTAAGTGACAATGAAGAAGCGGGTATTGTGTTACTTCAAAGCAATGAGTACAACTTTAGCTTCGTTTATTCAAAAAATGGGGATGAAAAAGTAATTAAGCTAGTCAAATGTACAAATGGAGAAGAAGAGGTCTTAATGGAGTTGCCGGTAGATGCATCTAAATTATATTTAAAGGTTACGGCACAGGGGCAAGATTATAGCTTCTACTTTGGAATAAGCCCTACTAACTACCAGACACTAATGGAAAATGTAGATGGAAGAATTTTAAGTACGGATGTTGCAGGAGGGTTTGTAGGTACGGAAATCGGTCTATATGCAAGCTCTAATGGTAAAAGTAGCAATACTAAAGCTTATTTTGACTGGTTTGAGTATGCAGGGGTATAAAAAGGGTTTTTTATCGAATCTAATAACGAAATTGCATACAACATAAGAATCGATGTAGTTAGTGAAAGAAGGCAATTTTCCCACCCTTTGGGCACTGTGGGGCTTGCCTTTTTTCGTATATGGCAAATATGCTGTCAAGACTGTTATGAGGTTGTGATATATAGGAGACCTCCAAGCAGATGATAGTGTTTTACTATCTTCAAAGAGGTGAAAGTGGTGAATAGGAATAATAAGTTACTCTGGTATGAGGAACCAGCTTTAGATTGGAACGAGGCTCTACCTATTGGAAATGGTAGACTTGGTGGAATGGTCTTCGGTCAAGTTGATAAGGAAAGACTGCAACTTAATGAAGAGTCTGTTTGGTATGGGGGACCAAGGAATCGCAATAACCCTGATGCAAGAAGTAATTTATCAAAGGTAAGGAAATTACTTTCAAAAGGAAAAATCAAAGAGGCAGAAGAGCTAGCTTCCCTCGCATTTACTGGAATCCCTGAATCCCAACGTCACTATGAACCACTTGGTGATCTAATCATATATTTTGATCATAAGGGAAAGGAGTATTCCAAGTATAAGAGAGAACTAGATCTAAAAAAAGGTTTAGTACAAGTTCGATATACTTGTGATGATGTTGTTTATAACCGAGAGATATTTGCCAGCTATCCTAATCAAGTTATTGCTATTCGATTAACAGCTTCTAAAGGAAGATCTATTTCCTTTCATATGTACTATGATCGAGGTCATACAAGGAATTTAGATAATATGGAAGCAGTAAACTCCGATAGTCTTATTATGAGAGGTAAGACCGGAGGAGAAGAAGGGATTAGCTTTCGAAGTGCGGTCAAGGCAATAGCGGAAAACGGAGAAGTTACGACGATAGGAAATAGGCTGATTGTCAAAGAGGCAGATGTCGTTACTTTGTTATTAACTGCTGCAACATCCTATCGCTTTGAACAGCCTGAGACTCAATGTCTAGAGACAATAGTACATGCAGCAGAAATGACGTATGATGACTTACTCAAAACCCACCTAAAAGATTATCAAACTTTGTTTAACCGAGTTGACTTAGAGCTTGGTTATGAAAGAGATAAATGTGGATTACCAACGAATAGGCGATTGGAGTTGGTTATGAATGGTGAAGAGGACTCCGATTTAATGAGCACCTATTTTCATTTCGGTCGCTATTTACTTATTGCATGCAGTCGGCCAAATTCTCTACCGGCAACATTACAAGGTATATGGAACGCTAGTATGCTTCCTCCATGGGACAGTAAATATACGATTAATATAAATACGGAAATGAACTATTGGCCAGCAGAGGTTTGTAATCTGTCAGAATGTCACCAGCCTTTATTTGAACACATTGAAAGAATGCGAGAGCCAGGAAGGAAAACAGCAGATGTCATGTATGGATGTCGTGGTTTTACTGCTCATCATAATACTGACATTTGGGGAGATACAGCACCTCAGGACATATTTATTCCAGCAACCATTTGGCCTTTAGGAGCAGCTTGGCTATGTTTACACTTATGGGAGCACTTTGAATATACTGGTGATCTTGAGTTCTTAAGGAAATCTTATGAAACAATGAAAGAGGCTGCTTTATTTTTGGTTGATTATCTCGTAGAGACTCCAAATGGTGAACTTGTTACTGCACTATCAGTATCACCTGAAAACACCTATATTTTACCTAATGGAAATAAAGGAAGTTTATGTGAAGGTCCTTCCATGGATAGTCAAATTGTTTTTGCTTTGTTTACCAATTGTATTAATGCAAGTAAAATATTAGACTTGGATAATAGTTTTCAAGAAAAATTGGAAAGATTAAGAGAAAGACTACCGAAACCGAAAATTGGTAAACATGGACAAATCCAAGAATGGTACTTAGATTATGATGAAGCAGAACCAGGTCACCGTCATATTTCACATCTGTTTGCCCTTCATCCTGGCAAGCAAATATTACCAAGAAAGACCCCTGACTTGGCGAAGGCTGCTAAAATAACCTTAGAAAAAAGGCTTAAGCATGGTGGTGGTCATACTGGTTGGAGTCGTGCTTGGATTATCAATATGTGGGCTAGGTTAGAAGAAGCTGAGTTGGCTTATCAAAATCTATTAGAATTATTAAAATCGTCTACCTTACCTAATTTATTTGATAATCATCCGCCATTTCAGATAGATGGAAATTTCGGTGGAACAGCTGGAATTGCAGAGATGTTAATTCAAAGTCATGCAAATGAGATTCATTTACTTCCTTCTCTCCCTTTAGCGTGGAAAGACGGAAGTGTGAAAGGTCTTAAGGCGAGAGGGGCTTTTGAAATAAATATGAAATGGAAAAACTATCAGCTGAATCACCTAGCAATTTCGTCTTTAATAGGTGGCGAATGTACATTAAGATTAAATCATGCAGAACACTTAGTACAAAAATATAGTGGACAACTTAAAAAACAGGGGGATAATTTATATTTAATTAATACAAAACAAGGAGAAACCTATACATTTAATATTGAGTAGAACTAAGGTATTTATTCAATTTATAGATAGAAAAAAAGTTTACTAATATAATTAGTTAATTCAGAAAGGGGACGTTCTATGGAATTTAGTGGAGTAATGGGCGGTCTATTTAAAATATCGGAATGGATTACAAGATTAGCTTATGTTAATATTCTATGGATCTTCTTTTCCATATTAGGTTTATTTGTTTTTGGATTTTTTCCTGCTACAGTGGCTATGTTCACGGTAATGCGTAAATTGGTGCTTGGGGAAGTGGACATTCCTATTTTTCGAACATTCTGGACGGCTCTGAAAAAAGAAATCGTTAAAAGTAATATATTGGGATACATAGTCCTTTTATTTGGAGGTATCTTGTACTTAAATTTTAGTATTATACAAGAATCTACATCAAATATAGGTTATTTATACTACCCAACTTTAATTTTAATTTTCTTATTTATCCTAACATTATTTTATATTTTTCCTGTATATGTACATTTTCAATTTAATATTTTAACTGCTTTAAGAAATTCGTTGTTTTTGATGATTATTAATCCCCTAGCTACATTTACTATGATATTCGGAAGCATAGTAATATTTATAATTTTAGATTTCTTCCCAGCTCTGATAGTATTTTTCGGGGGCAGTGCATTTACACTTCTTTTTATGTCTATTTCAATGTGGGCATTCAACAAAATAGCTCTTAAGAGACAAACGAGTACTAAGGAAGTAGAAAGTGCTTAACTGAGTTATGGTAGGAAGGAGTCAACCTATTTTAGAGGCCACTGAAAAAGGCGTTCTTTCCTTTTTCAGTGGCCTCCCTATTTTATGGACTACCTTCTTTTTTTTATTTAAATTTTAGTTTCTACGTGTGGAAAACGATGCCCAGCTGGCAACGGATCTGGCTTATGACAAGTGCTCTTCATTTGATAATGGCTTCCAGTAGAAGAAGCAATATGGAACCCATGCATTGCTTCTAAAACGTGGTAGCCCATTTCCCCACTCGCACGATGCTTTTCTCCATAAATAATAGCTTCAGCCATTTCAGCTACACCGATCCCACGGCTGTTCTCATCATAATGATGGGTTAAAGGCACCTCAACGAATTCGTGCTCATCACGCTTCCTGATTTTCACTGGACCGTGGAAGGTATTTGGATCAGGAACAAGCAAAGTTCCTTCACTTCCATAAATTTCAATAGGTGGAAGTGAAGATCTACCGAAGGCATCAAAGCTGGTGGTAATCGTACCTATAGCTCCACTTGCAAAGTCGATAACGCCTGAAATATGGGTTGGTGTTTTTACTTCTAATTTTGTTCCTGCTTTCGGCTGACTTAAAATCGTTCTTTCAGGGTAGCTAATACGAGTAGAGCCTGACAGGCGAATCATTGGACCTAGCAGAGCAGTAAGTGCTGTTAAATAATATGGTCCCATATCAAACATTGGACCGCCTCCAACATCATAATAAAACGCAGGGTCCGGATGCCAATGTTCGTGCCCACGTCCAATCATGAAGGCGGATGCCCCAATAGGTGTTCCGATTTCTCCCTTTTCAATTACTTGGATAGCCGTTTGGATGCCTGCTCCTAAAAAAGTATCTGGTGCGCTGCCTACGAGAAGACCCTTTTCTTTAGCCTTTTCTAAAATTTGTTGCCCTTCTTCCATTGTAACTACTAAAGGTTTTTCTGTGTATACATGCTTTCCGGCCTCTAAAGCTTTCAGACAAACCTCTGCATGAGCTTTAGGGATGGTTAAGTTTATTACTAAGTCAATTTCCTGATCTTGAAGTAATTCATCCACCGTACAAGCCTTCGGGATGTTATATTTATTCCCTTGAGTTTGTGCTCTCCTGAGATCTAAATCTGCACAAGCTACAATAGCAAGATGATCAAATGTAGTGCAGTTTTGAAAATAAATGGAACTTATATTGCCGCAACCAACAATTCCTGCTTTTACAATGCTCATAAATTTCCTCCGTTTGATTGAAGTAATTATTGACTATCTCCCATACCTGTATAAGTTCCTTGCTTACCAGTATATAAACCAGAGTATAATTCCTTTCCTTCTGCAGCCCATAAGAGGCCTCTACGCATGATTTCCGTTACTTCTGGCATGGCTACAATATTTGCCACATGTCCTAAAGAACTATAGAAAACACGACCTAATCCCCAGCGTTTTGTCCAGACAACAGGCATATCCACTGCCTTGTTGTAGGAATGCGGTCCTTGTACTACAGGAAAACGAGTGGTTGCAAGAACTTCGACTGCAGGATCAACATGTAAATAATATTGTTCACTGCAAACCTTAAAGTCTTTGATACCTTCGAGTAACGGACTTGAAGAATGTTTAATGTTAACCATATACTCTACACCATCGTTTCCAGGGTGAGCCACCCAATTTCCACCAGTAATAAATTGCCAGTCTACGTTATTTCGGAAAGAGTCACACATTCCCCCGTGGCAACCTGCGATTCCCACACCACTTTGTATAGCTTCGGAAATATTTTGAACGTATTTCTTCGGGATTTCACCCATAGTCCAATGGGGAACAATCAAATCTAAACCTAATAGTTTTTCTGTATCTGCGTATGATTCCAGGGAGTTAGAAACTTCTACATCAAAGTTTTCTTCCTCAAGAATTCCTTTGTAAATATTTGCAACCTGCTCTGGTTCATGTCCGTCCCAGCCACCCCATACAATTAATGCTTTTTTAGACATCATAAATTCCTCCAATTTTTTTTAATGGACTACCCTGTAAATAGGTGGCACAAAAGATGGCACTTTATCTTTTGTGCCACCGAAGCAATGAGCGAAGCCGCCGCAATCTTTACAAAGGTAGCTATGAGCGGTTTTCTCATAGGTACCGTGCGGCGAGCGGAGCCATTGCCCGCGGAAAGCGTCCGCCTGTTACGGATTCGAGAGACAATGTACAAGTTTCATTCTCCATGGTGCAAATTTTTACTTGCATGGAGGTCTACTATGAAAATAACAGTCTCTTATGCTTTGCTTATGAATGTGCTTATAAATCAGACACCTTGATCCATTGGCGTTTTTCAATGGACATGTCGACTGCCTCTAATACTTGCTGACATTTTACCCCGTCTTTGAAATTCGGAACTGGCTGACGGTCCTCGCGGAATGCTTCCATCAACTCCACGACTTCATGGATAAAGGTATGTTCATAGCCAATTGTGTGTCCAGCTGGCCACCATACATCGGAATAAGCGTGTGCTGCATCCGTTGCTAAAACTCTCCGGAATCCTTGTACATCTTCCTTATCATCAACAAAATAAACCTGTAGTTCGTTTAATCGTTCAAAATCGAAAATAACACTTCCTTTGCTGCCGTTAATTTCAAAGGAATTAGTACTTCGGTGTCCAGTAGCAAATCGAGTAGCTTCGAAGCTTCCCAAAGCACCATTAGCAAACTTGGCCATGAATAACGTAGCATCATCCACAGTAACGGGTCCTTTCGGCGCATCTTTATCACTGCTTCCGGTAGCGGATAATCCTGTCATTTCCGTAGGTAGAGGGCGTTCTTTAATAAACGTTTCATTCATACCGATAACCTCGGAAATATCCCCGATGAGGTAGTGGGCCATATCAATGAGATGTGCTCCCAAATCCCCATGTGAACCGGAACCTGCAATGTCTTTTTGTAGTCTCCAAACAAGGGGGAAATCAGGATCAATGATCCAATCTTGTAAAAACCAAGCACGGAAATGATAAATATCTCCTAATCTACCTTCATCAATTAGCTTTTTTGCTAACATAACTGCGGGTGTAAATCGATAGTTAAAGCCAACCATATGTTTAACGCCAGCAGCTTCCACAGCTTCTAGCATTTCTCTGGAATCTTCTAATGTAAGCGCTAACGGTTTTTCGCAAAAAATATGTTTTCCAGCTTTTGCAGCAGCAAGAGTAATCTCCTTATGGGCATCACTTGGTGCATTAATATCAATTAAATCAATGTCATTGCGATTGACCAGTTCTTTCCAATCAGTTGTGTATTCTTCCCAGCCAAACTGAGATGCAGCCTCCGCTACCCCTTCAGGATTACGTCCACAAATAACTTTCATTGCAGGGCGAAGGTGCTTCGGGAAAAACATAGGCAGGTCACGATAGGCGTGGCTATGTGCTTTCCCCATAAACTTGTAACCAATCATTCCGATATTAATAGATTCCATATTTGCATCATCTCCTTTTATGTAATTTGTTTACAACAAGATGCTCTTTCCTTAAGGGTTACTGGCAGCCTTATATGAATTTGTTCTGTTATTTCATGATTCAGCATTTGTATTATTTTTTCAGCAGCTATCTTCCCCATGTCAAAGAGAGGAACCTTCACAGAGGTTAATGGGGGATTTACCATACTTGCTATATCTGAATCGTCATAGCCAATCAGGGCAAAATCTTTACCGACTTTGTAACCTAATTCGCTTAAGCCTTGCATCAGTCCGATGGCCATTCGGTCATTCGCTGCAAAGATGGCATCTAACTGCGGGATTAGAGGTGCAATCTCCTTGGCAATTTTAATCCCGCTTGATCTGCTGTAATTTCCTTGAAAAATCCAGTTTTCCATAGGCTCTATTCCTGCTTTCTTCAAAGCATCTTTATACGCTGCAAACCGTTCACTACTATTTGAGAAATCATTGGAGCCGTTTACAAATGCAATGTTTCGAAAACCTTTGTTGATTAGGTATGATACTGCTTTGTAGCTCCCTTCATAATGTTCAGCGTCAATAGTATGAAAGGGGTAATCTAGGTAGGTTTGATTGACAACTATGAAAGGAAGATCTAAATGATGAAGATGAATTAATGCTTCTTTGTCACTCTCATGGTTTTTAGCACCTAGAATAATACAGCCATCAATCTTTTGGGATTGAAATAATTGTACGTAGTTTTTTGGTTGGTCTGGTGGCTGGAAAACTAGGAGTAAGCTGTAGTTTGATTCTCCAAGCCTCCTTCCAATTCCACTTAAGATTTCAGAAAAATAATAAGTGGATAACATATGCACCTTTGGGAAAGATGGAACAATTACACCAATATTCCCACTCTTTCCTCGGGCAAAGCATTGTGCAATTGAGTTTGGCTGATAATTTAAGGCTTTTGCTGCCTGAAGAACCTTATTTTTCGTTTCTTCCCGAATAGGTCCCACATTGTTTAAGACACGGGACACAGTAGCTTCTGATACACCAGCTAATTTTGCAACATCCGATCTTTTAACTAAGGTATTCACCCCCAATAAAAAATAATGTACACGCGTTCATTATGCTTTATTTTTAGATAATTGTCAATTGTCACACTTGATTAGGGCAAAGATAAGAACGCTAGATGTGGAAAGGAAACTACACACCTTTAGGGGACACTCCCTTATAATCCTCCATTCATTCTTCGATACTGGTCAGGGGTGACTCCGACCATTTTATGAAAGGTAGCAACGAAGTGACTTGAAGAGCGAAATCCCACTTGAGCAGCAATTGATTTTATTGTTCTTAAGTTATTTTCTAGAAGCAGCTTTTTCCCCTTCTGAATGCGTAATTTTATAAAATAAATGTAGGGAGTGACATGTAAGTTTTTTCGAAATAGATCATTTAAGTAGCGTTTTGAAATTCCTAAAAAGCTGGCCATTTCCTCTAGTCCAACATCAGGGTTCCCGATCTCCTCTTTCATCCAATCAATTAGTGGATATAAGGTGGATAGTTGATTCGAACTAGTCATTGGAGTACTTCTTGCTTTACCATATCTATTCAATGTGATTAGAAAAGAATAAACATCCGTGGAAGCTTGGAGACTGAAAATATCGCTCTCCCTATCTCCCCGTTTAATTACCTCATCAATAAAGGTAGTTAGAGGGGTTTCTTGCTCCCAATGATAAAAACTAGATTCATTTATTTCAAGATTTTGAAGAATAGTAGCAACCATGCTACCATCGAATGTTAAATAAAAGGTTTCCCACGGGATACTAGCTTCAGGATCGCTTTCATACGAATGTTCCACGTGGGGGAACAATAATATCCCTGTATTCGGTGGCAATTTAACCGTATGATCTCCATAAGTAATCATCCCTTCCCCCTTTGCGGTCTGAATCCAATGATAGAAAGGGTAGCCATTAGGGCGAAAAATCTTCTCCTGATCCTTGTTACACCCAACCGTTTCCGCATACACAGGCAGCTTTGATTCATTTAAAGGTATGAAGAACTCTCTATGTTTAATCATTGTACTCCTCCTTAACAAAAGCTTGTTGCGACCGAAGGCTATCGTGACAGTTCGCCCTGTTATTTCATTTACATGACGTATTTAAGCGAACTCAAAATTATTTTCCTAACCTTTTATTCCATATATTGATACGAATTTCTATAATGTTATATTCAATCGTCTTTTGTATCCGTATACAATGTAATTATAATTATATCAAAAATGCTATGAATATTAGATTATTTCTTTTATTCGTAGGATGTTTTCTAAATATTTTTGAATAGCTAACGGAAATTACCTATTTACTAAAGGAATTATTAAACCTTAAAAAAGGAGACTACTTATTATGAAATCAATATCTGAAGTTGTTCCACATATGGCATATGGTGGAGATTATAACCCTGAGCAATGGTCGGAGGATGTATGGTTAGAAGATGCAAAATTAATGCAGAAGGCTGGAATAAATCTTGTTTCTGTTGGGATTTTCAGTTGGGCTGTGATTGAGCGAGAAGAAGATGTCTTTGACTTTGGTTGGCTCGATAAAATTATGGATATTCTCCATGAGCACGGTGTAGGTGTATGTTTAGCAACGGCAACGGCATCCACTCCTGCGTGGTTATCGAAAAAATATCCTGACTCAATTGCCGTGGGCAGAAATAAAAATCCGTATAACTTTGGGTCACGCCAGCATTATTCACCTAATAGTCCTTCCTATAAAAAAGCAATTAAAAAGCTAGTAACAAAATTAGCAGAAAGATATAAAGATCATCCTGCATTAAAGCTTTGGCATATTAATAATGAATATGGGTGTCACGTATCTGAATGCTTTAGTGAACACTCTGAAGCAGCCTTTCGTGACTGGTTAAAAAATCGCTATGAAACAATCGACGAATTAAATGCCCGATGGGGGACAAACTTTTGGAGTCAACGATATAATAATTGGGAGGAGATACAGCTTCCAGTAAGTCTACCAACCTTTTATAATCCTGGGCAAATGTTAGACTACAAGCGTTTTATGAATGATGCACTGTTTAATTTGTATAAAATTGAAAAAAGTATTTTACGAGAAATTACTCCAGAAGTTCCTGTATTCACTAACTTCATGTATGAATTTAAGCCGTTGGACTATTTTAAATGGGCAGATGAGTTAGATGTGGTTACGTGGGATTCCTATCCCGATCCACGGGAGGGTATTCCCTTTGCCCATGCAATGCAACATGATATTATGAGAAGCTTAAAACAAGGACAACCATTTTTATTAATGGAGCAAGTTTCCAGTCAAGTGAATTGGAGAGATATCAATTTAACGAAGGATCCTGGGGTTATGAGATTGTGGAGTTATTCCACCGTCGGACGTGGTGGAGACGGGATTATGTTCTTCCAATGGAGACAAGGATGGGCAGGTGCTGAGAAATTCCATGGTGGAATGGTACCCCATTCTAACGACGAAGAAAGTAGAGTATATCGAGAAATTAAACAATTGGGTAATGAGTTGAAGAAGCTAGACTCTCTTGTTGGTGCTACGACTCCGGCAAAGATAGCTATCATATTTGATTGGGAAAACTGGTGGGCAGTGGAGCTGGAAGGAAAACCACATAACAATTTAGATTATGTTCGACGAGTGCAAACGTATTATAAAGAATTATATGAACGAAATATTGCAGTTGACTTTGTCCGAGCGGGTGATGACCTTTCTAAATATGAAATCGTTGTTGCTCCAATGATATATATGATTAAACCAGGAGAAGCAGAAAATCTAGAGCAGTTTGTTTCCGATGGTGGTACATTGCTTGTATCATTCTTTAGTGGAATTGTAGATGAAAATGATCGAATTCATTTAGGGGGATATCCTGCTCCCCTTAGAAAACTCCTTGGGATTAGTGTTGAAGAGTTCGTGCCATATGCAGAGAATGGGAATAACGAGATTATCTTTAATGGACAAACGGCTACATGCTCCATGTGGACAGATATTATTCGGTTAGAAGGGGCAAAGGCAATTGCCACATATAAAGGTGGCTGGTATAAGGGTAAACCTGCTGCGACAGTGCACAATTTCGGAGATGGAAAAGCAGTTTATGTCGGTACAGAACCTGAATCGAAGTATGTTGGTCAATTATTAGAAGAGTTACTTCAAGAAAAAACAATCGAAGCACCTCTTCAAGCTCCACCTAACGTAGAAGTGTTACAACGAAACACAAATGATGCAAAGCATCTGATTATTGTGAACCATAATACAACAGAAGTTAATTTAACATTACCAGATGAATTACAATACACGAATCTATTAACAGGTGAAACAATAACATCAACAATTACTATAGAAGGTGTAGGAGTGGCTGTTCTCCGTTATTGATTTTCATAGAATGTTATTCATTCTAAAGCCTAAAGGTTATTCGTTATCTTTAGGCTGTCTTTTTTATTTAACAAGTGACAGGCACCATTAAAAGGAGGAAATACTTATGTCTGTAGGATTGTTAGCGCATTTATTTGGAAAGTTACCTTATAAGCAATTGGCATACAAAGTTAGTTCCCATGGTTTTAAGCACGTGCAATTGGCCTTATGGAAAGCAGTAGAAGATTACGATTTTTCTAAGCCAGGTTTATTAAACCCAGGTTTAGCGAAGGAAATAAGAGAGGAATTTGCTAAACATGGTGTTTCCATTTCTGTCCTAGCTTGTTATTTACATTTCTTCGATCGCAATGAAGTTCAACTCCGTGAAAATGTTGAGCGTTTTAAAGAATTAATTCGGTATGCAAGTTTTTTAGGGGCACCTGTTGTAGCAATGGAGGTGGGGCGGCCTTCTGGAGAGGCAGACGAGAGTAATTGGCTTCGATTAAAGGCGACCATCGAAGAGCTTGTGGAAGAAGCGGAAAAATGGGGCGTTTTTGTTGGAATCGAGCCTGCCAACGGTCACCTTATTGGTACTGCTGTCGAATTACACCAAATGCTAGAGGAAGTCCCTTCAACAAATATTGGTGTGGTATTAGATCCAGGGAATTTATTAACGGCAGAAAATTTCCATCAACAAGATGATATTATCAAAGAAGCCTTTCAACTATTAGGTAGTCGCATTGTTGCTTGTCACGCAAAAGATCGTGTGTTCAGGGAGGATGGGAAGTTGGATGAAGTTCCTCCTGGAGAAGGGGATATGAATTACCAATTATATATGAAGCTCTTAGATCAATATAAACCACATTGTAATATCATTATGGAAGTAACAAAACCACATGAAATGAAAGAATCAAAGTTTTACATTGAAAAAATCAAGCAGTTAAATTTAAGATAACTAAAAACTTTAAATAGTAATAGTTTGCACATACCTGTTTCATTACTAATGCCTTAAGGCTACATATACCTTAAGGCATTTTTTCTATTATAAAGACTATTTATAAAAACTTTGTTGCTTTTTGAAAGCATAGAGAAGCGGAAACCGTCCGCCAGTAGCTTCTCTAAGCTACATAATTACTAAAAAACACAAATCTTTAAAAAAACAATTTTTACAAAATATTAAAATTGTGTTACTTTTCAAAAGTGTTTTAACATTTATTATCTACAAACGCTTACATTCTAGTTATAAAATAAAGTTGTAAGCACTTACAAAAAATACGAAGGGGGAAACACAGTGAATATCAAATTTGGTAAATGGTTCTTAGTAACAATGCTAGTTTTCATTTTTGCTTTAGTTGGTTGTTCGAACAACTCAGATGAGACATCCAGCCCTACAGAAAATGACGAGAACGACAGTACGGAAGAAACAGGTACAGGAACAGATGCTGGTCCTGAAGACGTTACGATCCGTGTAGCATGGTGGGGAGGACAAGAGCGACATGATAGAACGCTCGAAGTAATCGAGTTATTTGAAGCTGAATATCCTCACATCACTGTAGAACCAGAATATACAGGGTGGGATGGCTATTGGGAAAGGTTAAGTACGCAAGCAGCGGGAAGTAACCTACCAGATGTAATTAACATGGACAACTCAAGACTAAACGAGTATTATGCAAATAATTTACTAGTGGATTTAACTCCTTTCATTGAAGAGGGATTAATTAATTTAGATGACGTTGACGATGTTTATCAAGATATAAATGTATTTGGAGATGAAGTAATCGCCATTTCATTAGGAGCAAATGCTCTTGGAATTTCGTTTAACCGCGACATGGCGGAAGAGTATGGTATCACTTTTGAGCCAGGATACACATATGAAGATCTTTACGATATGATGCTAGAAATCAAAGAAGCCAAAGGTGACGAAGAGTTCTTCGGCTTTGATTTAGCAAATGCAGAATATGAAATGTTCTTTACGTATGCTAGACAACATGGGCAATCTGTTTATAATGCGGAAGGTAACGGCTTAGGCTTTGAAGAGCAAACATTAGTTGACTTCTTTACATGGGTACAAACGATGGTAAAAGACGGAGCAGCACCTTCTCATGATATTACAATGGAGTATATAGATGGTGGAAATTCCATGCTTCAAGAAGGGTCGGCATTTGCACAGATGGCCGCTAGTAACCAAATTATCGGGCATGCTGCAGGAACGGATTATGAGTTAGGATTAAATATACTTCCTACTTTAGAGGGTGGAGAACACGGTAACTGGATTCGCCCGAGTATGTCCTTCTCCATCTCTTCACATGCACAAGAAAAGGAAGCGGCGGCACTTTTCATTGATTTCTTTACAAATAGCTTAGAAGCTAATGAAATTTTAATGGCAGACCGAGGCGTTCCAGTTTCTCAGGCGGTTCGTGATCATTTAGCTCCACTAGTTGATGGACCTGTTCTAGAGACATTTGAATTCCTGGAGCTTGTTGCTGAATATTCACGTGAAGCAGACCCACTTTCTCCTCCAGGGGAAACGGAAGTTCGAGGTTCCTTCCTGCGAGTTGTTGAAATGCTTAAATACGATAGACTTACACCAGAAGAAGCAGCGCAGCAATTTATCCAGGAAGCTTCAGCAGTATTAAACTAAATAAAATTAAACATAACAGGCCATTTTCTAAAAATGGCCTGTTATAAAAAATAGGAGGCATACTCTTATGGCGAAACTAGAGGAAGTGGATAGCTCAACAAATTTACAAGCAATTCACGATAGAAATTTAAAGAAAAAAAGGATGAAAGAAAACTTAACAGGTTATGCTATCATTTCCCCTTGGTTAATTGGTTTTTTAGCTTTAGTTATTGGCCCTATGATAGCGTCATTTTATTTATCCTTTACGAACTATAACTTGCTTTCAAGTGCCCAATGGACTGGTATAGATAACTATGTTAATATCCTAACAAATGATGGACGTTTTCGTCAGGCGTTAACGGTAACCTTAATCTTTGTGTTCGTTTCTACACCGTTGAAGCTACTATTTGCCCTGTTTTTAGCAATGCTATTTAACACCGGACGAAAGGGTACTTCTGTATTTACAACTATATATTACATTCCATCAATTATTGGAGGAAGTGTAGCCATTGCTGTTGTTTGGAGAATATTATTTGGACGAAATGGAGCAGTTAATGAGTTTGTCCAGGCACTGGGATTTTCAGGTGTAAACTGGATTGGAAACCCTGATACAGCTTTATCCGTCTTAATCCTCCTTGTTGTATGGCAATTTGGCTCGCCTATGATCATCTTCTTAGCTGGGTTAAGACAAATACCACAAGAATTATATGAAGCTGCAGCAGTGGACGGTGCTTCTGCATTCACTAAATTTATGAAAATTACAATTCCACTATTAACACCAGTTATTTTCTTTAACTTAGTAATGCAAACGATTGGTGCATTCATGACGTTTACACAGGCCTATTTAATAACAGGTGGAGGACCGATGGACTCGACTCTATTCTATGCCCTGTATTTATACGAGGTAGCCTTCGAATATTTACGAATGGGCTATGCTTCTGCAATGGCTTGGATCCTTCTCGTATTGATTGCCGGTATTACACTCGTGTTTTTCCTATCTTCAAAATATTGGGTTTACTATGAATCTGAAGGAGGGCGTTAACAAATGAATAAGAATAATCAACGTCTTCTAAGAGATGTAATCTATTATGTTTTTGTTACTGCATTTGGGTTTCTGATGATTTATCCTATTTTATGGATGTTTGCTAGCTCAGTTAAGCCTGCAACAGAAATCTTCAATAATGCAATCTCGTTAATTCCAAGTGTAGTCATGTGGGAAAACTATCCCATTGGCTGGCAAGGATTCGGTCGAACAGGTTTCGATGTTTTCTTTAGAAACTCCGCAATTGTAACAACATTAGTTGTAATTGGTACAGTCTTTTCTGCAAGTATTGTTGCTTACGGCTTTGCAAGAATCAATTTCAAATTTAAAAAAATATTGTTTGCGTGTTTAATGGCTACGGTTATGTTACCCGTTCAAATTACACTTATCCCACAATACATTTTGTTTCATAACATAGGTTGGGTGAACACGTTTTATCCACTAATTGTTCCCGCCTTTTTAGGTGGAGCACCATTCTTCGTCTTTCTATTAATACAGTTTATCCGTGGGATACCAAGAGAGTTGGATGAAGCAGCGATTGTTGATGGCTGTTCTACTATTGGAGTATTTTGGAGAATTATTTTACCTTTACTAAAGCCTGCTTTAGTTACTGTGGCATTGTTTTCTTTTATGTGGACTTGGGATGACTTTCTTGGCCCACTCATTTATTTAAATAGTGCCAATCTCCATACAGTAACCATTGGATTAAGAAACTTTATGGATGCAGATGGTGGAACTAATTGGGGACCATTACTTGCTATGTCATCGTTGTCACTAGTACCGCAATTTATCCTATTTGCCTTCTTCCAAAAGTACTTAGTACAAGGAATCGCAACAACCGGTTTAAAATAATATCAAAAGCGACGAATGGACTGCCTATCCAATCTTAGGCAGTCACCTTGCTAATTTAAATTTGTGCGTTGTCTTCGCCTATTGCTTTTCCCGCTGGAGTCACCGCCATCCACTCCTTCGAGAGTGCAAACGACAACACGGAATTTGTATTTTAAGGGTAGACCTCCATGGAAATGATAAATCCCACCATGGAAAATGAAAATTTTAGTCTTCATTGGAATGAGCGAAGGTCCACGACACTCCTGCGGAAGAACGAGCAAGCCAAGACCACACAGGGCAAATCCCGTGGGGGCTTGACAGGTCGTCCGCGGAAAGGGAGTGAAAGCATTTTGCGACGAGTAATCGCAGGAGCAGACCGTAGCGAATGGCACTAGATTCGTATTTTCATAGTTATATGGGAAAAATGTGTGAGATAGCTTGAACTATTTTTATGATATAATAAAGTAATGAATTTTTAGAAAATTTCATTGGAGTTGACAACAATGAATGCTAACAGCTTTTCAGGTTTTATTTATAACGGTACTTCATGGTTAATGAATCTAGCATTTTATAATATACTATGGTTTTTGTTTACCATTGTTGGACTCGGTATTTTTGGTTGGGGACCAGCCACAGCAGCATTATTTGCTGTAATTAGAAAGAAATTAACAACCGACAAAGAGTTTTCAGCATTTAAAGAATTCCTTTCTTTTTATAAAAAAAGTTTCATACAGGCAAATATATTTGGTTTACTACTAATCATAGGTGCTAGTTCTATTTTCTATAGTATAAATACGCTTCTCCATCTCGAACAAGGAATGAAGATATTTTTAGGAACGATATTTTTCATGACTTTAATATTATTTACTATCGTTGCTATCTTTATTTTCCCGGTGTATTCCCATTACAACACAACGTTTCAAAACTATATTCGTTACTCGTTAATGATAGGATTAGCAAATTTACATTATGGACTGTATATTATCATTCTTCTTAGCTTGGGTGTATTTTTAATTAATATTTTTCCAGGACTATTACTGTTTTATTCCGTCAGCATCCCCGCTTTTTTAATCATGCAAATATCCCTTAAGATATTTGACTCTCTTCCGGACAATACAAATGCTACGGAAAGGACATCTTTTAGTTCTTAACCGAAATACTTTAACAATGGAGGCTCTAAAATGAATGTTTTTAAGAAATATAAAATAAAACATATCTTTTTTGGAGCTTTTTCTATTTTTATGACAGTTGTTTTTCTTGTCATTACACTCGTTACTTATCATATTTCGGCAAATGAAATGGTAAAGACAACAACAGAGTACCAGCAGAGAAGTTTGCAGTTATTAAGTGCTGACTTAAATAGTAGATTAAAATCTATTGAAGATTATTCCATCGTCCTAGCAAGACAACAAAATTTCAGAGAAGTGATAAGGGGAAATGTAGAACATTCACAACAACAATCCTTAACAAATGATTTTTCAAACATCGTTTATAGCGTTCCTGCACTACACTCTATAGAGGTATACACCTGGTACCCACCATTAGATAATATCAATTATCCCGTTCGTTACAATATACTTTCGATGGTAAGAGAAAAAGAATGGTTTCCAAACTTAGACAGTGTTTTATATGAATGGATTGGGGAGAGAAAGGTAGATACCATTGCAGGTGAACAAACAGTAATTAGTTATGGAAGAATTATTAATACCACAAGAGGGAATCTTCAAGCAATCCTTATACTAAATTTAGACCCTGTCATTTTACAAGGGTGGTTATTTCAATATAGTACATCTGCCGATTTAGTACTTTTAGATAGTGAGGGAATCATTCTATCAAGTACTGGTTCTCAAGAAATTGGTGATGATTATTATCAGGATATTTTAGAATTAGTAAGAAATAATGAGACGAATAATTATGTAGAAGACGAAGGAGATTTAATCGTTGCTTCTACCCTTCCAACGAACGACTGGGTAGTCATGGAGATTACACCGTATGAAGATATTATAGAAGGTAGTAGATTGATGGCTGTAACCCTTATCATAATAGGATTAATAGCTTTCATGTTTGCTTTAATTGTTAATTACTTATTAACAAAGCGATTTACTGACCCGATATTACAGCTTGTTCACGCAATGAAAAATTATCGTTTAAATGACAAAAAAGATACATTACCTTCTGATTATAAAAATGAATTTGGACAGCTATTTAAGGGGTATAGAGATTTGATCACAAGAAGTGAGTCTCTGCATAATTCCTTAATGGAACAAAGTAAACGGAAAAGGGAAGCTGAAATAAAAGCCCTGCAAGCTAATATAAATCCGCATTTTTTATATAATACGCTAGATCAATTAAACTGGAGTGCCATTGAACACGGGTATCAAGATATGAGTCATATGCTTGAGCTTTTAGGGAAGATGCTTCGTATCGGCCTGTCAAAAGGAGAGAGTATTATCACTTTAGGTGATGAAATCAAGTATCTACATTATTATTTACAATTACAAAAAATTGAAAAGGGTGAGTTCTTTGAATACGAGATTGATGTACCAGAGCATTTGCTAATCTTTTATATACCAAAGCTCACCTTTCAACCCTTTGTTGAAAACTCTATTATTCATGGTTTCCGGGGGAGAAGAAAAGGAAAGGTACAATTAAAGGTAAGGGATGAAAAAGAACATCTACTAATCGAGATTAATGATAATGGTGTTGGGTTTCAATCATTAACGAAAAATAGTTCGCAGGATACTGGGGGCTATGGTATTACAAATGTAATTGAAAGATTTAATGCATACTTTGGGAATCATGCCAGTATTAACATTACCAATAGAGAAGAAGGGGGAACGGCGGTATTATTAAGAATTCCTAAAGTTCTAGATAGGGAAAATATCGAAAAATATACAGATTAACAAAGGAGAGTTTTACATGAAGCCATTAGAATATAATGAGGAGCAAATCGTAGAAGTAATAGATAAAATCGTAAATAGAACATTTGAAATGGATCATACGTGGGATTGGCCGGCTGGAGTTGCCTTTTATGGTGTGGGAGCTGCTTACCGTGCTACAAAGAACGAAAGATATTTAACTTTACTAAAAGAATGGATTGACGAGTACATAGAGTATGGTTTACCACCTATGTCTGTTAATATCGTATCCATGGGGCATACGTTATTAACCCTCTATCAGGATACAGGAGAAGAGAAATATTTAGAGTTAGCCAAGGAAAAAGCAGATTACTTGATTAATGATGCGCCTAGATTTGCTGAAGGAGTATTGCAGCATACCGTAGGTGGGGGAGTATCTGTTTTCCCTGAGCAGGCTTGGATCGATACCTTGTTTATGGCTGGATACTTTCTCATTCGTATGGGAGACGAATTAGATAATGATGAATATACAAATGATGGGTTAAGACAATTCCATGGACATGAGAAATATTTACAAGATAAAGTAACGAATCTATATTATCACGGTTGGGATAATTTGGCGGGAAATAATATGTCAGGCATCTTTTGGGCACGTGGAAATGCTTGGGCAGCGTATACGATGGCAGCAGTTCTGCGTAAGATTGACGTTCAAGAGCCGTCCTTTATGGAAATTCACGGGTCTTTGCGTGATCAGTTAAGTGCACTCATTCGTCTTCAATCAGAAAATGGATTATGGCATACCGTTTTAACAGATCCTAGCACATACGAAGAAACTTCGGGATCAGCAGGTATTGCGGCAGCACTCGTTTTAAATGGAGCGAATACTCCTAGGTCGCATAAGGCAGTGCAAATGGCTTTAGATGGTCTACTAAAAAAGGTGGACGAAAGAGGGACAGTGCTAGATGTTTCCACTGGAACAGCAGTAATGAATACGGTGGATGGTTATATAAATACATCAAAGAAAAGAATTGAAGGTTGGGGGCAAGGGCTTGCATTAGCATTTTTCTCCCATGTGTTAACTTCCAAGAAATAATAGAAGCCTAAATATAATTTTCCCATGCTCATACTATGTTTTTAAAAATAGTATGGGCTTTTTTTCTTATTATATATATACAAGACTTATGGTAGAATAAAAACTACATCACATTAAATACAGAATTTTTGAATTTGTATGCGCTTTAATAGGGAGAGGTGAATAGTTTTGTGGCAGGTTGTCATTATAGATGATGAGGATAAGGTTTTACGAGGTATGAAAAATGCTATTCCCTGGGATGATTTAAACTGTGAATGGGTCGGAGAAGCGTTAAATGGAGAAGAAGGCTTACAATTAGTTCAAGAGCAAAATCCAGATATTGTTATAACGGATATTTATATGCCAGTAATGAATGGCTTAGAAATGATAGAAAAGCTAAAAAATAATGGTTTTGATGGGAAAGTAATTATACTAAGTGGTTACGAAGATTTTGAATATGCCAGGCGTGCCATGCGGTTGCAAATTGACGATTATTTATCCAAACCAGCATCCCTTGATACGATAAAAACAACATTAACTAATGTAGTGAAAAAACTAGAAGATGAAACTAATGAGAAACTAAAATATGCAGAGCTTATTGATAAAGTTAAGCTCTATGAACCATTTATTATAAAGGAATGGATCAAATCCCTATTAATGGGTACTCCTAGTCTTTCGAGGTTACCAAATGCATCCAAATCAATTATTGAGAAATGGGAAGGTAAGAAACACGTAGTCTTGTCGATTTTATATGATCATTCGATAGAAAGTTCAGCCCTTTATCAATCAGATTGGTATTTATTTAGATTTTCCACAAGTAATGTGATAAAAGAAATGACAAAGAAATATTTCGAAGATTTTAACTACGTGGAATTGCATAGCTATCTAGGTACTCTGTGTATTCATTTTGATGAATTAGATGATGAAAAAACATATAATAAATTGCAGGAATTATGTAACTCCATACAATCAAGCATACAAACGTATTTAGGGGTAAAGGCAATAGTGAATATTGGGAAAATAAAAGAGAATTGGACAGAAATGGCCGATTCCATGAAAGAGGCTATTCAATCCAATGTAAATGATGATAATAATGTAAATTGTAGTATTTTCGGATTGGACAACACGAAAACATTATCATCGGAATCCATTGAAACGAGTCGAAAGTTATCTGAGGCGATTCGCTATGCGGACAATCAAACGGCATGTGATGAGATTGATAAACTATTTTCTATTGTGAGCGGTCATGAATACAATAATGCTATTGGAGTTAAGGTAGGTATTGAGATATGGACAGTCATGACCTATTCGTTATACGACATTGGAATTCGAATTCAAGACATGGTTCCAGAGAATTTTGATTTATACAAAGAACTGTTAACCATCTATTCTTGGGAAGAACTTGCTGAATTCTTGAAAGGGCATATTAAAGAGTTCTGCCATCACCAGCAATGGGATGAAAATTTAAAACACCGTCAACTAGTAGAGCAGTTAATTGATTATGTACAGGAAAATTTAGGTGAGAATGTTACCCTTCAAGATATTGCTAATAAACTATATATTTCAAGAAACTATTTAGGGCGTATTTTTAAAGACGTTACAGGAGAATCTTTTAAAAATTATATTACAAGAGTTCGGGTAGAAAAAGCTAAAAAGATGATACAAGAAGGTAATCATCTGATTTATGAAGTGGCAGAAAAAGTAGGGTTTGGTAATCCTGCATATTTTACAACAACATTCAAAAAATATACTGGTTATCCCCCGACAAATTTAATTAATAAAAGCTTAAATACTACGAATAAATAATTTTGTACTTGATTTTTTAATATATTGTAAGCGTTATCGATATTACTATGAAAGTAGAAGTTGGTTACTTCCAAATGGAGAAACCAGCTTCTTTTATTTTTTCTGAAACTTTATGTGATTTATGCTGATATATATTGGATATTCTTTGTTAATTTATTTCTATAATAGGAAAAAACTGATATTTTATCAAGTTTGTTTTTGGATTTTTCTTAAGATTTGTTATTTTTAGAAGGATATTTAACATTTTTAGTATTAAAAAAATGTGTTTGACTATCTATAATGAACTGTAAATAAACATAAAAACTTCATTTATAAATACGTTCTGCTTATTGTACACCTATTTTTGTAACCGCTTTCCTTGTTTTGTCTAGTCTCAAATATAATATGACTTTTTACTTCCTATATAAAAATTTTAACTTACTTATCCTGTTCTTTTCATTTGTATACAAACAGTAAATAGAGTTTTAGCTTATTTTCGTTTCTATTTATTGTTTTTTGTATAATAACTATTTTGTTTGGAGGCGGTAGTTGAATAATATGAAGCAATTATGTAAGCGTTGTCGTGGTAAAGGGTATGAATAAAAAGCATAGGAGGAGTTTTATGGTGCGGAAGAAGTTATCCATATTTATGGTCTTTGTAATGATATTTTCATTGTTTTCTACTAGTGGTGCTTTAGCGATTACTAATTCAACAGAGGACAAGGATGAATCACTCCATTTGAAATTTGATTTTGGTAGTGCATCGAGTCCAGTTGCGGATGGATATTTACAAGTAACGAATACGATGGTTTATAACGAAGATAGGGGTTATGGGCTTGATAGAGAAGTGGATTCTCGTAATCGCACAGGCCCAGACGATGTAAGAAGAGATTTTACGATTTCAGGTAGCAACTACGAATTTAAAGTAGACCTTCCAAATGGTAATTATGAATTATTGATTATTTCAGGCGACGATATAGCACAAAATCGTACTGGCTTTATTATTGAAGGTGAAGATAAAGGAAATTTCCATGTAGGATCAGGAGATTTCATTGAATACAAAGAAATAGTTACAGTGGAAGATGAGCAACTAAATATCGTTGTTACAAATGATAGAAGGATCAATGGAATTGAAATTGTTCAAGTGACTGACGGTGGAACGGAACCAACAGAACCAGATGCACCTCCTTTTCTATTGTTTGACTTTGGTAATGGTCCTGTAGCAGAAGGCTATTTACAAGTTACAAATAATATGATCTATAATTCAGAGAGAGGCTATGGGATTAATAAAACAGTAGCGGAAAGGGACCGTGGAGCTCCGGATGATTTAAGAAGAGACTTCCTTATAGATGGTAATTTTGAGTTTATGGTAGACCTTCCTAATGGTGATTACTTTATACGAATTTTTGCTGGGGACAATATTGCCTTTAACCGCTCTAGTTTTATTGTAGAAGGAGAGCATCTTGGAAGCTTTACTTCTAACTCTGGTCAATTTGCTACTATCACTCATACTACGACGGTTTCCGATGGACAGTTAAACATTCGAATGGGTGACAATGGACGAATTAACGGATTACAAATTATGCCTGTAGCACAGATAGATAGTTTAGAAGTGTCAAAATTATCTTTTTCCCCGGAGACATATGTTGGATTGAGTTGGGATCCTGAAAAGTCTGCTGTAAGCTATAATGTGCACCGAAAAGAGGAAGGACAGGGTAGTTTTACTCTTCTAGGTAATACTTCTGAAACTAGCTTTATCGATGATACAGTGGAATTAGGTACTACGTACACATATGTAGTAACATTTCTAACTGACCTTGGTATCGAATCAGCTTTTAGCAATGAAGTAGTGGTATCTGTGAGTGATGATACCGTTCCTGCTCCGGTTAGCCCAAGTGAGTTAACAATTGAAGAGTTATTAGTAGAAGAGCAAGTAACATTTTCATGGAATGAAAGCGATGATGCCTTACTTTACTATGTCTATCGAACTCGCTATAACCCAGAACACTTTTCAAATGGGGAAGTTTTCGAAAGGGTAGGCGTAACAAGAGAAACAACGTTTACAGATGAAGATATTTTCTCTACTAATCCTTACTATTATATTGTAAGAGCGGTGAATGAAGGTGGAATTTCGGAAGCATCAGAAGTTTTAGTAGTGCAAGAAAGGGAGAAGTCAGAGAAATTTTATGGTAAAGGTCCATTTCATGCACAAGTCCTCCAAACTGGTGATAAGTGGAGAGTGATTAACCGTGGGGTTGTGTATGTTGGTGACAATATGCTTGATGCCATGCAAGCAGCGGTGGACAGCTTAACGCCTGGACGTACGACACAAGAGAAAGTAATTGTTCGTGGTTCTGGTACTATTCCAGCCAATAGATCACTTGATCTACCGAGCCATACTTCGTTCGAAGTAGATGGAACGATTCATGTAGAAGGAAATGATGAATCTTTCAGTTATGGTAATCATAATGCTGCGGTACGTATAAGGCATGCAAAGAATGTATCTATTCCAAAATTAAATGTAACAGGGAGCCCGAACTTTGGTGTTTTCGTACGTACTTCGGAAAATATCCATTTAGGTCAGATTGATCTTCGATTAGACGCAGGGCTAGGAATTCGTATTGACAGCCGTGATAATGACAATGTTTACGGTGTTCGTAATGTTCGAATCGATGATGTATATGTATCTGGAACGAGTGCACATGGTGTGGAAACGTATGGCGTAGACGGTATTAGTATTGGTACGGTTACCGCTGTAAATACTGGATATTCAGGTGTACTGTTGAATGATACGATTAATGCGAGCGTTGACATCGTTTATGGATATGGAGCTGGAACTGGTACCGGTTATGCAACCTTCCGTATGGCAAATAGAAATGGTCATATCGATGATGACTATTCTCACAATATTTTTGTAGGGGAAGTAATTGCCCGTGGAGGCGGTCGAGGAATCTTCAGTGTATCTCGAAGTGGTGGTGCCGTTATTGAGCGCGTGGACCTTGCGAGAACTGGTGGCAACGCTATGCTCATCGAGAACAGCTACAACATTTCCATTAATGGTGGTGTAGTGGAGGGGCCAAGTGGAATTCGTATTGCAGCCCGTAATGATATGCCTAACACTAGAGACATTCTCATGAAGAATTTAACTTTGAGAAATTCAGAAATTGTCGAATCACCTTGTGGGGATAATGTTGTGTTCGAGAATATTACGTTAGAGAATAATAGTACGATGAATGTCTGCAGGCCTTAAGAAGTTTAGTAGATTAACATAGTTGTATTTGCTTCGCTCGTCACAAATACTTCGAGGGTGACTCAAAAGGTTGAAAACAACACCTTTTGAGTTACCCTCTTCTCTTTTGTATTGTATAACGTATTTGTAGATAGAATTTTATGTTGAAAAGTGCTATTTATAGAATTTTCAGAAAAGAGTGTTATTTTTGGAAGGTTATTTAACATTTTTTATATACCTAAAATGAAGTTGCCTAACTATAATTTATTTATAAAATTTCTTCTATAACTTACTCCACTGATACATTTTAGCTTTATGTAATTCTCTTGTTTTTTTGTATACAAACAATAAGTAGAGCTATATTCTCCTTACTTTTCTATTTATTGTTTTTGTATAAATAATTTTTAGGTTAGGAGGCGGTATATTAATTTATTTAAGAGAACATTTGAAAGCGCTACCGAAGTAGGGGGGGAATGGTTACATAAGTAGCAAAAGATTTCCAAAAATTATGTTAACGCTTTCTAGTTTCCTGTGCAGAAAAGTCAAACTACTATTAGGAGGTTTTCTATGGTGCGAAAAAAACTATCAATTTTTATGGTGTTAGTAATGATATTCTCATTGTTTTCAACTAGCGGGTTATCAGTTAATACAGTTTCGGCAGAACAAGATCGTCCCCATTTACGATTTGATTTCGGTACAGAGTCAAGTGTTGTACAAAGTGGCTGGACGAAGGTATCTGATTTAACTGGATACACAAGTGAAAGAGGATTTGGGTTTGCGGAAGTAAGAGAAGGGTACTCTGAGGACCAAATTGATGATTTACGTAGAGATTTTGTATTAACAAGTGGACATACGTTCTATGTAGATCTAGCGAATGGGGAATATGATGTTGTCATCCGTTCAGGGTCTAATAATGATTTTGATACCACATTCTATAGAATTAATGGTGGAGAGGACAAAGGTGGTTTTCCTACACAGGGAGGAAGTTTCAGGACTTATGAGGAAACAGTTACTGTGACGGAGGGACAATTATTTATTGAATTTTGGGGTGCATGGGGGCGAGTAAATGGGATAGAAATTTATGAAGCAGGTTCTGACGAAGCACTTCATAAATTTGACTTTGGAACACCAACTAGCCCTGTAGCGGAAGGATATACGAAAGTTTCCCATACAATGGTATATGATAGTGAAAGAGGATATGGATTTGATAGAACAGCGGGTTCACGAGACCAAGCGCATAACTTAACAAGAGATTTTGTCATCGCAGGTGGAAATAGCTTCAAGGCTGATGTTCCGAATGGGCATTATCGAGTTGCAATAACTACTGGTGCGGAGCGAGATGAAAATGTTACAAGCTATTCCATCCTAGGTGGAGAGATAAAAGGTGGAGTTGTTACAGCTCCAAGACAATATAGAACATATCAGGACATAGTAGAAGTAACAGATGGACAATTAGTTATTGAATTCTTTGATGATTCCCGTATTAATGCAGTAGAAATTGTTCCTGTAATAATGATAACTAGCTTAGAAATTTCAGAAGTAACACTAGGATTAGATTCTTCTGTAAGCTTAAGCTGGGATAGCATGGATGCTGCTAATTCTTATAATGTGTACCGTATAGCAGAAGGAGAGGACCGATTTACTCGTGTCGGTAATACTTCTGAATCAAGCTATACAGATGAAACAACGGAACTAGGCTACACTTACACATATGCCGTAACTCCAGTACCTAGTTTTACTATTGAATCAGTGAGAAGTAATGAAGTAACGGTATCAATGATTGATGAGACTGTTAAAGCTCCGCGTAATCCAGTTGGAGTAAAGCTTGATAATGTAGTGGTAGAAGAGGAAGTAACAATTTCATGGAACAAAGTGAATAATGCGGATCTTTACTATGTATATCGAACTCGCTTCCATGAAGATCAGCTTCCTAATGTGGAAGAATCATTCGAGAAAATTGGGGTAACAAATGAACTAACTTTTACAGATGAAAATATTTATTCCTCTAACCCTTACTATTATGCTGTAAGGGCAGTAAATGCAGGTGGAATGTCAAAAGCATCTAAGATGATCGGAGCGCAAGAAAGAGAGGAATCGAAGGAAAAAACGTATGGCGTTGGTCCATTTGATGCACAAGTAATTCAAACAGGAAATGGGTGGAGAGCGATTAACGATGGAGTCGTGTATTCAGGCGACGATATGCTTGAAGCGATGCAAGCAGCTGTGGACAGCCTGACTCCTGGGCGTACTACACAAGAGAAAGTAATTGTTCGTGGCTCTGGAACAATACCTGGCGATAAGTCTCTTGATATACCGAGTCATACTTCTTTTGAGATCGATGGAACGATCCATGTAGAAGGAACAGGTGAGTCTTTCAGTTATGGAAATCATAACGCTGCAGTACGTATTATGCATGCAGAAAATGTATCGATTCCAAAATTAAATGTAACTGGTACTCCGAACTTTGGTATTTTCGTACGCACATCAGAAGATATTCATTTAGGGGAGATTGACCTTCGTTTAGATGGTGGTCTTGGAATTCGTATCGATAGCCGTGATGATGACAGCGTTTACGGTGTCCGAAATGTACGAATTGATAATGTGTACGTTTCTGGAACGAGTGACCATGGTGTGGAAACGTATGGAGTAGACGGTATTACGATAGGTAAAGTTACAGCGGTAGATACTGGATACTCTGGAATCTTGCTAAACGATACGATCAACGCAGAAGTAGATAGAGTTTACGGATTTGGAGCAGGAACTGGCACAGGTTATGCTGCCTTCCGTATGGCCAATCGAAACGGGAACATTGATGATGAATATTCTAAAAATATCTTTGTAGGGGAAGTTATTGCCCGTAAAGGTGGAAGAGGAATCTTCAGTGTTTCTCGAAGTGGTGGAGCAGTGATTGATCGTGTTGACATTGCTAATACAGGAAACAACGCTATGCTCATTGAGAACAGCTTTAACATTACGATTAATGGCGGTGTAGTTGTGGGACCAAGCGGTATCCGTCTTGCAGCACGAGCAGATATGCCTTTAACAAGAGATATTCTTATGAAGAATCTAACGTTAATTAATTCTTCCATCCTTGAACAACCTTGTGGACCAAACAATGTGTTCGAAAATATTAATTTAGTAAATAGTACGATGAACGTGTGCGGTCAGTAAAATTCTAGTAGAGTTACAACGTAACATATAAAGATAAGAATTGAAGGAGAAGCTCGTTTTTTTAAAGGGAAACTAGCTTCTCTTTTTTATTTGTTTAAGAAACTATATTTTTTTGAAAGTGGATAACTGTGACTGGATAATCGCCTAGCTTCAGCGACGAGCAAAACTTCACTGAGTAGACTGCGAGTTGTCTGGACGGATACGCTACGAAGCGAAGCTTGACACTTGGTCGATTGAATCGAATTGAAGTGTCAAAGGACAAGTGAAGTATTGACACTTGGTTGATTGAATCGAATTGAAGTGTCAAAGGATAAGTAGAGTATTGACACTTGGTCGATCGAAGCGTATTGAAGTGTCAAAGGATAAGCGGAGTATTGACACTTCGTTGATTGAATCGAATTGAAGTGTCAAAGGATAAGCGGAGTATTGACACTTCGTTGATTGAATCGAATCGAAGTGTCAAAGGATAAGTGAAGTATTGACACTTCGTTGATTGAATCGAATTGAAGTGTCAAAGGATAAGTAGAGTATTGACACTTCGTTGATTGAATTGAATCGAAGTGTCAAAGGATAAGCGGAGTATTGACACTTCGTTGATCGAAGCGAGCAGAAGTGTCAAAGGCTAAGTGGAGTATTGACACTTGATCGTTCGAACGGTGCGGAATGTAAGCTGAAAATAGTCCCCACCTATTATTATGGTGAGATTATTTTAAAAGCTAAGAAAGTATAAAATTTGAAAGTTGTCTTGCTTCAAGCGTCATTGTCGAGAAAAGGTGTTTTCTCACACACTATTACGAAATGAAGGGAAAGGAGTCTATTCTTGGAAAATACAGTTTATGTAATTTTCGAAAGATTGTTATTTTTAAAAGGATATTTAACATTTTTTCTATATGAAAAATTGAGTTGTCTACCTATAATGTACTTATGCAAAAAACTATCTCTACGTTAGAAAATATGGAAAGCCTCATATAAAAACAACTATTTCTCCTAAAACTTTATAGGTAGCTCTATTACACCAAGAAAAATCATACAACTATTTTTCCATCAAATAACTTGCTTGTAGGTGAAAATGACCTTTCACTTCCTACATTTTCGTTACTCTATGGTTATACAAACAGTAAATAGAGTTTTAATCTCCTTACTTTTTCTATTTATTGTTTTATGTATAAAAAATTTTTGTTTGGAGGCGGTAAATTATTTATTAGTTTATCTAGCAATTTGAAAGCGTTGTCTTATTGTTGTACAAATGAATAAAAAAGAAAAAGTTTGAACAAACAATTATGTTAACGCTTTCTAGTTTCTTGTGAAGAAAGTCAACTACTATTAGGAGGGTTTCGATGGTACGAAAAAAGCTTTCAATTTTTATGGTGTTAGTAATGGTATTTTCATTGTTTTCAACTAGTGGGATATCAGCAAATACGGCTTCAACGGAAGATGAACGTCCACATTTGAGATTTGACTTCGGAACAGAGTCAAGTTCTGTACAAGGAGGATGGACGAAAGTATCCGATTTAACGGAATACACAAGTGAAAGAGGATTTGGGTTTGCTGAAGTTAATGAAGGGAAATCTGATGACCAAATTGATGATTTACGTAGAGATTTCGTATTAGCATTCCAACACACTTTTACGGCTGATCTACCGAATGGGGAATATGACATTGTCATCATTACCGGATCTAATTGGGATTTTGATACGACAACTTATTTCCTCCAAGGTGAAGAGGAGGAACGAGGCGGATATCCAACACAAGCAGGGAATTTTAATGCTTACGAGGAGTCAGTAACGGTGACAGATGGGCAACTATCTATTTACTTTGAGGGTGCCTGGGCACGAGTGAATGGGATAGAAATTTATGAAAGCGGATCTGATGAAGCGCTTCATAAATTTGACTTAGGAACAGAGGATAGTCCTGTAGCGGAAGGATATACAAAAGTATCCGAATTCACTGTCTATGATAGTGAAAAAGGATTTGGGCTTGATAGTGTAGCGGGTTCTCGCGATCAAGCGAATAACTTAACGAGAGACTTCGTAATCGCCGGTGATAATACTTTCAAGGCAGATGTACCAAATGGACATTATCGAGTAGTAATTACTTCTGGTGCGGAGCGGGATGAAAACATCACAAGCTATTCCATCCAAGGTGGAGAGACAAAAGGTGGAGATGTTACAAGTCCACGACAATATAGAACATATGAGGATATAGTAGATGTGACAGATGGACAATTAGTTATTGATTTCTTCGATGATTCACGTATTAATGCAGTAGAAATAGTACCAGTTTTAAAGATAACTAGCTTAGAAGTTTCAGAAGTAGCTCTAGGACTAGATTCTTCCGTTAGCTTAAACTGGGATAACATGGATGCTGCTACTTCCTATAATGTGTACCGAATAGCAGAAGGAGAGGACCGCTTTACTCATATTGGTAATACTTCTGAAACAAGCTTTACAGATGAAGTACCGGAAATAGGCTATACGTATACTTATGCGGTGTCTCCAGTACCTAGTTTTGATATTGAGTCAGTAAGAAGTAATGAAGTAACGGTTTCCATGATCGATGAAAATGTTAACGCTCCACGTAATCCGGTTGGAGTAAAACTTGATAATGTAGTAGTAGAAGAGGAAGTAACGTTCTCATGGAATAAAGTGAACGATGCAGACCTTTACTACGTATATCGAACTCGCTTCCATGAAGATCAAATCCCGAATGTGGAAGAATCATTTGAGAAGATTGGAGTAACGGATGAACTAACTTTCACGGATGAAAATATTTACTCTTCTAATCCATACTATTATGCTGTAAGGGCAGTTAATGCAGGTGGAATGTCGGAAGCATCTAAGATGATAGGAGCACAAGAAAGAGAAGAATCAACGGAAAAAACGTATGGTGTTGGACCATTTGATGCACAAGTAATCCAAACTGGTAATGGGTGGAGAGCAGTTAACGATGGAGTCGTGTATTCTGGTGACGACATGCTTGAAGCGATGGAAGCAGCCGTAGACAGTTTAACTCCTGGTCGTACAACCCAAGAGAAGGTTATTGTTCGTGGATCTGGAACAATTCCAGCGGATAAGTCCCTGGATATACCAAGCCATACTTCATTTGAGATCGACGGAACGATCCATGTAGAAGAAACTGGAGATGATTTTAGTTATGGTGTTCATAACGCTGCGGTACGAATTATGCATGCGGAGAATGTATCTATTCCGAAATTAAATGTAACAGGTACACCAAACTTCGGAATATTCGTTCGCACTTCAGAAAATATTCACTTTGGAGAGATTGACCTTCGCTTAGATGGTGGTCTTGGAATGCGTATCGATAGCCGTGATGATGATACCGTTTACGGTGTTCGAGATGTTCGCATTGATAATGTTTACGTTTCTGGTACTAGTGCTCACGGTGTGGAAACGTATGGAGTTGATGGTATTAGCATTGGAAAAGTGACAGCGGTAGATACTGGATATGCTGGTATATTGCTAAACGATACGATCAACGCAGAAGTAGATAGAGTTTATGGATTTGGAGCAGGAACTGGTACAGGTTATGCTGCCTTCCGTATGGCGAATCGAAACGGGAACATTGATGATGAATATTCTAAAAATATCTTTGTAGGAGAAGTTATTGCCCGTGGAGGGGGTCGAGGAATCTTCAGTGTATCACGAAGTGGTGGTGCCGTTATCGATCGCGTTGATATTAAAAATACAGGAAACAACGCGATGCTCATCGAGAACAGCTTCAACATTACATTTAATGGCGGTATCGTTGAAGGGCCTACAGGAATCCGACTTGCACAGCGTGCAGATATGCCTGAAACAAGAGATATTCTCATGAAGAATCTGACAGTGATTGATTCTTATATTCTTGAGAGACCATGTGGAAGCAACAATCAGTTTGAAAATATTAATTTAGTGAATAGTACAATGGACTATTGTGGTCAGTAGAATTCTAGTAGATTCACAACGAAGTATGTAAAAGATAATGGTTGAAGGAGAAGCTGGTTACCTCAAAAGAGAAACCGGCTTCTCCTACGTATTCCTTGAGCATTTTTGGTATGGAAAGAATTCTCCACTAAACTTAGTACATAAAGGAAGGGTTCTAATGAGGAATTATAGCATTGAAGTAAAAAATGAGAAAAAAGAAATTTATCCAGCGCAACTGAAGGTTGATGAAGTAAGTCCCAGTGGTAAGCGTATAAGCTTAACGAATTATTATTTAGAAATGGATGGAGAACCTTTTTTTGGGATAAGCGGCGAATTTCATTTTAGTCGGTATAACAGTAACCGGTGGGACGATGAAATCATCAAAATGAAGATGGCTGGTATTAATATTATCTCCACCTATATTTTTTGGAATCATCATGAAGAAGAGCAAGGTGTTTTTGACTGGGGTGGAAATAAAGATTTAAGGCATTTTATTGAGCTTTGTGGGCAGCATGGCATGTATGTCATTATTCGAATTGGTCCTTTTGCCCACGGGGAGGCAAGAAATGGAGGCTTACCTGATTGGCTGTTTGGACGGCCGTTTGATTTACGATCTAATGATGAAGCCTACTTAAATTACGTTAAAAATCTATTTAGTGAAATCGGTAAGCAAGTAAAAGGGCTGTTATTTCAAGATGGCGGACCAATTATTGGCACTCAGCTAGAAAATGAATATGAACATGCGGGCGCTCCTTGGGAAATGACAACAGGTACGGGGAATGAATGGCTGCAAGCAGGAAGAGATGGCGATGAGCATATAAGAAAACTCAAGGGAATAGCGAGCGATGTAGGAATTCAAACACCTCTATATACATGTACAGGTTGGGGAGGTGCCTCTGCACCAGAAGAGGAGGTTCTTCCTTTATGGGGAGGCTATGCGTTTTGGCCGTGGATTTTTTATGGAGATGTAGAGGAGCATCCACCAACTCCGGAGTATATTTTCAGAGATTTTCATAATAACAAGAAAGTTGATTATGGGTTCACGCCGAATTATGAAGCAGAAAGTTTGCCATTTGCTTGTTGTGAAATGGGTGGTGGTATGACCGTTTTTTACAAATATCGGTTTGCCCTTCCTTTTGAAAGTGTGGATGCAATGGCCAGTATAAAAGTAGCAGGGGGCTGTAATTTTGTTGGATATTATGTGTTTCACGGCGGTTCGAATCCTATGGGGAAAAAAACTCCCTTTCTTAATGAAACTGCCACACCAAAAATTTCCTACGATTATCAAGCACCCATTGGAGAATTTGGTCAAATAAGAGATTCCTATAAACGCTTAAAACGCCAGCATTATTTTTATAAAGAGCAGGAAAAGACGTTTAATAAAATGAAAACAGTTTTACCAGTAAACGCTGACACTATCGAACCGACGGATATAAATACATTACGATATGCCCTTCGAACAGATGGGGAAAGTGGGTTTATTTTTATTAACAATTATCAAGACCATATGGAAACGAAGGACCAAGAGAATTTTTCCATAACAGTAGAGCTAGAGAACGAACAAATACGAGTACCGAATAGGGGTGGTCTGTCTTTAGGAAAAAATGAATCTTGCATTTTACCATTTAACCTTGATCTAGGGGATTGTACGTTAACGTATGCAACAACGCAGTTCATGACAAGCTTAGAGTACAATGGGGAACCCTACTATTACTTCTTTGCTCCAGAAGGAATGTATCCTCACTATTCCTTTAGTAATAGGGGAATAGAAGCGGTTCAAGTGGAAGCTGGAATGACAGAAACGGAAGGAGATCAACTTCTCGTTTCGCTGAACGAAAAGGATTGCAATATGATAGATATAAAGCTTAAGGATGGGAAGGTAATTCATATTTGTACACTGTCTTCTCAAGAATCCATGAACTTTTGGAAGTTTACCATCAAGGGAAAGGATAGAGTAATGATTACGGATGCTGCTTTACTCGTAGATGATAAACGGGTTAGGTTGGAGACTGTGGATCAATCGAGGGTGACATTAAACGTCTTTCCTAAATGGAAGGATGGGGAGGTCGTATTACAAGGGTGTGCGGTAAAGAAAAGGAAGAGTGAAGGGCATTTCCAACAATATGAGTTAAATGTAAATGTCCACAACAAGGAAGATTTAGCTGTTCGTAAGGTAAGTGATGCAAAAGCAGAAATCCAGATGTCAGCAGAGGTGTTCCGTGGAGTGAAGGAACTTCTATTAGAAGTTGATTACGATGGCGATATTGGTTATGCCTTTATTGATGGTGAGTTAATCCATGATAACTTTAGCAATGGTAGGAGTTGGGAGATCGGTTTAATGGCACACCAGGCCAAATTAATAGAAAAGGGCATGTATTTATATATTTCTCCCCTGAAAGAGGGAAGTTACGTTAAAAGTGATTCTCCCAGGGCAGCGAGGAGTGAAGTCGCAGGTAAAGAGATCGCAGATATAAAATCTATAAAGGTTAAATCGGTTCGAGAATGTAGTCTTTTGTTCTCAGATTAATAGAATGATAGGGAAGTAGTATGTCTTTGCTTTCATTTAGATTGTATGGGACTAATTATTGTCAGATAACTAAATCAATGATACAATCGGATGGAATCAAACAATAATAAACCTAAACAAACTTTTACAATACCCGTTTGTTTGTGGAATTGGTACTTTATTTCTAAAAGTTAGGCAATGTTAAAGGTAGTTGTTGATTTTTAAATAGCGTTGCCTGCGGAAAGCGAGCGTTCTGAAGCGAAAATCAACATCAAAGTTTAACAGGGCTAAAAGTTAAAAAGAGAGGTAGTGCAAAAAAAAATGAATCGAATCGTCATTTGCGGATTAAGTAACAGAGCGTTAGGTATGTTCATTCAGCCAATAATACAAAAATTTTCCGAAACAAATGAGGTTGTGGGATTACTAGATAATGACCCTAGGCGAATTGATATTTGCCATGAACGATTTCCAGAATTAACTCCAGTACCGAGCTATAACGAAAGTCAGTTCCAACAAATGATAGAGGAAACAAACCCAACCAGGGTTATTGTGGCTGGGAGGGATGACACACATATTACCTACATTTTAAAGGGCTTACAAAATGATCTAACCGTAGTGACAGAAAAACCGATGGTAACAACTGCCGATGATACACGTAAAGTTATGGCGGCAGAAGCAGCAAGTAAAGGGAAGGTAATCGTTACTTTCAATTACCGTTATAATCCCTACCACCGAAAAATAAAAGAGCTTATATTGGAAGGGAAAATTGGTCGAGTAACTTCTGTCGATTTAAACTGGTACATTGATACCTATCATGGAGCAAGTTATTTTAAACGGTGGAATCGGAAACGGGAACATTCTGGAGGACTTTCCATACATAAATCTAGCCATCACTTTGATTTAGTTAACTGGTGGATTGACCAAAAACCAGAGGAGGTCTTTGCCTACGGTGCTTTGAATTATTACGGGAAAGACGGGGAACTAAACCCGAGCCCAACGAACAACCGATACTGTGGCACTTGTGAGGAACAATTAGACTGTGCCTATTATATGCGTTGGCATAATAGAAGTAATTCTTCTTCAGGTGTGAAAGATGATCATATCAAAGACGAAGGTATCGAAAAGTCTAGTAAAAACTATACAAATTACCGACCAGATGCTTGTATTTTTGATCACGAAATTGATATTGAGGATACCTATGTGGCGACAGTGAAGTACAATAAAGGTGCTTTTTTAAGCTATTCTGTTAATTTCTCTGTCCCTTTTGAAGGCTATCGTCTGGCCATTAACGGAACAAAGGGAAGAATAGAAACCCAAGAGTTTGATGAACCAAGTCGTGTTCCTTTTCCAATACCGGAGCAGACAATTGATTATTATCCGATGTTTGGATCAAAGGAAGTAATCCACGTGGTCAAGAGGGAGGGGACTCACGGAGGAGGAGACCCAATACTGCAAGAGGATTTATTTCTAGGAATGGATCCAACTCGTCCTTATGAGATTCTTGCAGGAGCGGAGGCAGGTGCCTACTCCATCGCCCTTGGAGAAGGAGTATGGCGCTCCAGTAAGGAAAACCAACCTGTTAGAATAGAAGAATTATTGGGAAAAACAGTGGTTGTGGATTAAATGTTATGAAAATCATGATTAGATTTAGTACATAGCTATCAAAAGACATAAAAATGACTATGGAGATTTTTTCTAATACAATTACTGCTTAAAAATAGAAATGGGGGTGTTTCGAATAATCGCTGAATAGCGGTATTTTGGAACAGCCCTTTTTCTCTTTAAGTCCTTTCTTCGTTCGTACTTGAATAGGTTTTCGTAGTTTGTAGAAACTAATATAAATTTCGAACTGCCCGAATTGAAGTATTTTAGGGGAGAGTCCATGAGTTATGAAGAAAACAAGACATTGGTTTAAAGTTAATCCATTTTTAATCCTTGGCATTATTCATTTTGTAATGTTGTTGTATACATTTTATAAACAAAGGAATAGGAAAAAGTTGTTTGTCTTATTATTATCCAATATTGGATTAGCCTATGTTTTTGATTATATTGCTGTAGGTAATTTAAAAGCATATAGGTATAAACCAAAACTAATGAAGGAACCTTATCTCGATCATATTATAGGTGCAATTTTCTCTCAGTCTTTCTACGTTCCTATAACTGCTGTATTTATTACGGCCTTTCAATTGGGGTGGAAGGTAAAGCTTTTCTTTTCTGTTTATTTTTGCTTCATTGAAAAGCTTTTTCTCAAATGGAAAATTCATAAAAATCATTGGTGGAAAGTGCAATATACGTTTGTGCTAATTAACTTTTACTTCTGGTTAAGTGATAAATGGAATGAGAAATTAAAAGAGAGACATCCCATCATCCTATTCTTCTCCCTTTTTCATATGATTGAGGTGACATGGAAAACCATTTGGTTCCCCTTAGCACTTTCCAAAAAAGCAAGACTAGGCGTAGGGGAATATTATTCCTGGAAAGAGCATTTTTATTTTTCCCCAACCTACTTTTATTCATTATCATTTATTTTCACTCTGTTTAGAAAAGTAGGATGGAAGTCATATTTTGTTCGCCTAGGATTAATTACCTTAACAGATACTATTTTAATGAGGCTTAACTATCTTAAAGTGAGGACATATTTCCCTTTATTAATTATCCACATTACAACACTTTCATTTGCCAATATATATCGACGTTGGGTGTACGAATAGACTGGCTTTACGTTTTGTACAAAGCCAGTCCCAGCAGTCTCTATATAATGCAACGAACCGACCACATGCTTTAGGCATAAATTAGATATTAATGTGATTTTTGAGAGGTGAGCAGTAAGTGGAATACCGTTACGAATACAGAGCAGTAAATCTCCCTGTCCAATTCCCTCCGCAACATCAGCCGTTTCATCCTGGACTTGAATGGATGATGAGGCCGAGGCCAATTTCTGAAAGCCCTGATTATAAAGCAACAGGAAAGCTCCAGGGGAAAGTGGCCATTATTTCCGGGGGAGATAGTGGAATTGGGAGGGCCGTTGCCTATGCCTTTGCTAAGGAAGGGGCAACTATTGTGATTGTGTATTTAAACGAACATGCAGATGCCCAAGAAACAAAACAGCGTGTAGAGCAGTTAGGTCAGCAGTGCCTAGCTATCGCTGGGGATTTAGGTCAAGAACAAACGAGCCATCAAGTGGTTGAACAAACCGTTCGGTTGTTTGGAAGGATCGACATTATTGTTAATAATTGTGCCGAGTCCTATCCGCAAGATCAAATAACGGATATTACTTCTGAACAGTTAATAAGAGTTTTTCAATCCAATGTTTTTTCTTATTTTTACTTAACAAAAGCAGCCCTTCCTTATTTAAAGGAAGGAAGTTCTATTATCAATACGACATCGGCCTCCGCCTATGAGGGACAACGTGGTAACCTTGATTATTCAACAACAAAAGGGGCAAATGTTACCTTTACCCGTTCCCTTGCACTTGATTTAGTGGATAAAGGAATTCGCGTAAATGGAGTGTCACCAGGACCGATTTGGACACCGATTATTCCTTCCAGTTTTTCGGCAGAGGTTGTTCAAAATTTTGGTACAGGAACACCAATGAAGCGAGCAGGTCAACCTTTCGAACTTGCTCCTGCATATGTGTACTTAGCCAGCGATGAATCAAGCTACGTTACAGGGCAAATGATTCACGTGAATGGAGGCATGAAAACAAGCAGTTAAAAACAAAAAAATGTTAGAAGCCATTCAAAGGACCGACTCTAAGTCTAACATCCTATTTGAATGGCTATTTATTTGCTTCTATTTGACGACAGGATATTTCAAATTACGATTAATCTCCGCAATTAATGTTAGCGCTAACATATAATTATGTTATAGTAAAGATAGGAACGTTTAATACTAAAAGACATATAAGAACTTCAAAGTATCTATGAGATTTATATCTATTTTAGGCAGCACTAACATTATTTTGGAAAGAAAATGTTAAGTTGTCTTCCATTAGATGTGTAATTTACCGAATATTCAAGAAATTTATTGAGTATCTGTATTAAGAATAGTAAATGCAACAATATTATCAGGATGTAAGGAGTAATAAATCAATGAAAAAAACACCTATATTATTATTCGTGTTACTCCATTTAATACTGTTAATGGCATGTGAAAATATATTTTCAAGGAATGATAAAACAGTTGATTCTCCTTCAGATATCTTAAATGGTCCTAGTAAACAAAAAGTTGAACTTCGATTTACTTGGTGGGGAGGAGAAGAGCGACATAATCGTACATTGCGTGCCATTGAGTTATTTGAAGAAAGACATCCCCATATTAAAATAGACCCATCATATGGGAATTTTGAAGGCTATTTTGAAAATCTTACAACACAATTTAATGCAGGTAACACTCCTGATATCATTCAATTTGGTGGGAATTTAAATGATTATGTGTACAGGGGTGTTGTACTACCATTAGATACCTTTATTGGTAATGAATTAGATATCACTTTACATGATCAAAGTATGATTGATGCAGCAACATTCGATGGACAGTTTTACGGTGTATCTTTAGGGATAAATACTTGGGGTTTACTATTGAATAAGTCAATGTTTGAAGAGGCAGGAATTCCTTTACCTCATATTACTTGGACATGGGAAGATTTTATTGAAATCTCCATTCAATTAAGCGATTCTTTAGAAGGAGTTTATGGAACGGAGTATTTTGATCATAATGGGTTCGGAATTTTCATTGATCAACGGGGAAAAACCTTACATGAAAATGGTATTCTTGGTATTACCTATGATGATGTTGTTGATTGGTTTCAGTTATGGAGTGATTTAAGGGAGAAAGGCGGAGCGTTACCGGCTGATTTACAAGTAACATCAACCTTAACCCCTGAACAATCATTATTTGTTAGGGGAAAAGTTGCTATGACGCTTATTCCTAGTAATCTAGTTGAAGCATATAGTAATTATTCAGAAGACGAAGTAATTTTTCATCCTCATCCTAACAATGAAATTGGCAGAAGTGGAGTTTCCTTGAGGCCAAGCCAATTTTTAGCAGGAAATAAATATACAAGGTATCCCAATGAGGTTGCTCTATTTTTAGATTTTATAGTTAATGATAAAGAAGCTGCTACTATATTAGGAAATGAACGGGGAACTCCTGTCAATTCGGAGATAAGGGAGTTCTTGTTAACTAACTCGAGCGAAATGGAAAGGGAAATTTTTAAATTTATAGATTGGGTTAGTATTACATCAGATGCTCCGTACGTACCTAATTTACCTGGTTATAATGAAACAAGTGCATTATTTTTAAGAATAAGTGAAGAAATTGCATTTGGAAAAAAAACGGTGGAAGATGGGGCTAGGGAATATTGGAACGAACTTGAAAAAGTACTAACACAATATAATAAGTAGTTTGGGAAGGTAATCATACATGTTTAAAAAACTAAAAACGATTATAGTTATTAGTTATGTTGTAGTTACTGTCTTATTTTTTACTAGCTTTAGTTTTATTACGTACAAAGTCTTTTTCGATTATACTACACGGGAAATTAGTGAGGCGAGATTAACTGGGGTAAACGAGAGCATGAGCAGAATCTCTTCGTTTATTACTAGTGTAAAAGATTCCGGAATTTACTTTGTTACTAACAGGAATGCTATTAGAATTTTATCAAATAATGACTTAACTACCTATGAGTCAATCGTAGAGCAGCGTACTTTAACAGAATTAATGAATAATATAGCAAGCTTTAAAAAAGGAATTCATTCTATTGAACTCTTTACGGATAGGTACGATGATTCCCCTGCTGTTGCTGGTGCTCAAATTTTTTCTACTAAATTATTATACGAGGAACCTTGGTTTCACTTAATGGAGCATAATCAAAATGGTTGGATCCCGAAACATGAATCTCCTACTTCAAGTCATAACTTCGTTAGTTATTTTCATCAATTGAGGAATCAGCGAGGGGATATGGTGGGTTACATTAAAGTCAATGTATTAGCAGATAGATTTTTTGAAAGTATGTACGATGTAAACTTTGCTGGTAGCATGGATGAACCACTCATTTTAATTGATTCCAACTACCGAATCATTGGTCAAACGAATACGAAGGAAGCCCATGGAATCTTAGATAAAGTCATTATATATGAAGAAGATGAAAAATATGGGAGGCTTCATGAATCGTATAGTCAATACTTTAATTATTATGATATGTTGGAAGAAGGTAACAAAAATTATATGTTAGTTATTTCTAAGCCTAATGAGGATTATTGGCGCTTAGTTCATTTAGTTCCTATTGATTCTTTATATAGTGAAACCAAAAAATTAGGGATGTATATTTTTCTGTTAGGAATTGTTTTTCTAATTTTGTTAATTCCTATCGCCTATTTAGTAGGAAAAAGCTTATTAAACCCCATTAATAAGTTAATTTATGGAATGCAGCAAGTGGAAAATGGTAATTTTGAAGTCCGCGTAGAGCCTCATTATATAGAAGAGTATAAAACAATGGCTACGAATTTTAACAATATGACTTATCAACTAGACAAGTCATTAAAAGATTTAAAAAGAGAAAATAGAGCAAAAAGAGAAGCGGAAATTCGTACGTTACAAAATCAAATTGTTCCTCACTTTTTATATAATACCCTTGATATGATTCATTGGAGGGCATTGGATTATCAAGCTGAGGACATAAGCTCAATGGTAATTCAATTAAGTAAAATGTATCGAATTGGCCTTAGTGGAGGGCAATCATTTATTCCCCTTCGTGACGAACTGGAACATGTAAAATGTTATGTTCAACTCCAAGAGGCTAGGCTAAAAACGGAAATTAAATACGAAGTAAGAGTTCCAGCAACCATTAAGGATGTATTTGTTCCAAAGATTATTTTACAGCCATTTGTGGAAAATAGCTTGAAGCATGGCTATCCAAGGGATTGCAGAGAAGCTATTTATATTTGTATATCTGCTCGACGTGAGGAAAATAATTTATTAATTGAGGTAGTTGATCATGGTGTAGGGTTACCTGCAAATTGGAATGATGAAAGGAAATTAGGTATCGGCATTAAAAATATTCAAGAACGAATTATGCTTTATTGTGGTACAGAATATGGAGTCATCCTGAAGGGGGATGAAGGGAAGGGGACGATCGTTGAAATGAAACTTCCCATTATTGAAAATAGGGATGGACTCAAGAATATATAAAGATAGAAAAGTGGGTGTGTTAAAGGGTCAACAAAGACTCTATGGCACACCACTTTTTTATTTCAATAGCTACAATTATAAAAAATTCTTTGTTTTTCTATAATTCTTACTTTTCTTATGATAATCCTTACTTTCCTTTATTCTTATGTAAGTGCTTACATTATAGAATTTAGTTAAGAAATGAGATAGTACTTTCACACACCTATTTGCTAGTAAAAGTACTGTTTTATTTTAAAAACTAAAGGAGGGTCTAAAAAATGAAGAAGTTTTTATCCGTATTTTTACTACTGTCATTCATTTTTGTACTTGTGGCATGTGGAGGTTCTGATGATGCTTCAAGTGAAACCGATGGAGGAAATAACGAAGAATCAGGATCAGGGGATCAAGGAAACGATACCGGTAATGTTAGTGATGATCAAATAGAATTACGTTTTGCGTGGTGGGGCGGACAAGAGAGACATGACCGTACATTAGAAGTAATTGAACTTTATGAATCTAAAAATCCTCATATTAAAATAACAGCGGAATACTCAGGATTTGACGGATATTTTGACCGTTTAAGTACCCAATTTGCTGCTGGAAATGCACCAGACATTATCCAATATGGTGGTAACTTAAATGATTATGTATCAAGAGATGTGGTGTTACCTTTAGATCAATTCGTAGGTAATGAACTGGACATCAGCTTGCATGATGAAACGATGCTCGAAGCAGGATCCTTTAATGGAAGTTTATACGGAGTAACGTTAGGAACAAACGCATGGGGATTATTATTAAATAAAACGTTATTCGAAGAAGCTGGAGTAGATTTACCAAGTGAAGATTGGACATGGGAAGACTTCACTGAGATTGCTGTTCAATTAACAGAAAATCTTGATGGAATTGCTGGAACAGAATACTTTGACCATAATGGTTTCGGAATCTTTATTGACCAAAAAGGTAAAGTGCTTCACGAAGATGGAGTATTAGGTATTGATGAGCAAGACGTTGTCGATTGGTTTACTTTATGGCAAGACATTAGGGATACAGGGGCAGTTGTTTTACCTGAAATTCAAGCAGCTTCTTCTACAACTCCGGAACAATCCATGATTGTAGCTCGTGAAGTAGCAATGCAGTTAATTCCTAGTAACCAATTAGGGGCATATAGAAATGCAACACAAGATGAGTTAGTTTTCCACGTGCATCCATTAATGGATGGTAGAAGTGGAATTGCATTACGACCAAGTCAATTTTTAGCAGGTTACTCTGAAACAGAACATCCCGAAGAAGTTGCTAAATTCCTAGACTTCTTTGTAAATGACTTAGAGGCAACAGCGATTTTAGGAAATGACCGCGGTGCACCAGTGAACTCGGAGGTTCGTGAAAACCTAATCGCAATTGCAAATGAAACAGATTCCGATATCTTTGCTTACATTGACTTTATTTCTAGAACTTCAGATTCACCATACGTACCAAATCTACCTGGTTATAACGAAACGGAAGCTCTATTCAAAACTACAAGTGAAGAAATAGCCTTCGGTCAAATTTCCGTAACGGATGGTGCATCACAATATTTTACAGAGTTAGTAGAAGTGTTGGAAAGAAATAGATAACAATATTTTATGAGAGGATTGGATATTACAATCCTCTCAACCTATTATTTTGAAGGAGAGTGAAAGTAGTGCTCCAAAAAAGAAAAAATTACTTAATAGCATATATGTTTTTGTTACCTTGGTTCATCGGTTTTTTCGGGCTCGTAGTAGGTCCGATGATTAGTTCTCTTTACTTATCCTTTACACAGTACGATCTATTAACAGCACCGCAATGGGTGGGAGCGCAAAATTACGTTGAAATGTTCAATGATAGAAAGTTTATAGCTTCTGTTAAGGTAACAACTACCTTTGTAGTAATTGGTGTACCTTTGCAATTGATTGCCGCACTATTTATAGCGATGCTGCTAAATAAAGGTTTAAGTGGTATAGGGTTTTATCGTACCGTGTATTACATTCCTTCTTTACTTGGTGGAAGTGTTGCCATTGCCCTGTTATGGAAAAATATTTTTGGTATGAACGGAATTTTCAATGATTTCTTGGGGATTTTCGGTATCGCTGGAAGAGGGTGGGTATCTCATCCTGATTATGCAATCTACACACTTATTGCCTTAGCTACATGGCAGTTTGGATCATCCATGGTAATTTTCTTAGCTGGACTAAAGCAAATTCCTGGGGAGCTCTATGAGGCTGCATCGGTTGATGGAGCTAATCCGTTTATGAAATTTAAGGCTATTACACTTCCATTATTAAGCCCTGTTATTTTATTTAATCTAGTAATGGTATCCATTAGTTCACTACAAGTGTTTACATCCGCCTATATTGTAAGTGAAGGAAGCGGAGGACCAGCAAACTCTACTTTATTCTATACATTATATTTATACCAAAAAGGTTTCTCCTTTTTTGAAATGGGATATGCTTCTGCCATGGCATGGTTATTATTAATAGTAATCGCTTTGTTAACTGCCATCATATTTTTCTCATCAAAATATTGGGTTCATTACGAATATGGAGGGAAATCATAATGGCTAAATCATTTAGTGTAAAAAAATTAATCATACACGTCTTTATATTAAGCTTTGGTTTAGTAATGCTTTATCCAGTAATCTGGATGGTTTCCAGTTCGTTAAAGCCTGAGTATTTAATTTTTTCACAACCGGGTTTATGGCCAAGTGAAATTACATTTGACAACTATATTAATGGCTGGAATATTGTTCGAAACATGACCTTTGGTGTTTTCTTTCAAAACTCCTTTATCATCGCTACCATTGCTGTTATAGGAAATCTTATAACGTGTTCTATGGCAGCCTACGCATTTGCAAGAATGAACTTTCCTTTAAAAAGAGTATTCTTCGCACTTATGTTAGTTACGATTATGCTTCCATCTCACGTAACATTAGTGCCTCAATATGCAATTTTTCATAGCTTTGGCTGGATCGATACCTTTTTACCTTTAACAGTACCAAAGTTATTAGCTACTGATGCTTTCTTTATTTTCTTAATGGTTCAGTTCTTTAGAGGTATCCCAAAGGAACTGGATGAAAGTGCAACCATTGATGGGTGTGGTCCTATTCAAATATACTATAAAATTATCTTACCACTAGCATCGCCGGCACTACTTACGACAGCTATTTTTACTTTCATTTGGACATGGGATGACTTTTTCAGTCAACTATTATACTTAAATACGGTTAGTAATTTCACTGTACCGCTAGGGTTAAGACTTTTTCTAGATTCTCAAGGTCAATCTGCTTGGGGTGGGCTGTTAGCAATGTCCGTTCTTTCCCTATTACCAATTATGATTCTATTCTTCTTCTTCCAACGACAAATTGTGGAAGGTATTGCAACAACAGGGGTAAAGGGATGATGTATCATAAATTATAGTTATAATGAAATAAGGGGGATAACTCTCTTATTTCATTGTAGTCCCCACTGTGTGTTGAAAGGAGAATTTCCATGAAGACTATATTAATTGTTGACGACGACCATACAGTTACTAAAGGTTTGCTTGATCATGTTCCGTGGTCTAAATTGAATATAGAAGTACAAGATACGGCCAACGATGGTACCGAAGCATTAGAAAAAGTTAGAAAAATTCAACCTGATATCGTGATAACAGATATATACATGCCGAACATGAACGGATTAGAGCTTATAAAAAAACTTCATGATGAGTTCCCAACAATTACCATTATTATACACAGTGGTTATGATGATTTTGATAATGCGAGGGAAGCGATGAAATATGGTGTAAAGCATTTCTTGTTGAAACCTGCTGTCGTTTCTGAAATACAGTCTGTATTAAATGAAGTTGTGAAAGAGTTAGTGGTAAAAGAGAAGCAAAAGGATTTAATACATCAATATAATATACAAATGAATGAATATATTCCCCATTTAAGGGAATCGTTTTTTCGAGAAATTTTATCAACCAATGATAAGGAGGTAGATATCCCCGCTGAAAAATTAAAATTATTAAATTTAGAGCAATGTTCCAATCTCGTAGTAATCAGCCTAGATTTAATTCGATCTCCTTATTTAACAAAATCTAAAGAGGAAGAGTGGCAGTTGAATAAGTTTGCTGCTGGGAATATTATTCGGGAGACAATCAAAGAACAAAGTTTGATTGACGAGGTAGAAATTTATGTAGTTGATTATTCCGATTCGATGTTTTTACTTATTTGTATAGAAAAACAAGGATACGGAGATTTGAATTCAATAAGTAGGTCTATCTCTCAAAAATTAGTAGAACATATTTTACTCTATTTAGAGATTTCCCTCGTTGTGGGAATAGGAAATGTAAAACAAAGAATCGACGAACTTTCGGAATCCTATATAGAAAGTCAGAAAGCCCTTGAAGCGGCAGAATATGAAGCGATTAATCAAGTATATACTTATTCTCAAGTTCATAAGGAAGAAAAAGCTCCTGACTTTCAATATCCATTAGATATTTTGAAGGAAATAAATGATGCTGTTACCTTTAAAGACTATGATCAAATGAAGGAATCTTGGTTGAAAATAGAAAAGTATATAAAGGAAGATAAAAAGATAGTTTCATTTATGGTGCAAAATATTTGCATAAGCATTGTTAGTACGATAATGATGCATGATCATTCTGATAATAGTGACTCAGAAGAAAAGAAGGGTATATCCGATTATATATCTGAGATATACGAAAAGTATTCTTCGAAGGAATTAATGGTTTGGATGAACGAATTTTTGAAAGGGTGGATAGAGAAGAAAACGGAAGAGGTTAATGGGAAGAAGAGTAACCGACTTATAAACGAAGTCAAGAAGCATGTACACAACTATTATGACCAAGAAATAAGCTTAGGGGAAATCGCTGAAAATCTCTTTGTAAATCGTAATTATTTATCGCAACTATTCAAAAAGGTAACAGGGGAGTCATTCGTCACCTATTTAAATAAGTACCGAATAGAAAAGGCAAAAGAGAAGCTGAGGGAAAAGAACTACTTAGTCTATGAAATTAGTGAAATGGTAGGTTATCAAAACCCTACCTATTTCAGTCAAGTATTTAAGTCTATTACTGGGTATAGTCCATCAGACTATTATAAATAAGGAGAGGAGAGGGAGAAAATGATGCTAAAGAATGAAAACATACAAATACGCGACCCATTTGTTTTTACGAATAAAAAGGATGGTAAATATTATTTATTTGGAAGTACCGACAAAAATATTTGGGGTCCAGGTACTGGGTTTGATGTGTATGTGGGAGAGGATTTAGAAAACTGGGACGGACCTTATCCTGTTTTTCGCCCTGATGAGGATTTTTATTCTGAAGAAAATTTTTGGGCACCGGAAGTCCATGAATATAATGGACGTTATTTTATGTTTGCTACTTTTTTTAGAAAGGACAATCAACACCGGGGTACGGGAATTCTAGTTTCCGATAGTTTAATGGGACCCTTTAAACCTCACAGTGCTGGTCCAGTTACACCGAAGAATTGGTTTTCTTTAGACGGAACACTTTTTATTGACGAAGAAGGCTTACCATGGATGGTATTTTGCCATGAATGGGTACAGGTGGAAGATGGAGAAATCTGTGCAGTTAGACTGAGTGAAGATCTAAAAGAAAGTGTCGGTGAACCTATTGTTTTATTTCGTGCTTCGGAAGCGCCTTGGCCTACTTCCTTTAAGCATAAGACGAGAAAATCCCCAAATAATTATGTGACGGACGGAACTTTTATGTTCAGAGCATCTAACGGAGAGTTGTTAATGTTATGGGCCAGCTTTGTTAACAATGTCTATGCACAAGGAATTTCTCGCTCCAGTTCAGGGGAAATAACCGGTCCATGGATTCATGATGAAAAACCAATCTATCATGATGATGGAGGTCATGGCATGGTTTTTAAAACCTTTGAAGGGAACCTAATGCTAACCTTACATTCACCAAATAAGACACCGTTGGAGCGTCCAATCTTCATCCCAATTGAAGAGAAAGACGGAAAAATTCAAGTAGTTGACTAGTTTACTAGTAAAGGAGCGACAATCCTGATGATAGATCGAAAAGCATTAGTTACGAGACATAATCCAATAATAAAAAAAGTGGAGCCCCTTTCCCCTTTATCCGTTGGGAATAGTGAGTTTGCCTTTACTGCCGATATTACCGGATTACAATCATTTCCCGAAAGCTACTCTGTTCCTTTAGGTACACAGTCCCATTGGGGATGGCACTCTACAAAGGAACCTAATTTATATGATTTTAATGATATTAGACTTCAATCTCTAGATACCTATGGACGAGGAGTTCCCTATCCACTTTATCCTGAAGATAAGGAAGAAGCTTATCATTGGCTGCGACAAAACCCCCATCGTATCCATTTAGGTCAGCTGTCCTTTTTATTTAAGAAGGATAATGGGGATCGAGTGGAAATAACAGATATCTACAATACGAAGCAAGTTTTAAACCTTTGGGAAGGCTGCTTACATAGTGAATTTGAAATAGAAGGAAAAACGGTTCATGTTACCACTATTGTTCATCCGGGTCATGATGAGATCAGTGTAAAAGTAGTTTCTGAATTGATGGAGGCGAACCAGCTACAGGTTGTATTAAAGTTCTCTGCACCTGATATGTATTCTAATAACTGGGATGAGTGTGGTGATCTTGATTGGGATAACGCCCATCGACATGGCACAGAGATCGTTTCCAAAACAGAAAACACAGCAATATTGTTGAGAACAATGGATAAGGAAAGTTATGAGGTAGTTTGGTCCTGGAATCAAGGAGAGTTTACAACGGTAGGGAAACATGAATACGTCCTTACACCATTACAGCAGTCGGAGTTCCTTTTTTCTGTCTCCTTTGCTCAAAAAGCACCGAAGATAACGGACTTTAATGAAGCGATGAAACGAAGTAAGGAGTATTGGGAAAACTTCTGGTTGTCAGGTGCTGCCATCGATTTTTCTGGAAGTAAAGATGACCGGGCTTACGAATTGGAACGGAGGGTTATCCTATCTCAGTTTCTAACGGCCATTCATAGTGGCGGTTCTTTACCACCTCAAGAAACGGGGTTAATGTATAACAGCTGGTTTGGAAAGTTTCATTTGGAGATGCATTGGTGGCATGGAGCACACTTTCCATTGTGGGGACGTACGGAAATATTAGAAAAGAGCCTGCAGTGGTATAAATCGATTCTCCCATTGGCAAAGGAGTTAGCAACTTCCCAAGGCTATGAAGGAGCCCGTTGGCCGAAGCAGGTTGGCCCCGATGGGAAGCAAAGTCCCTCCATTATTGCGCCAGTTCTTATTTGGCAACAACCCCATCCAATTGGCATGGCAGAATTATGCTATCAATCTCATCCAGATGTGAAAACCTTGGAAGAGTGGAGGGAAATGGTTTTTGATTCAGCTGAATTTATGGCATCTTTTACTGTATGGAATGAACAAAAAAATGCCTATGTACTAGGGCCGCCGTTAATTCCGGCACAGGAAAATCATAAGCCAGAGGAAGCGATAAATCCGACCTTTGAATTGGAGTATTGGAAGTACGGACTAGAACTTGCCATTCAATGGGTGGAGCGACTGGGAATAGAAGCACCTGCAAAATGGAAGGAAGTTGCAAAGCACTTAGCAAAGCCACCTCATGATGATGGTGTTTATTTAGCCCATGAAAACTGTCCAGACACCTTTACAAAGTACAATCATGATCATCCTTCTATGGTAGCTGCATTTGGTATTTTACCTGGGGCTTTAATAGATAAAGAGATGATGCGAAATACACTTCGGAAAGTGATGACTGATTGGCAATGGGAGACGGCATGGGGATGGGATTTCCCCATGTGTGCCATGACTGCTGCTAGGTTAGGAGAAGCTCAAATGGCAGTGGACTTTTTATTAATGGATGCTACAAAAAATACGTATTTACCGAACGGACATAATTATCAACGGCAAGGCTTAACTGCTTATTTACCAGGCAATGGGGGACTGTTAATTGCCGTTTCCATGATGGCCTGCGGCTGGCAAGGAGCTACTAGTTCAAAGGCACCTGGCTTCCCGAACGATGGCAGTTGGTCAGTGAAGTGGGAAGGCTTACGTTCCTTTTTGTAGAGGTAATCGAGAAGATAAACTAAAAAACACAACCGAATAACAACGTTGTTAACCGAAGTGAATAATGGTGAGGAGAGACGGAGATGAAAAAAAGATTCTTACGGAAAAGCCAGATTATGTAATTGTAACAACCGTGGACAGGACACATCATACCTATATTATTAAAGCGCTAGAGCTAGGATGCAATGTAATAACGGAAAAACCAATGACGGTGGATACGGAAAAATGCCAAGAAATTATTGATGTCGTAAACCGAACTGGTAAAGAAGTTAGGGTAACGTTTAACTACCGTTATGCCCCTCATAATACAAAAGTACGTGAGCTGATCCGGGAGGGGGTAATTGGAGAAGTGTTCTCAGTAAACTTTGAATGGGCACTGGACACCCAGCACGGTGCTGACTATTTTAGAAGATGGCATCGTGATAAACGAAATAGTGGGGGGCTATTAGTTCATAAATCCACCCACCACTTTGACCTCGTCAACTTCTGGCTCGGTACGGAACCGGAAAAGGTGTATGCTAACGGCGGTTCGTTTTTATGGTAAAGAGAACGCAGAAGCTCGTGGTGTGACAAAGTTTTATCAACGTGCTCACGGAAATGAAAATGCCATAGGAGATCCATTTGCCATTCAGCTAGGAGAAAATGAACACCTGAAAGCCATGTACTTAGATGCTGAAAAGGAAGATGGATATCAACGGGATCAAAGTGTATTTGGTGATGGAATTAGTATTGAAGATACTTTAGGTGTTATGGTCCAATACAAAAACAAAGCCATCTTAAATTACTCTTTAAATGCTTACTTACCTTGGGAAGGCTTCATCATCTCTTTCAACGGATGTAAAGGAAGAATAGAAGTAAAGGTAATAGAACAATCGTATATAAATTCCGGTGGTGAAAAATCCGATGAAGGAGCCTTAGAAGAAAAAACCATTCGAGTAATGCCAATGTTCGGCAAACCGTATGAAGTGGAAATAGGGGAAGGAGAAGGTGGCCACGGTGGCGGTGATCCATTATTACTGGAAGATCTCTTTGGTACTCCTAGAGAAGATGAGTTCCGTCGTGCAGCCACTCACATAGACGGTACCAAGTCTATTTTAACAGGGATTGCTGGAAATATTTCGTTACGTACAGGGCAGGCAGTATATGTGGATGAATTAGTTAAATTATAAGACTAAAGTTTATTCTTAATTTATAAATTCTCTAGCGTTTCATTTAACTAGACTTCTAATCAAAGTGATCGAGCGTCTATTGCTCGGTCTTTTGCCATTGTATAGTAAACATGGAAGCTGGTGGCTAAATATTAATTAAGGGTTAAAATGGTTTTCTTGATTAAACATTGAAACAGGCTCCCTGGTTCCCGTAAATTTGCTATACTTAAAGAGTCTGTTCAAAAAGGGGGTGTTTTTTCCCCGTTTGAACAGACTTGAAGCAATGAGCGGAGCCGCTGTTGTATTTTGAAGCCAGCTAGGAGTGGGTTTCTCCTAGCTGGCGCGCAGCGAGTGGAGCCATTGCAACACACTTTTTGAACACGCTCTTATAGAAACTGTTTAAAAAGATCGGTTCATTTGGGCAATTTTTTCTTTAGTAAGGTTGGAAACTAGGAGAAACCAGCATTTGGAGGGGGATGAAATGACAAATACCGGTTTAATGGGATTTCTTTATCGGGTTTCTGAGTGGATTATGCGTTTAGCATATATCAATTTATTATGGGGTTTATTTACTATTATAGGTTTAATCATTTTTGGATTTGCACCAGCAACAGCAGCTAGTTTTGCTGTAATTAGGAAATGGTTCATGGGAGATACGGATATACCTATTTTTAGAACCTTTTTTAAAGTATATAAAGAAGAGTTTATAAAGGTTAATTTATTAGGTGCTATTTTAGGAATTGTCACTTTTATTCTTTATGTAGACTTCTTATTTGTTAATACTATTGATGGAATTTTTCGAACTATTATGTCTATAGGATTAATCACGGTCAGTATACTATTTTTAATTATCTTGTTATATATCTTTCCAGTGTATGTCCATTATAAATTGAAACTATTTGAGTATCTTAAATTTTCCCTAATGATTGGTATAATAAATCCTTTATCTACCATTATGATGATTATAGGATTATTAGCTTTATATCTAGTGTATATCTTTATACCAGGAGTAATTCCATTTTTTGGTGCCAGTTTAATTTTTATAGGGATAATGGGGCCTGCATACAGTAGTTTCAAAAAAATGGAACAGCGAAAAAATGACATGGAACAATTAAATTAAAAATTTCTAAAAGAAGATGGGTGTCCACTGATAGTTGTGACCGTTGGAGATAAACAACAATCAGAGAGAGTAAGGCGGTTGATCAATATGAATAAGAGAATCCTTTTTAACGAAGGGTGGGAATTTGCAAAAAGCAGTTTAGAAGTTTCAGATGTGGATGTATTGGAATTCGAACCTGTAGATTTACCACATGACTGGCTAATTTATAATACATTAGATCTTTACGAAAATAGTATTGGATGGTATCGCAAGCAATTTAAATGGGATAATGAAGCAGATCAGGTTCTCCTGTATTTTGATGGAGTTTATATGGATTCTTCCCTCTACGTAAATAAACAATTAATAGGGGAGTGGAAAAATGGTTATTCCTCTTTTGAACACGAGATCACAGAGGCACTTGTAGAAGGGGAAAATGAAATCCTTGTGAAGGTAGTTCATCAAAGCCCTAATTTGTACCAGTAAAAATGGTAGTGATAAAACCAAACTTATTTCAGAGCTTGAATTTAAGGCGGTTGGTCTTGGTACAGCTTATAAAGATCCCTATGGATTTATCTCTGCAGGATTATATGATTATAGTAAAGGTGAAGTAACAAATGGAAATGAGCGGGGAGTAGCCACTAGTCGAGACGGGGAAACACAAGTAGGATTCCGTGATATTGACTTTGGACCTTATGGCTCCGACAAGATTACGATTCCTATATTTGCTTTATCAAGTGAAGAGTATCCTCTACAAATATGGGAGGGTATGCCGGAGGAAGAGGGGAGTTCCTTACTGGCGGATGTTATCTATCAAAAGGAGTCGAAGTGGAACGTATATCAAGAAGAAACATATCACTTATCAAAAAGACTTCGAGGTATTACATCTATATGTTTTGTCCTGAACAAGAAGGTCCATATAAAAGGATTTTCCTTTGAAAAGAGCAACCGGGCCTTTAAGCAAAATCTCGCTACAGAAAGTGATCACATATATGGAGATACGTTTACAATTAGTGGAAATTGCGTTGAAGGTATAGGAAATAATGTTTCCCTAGAGTTTAAAGAGATGGATTTTACAAATGAGGGAGCTACGAAACTAGTGGTTTATGGAAAATCACCTATTGATAAAAATACCATTCATATTCGTTTCGCAAATGAGGAAGGGGAAACGAATCAACTCGTAGAATTTACACAATCTGATGAATACGAAGAACGAGTATTTGAATTGGACAAAGTAACTGGGATTCATAAAGTAACCTTTATATTCCTTCCCGGATCCAATTTTGATTTTGGTTGGTTCCGGTTTATGTAAGAAAACGTAGCAATAAGTTTCCTATTATATTTAGTTCATCATATAGGGAGGATGCATACTCTTGCTAACGTTTTACTAGGCGTATGCATCTTTAAGTTTGATAGTACTTTTTTTGGTGTATCTAAAAGTTGTATAATACTAAGTGAACCTTTCAAATTACTTCGAAAAGGATTGGTCTTATGGAAATAAGATATTCTGATAAAAGTATAACGAACATACGTGATATGACAATTAAAAATAGTTTTAATGAATATATTTTTCCAGATATGGAACTAGAGTTTGAGCTTAGAAGCATGCATTTAAGAAGTGTTAAACGTTCCTGGCATTACCCTGCGCATGAACACCCTTTATATGAGATTAATTTAGTAACTAGTGGTCAACAGGTTTTTATTGTAAAAGGAGAGGAGTATGTTCTGAGTGAAGGGGACATGGTCCTTATTCGGCCGGGAGATCTCCATTCTAGTTCTAGTAACGGAAAAGGTAATGATGGGTTCAGCTACTTTTGTATTCATTTTAATATAGATGATAAATTAATTCTGCCTTACTTCAAAGATACGACAGAGGTTTATTATGATGCTAACTCTATGCTGACACGTAGTATTAGACCGTTATTAGATCGTTTAATTAATTTTTCCAAAATTCCGAAGGTTGGTTTTAAAGAAAAAATGATTATCCATTCTGTTATGTTTGAACTTTTGGGAATGCTTGTTTCATGTCTAGAGGAAAAAGATAATAATCTTGAGAATATTTCTGATAGAACGATTCGAATTGCCTACAAAATCGCCCAAAAAATTGATGTACTTATAAGACAGCCTGGGAATATGGATAGCTCTCCGGAAAGTAATATTCGGGTTGAGGACATTGCTGATCAGTTGGACTTCAGTGTATCTTATTGTAATAAAGTATTTAAAAAGGTGTTTAATATGTCTCCAAGGCAATATGTTACCTTTAGAAAATTAAATGAATCTAAAAGTCTCTTAACAGAGGATAAGTATTCCATTGAACAAATTGCCTTTATGATGGGCTACCATGATTCCTCCCATTTTAGTCGGCAATTTAAAAGGTGGACTGGTATATCCCCAGGACAATATAGACAAAATCAAACCAATATTTTGGAGAAAAATGAATAGATTTCTTAAAACAAAACGTTATACCTGCTTAAGTTGGTAGCAGGAATAATGTTTTTTATAAACTAAATTTTAATTTTTCTCGGTGGACCTCCATTCAAGTGAATATTTGCACCATGGAGAATGAAAATATTAGTCTGAATAGGAATGAGCGAAGGTCCGTGAGACTCCTGTGGGAGAATGGCCTAGCCGAGACCCCACAGCGACGAAGTCGCGAGGAGGCTTGGCAGGTCACCCACGGAAAGCGAGCGGACCGTAGCGAATGACAACCAGACTCGTATTTTCAGGGTAGCCTATTTATAATAAATTAAATTTGCCCAATTGTAATTCCCGATTTGGACATTTTCATGGTAAAAAGGTACATCGAAAGCTTCCAAATTTGTTGTTAAGATAAACGTAGGTATTAAGTAAACTACTTTTTTTAGTAACTGATGTAAGCGGTTTCTATAAAAGGAGTATATCTATTTAACTAACAGAGGTGAATTACGTTGAAAAAGAACATTTTCTTTAATGCCCACCATTCTCCCATGGGAGCATTTGCAAGTTTCACATTAGGATTTAAGGGAGCAAAAGGTGGCTTAGGTCTAGAACTTGATAAGCCAGCAGAGGAAAATATTTTTATCGGTGTAGAAAGAAAAGACAAACCGAGCCAATATGAAGCGTTCCCGTTTTTCGGAAGCTCCGCGGAAGAGCTTGCTAGATTCGGGATTGGAAATGATCAAGCAAAAACGGATGATCAATTAATAAAGTTTTTTAAAGATGAAGAAATTAATCGTGATTTACAACTTGGTACGGACACTTGGACAGCGAAGGATATGACCTTTAAGATATATAACCCAGTTGCACCAGTTCCAGATCCAGAAACAGCGGATGATAAAGATTTAAAGAAAGCTTTACTTCCAGCAGTTTTTGCAAAGGTAACGATTGACAACCGAGGACATGACAAACCAAGAAAGGCCTTCTTCGGTTACCAAGGAAGTGATCGTGTTTACGGAATGCGTCGTCTGAATGACACGAGTAATGGAGAGTTTGTTGGTGTTGGGCAAGGGCCTAATACAGCCATTGTATCGAAGGATGATGGTGTTATTGCTGGTCTTGGATTCTCCATCGATAAGATCCTAACGGTTAAGCACGAAATTAACTATGCGTTCGGCCTAGGCTTAACAGGTGCCATGCTTATGGAAGTCCCTGCTAATGAAGTAAAGGAATTTAATTTTGCCATTTGCTTCTATAGAGGTGGCATTGTAACAAGTGGAATTGATACGGAATATACGTATACCCGCTATTACTCTTCCATTGAAAAAGTAGCAAGTTATGCTTTAGAAAACTTGCAGGCTCTTACAGAAGAATATGAAGCAGCTAATGCTTTAATTGAAAAGGAAAGTTTAAACGAAGATCAAAAGTTTATGCTTGCCCATTCGATTAAGAGTTATTACGGCAACACGCAATTACTTGATGATATGAACGGTAATCCAATCTGGGTGGTTAACGAAGGGGAATATCGAATGATGAATACCTTCGACTTAACCGTTGACCAGCTATTCTATGAATTGAAATTCAACCCATGGACGGTAAAAAATGAGCTAGAGTTGTTTATCGATCGTTACAGCTATGTGGATGAGGTTCGTTTCCCTAAGGAAGAGAAGCTTTATCCAGGTGGAATCAGCTTTACTCATGACATGGGTGTATCTAATGTATTCTCCCGTCCAGGGCACTCTGCTTATGAGGTTGCTGGGATTGAAGGCTGCTTCTCCTATATGACTCATGAAGAGTTAATTAACTGGTTATGCTGCATGACTGTTTATGTGGAGCAGACGAAAGACATGGAATTTGTCCAAAAGCACCTAGGTACTTTAAAGGAGACGTTCCAAAGCATGATCAACCGTGATAATCCAAATCCGGAGCTAAGAAATGGATTGATGGGATTAGACAGTTCCCGTACAGAAGGTGGAGCGGAAATCACGACGTACGATAGCTTAGATGTATCGTTAGGTCAAGCAAGAAACAATATTTACATCGCTGGTAAGTGTTGGGGTGTCTATGTTGCATTAGAAAAATTATTCCGCGAACTTGGAGAGGAAGAGCTATCTCAGCTTGCTGCTAGCCAAGCGGAAAAAGCAGCAGTTACTATCTCCAATGAAATGACAGAAGGTGGCTATATTCCAGCCGTTATTTCGGAAGGAAATGATTCCAAAATCATTCCTGCCATTGAGGGATTAGTATTCCCATACTTTACGGGATGTAAGGAAGCATTAGATGAGAACGGGAAATATGGTTTCTATATTAAAACGTTGAAGGAACATATTACAACTGTTCTAAAACCAGGAACGTGCTTGTTTGAAGATGGTGGTTGGAAGCTTTCCTCCACTAGTGACAACTCATGGTTAAGTAAGATCTATCTTTGCCAATTTGTTTACCGTGAAATTTTAGGTTTCGAGTGGGATGAAACGGGAGCAGCAGCAGATAAAGCCCATGTTGGCTGGTTAACTCATCCAGAGTTATCTTACTGGAGCTGGAGTGACCAAATTATCGCCGGAAGAATCTCCGCAAGCCGTTACTACCCTCGTGGAGTAACAAGCATTTTATGGCTAGGAGAATCTAAATAGAAAACTTAAGAAGCCTTCAAAAACTTTGTAAGTTTGCGAAGGCTTTTTATCAAAAGGCTGTTTTTGCAAACTTTGTTGTCTTTTTTAGAATGCTTTGAGAAGTGAAAGGCGTCGACTTCAGCGACGAGCAAACGGAGTGGCACAGGAGCAAAGCATCTTGAAATCGCTACGAGTTGTCTTGACGATGCCTGAAACGCGAGTGAGAGTGATATGAAGAACTTCGAGTTTCAAAGGTGAGAATTGCGCGAAGCAAGAGAGAAGTGAAGGATTTCGCGTATCAAAGTGTTCCAAAGCAAGCGTAATTGATCCGCCTGTAGCGTATCCAAGCTACATTATATTGTTAGAAAACAATCTTACTAAAAATCGATATAGGGGGGGTTGAAATGAAACCGAACTTGGAATTAATTATGGGTAATAACAATGGAATTATACAGAATATTTCCACAAGTGCACCTGGTCCAAATGGGGAATTGCCATTAACATCCGACATGCTCCTAAATTGGCCAAGTGGGGATTTATTTGGCTTATCTCAAAACGTAGGAATGGGTTGGGACACCAAAAAACTTACTGGTAAACAAATGCTTATTCTTGGGACACAAGGAGGTATCAAGGATGAGGATAGTAAACCAATCGCCCTTGGTTATCATACAGGACATTGGGAAATTAGTAACTTAATGAAAGCTGCGGCCCTTGAAGTGAGTGAGCTTGGGAATATTCCGTTTGCAGGTTTCGTCAGTGATCCTTGTGATGGAAGGTCACAAGGAACGAAGGGGATGTTTGATTCCCTTCCCTATCGTAACGATGCGGCTATGGTATACCGTCGATTAATTCGCTCCTTACCTCAACGAGAAGCGGTAATTGGTGTTGCAACGTGTGATAAAGGACTTCCGGCGATGATGATGGCTGTGGCTTCCATGGGAGATTTACCAGGAGTAGTTGTACCAGGTGGTGTTACCTTACCTCCGGACAATGGGGAGGATGCAGGGAAAATTCAAACGATTGGTGCCCGCTATGCCAACGGAGAGCTGTCTTTAAGGGAAGCCGCGGAGCTTGGCTGTCGTGCATGTGCGACTCCTGGTGGGGGATGTCAATTCTTAGGGACAGCGGCCAGCGCACAAGTAGTTTCTGAGTCTTTAGGAATGTCCATTGTTCATTCCGCTTTAGCCCCATCAGGCCAGCCGGTGTGGGAGGAAATGGCCCGGCAATCTGTAAGGGCGGTGACTATTGCGGCGTCTAATGGAGTGACCATGAAGAATATTATTACGGATGCTGCCATACGTAACGCCATGGTTGTCCATGCCGCTTTTGGTGGGTCTACCAATCTTCTATTACATATTCCAGCCATTGCCCACGCTGCTGGATGTAGAATTCCTGATGTATCCGATTGGGTCGAAGTGAACCGCAAAGTACCCCGTTTAGTAAGTGCGTTACCAAATGGTCCTATTGACCATCCGACTGTAAGGGTGTTTTTAGCTGGTGGTGTTCCAGAGGTAATGCTTCACCTTCGTGAAATGGGATTACTTGATGAAAGTGTCATGACCATTAATGGAGAGACGTTAAAGGACGTTCTTGACTGGTGGGAGCAATCGGAAAGAAGGCAACTGATGAGAAAGCAGCTATGGGAAAAGGATGGTGTTGATCCCGATGACGTTATAATGCCTCCTGAAAAGGCAAAAGCCTATGGTATGACGTCCACTATTACCTTTCCAATGGGGAATATTGCACCGGAGGGAGCAGTAGTAAAGTCCACGTCTATTGATCCAGCGATGCTTGATGAAAATGGTGTCTATCGTCATAAGGGTAACGTTAAGGTTTTTACATCTGAAAAATTGGCCATCCAAGCAATCAAAACAGGGGGAATCGTTGCAGGGGATATTATGGCTTTAATTGGATGTGGTCCATCAGGAACTGGGATGGAGGAAACGTATCAATTAACATCAGCATTAAAGCATTTGTCTTTTGGGAAGTATGTAACTTTAATTACGGATGCACGTTTCTCTGGTGTTTCCACTGGTGCATGTATCGGACATGTGGGGCCTGAAGCCCTTGCAGGTGGGCCTATTAGTAAACTTCGGGATGGGGATACGGTTGAGGTAATAATAGATTGTAACGAATTGAATGCATCCGTTCATTTTGTTGGTGAAGGAGATCGTGAGTTTACTCCTGACGAAGGGGCGGAAATATTAAAGGTTCGAACAATGCACCCTCAGTTAGCACCAAACCCGGATTTACCAGATGATACAAGACTTTGGGCAGCACTTCAAGCAGTCAGTGGTGGTACCTGGAAAGGCAGTATATATGATACAGACCGCATCGTCGAAGTTTTACGGAAAGGGCTTGAGTCAGAAGCTAAATCGACTGCAAATAATTAAAGGGTGGTGAAGGTAATGAAAATTGTACGATTCTTAACGGAAGCGAAGGAAGTAGTTCTTGGGGTTTGGGAAGAAGAGAAGGTTTATGAAATTTCTAGTCTTTTAGAGGATAAAACGAATGACCTCATAGTACTGTTTGAGGTGGCCAAGGGGAGAGGGGAATCCCTTTCACAGTTTATTGGTTCACTAGATTATAAAGGACAATCAGCTGTTTATGATTACGACAGTTTAGAGCTGTTAACACCAGTGAAAGCATTAGAGGTATGGGCAAGTGGCGTCACCTATGAAAATAGTAGATTAGCAAGAAATCTAGAAATGCAAGATAAGGTGGAGGGTGGCTTGTCTGTTTATGATAAGGTATACGATGCTGTCCGTCCGGAAATATTCTTTAAATCTACTAGTGCTCGAACAGTTCCACCGAATAAGCCCGTTTGTATCCGTTCAGATTCCAATTGGCAAATTCCAGAGCCGGAACTTGGATTAGTGTTAAGTAAATCTGGGGAAATTGTTGGCTATACAGTGGGAAATGACATGAGTAGCCGCGATATCGAGGGAGAGAATCCTTTATATTTACCACAAGCAAAGGTTTGGAAAAACTCATGCTCCTTTGGTCCAGCTGTGAGACTGGCTGAAACGGTAAACAATCCTTATGATTTAAATATCTTTTGCCGCATTTATCGAAATGACGAGATGCTCTTTGAAGGGCAGGCAAATACTTCTCAATTGAAAAGAACCTTCGATGAGCTTGTTGAATTTCTAGTAAGGGACAATGAAATTTTTGACGGGACAGTACTATTAACAGGTACTTGTATCATCCCTCCAGATGAATTTACGTTACAAGAAGGAGATACAGTGGAAATCGAGATCCCAGAAGTAGGAGCCTTAGTAAATAACGTGTTAAACACCAGTTCCGTTTTAGGAAAAGGTCTAGTAAAGGAAAATGTTGATTTAAATAGTTGATTGAAGCGAGTATCCTGAAGCGTAAATCAACTTCTAAGTTTAATAGCAAAGAATGGTTTAATAGATAGAGAAGGAGATGTTAGAAAATGGTAACATGCTTAAATTATATTAATGGCGAATGGAAGGAATCCGTAACAGGAGAGGTAAAGGAAATTATAAACCCTGCTAATCAACAGGTGGTAGGCAAGGTTCAGTTATCCACTGCTGAAGATGTGGATGCTGCTGTACAGGCAGCTTTTGAAGCAAAGAACTCTTGGAAAAAGCTATCGGGTGCAGAACGGGGGCAATTACTTTATAAAGTGGCGGATATATTGGAAAGCAGAATAGAGGAAATTGCCCAAGTAATGACAAAGGAAATGGGGAAAACCCTCCCAGAGGCAAAAGGAGAAACAGCACGAGGTGTCGCTATTTTACGTTATTACGCTGGGGAAGGCATGCGTAAAACTGGTGAAGTGATTCCATCCACGGACAGTGCCGCGTTAATGTACACAACGAGAGTCCCATTAGGAGTAGTAGGTGTTATCACTCCTTGGAACTTTCCAGTGGCTATTCCTATTTGGAAAATGGCCCCTGCCTTAATTTACGGTAATACAGTGGTAATCAAACCAGCTACAGAGACGGCAGTAACTGGTACAAAGGTGCTGGAATGCTTCCATGAGGCTGGTTTCCCTAAAGGGGTAGTTAATATGGTTATCGGCTCAGGGTCTACGATAGGCCAACGTATCGTAGATCATCCGAATATTGCTGGAATTACCTTTACAGGTTCTGACACAACAGGGAAAAGGATCGGCCAAGGGGCGTTAGCTAGAGGTGCTAAATACCAGTTAGAAATGGGTGGGAAAAACCCAACTATTGTAGCTGCTGACGCAGACTTGGATAAGGCTGTGGAAGGCACCATCAGTGCAGCCTTTAAATCTACCGGTCAAAAATGTACGGCTACAAGCCGTGTCATCGTCCATAACAGCGTTAAAGAGGCTTTTGTAGATAGGCTCCTTACAGCTATGGAAGGGATTACTGTTGGTGATGGGTTAGGTGAAGGAATTTGGATGGGTCCTTGTGCATCAGAAGGACAAATGAACACAGTATTAAGCTATATAGAAAAAGGCAAGGCAGAAGGTGCGAAGCTTATTTATGGTGGTAATCGTTTAACGGACGGGGACTACGGCAAAGGTTTCTTTATGGAACCAACCATCTTTGATGAGGTAACGAACGATATGACCATTGCTCAGGAAGAGATTTTTGGTCCTGTTCTAGGAATTATCACCTTTGATGAGCTATCTGAAGCATTCCAGTTAGCCAATGATGTGGAATACGGGTTAAGTGCTTCCATCTATACGGAAAACATTGGAGCCATGCTACAGTTTGTGGAAGAAGTAGACGCGGGCTTAGTACGAATTAATGCAGAAACTGCTGGTGTGGAATTACAAGCTCCATTCGGGGGGATGAAGCAATCTAGCTCCCATTCAAGGGAACAAGGTCAAGCGGCAATCGAATTTTTTACTTCTATTAAAACCGTGTTTGTAAAAGGATAAATAACTAACTGCGCGTTCCATAATTGGTTATGGGACGCGCTAGCCTGTCTTTGAGTGCTTAATTAGAAATACTTAAAGGAATGGAGAGGATCAAGGAATGATGAATATGCTCAAGGTTAATAAAAACAAGATTACGGATTCAGAGGGAAATAGTATTCAACTAAGGGGTACGTGTATCGGCGGTTGGATGAACATGGAAGATTTCATCAATGGCTATACAGGCTCAGAGCATGGTTTACGTCATGCTGCCGCTGAAGTTTTAGGTAAAGGAAAAGCGGAATTTCTATTTGAAAGAATGCAGTACTATTTTTTTGGAGAAGAAGACATTAAGTTTATTAAAAGCTGGGGAGCCAATACGGTTCGACTCCCATTAAATTATCGACATTTTGAAGATGATGAAATGCCTTTTACGTATAAGGAATCGGGTTTTCAACATTTAGATAGGATAATCAATCTATGTGAGAAACATGGTTTGTACGTTATTTTAGACCTTCATGCGGTTCAAGGATATCAAAATACCCATTGGCATTCTGATAATGATATAAGGCACAGTTTCTTTTGGCACGATAAAACTTACCAGGATCGATTTGTTGCTTTTTGGGAGGAATTTGCCCGCCGATACAAAGGGAGAGGCGTTGTTGCTGGTTATAACTTAATGAATGAGCCGTGTGTGAATACACCTCATGGAGATTATCCCCATACCTTTTTTTCTAATTACAAGCCAGACTGGGAAAGGATAAACCGTATATACAAAAGAACTGTTGAGGCCATTCGTAGGATTGATCCAGATCATATTATCTTCCTCGAGGGGGACTTGTACTCAAAGCTTTTTGAAGGTTTAGAAGCTCCCTTTGCTGATAACTTAGTTTATAGCAGTCATAATTATACGGCTGCGGGATTTGGCCCTGGACCATACCCTGGAGTAGCTGATGCAAAAACAGCTCGAATCGACAGTGGTGTTTATTGGGATAAAGCAAAACTTTCCCAGGTATTTTACGATCATCAAGGTACAAAGTTTGCAGAGAAGCATAATGTTCCATTATGGGTAGGAGAGTTTGGCTCTGTTTATAACGGACCAGCAGATGAAGTAGGTTATCGTCTGGCAGCGATGGATGACCAACTTAGCGTTTTTGAGGAGTTTGGAGCCCATTGGACTACCTGGACCTATAAAGATGTGGGGGTTATGGGATTAGCAACGTTAGATCTAGAATCGGAGTATATGCAGCGAATTTCTTCTATTATAAGAATGAAACATCGACTTAATACAGATGATTGGATGATTTGGCTTCCTGGATTTGAAGCCAGGGAATCTATTGATAAACTGGCTAGTCACTTAGAAGAAGTTATTGAAGATCCTGACATAGACCATCGCTACAATGTAGCCGCCTTATCTCAGTCTATATTGACAGTTTATACAGGAGCCTTAATACAACCTGCCTATGCCAAAATATTTAAAGATTTGAATGAAGAACAAATTGACAAAGTCATGCAGTCCTTTGCATTTAACAATTGTAAGATTAATGAAGGGTTGCTTAAAATATTAAAAAAACATACAAAGTCACAAATTTAGGCTATAATAAACAAAGTAATTAGGGTAAGAATTTTTAATCCTAGAACCTTTATTGGAAATGGATAGGTGAAGAAAGAGTCATGGTAAAACTATCGTTGTTTTTTTTCTTTTTGTTTTCTTCCTATGCTGCTATGGGGGCTTTAATGCCCCTTTATTTAAAATATCAAGGGTTAACTACGGAACAAATTGGGTTGACCCTTGCATTAGGTGCAGTAATTGCCGTAGCAGGCCAACCTATTTTTGGTTATTTAAGCGATAAGATACAATCTACGAAAAAAGTTCTGATTAGTGTAATGGTAATAACCCTTATATCCAGTTTTGTTTATTTTCATGTACATTCGTTCCTTTGGATTATCACTTTATTTGTTTTTCTTAACTTCTTTCAAAGCCCTACCGGTCCATTAACAGAGAATATAACCATCGCTTATGCGAAAAAACACCAAAAGAACTATGGGGTAATTCGCTTATGGGGGGATGTTGGAGTTGGTACTGCAGCGGTCGTCCTAGGTATATTAATAGGTATTTTTGGAGTTCAGTATTTAGGTTGGATGTATGCCGTCATTATTATTATTGCAATTATACTTGGATTTACTTTGCAAGATGAACGGCGGAAGATTACAACTCCAATTTCAGTAAAATCATTAAAAGTACTCCTCGTTAATAAGGAATACTTATGGTTTTTACTGCTAACATTGTTACTTTTTATTACTCATCGCATGAATGATAGTTTGTTTACCGTCTATTTATCTGAACTAGGTGCTTCTGAATCTCAGGTGGGTCTTGCATGGATGTTAGCTACTTTTGCATCTGCCCCATTGTTTATTATTAGTGCTAGATTATTAAAAAAATATAAGGAGTTAACTTTAATCATTATAGCCGGTGCCCTTTATTCTGTCCGGTGGCTTTTATACGGCTTGTTTGATGATCCTGTAGCTTTGATCTACTTGCAACTATTAAATGGACTTACGTTCCCTATTTTCCTAGTGGCAGGATTATTCTTTGTTACAAAAATTGTTCCTGAAGAAATAACGGCTACAGGCCAGACCATCTTTATTGCTGTCATCGTGGGAATTGCAGGATTAATTGGAAGCGGTGGTGGGGGATGGATAATGGAGCGCTTTGGTGCCCCTTCTACTTATTTATTGGGTGCTGTAATAACCCTTTTTGGTACTCTTTTATGTATTGGTACATACATGTACCAATCTAATAAGCTAGTATCGATTAATAATAAAGTGAAATCAGAGGGTGAATGAGAAGGTTAAAAGGATACCTTTTGATTCACCCTCATTGTTTTAAAATTTTAATTTGTTTCTACAGGAAAAACGATGATTAGCTGATAATGGTTCAGGCTTACTGCAAGAAAACGGAATATATTTCTTTTCCTTCAGCAGCCCATAGTAAGTCTCGACGCCTTATCGTAGTTACCTCAGGCATGGCAACAATATACTCTACGCCTTTGTAGATTTTCATACTGAGTTGTTTGGAGCGTAAGGCATGAGACTCCTCGGGAAAAGTTACTGTCTTTTCTTTTTATATACGAACTTGAATCAATTACCCTTTAACTGCTCCACCAGCTAAGCCTTTTACAACTTTCTCTTGAGCAAAGATATATACTAACAAAATCGGCATACTTGCTAAAGTGAGTGCCGCCATTAAGGCTGGAACATTGACAGAGAACTCGTCATAGAATCTCTGTAATCCAAGGGGCAACGTCATGTTACCAGGACTTGAGATCAACACAAGGGCAAAAATAAATTCTGTCCATATATGTATAAAGTTATAGATTACTATCGTTGAGATTGCCGGAATGGTCATTGGCACCATAATGTTCCAAAAAATTCGTATGTGTCCGCAACCATCAATCATTGCCGCTTCTTCCAATTCTTTAGGAACTTCCTGCATAAACTGGGTTAAGATGAAGATGGAAATCGGCAAAGCAAAGGCAATATACGGTCCTAATAAAGCAAGCAAAGAGTCATAAATCCCTAAATTCTGGGTTAACACAAATATTGGTATTAATGTAGCGTGGATCGGCAGCATCATCCCTGCAATGAATAACAAAAATAACGGACGATTCATTTTGAATTTCAAACGGCTTATCGGATAACTTGCTAATGCTGCTACTAAAACTACTAGTGTTACCGCCGTTACAGAAATGATGATACTATTCATAAAGTAGCGGCCTAACCCCATAGTAAATACTTCCGTATAGTTACTGAAATTAAGCGGCCACGAGAGAATAGCAAAGGGTTCTATAAAAAAACTTTCTAAGCTCTTAAATGATGTTGAGATCATGTACAAGAACGGATACCCCATAAATACGAATAAAAGCAGCGCTACTACATATGTTAGTAAATGCTTTAAATGTTTGCTCATGAGAATACCCCTTTCTTCCTACGGTAATACTCCAACACTTGGATAATGACAGTTACAATGAAAGCGATTAAGAACATCGTAAATGCAATTGTACTCGCATAGCCCATATTGAAGCTGAGAAAAGCATTTTTATACATATATGTTCCCATCAATTCCGTAGCATTGCTCGGCCCGCCACCCGTCATAATGTAGAACAAGTCAAACTGTTTTAATGACCCTACAATTGCAAGAATCGATGATGTAACCATTGTTGGGATTAATAATGGCAATGTAATATAAATAAATTTCTTTACTCCAGTCGCACCATCGATGGATGCGGATTCGTAAAGTTCATCTGGGATCCCAACCATAGCCGCTTTAAATAAAATCATATAAAATGGTGCAAACTGCCACACAATAACAAGTAACACGGAGAACATGGCTGTATCTGGACTACCTAACCAGGCTACCGGTTTCATACCTAAAGTTTGAATGAACTTATTTAACGGTCCATTAATCGGATCAAAAATAAAGATCCACAATAAGCCAATCGCTACCGTAGACATTAAGAACGGCATAAAGTAAACGGTGCTAAATACTCGCAAGCCTTTTAGTGGTGCAAAAAGGAGTAATGCTAAAATTAAACCTAAAGGTATCTGTATAAATACGGATGTTAAAACGACCAGTATGTTATTCCTTAACGCTTTAAAGAAGATTGGATCTGATAATAAACGAATATAATTGTCTAAACCTATGAAAGTAGGTCCTGCTGGATTCCCATCCCATGATGATAAGCTTAATTGAAATGTAGAGAGTATAGGATATAAGACATATAACCCATAAATAAAAAGTGCAGGTGCGATAAACATACAAATCGTAAAAGTATGCTTCCACTTTTTTTTCTTTTTCTTAATTTCTAGATGCTTGCTCGTTTTTACAGGACTTACCGTTTGCATAGTAGACCTCCCTCGTTAAAACTTGGAGGGGATGAAATCCCCTCCGTTTCTATTAATCTAATTGTTCTTTTGCTAACTCTTCCATTTGACGGGCCGCTTCTTCCGGCGTGATCTCCAATCCAAATAAAGCTTGTGTTGTATCTAAGTGTAATTGAGCTAAATCTGGAGGAAGAGTTTGGTCATATGGCCAAGATATGTCTGGTGCATTTAATGCATCTTGGAACATTCGGTTTAAAACTTCATCTGTGTATTCTACTCCGTTAATAGCTGTTAACCCTCGGCTTCGATCAGCAAATGCTTGCGCTGATTCTAATGAAGTTAATTCTTTTAATAATTCTGCCACTAAATCCGGATGCTCCGTTCCTGACCATCCTGAGAATACTGGTGATAGTACGCCGTCCATATTTAGTGGATCACCCTCACCGTCCGGCAAACTTGGGAATTTAAAGAAACCTAATTTTTCAGCAAACTCTGGAGCTTCATTTAAAGCGTCATTAAGGAATGAGTTCCCTATTAGCATCATCGCTGCTTGCCCTGAATATAATAACTGTCTTCCTTGACCTGCGTCATAAGGGATTCCATTAAAACCAACATTAAATGCGTCCCTTTGTACTAGATCTTGAATATATTCACCAGCACGTATAAAAGATGGATCATCAAAGCCTGCTCCTGTTCTAGCAAAAGCACTGTTAAATATATCTGGACCTGCTAAACGATCCGCAAAATACATTAAGTAGAAAGCACCGGGCCATTTCGTTTGATTTGCCAAAGCGATTGGAATGACATTATTTTCGTTTAACACATCAATAATGTGAAGTAGTTCATCATAGGTTTCCGGCTCTTCTAAGCCATACTCTTCAAAAATTTCTGTGTTATAGAAGAAATAGTGTAATCCTAAACCTAATGGTGCACCGTAAATTCCATCACCGAAAGAAACGTTGTCAATTGCTGTTTCTAAATAGTGGTCCACATCGATATAAGCTGTTAAATCGAGAACTTGTCCAGAATCAACAAATTGCTTTAACCATCCGCCGCCCCAGTTATGGAAAATATCTGGAGGATTGCCCCCTGACATGGAAACGATTAGACGTTGTTTGAAATTATCGTTTGCAATACGCTGTACATTCACCTTAACTCCTGGGTTATTTTCTTCAAAACGAGCGACTGCTTCTAAGAAAACTTCTTCTCTTGCTCCAGGATGGATATGCCAGAACTCAATTTCTATCTCGTCTACAGAACCACCGGCTTGTTCATTATTTGCAGATTCTTGATTTGATTCACCTTCTTGAGAACTTCCTGTACTTGGAGTATCTGCGTTGCTGCAGGCAGCCATGAACATAAGAACTAAAAGTAACAAGAGTGCGACTAACTTTCTCATTTCTTTTCCTCCTAAATATTTTTTATTTTGTATTTGTATTTCACTAAATTCCCAATTCGCTCTTGTCCATTCACCTTGCTCAAACATTTACGCTGCTGTTATTTATACCGATTAGAGCTCGAGATTAATCGGTATAGCTTTATGTAAGTTTTGTCATTTGTTTTTAACAAAAGGTAAAAATCAAAGGCGATTTTGAAATTTAGTAAAAGAATACATTTCCCCAAGTGAATCGTTACTGCAATCAAAATAGTTGCTGTTAAGTAAATATAATTTAGCAGGAAAAAAATAGCTTTTCCGAAAATGTAATCGTTTACTTAATGGACATTTTAGAATTTTAAATTAAATCTGTCAATTACGAATTTTAAGAAGTGATTCATTTTTGTTATAGTTTTAGATAAATTATTGTCGAAAAAATTTACAGAGATATTTTCAATGAAAGCAAAGTTAAACTACCGAAACGGGTTTGTGTAGTTCTGATTTCGTGTAAGTGTATAATAATGGTAATCTGTTGTGGTATGTAAAATTTGTCGAAAGCTTTTTACTACAAGAATCCACAGAGCTTAAAATCAAGGAATACTTTTGTAGTAGGTACCTAGGCAGAAAGATCCGCCAAATATCAAAGCGGTTCATAGCTAAATATTGAGCATTTCTACTCTACTAAATTACATTAATAGTATTCTGTTTATAATAAATTTATTGAATTTTTTAAAGAATCAATTATAATAAAATGAAAATGAAATCGATTACAAACAAAAACACACTGTTAATTAAGGTGATATATGATGACAAAAATGATCGATGTTGCAAATTTCGCTGGAGTTTCTACGGCAACCGTATCAAGGGTGCTGGCAAATGATCCTAAAGTGAAAGAAAAAACAAAACAAAAAGTGCTGAAAGCTGTTGATGAACTAAACTATATTCCTAATTCTTTAGCGAGAAATTTCAGAAAAAGATCGTCTAAAAACATATTAGTAGTCGTTCCCACCATTGCGAATCCCCTCTACCCCACTATTATCAGCGGGATCCAAAGTGTGGCACGTGAGCATAACTACCAGGTTATTTTAGGGGATATTTCTCGAAACTTTGAAACTGAATTAGCATATCTTGAACTTATTAGGGACAAGGCAGCGGATGGGGTTATACTATTAGCTGCTGAATTACCGACGGAAGAATTTATCGAGGCTATTAAGGGTTTACCGGTAGTTTTAGGGTATAGGAACACTGTAAAGGAAGAAAATCTACATTCCACGGAAGATAAACGAGGGGAAAATAAAAGGATCAACATTTTTCCTACAGTAAATATTAATAATGTCAAAAGTGTGGAGTGTGTAATCGATCATTTAGTTCAATTAGGACATAAGAAGATAGCTTTTTTTAACGGTCCGAAGAATTCTATTGTTTCTATTGATCGACTAAAAGGATATAAGCAAGGTTTGGTGAAAAATGGCTGTAGCTTTGAACCTGAACTTATTTATTATGGTGATTGGACCATGAATGCTGGCTATGAATTAGCTTTGGAATTGCTGCAAAGTGGCAATGATCCTACTGCAATTTTTACAGTAAATGATGAAACGGCGGTGGGAGCTATAAAGGCATTGAAGGAGAATGGCCTTCGTATTCCTGAAGATATAGCTATAGTGGGCTTTGACAATATTGAGCTTGCTAAATTTGTGGATCCTCCATTAACAACCATTGCACAGCCAAAATTCGAATTTGGCGTTCACGCTATGGAGTTACTACTTAAAGTAATGAACGGAGAAACCATTTCACAAGAGAACATCGTACTTGAGAGCCATTTGATTATTCGAGAATCATGCGGCTCCAAAATAAAAGGGGATTAGGGGAGGAAGGCAATGGCAAAGAAACAGTTAGGAATTCAGTTATACACGTTAAGGGAAGCCTGCCAGGAGGATTTCGTTGGAACTCTCAGGAAGGTAGCAGAGCTTGGCTATGATGGTGTAGAATTTGCGGGATATTGGGGAGGATTTGAAGCTCAGGAGCTAAAAAAAATATTAGGTGAGCTTAATTTAGCTGCAACTGGAAGTCATGTGCCATTTGTCCGCCTAGAGGAAGATTTAGATGAAATTATTGAATTTCATAGGGGGATAAACAGTAACCATATTATTTGTCCAAACTTACCAATGGAAATGAGAGAAGATGCAGAAAATTTTATAAATGTAGCAAAAAGATTGAATGCAATTGGAGAGAAAACAGCTGCTAACGGAATCATGTTCAGCTACCATAACCATGACTGGGAGTTAAAGGACCATAATGGCAAGAGAGCATTGGACATCTTCCTTAATGAAACAAATCCAGAATGGGTGAAGGCGGAGCTGGATGTTTACTGGCTGGCAAAAGCGGAGAACAACCCTGTAGAATGGCTGGAACGCTATAAAGGCCGTACTCCGTTAATTCATTTGAAGGATATGACTACCGACGGGGAACAATTTTTTGCGGAATTAGGAGCTGGAGGGATTGACCTTCAAGGGATTACCAAAATCGGTGCTGAGACTGGGGTAAAATGGTGGATTGTAGAACAGGATCAATCAAGACGTAATCCATTAGAAAGCGTGGAAACAAGTATTAATTATTTCAGAAGGAATTTGTGGTATGTCAACACTAAACTGAACAATTCTTTTAAGGAACATAAACTTGTTAAAGCTCACATATAACATAAACGCTTTTTGAGTGCTTTTTTGGTAGGTAGTGCATACAGTTTGTCACTTTACTTGGAGCCTCTGCGGGCATGGTGATCAGCCAGGAAGCCAGATTTATCAATACATCTGGCTCAGCCACCAAGGCTATCATGCCCGCCACTCCAAATAAAGTGCACGTCTTTCTACTAAATATTGTTCACTCCTACTTAGTGCTTATGCTTGTATTCATTAGGTGTTAAATAGTTTAAAGATCCATGTATTCGAATGTTATTAAACCAATTTACATAATCAAACAGTTCAAGGTCAAGTTCTTGTTGGCTATTGAAAACTCTTCCACTTACAAATTCCGTTTTGATGATTTTGAACGTTGCTTCGGCAACGGCGTTGTCATAGGGTGTTCCTTTTGCACTCAATGACCTTTCAATATCAAACGTTTTTAATGCTTGATCAATTAGTTGTTTTTTAAACTCGCTGCCTCGATCTGTGTGGAATAATTCGAGGCGATTTAAATTGTATTTCACAGTTGAAAAGGCACGCTGAACTAACTCAGCACTCTTTTGAGGACCAGCGC
>NZ_JAUSUG010000001.1 GCF_030813435.1 Evansella vedderi | reverse complement strand
CCTCCTTGGTTAACTAATTTCAGGGTCCTTAGTGCTGATCAGCTGCGGACACCTCGTATGATACCAAGGGGCTCTTTTTTTGTTCAACTCTCAAATTTCTTTCTTACAGGAATGCTCCTATTTAGAAAAAAATATAATTACTTCTGTAATTAATGTTTAGAGAAATTGCATGCTCAAAATAAAAATATATAAAATAGCAAACTAATATTCCATAGTAGATAAGTTTCTGATCTTTTTCTTTAAAAAGTTTAACTATCCACGACACTAAAATTAATTGATACAACCCAAAGTAAATTGAAAATCTAGCAAAAATCCAATTTTGTGTAGAAATAATCATAAACAGTAATCCAAGGACTGCCATATTAACGATTACATCACTACTAGGGAGGATATCTTTTAGTTTTTCTTTACCTAAATAGGCAACAACGATTGGAACAGCCACTACTATTACTCTTAAAAAATTTGCACCTTCTGCTTGAAATTCTTTATAGCCTTCATATTGTGTTCCCTCCATAGCAATGAATAATATATTTAAAAACGTATCAAAACCAATTACTATCAAAATAGAAGTTATTAAAAGGACATATGTTATTTTTGACCAAGCAGGCATCCTTACAATAAAATATATTGGAATTAATATGAGTGCTGTCTGGTGAATAGTGGAAGCAAATAGGACAATTAACATATACCTTTTCCAATCTCCTTCTATAAGGTATTTAGTTGCTGCAAAAATAATTGCAGCTGCCAAATACTGTCTTACACCATTCATAGATACTAAAAAATAGCCCAATGTAATATAAACATATAAACTCAATTCAAATAATCTTGAATAGTTATATAGTGTTAAACCTATTAGAACATTTGTTAATAATGCAGTAGTAAAAAGTAAAATTTGAGGATCACTTGAAAATTGTTGCAATAACATCTGGAGTAGGTTAAACCCAAAATCACCCTCAAACCGAAAACTCTCCCAATTGAATTCTGTAATACGATATGAATGCATATAGTAATAAGTATCGCCAATGTTATTACGTAGTCCTGAAACTACTACTAAAGAGCTTACGGCCAGTAAAGCAAATAATTTATTTGGTTTTATTTCATTTTCTTCTAAACCATTAGGCTTTACTACAAACCTAGAAAATAAAGAAAAGACATAAACGATAGAAAGATTGAGATACATTATAGTCATTTTCTATTCCTTCCTAACAAAAATGTTTATGCTTTTTTCTCTTTTAGAACAGTTGCTTTATTTGTATGCTGAATATAAAAATAGAGCAGTATTCCAAAAGGAGATGCAATCATAGTTGTAAATTTACATGGTGATTCAAATAAATATCGATAATTTTTAATCATTAAATTACTAGAAACATAATGAATAGATTCTCGTAGTCTCTCCTTATATGTAGGAGCAAATTTCATAGCAGTTTTTCTAAAAAAAGAGAAACCCCTTGGGTTTCTTTTATATTGCTTTATCATATTCATACTGGAACCATCTTCTAAATACTCCACATGACATAGGATCTCATTCATTACCAATAATGGATATTGTTGATCAATCAGAATATATTTATAGCTCAGAGGACAATATCTTTCCCCTTGGAACAAAGGATACGGTGGGGCTTTTCTAGTAAGCTCTGTTCGATAAACCAACTTTTTATCCCCTTTAACCTTGTACTTCCCATATAAATTAGATAGCGTTGATTCTTTTAATTCTTCAGGCATTTTTGTTCCAATGACACTACCCTCTGGAGTTGCGTCTAAACCAACAATCCCTGCATACTCTTCACATCCATATTCCTTCCAAAAAGAGAGTATTTTTTCAACTGCATTATCAGCCATGTAATCATCGGAATCAATACAGACATTAAGCTCTGTTTCTATTAATTCATAAGCTGTATTATGTGCCCCATGCATCCCTTGATTTTCTTGATAAAAATACTTTATTGGTACTTTATTTTCAAGGATCCATTGGTTAACAAGTTCAAAAGTGTTATCGCTAGATCCATCGTCAATTATAAGCCACTTAAAGTCTTTACATGTCTGTCGTTTTAAACTCTCATAACACTTATGTAATGTATAGGCTCTATTAAATGTTGGCGTGAATATCGTTAATGTTTCCATGATTCACCTCGGAACTACTTCTTTTAATTTATTGTTTTCTAGATAAAATTTAGTTAGCCATTTCAAATTAGTACTAACATCATAGCCATTTTCAATGATACTTTCTGTTTTCTCATATCTACTATAGTCAATTTGGAGAATTTTATTGGCCCACTCTTTTGGTGACATATTTAAATTATAAAATTCAACTGTATTTGTTACATCTGCTTCTTTGGGTGTACCTGTAGAAGTAATACTTTTTAAACCTGCAGCCTGGGCTTCAATAAGAACTACCCCAAGTCCTTCATATAATGAAGGAAAAAGAAATAAATCCATTCCCTGCATTAAATCAGCAATATCTGACCTTAAACCTAAAAACTTAACCACATCAGTAAGACCTAATCTTTCTACCTTCTTTTTAATATTATTCAATAAATCTCCTTGACCAACTAATAATAAAATTGCTTTATTATTTTGCTTATAGATTTCATGAAAAGTATCTATTAAAAAGCTATGATTTTTTTGTGGATTAAACCGCCCTACATGACCAACAACGAAATTACCTTCTATATTTAATTCCTTCCTTACTCTTTCTCTAGTAATTTCATTATATTTAAATTCATTACAATTAACCGCATTTTTAAAAACCACAAGTTTTTCTTTTTGTAACAATTTTTTACCGAATAACCATTCTCCTGCTTCATCTGAACATGCAAAAAAGTTATTTGCATTCTGATTTAAATGCATCCTTGCATAAATTCTGAAAGGAAGTTTATAGTCTAATGGTAATCCAGCTAGATGACTATGTGCTATTCTACAGGGAATATTGGCTTCCTTCGCTGCCCTTAAAACAAATGCACTATTTTCATTTATGTGGGCGTGGACTATATTGTAATCTGAGTAAAGCTCAAAAAATTCTTTTAATTCCTTAAAATAAACATTGTAATTACCTGGTCTTATAGGTGGCATTCTGTAAATATTCCCACCTAGATCAAGTATTTCATCGTCGTAATGTCCCTCTTCTTCTCGATGGACCATAAAATCAAACTGTATTTTCGTACGATCTATTTGCCGATAATAATTCATCAACATCGTCTCTAGGCCACCACGGTTCATGATGGTAACTACTTGTAAAATACGAATAGGTTCCAGTTGTAACACCCCTATCTTATCAACTTTCTAAGGACTTCAATACTCATTAACATCAAATAAAACAAAGTAGAAAATCTTAGTTTTGCAAAAAAATAAAACATTCTCCAAACAAGTGGAAGGTCTCCTACTTTAAAATGCTGGAATGAACGTCTTATTTGTTGATTATTTAATATAGTTTTTATTTTAGATATTTTACGGAGTACGGATGATTTGTTACCTTTACTTATTTCATTTAATCCAAGCCCCAATGTATTTAAGCTAATTCGATTATTAAGGGCTATATAAAATTCTGGTTCTAATTTCTTCTTTTCCAAAAACGCTTCTATTTTCTCGTATAAATTGGTGTATTTATCTACAAGAGCAGGTTTATAGCCTGTCGTTACAGAAGCATCATTTGCTCGCCAATAATGATAATAATGCTCATTAATAAACACGAAAGATTTCGCATAATAAATAACTTCCACATTGAAAAGGGAATCCTCATTTGTTCCAATTTCACTTAAATCAGTAAAGGTAACCTGATTATCCATAATTAATTCTCGACGATACAATTTAGACCACACTGTTCCCCAAGCATCCAATAGTTCCGGTTTTGCCACCTCGTCTTTTATAGGGCCTACTAATCTTCTAAGGAGTTTAAATCGAACATCCTCCTCTTGAAATATAACCTTTTTTGGTAAAGGAAAGTTCTTTACTTTTGAATGGCTTCCAAATTCACGAATATAGGAGCACATAACAATGTCAGCTTTATCTTTCATTGCTATATCATACATAGAACGATACATTTCTTGGTTAACCCAATCATCTGGATCAACAAAACCTATGTAATCTCCTACAGCTATTTTTAGGCCAGCATTTCTTGCTGAAGAAACTCCTCCGTTTTCCTTGTCGATAATAATTATTCGTGAGTCCTTTTTGGCATACTGTTCGAGAATCTCCAAACTATTGTCGGTGGACCCATCATTAATTGTGATGACTTCAATATCTTCTATTGTTTGAGACAATAAACTATCTAAACATCTGCTTAAATATTCGTCCACATTATAAATAGGAACGACGATGCTTATTTTCGGTTTCATAATTATCCTCCACCATATACCTCGTATAAATCGACACTAGCTGCTCCTTCACTCTTGGGAGCGAGAATTTCTTTACGAGGGAAATACTATTTGTTCCTAAAGTTTCCCGTAGTTTTTTAGATTCGTACAGCTCTTTAAGTGTCGCTGCAAATTGCTCCACGTCATCTGGGTCTTGAACAAACCCATTTAGTTTATTTTTTACAAGTTCTGAATGACCTCGGTTTTCACTTGCTAATACGGGTAGCCCGCAGGCCATTGCTTCCATAATGTTAACGGGAAGGCCCTCCCGATAACTAGAGCCCACCGCTAGGTCACAAATAGGTAAGAGCTGAACGATATCTTTTCGAAATCCGAGAAAATCCACTTGCTCTGCAACTCCTAAACTTTGAGCCAAGTCCTTACATTCCTTAAAGAGAGCACCCTCACCAGCAAGGAGTAACCTCGCCTTAGGAGCCTCTTCCTTTACTTTTGCTAGAGCCCGAATGAGCAGCTGCTGATTTTTATTTTTATTAAACTCTGCTGCATAAAAGAGAAGAAAGTCATCCTTGTCATACCCGTATTTCTTTCTCTGCTGAAGCTTTGTTTGACTATCTAAAGGTTTGAAATGATCCGTATCCACTCCCACTCCATTCACATATTCTATATTTCCAGCTGGGAATCGATGTTTTTTTGCTAGCTGATAATCTTGTGAATTGATGGTAATTAAACAGTCTGTATACCGGGAAAGAAATCGTTCAATGGGATAGTAAATCAACCAGTTTAACAACGGTGCTCCTTTGCAAAAGTGAAATCCGTGTGCGGTATAAATGACCTTTGTCCCGGACTTCCTTGCTTTTCTTCCTGCTAAACGAGAAAGCACACCTCCTAAAGGGGTGTGACAATGAATGATTGTATAGTTGTTTTCATTAATAATCTCTTTCAGTTCCTTGTAAGCCTTGAAATTAGCAATATGGAAGGGAGTCCTCTTAATCGGTATATCAAATTTCTTATCCGTATAAGGGAGTGTCATTTGCCCCGATGCAGCAACGTGAACCTCCCAGCCTTGTTCCTTAAACCATTTCATGATTGGCAAGTGAAAAGCACTAAAATGATAATCGACGGTAGCACAAAATAATATTTTCTTCTCCATCTTCTTCATCCATTCGGCTTTATTTCTTTACCGCTTCTTTTTCCATTACTTGTGTAAGGTACTCTAAAATTTGGTACTTTAAGTCTTCCCGTTGTAGTCCAAAGTCGATCGTAGTTTTTATAAAACCAAACTTCTCACCTACATCATACCTAACCCCTTCGAAATCATAGGCGTAAACGGCTTCAAACTTATTTAATGTAGCAATGGCATCTGTAAGCTGAATTTCATTTCCAGCCCCAGGTTCCTGATTTTCAAGAATGTCAAAGATTCTTGGGCTTAAAACATATCTTCCTAGAATGGCCAAATTAGAAGGAGATTCTTCTTGCTTTGGCTTTTCTACTAGATTCTGTACATTGTAGAACCGGTCTTCCATCGGTTTCCCATCCACAATACCGTAACGGGACACCTCGTGATCCGCTACCGTTTGTACTCCGAGAACAGAGGCATTATAACGATCATATTGATCCATGAGCTGCCTTAAGCACGGTTTATCGGAAGAAACAATATCATCCCCTAATAAAACGGCAAAGGGTTCATTTCCAATAAACTTCCTTGCACACCAAATGGCATGACCCAAACCCTTTGGCTCCTTTTGGCGGATATAATGAATGTCTACTAGTTTAGAAGATTTCTGTACCTCATTGAATAACTCAATTTTTCCTTTATTTAATAGATTTTGCTCTAATTCAAAGGAATGATCAAAATGGTCCTCGATGGCCCTTTTTCCTTTACCCGTCACGATAATAATGTCTTCAATTCCCGATGCGACTGCTTCTTCTACAATATATTGAATCGTTGGTTTATCAACAATTGGCAGCATTTCCTTTGGCATCGCCTTTGTAGCAGGAAGAAACCGCGTTCCTAACCCTGCAGCTGGTATAATTGCCTTTCTTACTTTCATTAACATAGTCCCCCTTTTTTTACTATTACACAGGTATAGATAAAACTTTTTCCTTTTCGGTCTTCTGATTCGCTAAACGAACAAGCCTTTCTCTTAATGTTTCCTTGTCTATTTTGGAAAAGGTTAATAGAATGTGTTCAATTTCTTCTATATATATATCCGATGTTTTTCCAACGTAAATGTTTGGATAGATTTGCTCCTCATGAACCTCGTTATCGTTTAACAGTTCTTCATACAACTTCTCTCCTGGACGCATCCCCGTAAACTTAATGCCAATATCATCCACAGAGTTTCCAGAGAGTTTAATTAAATTTTTTGCCAAGTCAACAATCTTAACAGGCTCACCCATATCTAAAACGAAGGTTTCTCCACCCTTTGCCAAGCTTCCCGCCTGAATGACGAGCCTCGAAGCCTCTGGAATGGTCATAAAATAACGGACCATTTCTGGGTGAGTGACAGTAACCGGTCCCCCCTTACGAATTTGCTTCGTAAACAGGGGAATAACACTGCCGCGGCTCCCTAACACATTCCCAAATCGAACGGCCGTAAATTTCGTTTTACTTGTTTTATTCATATCCTGAATGATCATTTCTGCTAGCCTTTTCGTTGAACCCATGACACTAGTTGGATTCACGGCCTTATCAGAGGAGATCATCACAAAGGTCTTTACGCCTCCTAGTCTCGCCGCTTCCGCAACATTCATTGTCCCAATCATATTGTTCTTTACAGCTTCCTCTGGATTTCTCTCCATTAGGGGTACATGCTTATGGGCGGCAGCATGATAAACCACATCCGGTTGATATGCCTCCATAATCGTATTCATCTTATCTCCATCTTGTATATCTGCAATTTCCGTTCTAAATTGGATTGAAGTTTTCTTATAGCGTTCCAGCAGCTCCATCTCAATGCTGTAAATACTGTTCTCCCCGTGTCCTAGTAAAATGAGCTGTTTCGGATTAAAATGACAAACCTGGCGGCAAATTTCGGACCCGATCGATCCCCCTGCCCCCGTTACTAAAACAACCTTATTTGTGATGTAATCGGATATCCCTTCCGTATCAAGTTGAACCGTCTCCCTTCCGAGTAAGTCTTCCACCTGAACATCCCTAAATTGATTAACGGAAACCTTCCCCGTTACGATGTCTTCCAACATGGGCAATATCTTTGTGTTCGCCTTTGTTTTGGCACATTCTTGAAAAATATCATTTAACTCTTTTTTACTAAGGGAAGGAATAGCAATAACGATGTTTTGAATGCTCAATTCCTTTACCGTCTCCTCTATCTGATTAATACCACCTACAACGGGTATACCTAGAATATCAAGATGATGCTTTTTCTCGTCATCATCAATAAAGGCAACTGGCACCAATTCTGAATCGGAATTATTCAGCAATCGTCTCGTTACCATCGTTCCTGCCGCACCTGCACCAACGATCAACGTCCTATTTCTGTTATCCTCTTTCTTAATGTATGTATCCCTGTAAATCCTCCAGCAAAATCTTGATCCCCCAATCAATGCCATTAACAACATCCATGTAATGGTTAGTAAGCGAATAGGAATAACTTGAAATAAAACACCCTGTGTTACTGCCGCAATAAGGATAGAAAAGGTGACTATTTTTAAAATAATAATCAATTCTCCAATGCTGGCGTACTCCCAAGCTTTTTTATACAGCTTATAGAAGAAGGATAAAATATGATGACTAATAAGAAGAGCTGCTACCATGGCAATAAGCGCAGCAGTAAGGAGAAAAGCACCTTCATACAACAAGAGGCTGGCGAAAAATACCGTTGCCAAGATAAAAATAGAATCAATAAAGATTAATAACGACAATCGTTGGCCATAAGCCACATTTATTCCTCCCTTCCTTTTTCATACACATTTAAAGACGTAAACTTCTTCTTTCTATTGCATAGTCAATCAACTTTTTAATTTCAATAAGCTGCTCTTTCGTAGCATCCTGCTTTATATACCTAACCGCTTTTCTAATAGACTTCGGAAAACGATCCATCTCTTTCATCCCCAATAAACAACCCCTTTTCATTAAGCTTTTTTAAAGGTTAATGTTAACTTTTTATCATTGTTGATTTGAGCGGAAGATACGAGACTCCTGCGGGAAAAGCAACGGCTGAAGACCCCGCAGGAACGAGGAGGCTGAAGCGTTGCCCGCGGAAAGCGAGTATCTGCAGCGAAAATCTACATCAAAGTTTAACATAGCCTTTTGATAATAAATTTAGGTTTAAATGCTTTAACTATACGGGTAAGGAAACCATATCGTTAAAGCATTTAAAAAAAGTGGGCATCTAACCCAACCTCACATCACACTTATGATGACCAGCATCTAAGGTTTCCCAACCCACCAGCATGACCGAGTACCTCCATCGATAACGGCAAGGAGACATCGCCAAATGTATTCTTATAAAACGAACATCATTCTTAATAACGAACATTTAAGTTAAAAAAAAAATGGCTCTTAAAAAGTATGTACACCCTTCATTTTCTTAAATGAAAACGTACGTCTTTTCCTATTTAACACAACACCAATAACTTTTCCCTTTGCTATATCTAGTGCTTTCTTTGCTTCTAAGGCTAATTCGTCCTCCGTTTTTCCGTTCCTAATTACTAAAATCGTCCCATCGCATTTATTTGTTAGTACTTTCGTATCCACTTCATCTAAAACTGGTGGGCCATCTAATAAAACATAATCAAAGTGTAAAGCTGCTTGTTTTAGAAACACTTCCATGGCATTCGATCGGAATAACTTTTCCGTATTATATGGAATTGGTCCACTTGTGATTACCTTCAAGTTCTCCACTTCTGTTTGGTTAATCGTATCGCCAAATGCTCTCTGACCAGCTAAAATATTCGTTAAACCTAAAGAGTTTTTTATTTTGAATAATTGATTGATGGATGGTTTCTTCACATGGGCATCAACAAGGAGAACTTTCTTGCCACTACGAGCTAAGGAAATACCTAAGTTAGCGACTGTAGTAGATTTCCCTTCCTTACTACCAGGAGAGGTAAAAAGAAGAGTCTTACATTTTCTTTCGAAGGCAAGAAATTCAATATTTAATTGCATCGATTCATATTCTTCTAGTGTGCGGTCATTCCCATCGTTATGAATTATTAACGCGCTTCTCTTCAAAATCTTTGTTATCAATGACCTCACCCCCGACCTCAGTCCTAATGGTAATTACTTTTTTCTCTTTCTTCTTTCCTACTGCTGCCTTCTTGATTTTCGAGACACTTCCCACAACTGGAATCCCCAGTAGTTTTTCGATTTCCCTCTCCGACCGCAACGTATTATCTAAGCTATCTAATAAGAAGACAAACCCAACTCCTACAACGAGTCCAAATACAATGGCGATGTGGAACATCCTGTTGCTCGGTGGATTAATTGGCTGCGGATTCGAAGAGACTACAGCTTCTGACAACATATCCACGTTTCTATAATTAAAAACCTCTTTTACTTGTTCCATAAATACGATCGGTACGGTATTCGCTAGAACTGTAGCCAGCTCTGGATTAGGGTTAATTGCTGAGATTTCTATAATTTGAGAACTTCCCACCCGATTTACCTGAATCTGCCTACTCAATGCTTCCGGTGAAATTCCAAGTTCAAGCTCTTCTATAACCCCCTCCATAACAGGCTTCTCCCTTATAAAAACAAGAAGGGTGTCCATAAATCCAGAGCTTTCATGAATAATGATCCGTGACGAGGAACTGTATATGGGAGCAGGCTCTGTATATGACACATAAAACTTACCGGCAGCCCCTGCAGCCACTGTTATTAAGAGAATAATCCAAAGTCGTTTCTTGAAAAGCGTTACTAGTTTCTTTATTTCTATTTCCTTTCCCCTTGCTTGCTCCACTCTGTTCACCTACTTAAAGGAAGTATTCAACACACGATCACAAATTCTTAATAACGCACATTTCAAATAAAAAAATTAGTTAGTTTAATAAGGAACCAACCGTTTGACATTTTATTTTATGGCATCGGGTCTAATGAACCAATTTACTATATTCATTATAGTTCTCAATAGAGAACGTGTCAAATACTTTTTTTAAGATTCTGGTAATTAAAATTCGCAATAATAATTCACATATATTATTTATTTTCATGTAATATGCCTACTATTTTCGTCCAAAATAAGCTTGAAAACGTATTATAATAATAAAAAGGTTGTACAAAAACAGGCATTACAAAAGCAATGCCTGTGTTTTCATACCATGTAGGTATTTTATACTAGTTTCGATTGTAAATAGTGATATAAAAGCTTCGTAGTTTCCTCAATAGAAGATATATGTGTACGTTCATAGGCATGGGAAGAATCAATCCCCGGGCCGATTAAACCATGGACGATGTCATTACCGGAGCGAATAGCTGCGGAGGCATCCGATCCATAGTAAGGATAGATGTCCAACTTATAGCCAATCCCATTGTCCTTCGCCAGCTGAACCAAGTTTTTGCGAAGTTGATAATGGTATGGGCCACTAGCATCCTTCACACAAATGGACACCGTATACTCATCGGTGGACTGGCCATCCCCCATGGCCCCCATATCCACTGCCAAATATTCCACCGTTTCTGGCGTAATATTGGAATTACCCCCATAACCAATTTCTTCATTGTTAGAAATAAGGAAATGAGTTGTGTATGGAAGTTCTATGTTTTCTGTAGTGATTTGATTGATCAACTGAAGAAGAATTCCCACACTTGCTTTATCATCTAAATGACGGGACTTAATATAGCCGTTCGGCAGCACCTGAACTCTAGGATCAAAGGAAACGAAGTCACCCACTTCAATCCCAAGGGCACGTACTTCATCGGCAGTATGTACTTTTTCATCAATCCTCACTTCCATGTTCGCCTGATTACGCTCGGCTTTCCCGGCATCCTTATAAACATGGACAGACGTTTGATGCATCAAGATCGTACCTGTAAAAATTTGGCCAGAGGACGTTTCAATCTGGCAATACTCTCCCTCAATAGCGTTATAACGGAACCCGCCAATAAGATCCAGCTTCAGGCGCCCACTTGGTTTAATTTCCTTCACAATGGCACCTAACGTGTCCACATGGGCCGTCAGCATACGGTGATTATCATTATCCTTACCAGGGATAGTAGCAATAAGCCCACCTTTACGGTTACGCTTTGTTTCCACATTCAGCTTTGTTAAAAAATCTTCTACATAAGTTATCACTTCGTTCGTATTTCCAGAAGGACTTGGAATAGACACTAATTCTTTTATTAATTGGACCGTTTCTTCTGCATTAGGGTAAGACATGTAGTAAATCTCCTCTCAAAAATGGATTCGTGCTTTCTTTTATTATACATTTTTTAAGGTAGATTGATAAATTAGTATCCCTAAAGAAATCACCCGACAGAAAACTGTCGAGTGTTTTTTGTTACTAATTTAGTTTGGTCTTCCAATACGTAGGGATTCGTTTTTTCTAGGACAAATAAATTAGCTTATTCCTTTATATCACGTAATATAATGAATACAAATCTTCTTTCGGGAGGGATATATGGTTTACAAATTAAAAAGAGTACTCTTTTTTACCATCCTCTTAATTTGTGCTTTTCCAGCTACAAGTTTTGCAGAGAACATACTGGTGATTGACCCTGGTCATGGTGGACAATTTGATGGAACATGTGGTTATTCAGGTGATGAAACTGGTTTTTGCGAAAAAGATGCAAACCTTCTCGTGGTATTAAAACTAAGGGACATTCTTGAAGAATCTACGGATATCACTGTTTACATGACAAGAGAGACGGATGTTGATTTTGTGGAAGATACGTCCATTCCCGTTTGGCATAGGGATAGGCTTTTAGATGATATGGAAAACCGAATGAAGGTGGCCAATCAGTTTGTGGAAGGAAATAATGATAACAGTCTTTTCTTGTCCATCCACCACAATCAAGATGTTAACAGTTCCAATACCGGAGGAACAGAAACCTATTACTACGATGGGATAAACCACTTGAACCCTAGACTCCCCCCTCATCCATTACAGCTAGAATACCGTGATGACAGTAAACGATTTGCAGAAATTGTTCACGAAAACGTGCTCAACGCTCTCGGATTACGGGACCGTGAACTCCGCAATAATCAGAACTTTTATGTTCTCCGCAAAGCGCAAATGCCAGCTGTTTTAGTAGAGATCGCCTTTTTAACGAATCCTGAGGAAGAAGCACTAATTAAGACAGAGGAATTTCAACTGCGTTCAGCTCAAGCTTTAGCTAACAGTGTAAAAGTTTATTTTGAAGTTTATGACGTTATAGAAGAAGAAGGTGTAAAGGAAGAGGGAGCAATGGAATATGCAGAGGAAATCGATCCAGATGAAGTTACTGTTTTTTTCAAAAAAACAGAAGAAAGGGTTTATCCAAAGGTATCACAGGGTGGAGTAAATCCCATAGCTTATTGCACATTTCATACTACCAAACACTTTTTTGGCACCAGCCTATTTAAGCTCCTTTCTAAGAACATCTTCCATCTAAGGAAAACCGGCACCTGGTGCAGCTAAATATAAAAAAGGGGAGGATGGGTTATTCGCCCTCCCCCTTTGACGGTTTTATGTTATTTGGCAAAATTCGCTTATCCTTGCTGCTTTGCTGCAACCTTCGCCAGAGAGGTACCTCCACCGAAGAAATGCTTAAGCATAAGGGAAGGGCCTCCTAGAAAAAATAAATAGCGGTATCCAATCACTTTCTTCATGGCTGCTGCTATTTTTCCTTTAAGGAGAGCACCACCTACCTCCCCTACACCATAATGTTCACTTAGAGAAGCAACGGAACCTTTATGGTGGTATTCAAATTTCCTCAACTCTGTCCCCCGGATAGTCCCTACAATGTTGTCTCCACAAACTGGTGCCTGTTGTAAAGCAACCTGTGCTGTAGGAGGAAGTGGTGTTTTTTCTCCAGTCTTAAAGTAGGAATTGTCTCCAATACAGAACACATTCTTCAAGGTTGGAATACGTAAATACTCATCCACTACTGCCCTTCCTTGAACCGTTTCAATACCTGTTCCTTCAAATAGATGATGGCCTTGAACACCACATGTCCAAATAAGGGTCCTCGATGGGAGGTCTCCATTATCTGTAATGATGTTGTCCTCTTTGCATTCAAGAACTTTCGTTGAAGTCTTTACCTCCACACCCCTTTTGTCTAGTATTCTACTAGCATAGTCAACTGCAGCATCTGCACTCCCAGGCAAGATCGTTGGAGCAGCCTCCACGTTCACGATTCTCACCTTATCAAAAGGAATGTTATACTCTTCAGCCAGTTCTGGCAGTTTTACCACCAACTCTCCAACAACCTCCACCCCTGTAAAACCTGCACCTGCAACCACAAAGGTTAAGCGTGATGGATCTTCGTCCTCTTTGTAAAGGGCAAATTGTCTTTGAATGTGGTGGTATATCGTCTTGGAACTTCTGAAACTACGAACCTCAAAGGCATGTTCCTTAATGCCTGGAATTCCAAAAGTTGATACATGGAACCCTAGGGAAACTACCAAATAATCGTAATTTACTTTTTCTCCCCCTTCTAATAAAACTTTATTACCGCTATAATCAATGGACGAAACCGTTCCTTTTTTAAAAGTAACCTTTTCTTGGTCAATAAATTGTGTAATTGGCAAGGCAATCTTGCTGTCAGGTTCCGTTCCTGCTGCTGTTTTATGCAGCTCTGTTGTTAAGTAGTGATAATCATGCTTATTGATAAGAGTTACATCCGCTTCCCCAGCTTTCAGCAGTTTCCCAAGTCTCTTGGAAGTAATCATCCCACCATACCCAGCGCCTAAAATGACAATTCTTGTTTTACTCATGTCAATTCCCCTTTCCCCTCATTTACACGTCTTTCTATTTTTTGTAAAAATATTCACATGGTAACCTTTAAAAAAAGCTTCGAGTCGCTTTTCCAGTTGACTTGTCCCAATACAAAGGCTTTCGCGACAATTCGAGCTGCTTCTCCTCTCAACTTGTCGCGGTCCAACCTCTCTCACCACAAAAGAGCATTGTCCTCGTCATGTATGTGAAACTATTCACATTTTTCTCAATTCAAGATTACCCCAACTTCATTTCCATTTCAAGACGGTCTATCCCGCTATTTGTGTCTAATTAGTGAAGCGTTTCACTTTTTTTCACAGATAATGAGTCTTGTTTCCTTAACGATTAAAGATAAGTTAAACATTATGTAAATAGGTATTAAGCAATTTTCCCCACATTTCTTTCCTTCAGAAATCTCATAGAGAGGAGAAAGATTATAGGATTAGGTATCAATCAGTTAAAAGGTTGATGGTGGCGAGAAAAGGAGACTTAATCTTAAGCTATGATACTTCAGCAGTATTCCAGTAACGAAGTGTCACTGCTTCTCTTATGCTTTGACACTTCATCACGATTCCAACGTCGAAGTGTCAATACTCAAAGCTTTGACACTTTGGCCGGATTACAACTTCGAACTGTCAATACTCCACTTAATGCCTCAGGAGCAATTATAGGGTTCGGTGGCATTATCGTTGTTTTAGGGGTAGTGGTGTTTGCCATTAATCTTTCTGTTAATGTAAAAGCGGAAAACAAGCTAAACAACCTCTTGGGTGACTCCGAAATGTGTGGTCACCTTCATTTAAAGATAGTGAAGCCACAATGATATGAACACACCAATAGAAGTGACAAATCCTACTACTGGGCCCCCTTCTTTATAGGCTTCTGGCATCATTGTAGATGCAATCATGGCTATAATCGCTCCCCCAGCAAAACAACTAACGATCGCTTTCATACTATTTGACGCATCTTCAAGTAATGTTGCCCCAGCCAGGGAGCTTAATGCAGAGAAAAACACAACCAATGCCCATAAGAAAAGAATTTTCTTTTTCGTGTAACCACTTTTTAATAACCCCACAGTACTGGATAAGCCCTCAGGAATATTACTTATAAATATTGACACTACTAAAGCTAAACTAACAGTTCCCCCGCCAATTAAACTCATTCCAATCAAAGCTGATTCTGGGAGGGTATCCATCACTGTCCCAATAAATATTCCCGCTCCCGAAGCCTTTCCTTTTCCTTTCGTTTGTTTTGCTGCACCAAATAAGGAGGAGGTATTACTGAAGCCCTCAGAAGACCGTTCCGAATGCTTCCTTTCCTGTCCTCCTTTACGGACAATTAGATAATCTAAAATGGTAAATATTAAAGCCCCTCCTAAAAAACCAATGGCTACTTCTAAAAAACCACTAATTTCAAGGGATTCCTCTAATAATTCATAAGTAGTAGCTCCAATTAATGCCCCTGTTCCTAATGCCATTATAAATCCAATGACTTTTCTAGGAACTTTAAATTTTAAAACTACAATAGCCCCCATCAACGTGGCAGAAGCAGCTATTGTACCCCAAAGAATGGCGTTCCACATACGGAATACCTCCAAATATTTACTCCCCTCTTAACCTCTTCTAATTTGGGAAAAATTATACTTAAAGCCTCTTTTTCTAACGTGACTACGTAATGGACAAGCAGTATAATGTAAGAAAGGGAGGTGATCAAAATAGAAGCAGTGTTGAAGGAAATACTGAGTAGACTTGATATTTTGACAGAAGGACAAACTGCAATGAGAAAAGATATTACTACTATGCAGGGGAATATTTCTTCTATGCAAGGCGATATTTCTTCTATGCAGGGGAATATTTCTTCTATGCAGGGGGATATCTCCGGACTCAAGCAAGGGCAAGCGGCTATGAGAGAAGATATTTCTGCTATGCAGGGGGACATTTCTAGCTTGAAGAATGAACAAAATATCTTTAGAAAAGAAGTGGCATTTTACTATGGCAGTATGATGAGAGAGCTTGATGAAACAAAAAAGGAATTAAGCAGTGAAATTAAACAAATTACAATCGTACAAAAGCAACACCAAGGTGTATTAGAGCTACTAAATCAAAAACAGTAATAGTTCAACTTCTAAACATCGTGTGTATCCTCGTTAACTTACCTATATTATTTAAACTACCGAACTTTATTTTCTAATTTTCTAACCTTTATTGGGGATACAATTATATAAACGGTGATGTACCCCTAACCTATCTCGCTAGGGGTACATATAATTTTAACAAAAATCCTGTTGTTTGCAGTGCTAACTTAATTTATTAATCTCCATAAAAACTTGTTCATAATGCTCCTTATTTTTTGCGTCAAAGGATGTATTCATATAGGTTATTTGACCCTCTTTATTGATCACAAAAACGGAACGGATTGCCGTTTCATTTTTTTCATGGAACACCCCGTAGTTTTTCACCGTTTGTTTGTGCCAATCAGATAGCAGAGGGTAAGGGAGTGTCCCAAGACTTGCAGCAAAGACATTGTGGGAATAAATATGGTCTACACTAATAGCAAGAATCTCCGCATTTAATTCTTCAAACCTTTTATAGTCCTCTTTCCAAGAGGTTATTTCCTTAATTCAACCAGGGGTAAAATCTAATGGGTAAAATGCCAACAGAACATTCTTATTCCCCCTGTAATCAGAAAGGGCTATTTTATCCTTCAATGTGGCACTAAGAGAGAACTCTGGGGCCATATCTCCCACCTTTAAAGTAGTTGTCATCCTTTTTCTCCCTCCTTTTTTTAAAATCGAATGTTACTTATTTTCCCCATCCAAGGATAGTTTTAGTCTAAAAGGCTTGTTTGGATCCGCTACAAAGAGAGTTGCTTTGTCGTAAAGACATGGATTTGTCTCGACGGATACGTTACCAAGATAAGCTTGTAGAGGAAGAGACAGTGCCGCCTTCCACTATCACAAGCTTTTAGAAAAATTAAAAAAAGTTTTCAAAGTAAGCCTTCTAAAGGATGATACATATTGAGGTTTTCACATGTAAAAAAGTGCCCCAAATAGGGCACCTTTGCGTTTTAAAATTAATTCACTTTTACCTGTCTATCATATCCTGTAATCCGTTTTTATACTTTTCAAGTGCTTCTTCAGGTGTAATTAAGCCGTAGTACACCTCATAGAAAACATCTTGGAAGAAAACATTCATTTCTTGGCCGATTGGAGGCATTGGTGGTGGTGGATCACTAACGATTTCAGACATCATTTCAATATATTCAAATGTTTGCTGGATTCCCCGTTCAGCATCAGCATAAAGAAATTCGCGAATTTCTGCTGAGATTGGTACACCATACTCAGCTTGTAAGATACCGTTTGCTTCTTTACTATTAGTCATAAAATCCATGAACTTAATTACCTCATCAGTGTGAGGTGTGTTAGCGTTCATTGCATAGAACAATCCAGCTCTAATATATTGGCCAGACTCACCATTTTCATGAAACGGTAAAGATGTAATAGCAAACTCTTTATTTGCAGCTGCTTGTGCAGGAACAATTTGATTGCTGTGGAAAATTTGCATTGGTGATTCACCTGTAACAAGTAACCAGTTCTCAACATTCCCCGATGCAATTGCTACGTCAGCAGGAGGAGCGATTCCCTCTTCAACTATATTCATCTTGTAATTTAAGAAATCTATGAAAAGTTGATCATCCTCCATACCTAGCTCTGTACCATCTTCATTATATAACCACTGTCCATGTTGTCTAAGCCATACACCAAAGGTACGATCATGCTGAGGATCTAAAACTAGACCGTATTTTAGTCCCAAAGCGTCTTGTACTTGACGCCCCATCTCTACCAAATCATCCCATGTATATCCAGGCTCAGGATACGGGACACCAGCTTCGTCAAACATTTCAGGGTTATAACCTAGTGCGAACGCATTGCTTCCTGCATTTAATCCAACTAGTTGATCGCCAATATACCCTGGATCTAAAGCTGATTGTTCAATGTGATCTGTATTAATTGCTCCAGAGTCAATGTACGGCTGCAAATCAGCTAATAATCCAGCATCGGTATATTGCGGCAGCCAGCGATCTACAATAAAAAATACATCTGGGGCATTTCCAGCTGCGGCTTGAGTAGCAAGTCTTTCTGCATAATCATCAAAATTTAGAAACTCATAGTTAATGGTTACATGTGGATTCTCTTCTTCATAGAGTTCAATCAATTTAAGCATTCGATCATGACGCGTTTGACTTCCCCACCACATAAATCGTAATTCAACTTCTTCAACTGAATCTATATTTGCTTGATCTGATTCTGCATTCTCTGAATTCGTATTCTCGTTGTTATTCGTATTTGCATCACCAGAACTTGTACTGTCTGAACATCCAATTATAGCCGCTGTCAATAATATTACAAAACAAACGATTGAGAAAATTCTGAATTTTGATGCCATTAATGTTCCCCCTTAGTTTTGATCTAGCCATTTTCCGTAGCCTTAAAAAGTTCTAGTTGAAGAAGTTTTCACAAAGTTGTATTTCCACCTCCCTTTTCATCTGTTAGTTAAACATCGCCAGGTTTCTAACAACGTTGTAAAAATATATTACCACCGTGTGTAATCGTTTTCAATAAAATTTTTAATTTGTGTAAAGTTTTTTTTGATTATACTAAAAAGAAAAGATGATACGTTTGTTTTCCTTTCGTATCATCCTTCATTATTTTATTTTGCTTGCTCGACGGTAGATGCCGCCTCACCTTTATCTAAAATGGCATTTGAGCTTGAAAACATCAAATTAGTATAATGGGCTTTAATCATGTTAATAAATAACGGCACATATTTGGGATCAAACTGCGTACCGGCACACTTTTTCAATTCTTCAATTGCTTCAGGGAAAGATTTCGTTGGTTGGTAAGGTCGCTCTGTTGTCATAGCATCAAAAGAGTCAATTATACAAAGAATTCTTGCTAACTTAGGAATGCTTTCCCCTTTCAAACCATGTGGATATCCTTTACCATCGTATCTTTCATGGTGAAGTTCAACTAATGGAAGCAGACCTTCTAGCGATTTATTAGTAGCCACAATTTCCTTGCCCCAGATTACATGATTTTTCACCATTTCCCATTCATAGGCGTCAAGCTTGCCTTTCTTATTAATTATATTTCTAGGAATTTCAATTTTCCCAATGTCATGAATTAGGGCACCTAAAACTAACAGTTTTTTTTCATGGTTAGATAAATTTAATTCGTTAGCGAATAACTTCGCGTATTGATAGACCCGCTTGCTATGCTGATACGTATACACATCTTTATAAAGGAAAAATCGGACTTGCTGCTCTAAATGCTCAATTTCCTTTTCATAATCTAGCATCGTAGTTTCTAAATCATTCTCATTAAATAAATGAACCGTATTTTTCCCTTCCAATTTTGCACGGTACATTGCCTGGTCAGCCTTCCCAATAAATTCAGTTGAATTGTAGATACCCTTTTCATATTCCACAACTCCACATGAAAAAGATAGGCAGCCATAAGGGAGAACTTCTACACCCTTAAAATACGAATCATTTAATTTTTTCCGCATTTTATTCAAATAAAGAAAGGTTTCACGTCCTCCCATATTAGGAAGAATTACTGCAAATTCTTCGCCACCATATCGTGCGACAAAGAAATCATCTTTTTCACATGTTTCCTTTAGAATTTTCCCGAAATACTTTAACAATTCATCACCAGCAATATGACCGTAATTGTCATTATACTTTTTGAAATCATCAATATCGAGAAAAGCGAGACTTAACTGATCTGGTTTCTTATTAATCAGATAATCATCTAAAATTTCTTTAAAATAACTATGGTTATAAAGCCCCGTCAACTCATCCACATTTGCTTTTTTGGCTACTTCTTTATAGAGAAGAAAATATTGTTTGAAAACAATAGAAAGTAACACAACTACGGTTGTAAACAAAAACAAACCAAAATTTTGTTGTGAAGTCAATAAGATTGCAAGAATAATGGAAAGTACTAGAGTAGTTAAATAACTAGTAATGGTTTCTTTTATCATTCCTTTGATTAAGGTAAAAATACTTTCCGTACCATTCAAAATAAAGAAAATACCAATCAACGCTACATTTAAAGAAAAATAAATGGATAAGGAAATAAAATAAGGAATTAATTGATCTATATCGATAACTCCAATATTTCCTCCTGTGATGACAAATGAATAGTATGCTCCAATTATCATTATGGAATAAATGGAAAAATTAAATAATTGTTTCCACCATAGGATTTTCCGCTCATAAAGGACCCAAATGAGACTGCTCCACAATAGTACGGCTAAAGTCAGCTCTATACCAAAAATAAATGCAGAAGCTAAATAAATAGCCGAATCCATTGATAGGCCATTTCCATTTGGCGGTATAACAATTATAAAGTGATTTAGTAGTATAACAGAAATAACCAAAAATAGTATTGTTGACCAGTTGTTTGCATCAAAATTAAACGTACTATCAAAATTTAATAAAAAAACGGATATTCCGAGTATACAAATAGTCCCAACATAAATGGAAGACTTGGATATATTATGCATTTTCAAATCACGCTCTTATAATTTTTTTAGGGAAAGTGTAATTCCTTACACTTCCCCTAAAAAAATTATAGTAATTTGTAACCAGAAGTTAACGCAACAATTAGTGAACCAATAATTGCAATATTAATGATTGCATTTGTAAGTTTAATACCTTTCATTCTTTTCTCCATCCTATTCACCTCCTGTTAACTAGCTTTTGCCTCTTTAAATATATCTTTCTTATGACTTAACATAAGATGTTGAATAAATAAGAAAATTCCAATATTCATAAATACATCACCAATACTAATCACTTGGTTATTACGAAAAGGAATGTTTAATGGAATAACATCACCTAAAAATGCTAATCTAGTTGTTTCAGTTAATGCCGTATGTTTAGCATAAACCCCATTTTTTAAAACCTCTATGTACATTGGATCAAGTATTTGTGCTGCCTCAAGGGATACAGGCATTCTGCCGCCATTTACTGCCATGACAAGAAAATTTAAGAACACCCCTGCAAAAATTAGAAGGAATCCATGTAAATTACGGTTAAGCCAAAGGAAATAGAGTCCAACAATATATACTGCCATAAAAATATAGATACTAACAGCTTCTAATGGTGACCATCTATCCTGAAAAAGAAATATAAAAACTTGTACAAATAAAATAAGAGGAAATATAAGTGCACCTCTTAGCTTCAGCTCTGCAAAGCCTAATAAATTCCCCCTTCTAATAAACCCAACTAATATAGATAGAATGATACCATCAAAGACCATAATTTCCACCTGTACACTTCAGATTTTGTCAAAATTTTTCATTTAATAACATAATTCTACCAATAATCTTATTATTATTCAATCTATTTGAACTTTCGTATAATTTATCCCACTAAATCTACCTCCCCAAAATAACTTTAGTCCTATTTTATATACTTATACCAATCCCCTTTCTAGGAATTATCTACTATGTGATGATAAAATGTATCACTCACTTTTTTTCTAATAAACTCTCTCTTCTCTTCTTGGGTTATTTATTTGGAAAAGTACTATTTTGTTGATAAAATATAGAGGCATAGATTAACTACTATAAACGAGGTGTAAATGTGAATAAAGCAAGGGTTTTAATACAAATGGCAGCAATTTACGCGGTTATTGGCGTTTTTATCGGAAGTCATATGGCAGGTGCTGCGGACTACAGATGGAATACCGTTCATGGACATATTCTTCTTGTTGGTTGGCTGTCTCTTTTTGCCTTCGGGATCTTCTATGCTGTATTTAGAATACCAAAGGAATCAAAACTAGCAAATGCTCATGTATGGACAGCCGTTTTTGGAAGCATTGGTCTTACGACAGGAATGTGGATGTACTTCTTCCAACCAGGTTTTGTATCTCCAACTTTTTCCCTCATATACTTTATTGTAGGAGGAACCATTTTAGCAGTCAGCTTTCTCCTCTTTTTAATCATGACATTTAGGTATAGTGCATTACTAAATGATGGGGAATAAAACCCAAACGGGACCAAAGCCAATGCCTTGGTCCCTCATTGTTTTTCCTAGTAAGCTCTAACGATAACTGCTCCAATGATCGCAAGCAGTACGAAAATAACGATAATAAACGCAAAGCCACCTACTGCAGGTCCTGGGGCTGGCGCAGCTGCCTCTGGTGCGCATCCGGCTCCTGCTACTGTAGCGTCTTTACCTGGGTATGCCATAATTTAATCAGCTCCTTTGTTATGCTTCAATAAGTAGCTTATGTTAAACGACCAATTGCGAATGGACATTTATAACGGTTATTAGGTATTAATACTAATTAGTGTAAATGCCTATATCCTCTTACCACTTTGTTCCCGAAAACAGAGTCGCCTACCATAATAAAAGCAGAGGAAATCTTCCCTTTGTTCTGTAGTATAAAGATAGTCTAAATGATTATTCTATAGGTGTAGAGCCCTTGCTATCGGGAACTCATGAGGAAATGCTCCCGGCTATGCCTAATGAACATTCCCCCGAAGGAATTCCTATCGATTGGTCAAAAAAAAGGTTTTTGAAATACATATAAGTTAGGAGAAATTCCCTTGATTGATTTAAATGCTGAAAAATATATAGAAACAACATTCACCAATTTACATTTAAAGGATACCTATCTTATGCAACATTGGATTCATTGCATTATTGGTTTTTCCTCTTCGGAGATGCCGAATGATATGGAAGATCCCGAAATACTTGTTATTTTAGATGAAGAAAGCAAGGAGATATTGCAGGTAATCCTCCGGGAGGAAGGCTGCGATTCCCCTAATTATCAACTAACAACTAATGAAAAAGAACAAATTAAACAGTGGTTATCTAAGGAAGAAATAGAATAGCAATTAAGATTAAAGATGTCTTCAAAGGCTGAACACACCTTTCGAGACATCTATTTTTTCGACAAAAATCAAACTATTTCCAAGGAAATTCTACGGTGTTTTTTAAAAAAAATTGTAATAAACCCCTTTAATGTCATGAAAAATACTTAAATTAGACTGATTACTTTTTCTAAACTTCTATAGAAAATTACGTAAGCTACAAATAATATGTTAAAATATAGAAATCAGTAGGTGCTTCATATGGTACTAAAAGGAGGCGGCAGAACTTGGCAATATTAGTAACTGGTGGTGCTGGCTATATTGGTAGTCACACTTGTGTGGAATTATTAAACGCTGGATATGAGATCGTTGTGTTGGACAACCTCTCTAACAGTAAGATGGAATCCCTAAAAAGGGTGAAGGAGTTAACGGGGAAAGGCTTTCCTTTTTATGAGGTGGATCTATTACATGCAGATAATTTAGATGAAGTTTTTCAAAAAGAATCCATTGGAGCAGTCATCCATTTTGCGGGTCTTAAAGCAGTAGGTGAATCGGTGGAAAAACCACTCTACTACTATCACAATAACATTACTGGAACATTAAACCTCTGTGAAGTCATGAAAAAGCATGATGTTAAAAAAATCGTGTTCAGTTCTTCTGCAACGGTGTATGGAATGCCAGAGCGTGTTCCCATTTCTGAGGACTTCCCATTAAGTGCAACGAATCCTTATGGCCGATCTAAGCTAATGATTGAGGAAATCCTCCGGGATCTTCACGTTTCTGATAACGATTGGAGCATCTCCCTCCTCCGTTATTTTAATCCGATTGGCGCTCATGAAAGTGGGAGAATTGGTGAAGACCCTAATGGAATTCCAAATAACCTCATGCCATATATTACGCAAGTGGCCGTTGGTAAGCTTCCAGAGTTGCAAGTATTCGGGAATGATTACAATACCGTAGACGGCACTGGTGTCCGTGATTACATCCACGTAGTAGATCTAGCGAAAGGTCATTTGAAGGCATTAGAATATGTAACAGAAACAAAGGGAGTTAATGCCTATAACCTCGGAACAGGCCAAGGCTACAGTGTCCTTGAAATGGTCATGGCCTTTGAAAAGGCATCTGGCAAGACTGTCCCATATAAAATAACAGCAAGAAGACCTGGTGACATTGGGGAATGCTATGCTGATCCAACGAAAGCAAAAAGAGACTTAGGTTGGTCTGCCGAAAAAGGAATCGAAGAAATGTGCCGCGACTCCTGGCGCTGGCAAGAATCAAATCCCAATGGATATTAAATAATAGCAAAAACGAGTGTTGCAACTTCGAGGCCACTGAAAAAGGACGTTTTTTCCCTTTTTCAGTGGCCTCGAAGCGATTGCTATTTTCTCCTACCACCCTGTGGTAACGGTTATTAACTTTGTTACATTAACGGCAATTCTCCTTTTTTCCAAAAAAGGGCTAGCTTCATTAGTGCAAATACTTTTGACGCTGCTCATTGTCTTTAGTGGTGTGATGCTTACCTCTGCCTTTATGCGGTTACTGATGTATGAAGAAGCCTTTGGCTATACGTATTCCCGAATTTTTGCCCATGCATTTATGATCTATTTGGTCGTCATTTTTGCTTTCACCCTTCTGAGGGTTTGGGCAAACCGTCTGTCTTTAGTAAGATTCTATCTTATTTTTACCCTCCTATTTTACGTGGGATTAAATATCATCGGGATCGAAGACATCATTGTCACCAAAAACATGGAACGCTACGAGGAAACGGAGGAAATTAGATTAATCTATTAAAAAGGCGAGTCAAAAGCTACCTTTTGACTCGCCTTCTCTATTATTTAGACTTATTACGGTTATAAATATCAAATCCTACAGCACCTAATAATACAAGACCTTTTATAGCCTGCTGCCAGTCGATACTGATTCCAATTAAGGACATACCGTTGTTCATGACACCCATTACAAGTCCACCAACAACTGCTCCCACGATGGTACCTACACCACCGGCCATGGAAGCACCACCGATAAATGCCGCTGCGATGGCATCTAATTCAAACATTGTACCCGCTCTTGGCGTAGCAGCGTTTAAACGTGCTGCATAGATTAAACCAGCCATTGCGGACAAGAAGCCCATGTTTACGAATACCCAGAAAGTTACTCGCTTTGTTTTAACCCCGGATAATTCAGCAGCTTTTTGGTTTCCACCAGTTGCATAAATGTGACGTCCAATAACCGTTTTATTCATAACAAATGTAAAGACTACAATTAAAACGAATAAGATTACTAGAATATTAGGAATACCTCTGTAAGACGCTAGCACAAACGTAAAGACGTTAATTACTGTTACCATTGCTACAAGCTTTGCAATGAAGAAGCCTTTAGGCAACACTGCAAATTGGTGTTTTAATTGCGTGCGGCGCTCTTTTAATTCACTGAAAATAACTAAAAGGGAAAGGACTGCACCAACAATTAACGTTAAAACATGCAAAGAACTTAAGCCTAGGAAAGGAATATCGGGAATAAAACCTGAGCTGATTAAACGAAACTCTGGAGGATAAGGAGATTTCGATTGTCCTCCTAATACTACCATCGTCAAACCTCTAAATAGGAGCATCCCTGCTAAAGTAACGATAAAGGATGGCATTTTCAAATAGGCAATAAAGAGTCCATTCCATGCTCCAATTAATGCACCTAATAATAAACAAAGGAATACTGCTAAGGCAGTTGGCACTTGCATATCAATCATTAAAATAGCTGCGATAGCACCGATGAAGGCACAGACTGAACCTACAGATAAATCAATATGCCCTGCGATAATTACTATTACCATACCAATCGCTAACACTAATATATAACTATTTTGTAAGATAAGGTTTGTTACGTTTAATGGTCTTAATAAAATACCATCAGAAAGTATACTAAATAATAATACGATAAACATTAAAGCAACGATCATTCCGTATGAACGCATATTATTTTTGAAAATATCGGCTAATTTCATGTTAGTTTCCTCCTGTCTTCGTCATATACTTCATTAATGTCTCTTGGTTAGCTTCTTCTCTCGGCACTTCACCTGTGATCCGCCCTTCACTTAAGGCATAAATACGATCACTTAAACCGAGCAACTCTGGAAGCTCTGAGGAAATGACAAGAACTGCTTTCCCTTGTGCTGCTAAATCATTTATTACACTATAAATCTCGTATTTTGCCCCTACGTCAATACCACGAGTAGGCTCATCTAAAATTAAAATATCCGGCTCTGATAAGATCCATTTACTTAAAACTACCTTCTGTTGATTTCCACCACTTAAGTTACCCGTTTTTTGGTTTATACTTGGTGTGCGGATGTTCATCTTTTTCCGGAAGTCTTCCGCCTCCAGTATTTCACGGTTTTTATCAACGAAACCATTTTTGGAAATCTTCTCTAAGCTTGTAAGAGAAATATTGTGCTTTATATCATCAATAAGAATGAGTCCATATGTTTTTCGGTCTTCCGTTACATATGCCAAACCATGGTCAATGGCGTCTTTAATAGTATTGATTTGAATTTCTTTTCCGTCTTTAATAATTTGACCCGTGATGTTTTTACCATAAGACTTTCCGAAAATACTCATGGCTAGTTCCGTTCTTCCAGCACCCATTAAACCTGCAATACCAACAATCTCACCTTTTTTAATATGGAAATTAGCATCTTTAATGAGTTTACGGCCTGCATGTAACGGATCATCCACGTTCCAATTTTTGACTTCGAAAATTGTTTCCCCTATTTGCGGTTCTCTTGGTGGAAAACGGTTTTCCAAATCACGACCTACCATCCCTTTAATAATACGGTCTTCCGTTACTTCTCCTTTAGCTAAAGACAATGTTTCTATGGATTGACCGTCCCTGATTACTGTTACGTTATCTGCAACATACTCAATCTCGTTTAATTTATGAGAAATAATGATAGAGGTCATTCCTTGTTTTTTAAACTCTAATAATAGATTTAATAAATTTTCACTGTCCTCTTCATTTAACGCCGCTGTTGGCTCGTCAAGGATTAGCAGCTTAACTTCTTTCGATAAGGCTTTAGCAATTTCCACTAACTGCTGTTTACCTACTCCAATATCCATCGCTAACGTTCTCGGCTCATCCGTTAGTCCCACTTTAGCAAGTAACTTAGATGCCTTTGTTATCGTATTATTCCAATTAATAATCCCTTTATTTGCTTGCTCATTCCCTAAAAATATATTTTCAGAGATGGATAGCTCAGGAATTAAAGCTAACTCTTGATGGATAATAACGATACCTTTCTTTTCACTTTCATTAATATCCTTGAATTGACATACTTCACCTTCAAATAAGATGTCTCCATCATATGTCCCGAAAGGATATACACCACTCAATACCTTCATAAGGGTAGATTTTCCCGCCCCGTTTTCACCACATAAAGCATGAATTTCTCCCTTTTGCACTTTAATATTTACATTATCAAGGGCCTTCACACCAGGAAAGGTTTTGGTTATATTTTTCATTTCTAAAATAATATCTGACATAGGATTTCACCCACTTTCTAGGATGTAAATAACGATTTAGTGATAGTCGTACAACTACCACTAAATCGTTTACAAGATTTGATTAAAATTACTATCTAGTAATCTTATATATTACTCGTCTTCGAAATCACTCTCATCATAATAACCACTGTTTACTAACACTTCTCTGTAGTTATTAATGTCTACGGAAATTGGGGCTAATAAATAAGCAGGAACGACTTTCACACCATTGTCATATGTTTCCGTATCGTTTACTTCTGCTTCTTCACCCTTTAATACTGCATCAGCCATTTGAACAGCTTTTGCCGCTAATTCTCTAGTATCTTTAAAGATCGTTTGCGTTTGCTCACCATTAATGATAGAAACGATAGAAGGACGCTCTGCATCTTGTCCTGTTACGATTGGCATTGGAAGATCATCTTCTCCGTAACCTACACCCTTTAAGGATGAAATAATACCAATACTAATTCCATCAAATGGAGATAATACTGCATCTAATGTTTTATCCGTATAGAAACCACTTAGTAGGTTATCCATACGTTCTTGTGCTAAAGAACCATCCCAGCGTAATGTTGCACCTTGTTGGAAGTCTGTTTGACCACTTGGAACCACTAACTGACCATTATCAATATAAGGCTGCAGTACAGACATTGCACCATCAAAGAAGAAGTATGCGTTATTATCATCTGGTGATCCAGCGAAAATTTCAATGTTAAATGGACCTTCACCATCTGCAAGTCCTAGAGCTTCTTCAATATACTCCCCTTGTAAAACACCAACTTGGAAGTTATCAAATGTTGCATAGTAGCTAACGTGATCTGAGTTTCTAATAAGTCTGTCATAAGAGATAACAGGAATATCCATAGAAGCTGCTAACTCAAGAACTTCTGTTAATGCATCCCCATCGATTGGAGCAATAACTAAAACGTCCACTCCACGAGTAATCATGTTCTCAATTTGGTCTAGTTGATTTTCAATTACATCTTCTGCATATTGTAGATTTGTTGCATATCCTAGCTCTTCAAATTGTTCTACCATGTTATTTCCATCTGCAATCCATCGCTCAGAAGATTGTGTTGGCATGGAAATTCCAACTGTACCTGCTTCACCTGAGCTTCCGCCTGCTGAATCATCGCCGCAAGCTGCAAGCGTTATCAATAGTACTGAAAGTATAAGGACAAATAATCCTTTTTTCATTTTTATATCCCCCTTAAAAAAATAATAATTATGCTTACAAAATTAATTGTAAATTGAAAGCGTTTTTAAGTCTTTTTAAAATCCCATCATTTTTTATAAATTTTTGTCTTCTTTTGATTGTTTTGTATAAAAAAAAGAAAAACCGATCAGTTTCTCTCGGTTTTTCTACATTAACTTTTTCATGGTAGACCTCCATGCAAGTGAAATTTAGCACCATGAAGAATGCAAATTGTACGTCGTCTCTCGAATCCGTTACAGGCGGACGCTTTCCGCGGGCAATGCCTCAGCCTCCTCGGGAAATGCACCCTGCGGTGTCTTCTGCTATTGCTTTTCCCGCTGGAGTCACCGCCTTTCACTCCTTCGAGAGTGTCAACGACAATACGGATTTCGTATTTTCAGGGTAGACCTCCATGCAAGTGAAATTTTGCACCACGGAGTATAGTCAGCATTGGAATGAGCGAAGGTCCGTGAGACTCCTGTGGGAGAATGGCCTAGCCGAGACCCCACAGCGACGTAGTGGGCTTGAAGCAATGAGCGGAGCCGTTGCAATGTTTCGAAGCCTGATATGAGTAGGTTTCTCATATCAGGCGCGCAACGCGCGGAGCCATTGCCACTGTTTATATTGACTTTTTCAGTGGCCTCGACGTAGTCGCGAGGAGGCTTGGCAGGTCACCCACGGAAAGCGAGCGGACCGTAGCGAATGACAATCAGATTTATATTTTCAGAGTAGATATTTACTAATAAATAGTTTACTTATTATGGAAGGCTTCTCCTTTTCGATATTGTTTCGGTGATACTCCCATTACTTTTTTAAACGATGTACTGAAATAATGCTGTGTATCGTAACCTACTTGCTCTGAAATTTCGTTAATGGTTAAATTTGTAGAATTTAAAAGCTCAATCGCCTTTTTTATTCTCATGTTTGTTAACAAATTGACAAAGGAGATCCCTAAATCTTGTTTGATCATTCGGCTTAAGTAAACGGATGACACATGCAGGGATTGAGCTACCCTTTCTAAACTTAACGCATGTTCATGGAAGTGCTGTCTGATGAATTGCTCTGCTCTACGTACTAGCTGTGAAACCTCAACTTTATTATATACTTCTGTTTTACAACTTCTATAAACTTCTGATAGATCACTTAATTTACCAGTGATCTTTTCAATATGTTGAATGGTAACGATTTTTAAGAAACTTTGAATAGATCTTTCTATTTCTAAAAATATTTCTTCTGCTGCTTCTTCCCATAGTATGACTACAATCAAGTCGGATTGGTCTCTGAACAATACTTTTTTATAGTCGTGAAGTAATTCTTCTACAATATTCTCCATGGCAAATAAATTTAATTGACGATCGGATTCTGTCATTAATGGCTGATTTGTTTGCATTTCGGGCCACCGAATTACTCCTAACATCTTTGGAACAGCTGCTGGTAGCTGTAAAAACTCTAGCTGTTCTAATACTTCCTCTTCCGCCATATTTCCTTCAATCCAGTCAATACAAAAACGTTCACGTAGCAAAGGGAAATTCTTTTCAATTTGTTTCGCCGCTATTTCCAAGTGGTTCTTTTGTTTTTCCTCCACTTCTAACTCTTTTCGAATATCCCCTAATACTGTTTGTAATTGATCAGGGTCAACAGGTTTCATAATATAGTCAGCAACATTTAGACGAATCGCCTCTTGGGCGTAGCTGAATTCATCATGACCAGTAATGATAACTATTTTACAATTTGGTAATTGTTCACGTATATTTTTTATTAACGTAATCCCATTCATAATGGGCATGTTTAAGTCTGCAAGAAGAATATGCACTTGATGCTCTATTGCCAGTTCTAACGCCTCTTCTCCATCCTCTGCTTCTGCAACTATTTCTAGCTGTAACGCGTCCCAATCTACGGCATCTCTTATTCCTTCTCGGATTATCATTTCATCGTCTGCAATTAGAACTCTCCAATGCTTCATTCTTCTCACCTCGTTTCCCCGTGATATTAATTCATCCTATTTTATTATTCTTTATTATTGGATGGTAGATCGTAACCACCGTTCCTTTGTCTAATTCACTATCAATTTTTACACCATATTTTTCGCCAAACGTGATCTTCAGTCTTGCGTGAACATTAACGACCCCATACCCTGTTGTAGGTTGATTATTTACATCTTCATCATTCTTTTCCAAAAAAGTGGCTAAGCTATCTCTTAATTGCTCAAGCTTTTCTTTCGTCATTCCTTTTCCATTATCACCAATTCTTATGATGAGCATATCCCCTTGCTCTTCTGCATCAATCGTGATCAACCCCGGACCGCGACGCTCTTTTATTCCATGATAAATGGCATTTTCGACAATTGGTTGTAACACAATTTTTAAAACAGATACATCCTTTAAGCTATCGGAGATATTTAACGTATAGTTTAGTTTGTTTTTATAGCGTACAGCTTGAATTTGCAAATAACTTTTAATGTGCTCTATTTCATCCATTAATGGTATTATGGTTCCACCCTTACTAAGACCGATTCTAAACAATTTTGATAGTGAACCTACCATATCTGCAACATCAGGTGCATTCTTTTTACGTGCCATCCATTGAATCGTATCTAATGTATTATAGAGAAAATGTGGTTTAATATTTGCTTGCAGACTATGGAGTTCTGCTTCCCGCTTTTTCTTCTCTTGTCGTTCGGTTAACTTAATTAGCTTGTTTATTTGTGACAGCATTTTATTAAAGCTCCGTCCTAATCGACCAACTTCATCCTTTCCTTCTCCTTTATACCTGCTTGACAAATCACCTGCCTCGGCCTTTGCCATGGCTTTCATGAGCTGATTAATGGGGTTAGAAATAGTATGGGATAAAAAATAAGATGCCGTTACTCCAAATAAACAAACAAAAAATACAAAGCTAATAACATAAAAGCGAATTTGTTGGACTTCCGCAACGGAATTATTTGATGGAAAAACACCAAATGTTGTCCAGTCAGTAAAATTCGATTTTTGATAAATAAACTGGAAACGTTCCCCATTGATGTTTTCAGAAAAGGTTCCGTAATTCGTCTCTGGTATCCATTCAGGAGAGATTGTTTCATGCATGGAATGAGTAGGGGAATAAATACTATCCCCGTTTGAATTTAACACCATTAAATATCCAGCTTTCCCTAGGCGGACGTCCCTGATAATCTCCGCGATAACTCGAAGCTTCAAATCGATTAATATTACTCCCTTTTCTTCCTGCGTTATGGGGTTGATTACAGCTCGTACAACGGAAACGACATCATCTTCTGTATAATTAACGTGGGAGGTAATTCTTCTCCCGGACGGTTTCCCAATTACCTTTGCAATCCCTCGGTTATCTACTGCTTCACGATACCACGTTTCCGTAGTAATGGGGAAAGCGGACCTGGAATATAATTCATTGCTAATATAATCTCCCTCATTATTAACAATTAATATTCCCGCAATTTCAGGATAAACAGTTGTATACACTTGCAAAAAACTTGTTATTTCGTATTCATCATCTGGACTTATGTTTTCCAGACGAAGGCTTCCATCAAAGAAGTCATCGATTCTAGGATGGGAGGAAATAAAATAAGTCATGTTTTGAATATTATCTAAGTGCGACTCAATAGAGTTATTTACATTATCTATAAGCTGGATTGTATTATCATTTACTTGTTGCTCAATAATCTTATCTACTGCCCAGCCTATTAATACTCCTAGTAAAATAGATGGTAAGATACTAATTAATAAAAAGTGAATAACTAACTTATTACGAATGGTTAAGTCATTCAATTTAAATTTTTTGATTTTCATGATGCCTCACCTATTGTGCGAAATAATTCTCTACATTTTCTTTTGTTACAATTGTAATTCCCGTATCCAAATAGAGTGGAAGGGGAGCTAAATCTCTTGATTTAAGTACCATTGGCTCTGTAAGTTCATGGTGAAGATGAAATAAAAATATTAATGACCAATAACCCATATTCCATGTACCTTGAGCCATGGTCGCAGAAATAATATCATTTTCTATCATTTCTAGCGTTCCTTTATCCGTATCGAAGCTAATAATTTTAATATCCCCACTATTGTTTTCTAATTGTACAGCTTCACCAATACCAACACCACCGTTAGCTTCTGTGGCAAAAATACCAGCAAGATCAGGATATTTCTCGATCAATTCCTGCGTTTTGTTTCTTGAAAATAGTCTATTCCCCTGTCCATCTTCCACAGCAACAATATTTATATTAGGATAATTTAAGCTTAGTGCATCTTTAAACCCTTCCGTTCTTTCTTGGTGATTTAGTTGATCAAGTAGTGTGATTACTGCCACTTCCCCTTCTTCATTTAGGAGTTCTGCCATTTCATGTGCTGCCGTTACTCCCGCATTATAATTGTTTGTACCTAAAAAAGAATAAGCTTTACTGCCTGAGGCTCCTGAATCAAATAACACAACAGGGATTCCGGTATCAATTGCCTTGTTAATCGTATCTGTTAAAGCATAAGGGTCAATAGCGGAAAGGGCAATACCTGCCGGTTTTCTTGCAATTACTTGCTCTAAAACCGTTATTTGCTCCTGAATATCATATTGAGTCGCTCCTCGATATTCAACAGAAACATTTAAAGCTTGTGCAGCATCTTCAAACCCCTTTAAGCTGCTCCTCCAATATTCCATTCCAGACTGAAACGTAACCATGACGTATGTTTCGTTCATCTCCCCCCGAAGACCTTGCACATCCCAGGGACTAGCTGCTGGTTCCTTAAAATGTTCAAAATACACATATATCATAAAAGTACCTATAAGAAGGGCATATACAAGTAGTAACTTTTTCACATCTGAAACCCCTTTCAACGTAGTGTTACTTGCTTAAGAATTTAAAGATAATTCCATCTTACCAGTAAAATAGTTGTAATAATTAACAGTATTTATAATAACATCATAAATTAATAATGGACATTAATAAAGATGCGCATCATTTCAAAGGGTCCTACCGTGAAAATAGGTGCCACAAAAGATCGCACTTTATCTTTTGTGCCACCGAAGCAATGAGCAAAGCCGCCGCAATCTTTACAAAGATAGTAAGGAGTGGGGGTTTCATAGCTATCTTTTTTGCGACGAGTAACCGCAGGAGCAACCGCGCGGCGAGCGGAGCCATTGCCGGCACTTTTCATACTCCATGATGCAAAATTACTATTGCATGGAGGTTTACCCTGAAAATACGAATCAGGTTGTCATTTATTAACATGTGAGTCTTCAAAGAAACAGAGCAGGTACCATTAAGGCACCTGCTCTGTTTGGTCATTCCAATGACAGATTACGGATTAATGTCCTTGCTGCGCTAATCCTGATCCTTGTCCTTGTTGATTTTGTCCTTGATTGTACTGGTTTTGACCTTGTTGCCCTTGCTGATATTGATTCTGGTTTTGTCCCTGACCTTGCATTTGTTGTTGCTGCTGTTGTAATTGTTGCTGTGTTTGGTCGATTTGTTGAGCAATTTGATTTAACATATTAACCTGTTGTAAGGATTGCTCTACATTGCCAAGCATTTGTGCCGCTTGATGGATCGATTGCTGCAGCTGTTGGAAGGTTTTTTGCTGTTGCTGCTGAGCTTGAGAGCTAAACTGCTGCATTTGCTGAAGAAGCTCTTGAGATTGCTGCTGGTTTTGCCCCATTTGTCCCATTGAATTATTCATGGATGAAGCTTGTTGACTAGATGATTGTAGTTGATTTAATGCATCTTGCATGTTTTGAAGCTGGCTTCTTAAAGGAGATAACTCCTCACCAATTTCTTCATCAACTTTCGCAGCTATTCTCTCCATTTGCGCTTCTTCTGCTTCTGCTTTTCCCTCTTCGTAAAGTTCTTCTAAATCTCTGTCCATGGCGAATTCCTCCCGGTATTGTCTTGATCTCGTTAGTGAAGGGTCGTTTTCTGTTACATACGCAGGTGCAGGCTCAGGCTGGTTATTCCTTGTTACAGCAAATAATAAACCAGCTATACCAGCAACCAGTACAAATATAAGGAAGAAGAACATTCCATCGATGGCAATGCACCTCCAATTTAAGCTACCTTAGAGGTAGACCTGATTATTATAGGTTAGCCTACGTTTTTTATCCCATAAAAAAAGGTCCAAAATTTCTCATTTAGAGCAGTGCAGTCATTTTGTTAAATGGACTTTTTTACATTATGAGGGTTTTAATTGAAATTCAGGCGCAATCATGGTGGATTTAGGCGCAATAACCCCACTTATTCGCGCAATCAACCCCCATTTTCGCCCAACAAACCCCAATAATGGCGCAACCCGTTTTTTAAAAGAAAAAGTTATTAACTTTTCCACTATATTTTTCAAAAGAAAGAAGTTTGAAAAATTGAAAACGAATCTAGCTGGATATTTCCTGTATAATCAAACTAACAACTTTTTAGGGGGCGAGCCTATGCTTCAGCGAAAACTTTATCCGGAATTCTCCTGGTCCCTTTCCCGGCACAAAACATTGATGGATTGTTCCCGTAAGTACGGGTTCCACTATTATTTTTCCCATAGCGGATGGTTCAATGATTCCCCTGATTTAGCAAAGCAAACCTACCGCTTGAAAAAAATCACGAACCTGCCTATTTTATTTGGGGAAGTGCTTCACTCCATTATCGAAAAGGTAATTAAAGACTACCAGCAGTCTGCCTTTATACCTGCGGAGGAAGAATTGGTTTCATTTATCCGCAAGAGCTTGAATACCGCTTTTATCGATTCAACCAGGCACCAGGAAGAATGGACTCAGCGACCGAAATACTACAAGATGCTCCATGAAATTTATTATTATGGGGAGCTGGAGGAAGCTGATATAAAGGAAATGGAAGACCGCCTTGCCGTTTGTGTTAAAAATTTCCTTGCCAGTAAAAGCTTTACGGATATTACATCAAAAAAAGAGATGCAATTTGTTCAGTCTGAGGAGTTCCGAACCTTGACTTTGTTTGGTGTTAAAGTGTTCGTGGTTATTGACTTTTTATATAAGGACCTGAAGGAAGACAAGTGGATCATCGTGGACTGGAAAACGGGGAAGGAAACGATGGAGGACCGAAATCAACTAGCCCTCTATGCTCTTTACTTGAAAGAGAAGTATAAAGTCCCTTTGGAAAAAATCGAGATCCGCAATGAATATTTGTTAACTGGAAATTGCCAGCAATATTACTTAAAAGAAATCGATTTACAGCATGTCCTGCAGCGGATGGAAATGAGCCTTACGGAAATGGGCAAATACGTCTTGGATGAGGATACGAATGAACCGATCGACTTGGAGTTTTTCAGCAAAACAGAATACACAAAGAAGTGTTTAAAATGCAATTATAAGGAATTGTGTGAAGAAGGTTGCTAGCAAGGTTACAAAATGATTCTGGGGTGGCTCAAACTCCCATGTTTTTAGAAATATCACGTTAAATGAAAACTATTTTTGAATGTACAAAATTTGGAAGTTGATTTACACTTCAGGCACTCTAATTCCGCAGTTGCTTTTTTTAACCTTTTGAGCCACCTTCTTGTGTTATTGCCTAAATTAGATAGGGATAAGCTCATATTTGGACACGGAGTAATAAACTATTATATCTCTAAGAAAAGGTGATTATATGTACATGTATGCAAATCCCTATCAAGCAGCATGGCCTTATGGGTTCGGTTATAAGCCTGCCTACGCTTGGCATCCCCCTGCAGCACCATTTGGACAGATGCATATGGCGCACCATCCTTACCCGTATCAACAAGCCCCTTCTCAAGATCAATATCCCGAAGCACCATCGCAATTAGGCAAGCAAACTACTTCGAAAGCCCAACCCACAACAAAGGCCCAGCCAAAGCACACGCATTATCAAACGGACTGGCAGCACGGATACCCATACGGACAAGGCTCAGGCATGTTTCCAGACTATTATAACAACACTTATTAGAAAAAACGTTTCAATCAAGTTTCGAGGCTTGATTGAAACGTTTTTTCGTTCAATACCGCGTATAAGCTTCCGCCGCAATAACTCAGAGCTCGAGGGTGCACTTTCCCTTGAATCGCGCAGCGCGAAGTTTGCTGTCATTTTAATACTTTTGTATTCTTTTAGAATCACCCTCTATTAAAATAGGAACTGATAAACCTTGCTGGGGCGCCCGGCGTAACCTGATTGTTCCATTCCACTAACTTTTGCTAGTCCTAGCCGCTCCATTTCTCCAAGGATTCGGCGAGCATTTCTTTCTGTTCCCTTCAGCCATTTGGCCACATCTTTAACGGTGACCACATCTTTTTTATAGTGGAAAGAGAGGGCGTGCAGTTTGTTCACAATGGACTGACTAATATTTGCGTCTTTGAACTTTTTTTCCCATTCTTCTCCCCAGTTTCTTGTTTTAAATTCAATGGAAGTGCCTACTTCTTTTTCGGAAAACTGCTGTACTTCTCGCTTTTCGTTAACACTAACTAGAACAGTATCCTTTTCTTTCCGGGCATATTGTAAAGCGAGGCGAACATTTTGCTCTGCATCGACGGCAGTGATTCCATAGCCAATACCGATCCTTACTTTAATCTTGCTTTTCGTGCGGATCATGGACAGTTGGGAAAAAATTGTTTTGTCATTAAGATCCGATTCGATTTCTCCCCTCGTTGTATAAATGAAATACAAGCCATCCCCAATTTGCACAAAGGATCCCTGCAAATCCTCTGCTTCATCTAAAAGCATATGCTTTAAATCTAATATATCCCTTTTCAGCTCATATGAGTAATATTGCCCTTCTTCACTGTTCTCGGAGTGAATTACCTCGATCCCTACTATTGCAATCTGGGATTGACGGTACTTAGAGGACTCGCCCCTCTCTTTCATATAGCGAAGAACGAGCTTTATGGCAAGCTGTGAAGGAATAATTCGATAGCAAGGAATCCCTAAATCTTGTAATCGTTCATACACTTCCTTTAAGCACGTTAATGCCACTTCACATTGACCAGATTCATTTAGCTCTTGATGAAACCTGACAATTTTATCGGACTCCCGGTATTCTGTATAAGAATAGGTTTGAAAGGAAAATGCTTCGAGGTCGTGGGCTTTACTAATAAAAGCTACCTCTTCTGCTGTGATTGTGTCCAAACTAATTTCCCTAAAAGATTGTTCCTCCTTTAATGTCATCTCTAGGAGCGAACCTAAAAGACTTGATCCATATAAAGGTGGATAGCTGATCTCCACTTCCTCCGTTAATCCCTTTGACTTTGCATAGAAATAAGGTGCCTGCCCAGAGAAAAACCACTGGTCTACCTGATCGCGATTTTCCTTTACAATGGTAACGGCTTCCTTTGTATGAGCGTAAGGAAAAGAAACGATTTCGAGATCCTTATATTCAGAAAAACTATTGGCAACTCCTACAATTCTATCAACAGAATCCTGTGGTCCCACGACCCCAATTTTCACTTTCATCCTAAATCACCTTCTTTAAAAAATTACGGAATAGGCCTTCTCCAATTAGTCCAGCTCTGCCGACTCTCTTTTTATATAGGCCGTGAGTAAGTGGACACCCATTTCTAAATCTTCCAGGGAGGCATGTTCCTTTGGATGGTGGCTTAAGCCATCCTTACACGGAATAAAGATTAAGCCTGAAGGCCACTTTTTCGCCATATTCATGACATCGTGACCTGCCCCGCTGATCATCTCGTGTCCCTTATAGCCTAGTTCCTCACCCATTTTTTTCAAATTGTCCATAAGGTTAAGGTCTAGTTTTACAGAAGGATTATTCACGAGGATTTGAACCTCCATTTGAACATGATACTTTTCTTTTAGCTCCTTGCATTTCTCTTTAATGGCTGATGCCAGTTTAGCTTTTAATGAGTCATCTACACTGCGAATGTCAATGCCCAACTCCACTGTTCCCGGAATAACAGTCATGACATTTGGCAATAGATTGATGGTACTAGCTGTCGCCACAATAGCATGCTCCGACTCCTGAGAAAGCTTTTCCGCTTCTTCAGAGACGTATGTAATGAGTGGTGCTGTAGCGACAAAGGCATCCTGTCGCCTTCCCATTGGGGTTGTCCCCGTGTGACCCATTTTTCCTGTAACCTTCACCTTCAGACGAACGGGACAAGCAACAGCAGATACGACACCAAATTGAGCACCGGCATTTTCAATAACTACACCTTGCTCAATATGTAATTCTACAAAACTTTTTATTTCCCTTTCGTCACGTTCTGCCTCATGAATCCTTTCCCAATTCAAGCCAGTACTATTTACTGCTTCCTTTACCGTTACTCCCGTGTCATCAGAAACGTCTGCTAATTCATCTACCTTTATTATACCTGCCATTGACTTACTTCCAATTGTGGATACACCAAAACGGGAAGATTCCTCGGAAGCAAAGCAAATCACTTCTACAGGATGATGTGGTAGAAAGGCTTCTTCCTTTAAAGCTTTAATGGCACCAAGAGCACATAGGACTCCCGCTACTCCATCATAGCCACCCCCGTGCTTCACCGTATCCACATGGGAGCCTAACGTTACTGCAGGAAGGTCCTTCTTCCCTTCCCAGCGGGCAATTAAATTTCCTGCTTCATCCTTTCTTACATACAATCCAAGCTCTTCACTGAGCTCTTTAAACACTCTCATAGATTGCAGTTCTTCTTCACTATAGCCAAGTCTAGTAAAGCCTTCCTCCTGCTCCATCGTATCAACGAGGTTTAACGCCTTTAAATTATTATCCAGCCAGCTCTTCATCATCATTCCCCCTCTTGCAAGTTTAAAAGCATCCTTCCAAACGTCTCTACTCCAACTGTCAGCACCCGTTCATCATAATCAAACTGTGGATGGTGATGACCCGCAGCCAACGGAGTTCCGAAGATCATGTACGTTGCTTTTCCGCCATTTTGTTGAACTCTTCTTATCATGTACGTAGCATCCTCAGAGCCATTGATCCTTACTTCTGGAATAACATGGGTTATTCCCCCTTTGTTTTTACAAACATCCTTTACTTTTTCGATCCAGTACGAATCACAGTCTGCTCCAATCCCTTCTCCAACGATGTCTACCTTTACATCTACATTAAAGAGGGAGGCTGTTGAATTAAGGATTCGTTTCCCTTCCTCTACCATAAACTGATTTAATTCCGTTGTATCTCCGCGAGTTTCTAGTTCTAAGTAACCTCTATCAGCAATGATATTTCTTCCCCTTCCAGCTTCTATTTTTCCAACATTTATTCTCGTTCCACCACTAGAGTGGCGAGTGATTCCATGAAGATGAACGGTTGCTGACGCTGCAGCAAGAAGGGCATTCTTTCCTTCCTGAGGAGCAATTCCAGCATGTGCCGATTTGCCTGAAAAACTTGCATTAATTTTCGTGGTAGCTAAGAATCCTGCACATGTTGCCGCTACATACCCAATTTCCATAGGCTTTACACCGATATGCCCCGACATGAAATAGTCAATCTCATCAAGCCAGCCTTTTTCTACCATGGATAGGGCTCCCCTGCTCCCTTCTTCTGCCGGCTGGAACAACAGTGTTATCTTCCCTGATAACTGGTCTTTCACTTCCGAAATGAATCTTGCTAATCCAAGTCCTATTGTTGCGTGGCCATCGTGAGCACAAGCATGCATCTCTCCCTCGTTGCATGAACGAAATGCTTTAGCGGTTGGTCCGTGGGAATCAGCCTCTGATTCTAAAATGGGAAGAGCATCGATATCAAAGCGAAAGGCCACATGTGGACCAGGCTTTCCCGTATCTAGCTGAGCCACTACTCCCGTATGGCCTCCCTCCATTTTTTCCATAAGCTTCTCCGGTACTCCTAAGGAGCGGGCCCGTTCTTCTGCCTTTGTTAAAACCTCATTAGAGGGAACTCCCATTCTTTCTTCCGAAACGAGAGCGTCCTTTCCAATATATAAGGTGAAATCCTCATCTATCTCCTTTAAAGATTCAACAATTAGATAGGTTGTAAAATATTCTGTCCAGCCTACCTCAGGGTACTGATGCAGCTTTCTTCTCGTTTTCACCAGCCATTCATCTAGATTCGTAAAAAAATCAGATAATTTCTTTTCATCTATACTCACAAGACTGTCCTCCTATAAAGTTACTTAAAAAGCTATTCCGCCCTAAGGTTAACCGTAATTTTCTTGTCCTTCAGTTCAAATAGGGCATCGATAGCTACCTGAGCCATTAACTCTGTTCCATAAGAAAGGGCCTTCGGATCCATCTTAAACTTAGGATCATGGAGGGGGTTTTGTTTTTCCACTCCTGGAACAGCCGTTCCTAACCAAAAATAAGCACCTGGATATTTTAAGAGGAATCGACTGAAATCCTCCCCTCCTAAGCATGGTTCAACGTCAGGGGCTGCCTTATCTCCGTAAAGCTGTCGAGCCGTTTTTTTCACATGCTCTGCCCAATGGGGAGTATTTACGGTGGCAGGGTAGCCATCAAAATATTGAATCGTAGCATGGGCCCCCATTGTCTTCGAAACTCCGTATACGATGTCGTGGAAGCGCTCCTTCACCACATTTTTCGTTTCTTGTGTGTACGTACGGATCGTCCCTTCCAAAACTACCTTGTCTGCAATGACGTTGTAACGACTGCCACCCTCTATTTTCCCAATGGTCAAAACAGCAGAGTGAATCGGGTTCACGTTTCTACTAACGATTGTCTGCAAGCTGGAGATGACGGAATTGGCTACGATGATGGCATCCACTGTTTGATGGGGCATGCTCGCATGGCCTCCTGCCCCTTCAATGATGACCTTAAATCGATCGGATGCCCCCATCATAGAGCCCCCCATGGTGCCAATTTGTCCAACAGGCAAGTCAGGCCACACATGCTGGGCAAAAATAGCGTCCGGTTCGTGTTCACGGAAAACACCATCTTCCATCATTGGCTCCGCCCCTCCCCTTGGGGTAAATTCCTCAGAAGGCTGAAATACGAGAAGGACTTTTCCTGGAAGATCTTCTTTCCTATCGTTCAGTAGTTTACCAGCCCCAAGGAGCATGGCGGTATGGGCATCGTGTCCACACGCATGCATTTTCCCTTTTACTTTTGATACATACGGATGATCATTTTGCTCTTCTATTGGCAGTGCATCCATATCTGCTCTGAGTGCTACTGTTTTCCCAGGTTTCCCCCCTTCAATAACACCAAGGACACCTGTTTTTGCATATCCGTCCGTGTATGGAATACCGTATGCTTCGAGGGTCTCCTTGACCTTATTTGCTGTTTCAAACTCTTCTCCGCTCAGCTCTGGATACTGATGAAAATGACGTCTTAAAGCTAAAACTTCTTCAAATATTTTTTCTCCAAAACCTTGCACTGATGGTTTCATTACTGTCAACTCCAATAAAAAAATTTATTATAAATTCCCTGTTCTTGTATCGTTTTCGTGCGGTAATAGGGAAGTTATTTTCCATATTAAGGTGAAATGGTGAAAAGGAGAAGCCAAAAGACATTCTCCCTTTTCTACCTGTTTTTTATCTATAAAATTAGTGGACTTACATTACTATACTAATAAATTGTGAAAAATATAGTATACTTTGAAAACTTTACTAGTTAAGCTTCATTTCCACTCCTGGTCCAATTGGAATTCCAGTGAATGTCCATACTACGAAGATGACAATCCAGAACGCTAGGAAGAATAGGGCATATGGAAGCATGATGGCAAACAATGTACCGAAGCCAGCTTTTTTGTCGTATTCGCGCATAAAGGCAAGGACAACGAGCATATACGGATTCAACGGTGTGATAATGTTAGTGGCAGAATCCCCGATTCGGTATGCTAGCTGCACGTAGGCAGGGTTGTAATCTAAGATCATAAACATTGGAATAAAGATCGGGGCCATTAACGCCCACTGTGCTGAACCACTAAAGATAAACAAGTTGATAATCGCTGTTAAAAGAGTAAATCCAACGATAACAAATACACCCGTTAAATTAGCATTTTGTAAAAACTCCGCCCCGTTTACGGCAACCCAGATCCCTAGGTTACTCCAGTTAAAATAAGCAATGAACTGGGATGCAGCAAAAATTAACACGATATAGCCAGACATATCCTTCATCGCCTCGGACATGTAATTAGGAATATCTGCAGTACCTTTGATTTTTCCAACAGTAAGCCCGTAAGCAACTGCAACAGTAATAAAGAAGAATAGAATAATCGGAATAATTCCACTTAAAAACGGAGAAGGAACTAACCCACCGTCTGGGCCTCTAAGTGGAGCATCTGATGGCAGAACAACTAAGGCAACTAATCCGATATACACAAGACCAGCAAACATAGCATTGCGAAGTCCGCGGTTTTCCGTTTGAGTAATTTCCTCTAAACGCTTTTCTGCATTTCCTTCATATTTGCCAAGCTTCGGCTCAATTATTTTTTCCGTTACAAATGCACCAACAAACATAAGCATTAATACGGAAAAAATCATGAAGAACCAGTTGTCAACTGGGGTGACTACAAATCCTTCTTGAACCGTCTGGGCAACCTCTGTAGAAATTCCCGATAAAAGGGCATCCGTACCAGCGATAAATATATTTGCTGTAAAACCAGCACCTGCACCAGCAAATCCAGCTGCAAGACCAGCAAGAGGATGTCTTCCTAAACCGTAAAACACCATAGCCGCAAGAGGCGGTACAATAATTAATGCAGCGTCTGATGCAAGGTTACCAATAACCCCTGCAAAAAGCACCGCATATGTAACCAGTTTTGGAGGAGCATTAATAATCGCCTTCCTCATAAAAGTTTGTATTAAGCCAACCTTTTGAGCAAGACCAATCCCTAACATCATTACAAGAACTAGTCCTAGTGGAGCAAAGCCAGTAAAGTTACTGAGCATAGAGCTAATGATGTAATTGAGTCCTTCTCCTGTAAGTAAGCTTTTAATTGCCATTTCTTCCTGTGTTCCTGGGTGAACAACGGTTACACCGAAACTGCTCACAATCATGGAAAGGACCATAACAAAGGCAGCTAAATACACAAATAACATAAATGGATGAGGCAGTTTGTTACCGATTCGTTCAACGGTATCTAAAAAGCGCATGAACAAACCTTTCTTCTCTCCTGTTTCAGGGTTTAATTGTGGCTGTGACATTAAAACACCTTCCTTCGATTTTTTTGGATTAAGGAACGGGATCCTTCATTTAATGACCATGTTACTTTCGTTGAATATAGAATAAGGGTCCCTTTCCTTAATTAAGGAATGTTTCCTTAATATTTCCGATATTAAGTATATTAACACATTTGAACACGTTTGTCTTTTGAAAAATTCTTATAATTAAAAATAGTATGTTAGATTTACTGACAAAGAGGGGTTGATATTTTTTAAACAAAAAAGGCAAACAAGCATTTTGATTAACCCTTTTCTGCCTGTTCCCCTCTTTATTGCTCATCTTTTTCCATAGAATGGAGTCCACCTTTCACTTTTTCAAGGTGAGACTGCATGATCTCTTTGGCTAATTCCGAGTTTTGATCCACAATAGCATGATAGATACTTTCGTGTTCTAGGTATAGTCTTTGTAAAGTTAATTTTTCAGAACTCTGCCAGAATCTCCGACTTTCTCTCATTGTGCTAAAAAGAGCATCGGAAATATGATGCATCAATTCGATTAAAAAACTATTGTGTGTTGCTTCTGCAATTGCTAAATGAAACTCCACATCTGCCCGCTCCACCTGTTCTTCATTATCTACTGCTGTGGTCATTTTATCTAATGCGTTTTTTATTAGAGTTAAGTCATCTTTGTTACGATTTTGGGCAGCAATAAATGCAGTACTTGTTTCTAAAATTTTTCGGACCTCAAATAAATCTCTTAATTCCTTCTTGTCTAATAATAGTAAAGAGTCTTTTGAAGGAATAAAGTGGGAGTAATCATATTCTTTTACAAATGTTCCCTCTCCTTGCTTCATTTCTATTAAGCCCATACCTCTTAGGGTGGTTAGTGCTTCTCGAATGGCGGAACGGCCTACACCATAGCTTTTTGCCATTTGCTCCACCGTTTCTAGTTTATCTCCTGGTTTCAATTCTCCGTTCTTGATCTTCTCTTTTATTTTATTGGCTACAATTTCATAAATTTTTTGACGACGTATCATTTCCACTGTTAATTTCACCTGCTATCTAAGGGATATAAATGTATAACTAACCTTTAATAAGGATAGAAGGAAGGCTGATGCGATGCCTTCCTTCTCCGTAGTTATTTATACTGCAGATTTCTTTTTCTGTTGATCCAGTGGTGTTTTTTGCTTATTTTTATAGATAACAGCTAAGAACGCTGCTGCAAAAACGATCCACGCAATGTACCAGAAATTAAAGCTTCCGGCGACAAGGGCCATACCTAGTAAGCCCGCAGCACCCACATAGTAGACCATCGGTATAATGGTTTTTCGAATAACAAGACCTTCTTTTCCTAGCAAGCCAACGGTTGCCGCTGCCGCAACGACGTTATGCACTGTAATCATATTCCCCGCTGCTCCACCAACTGCTTGTAAAGAAACGATGATACCGGCACCTGCAGCATCTAATCCGATCCCTTCGGCAGTACTGAATTGGAATAGAGAGAACATCATATTACTTACTGTATTACTACCTGCGATAAAGGCACCCAGTGCACCGATAATTGGAGCAAATAAGGGCCAGAATTCCCCTGCTAGGTTAGACGTGGCATCTGCCAAGATAAGTGGCATACTAGCATATTGGTCTGAAGCTGAGTTGATGAACACCTGAACCATTGGAACAGCAAATAATAATGCCGAGGCTGCCCCGACTAATGTTCCAAAGGATTCCTTCCAAGCTCTGGCGTATCCCCCGCTATTTCCGTTGCTGCCCATTTTATGAACAAAATAAGTGGCGAGGGAAACAATAATGAAAATGAACCCAGGTAAATAGAACGGTTGAGAAGATGTATTTATGCCGGAACCAAAAATGTCATTCCAGGCTAAGGTAACATTGGAATTGGTTAATATTCCCTTCAACCAATCCCAAGTACGTGTTAAAACGAGTAAAACGGCAACTAAAATGTAAGGGAACCAAGCAACAACCATGTTCATGGACTTGCCAGTAATTTCTGCTTTAGAAGCATCCTGCAAAGTTCCAATCCACTCTGGCTCCCACTTGCTGCGCTCTTCAAAATCAAATCGGTCTTCTGCCTTAGGTTGGAACCAACCTGCCTTTGCAGCTGGAACCACAATGACTAATCCAATAAGGGCTCCTAACAGGGATGGGAATTCTGGTCCTAGGAGATTCGCCACAATATTTGCCGGTATAATAAACGCTGCCGCTGCAAATAGGGCAAACTTCCACACTTTAAAGCCCTCAGCAAAAGAACGAGATTTACCAAAGAAACGAGTGAGAATTCCTGCCATTAACAATGGTACAAGGACACCGACTAACCCATGAATCATTGCTACTTGAGCACCAATAAAGTTTATATACTCACTTAATGGCTGGCTTCCGAGAGCTGCCATAACGTTTTCCTGACCACCAATTCCGTTGTTTACCCCAACAAGAATTGGTGTTCCGATGGCTCCAAAGGAAACAGGTGTACTTTGAATGATAAGGGCAACCACTACCGCTGCCATCGCCGGGAAGCCGATGGCCACCAATAATGGTGCAGCAATTGCCGCTGGTGTACCGAATCCCGCTGCCCCTTCAATAAAGGATCCGAATAACCAAGCGATAATGATCGCCTGTACACGACGGTCCGGAGAAATGTCCGTGAATCCACGGCGTATCGTTTGTAAGGCACCGCTTTCTTTCAAAGTATTAAGTAAAAGTATGGCTCCAAACACAATAAACAAGATATTTAAAGCGCTTACAATTCCATGAACAATGGCTCCCCCTACCTTCGCCATTTCCGTACCCCAAACGAACAAAGCTAACAAAACAGTAACAACTAACGCCAGTGGCATCGCTCTTTTAGCTGGCCAATTCAAGATAACTAAAAAGATAAATACAACAATAATCGGTGTTAATGCCAAAAATGACAACATACCTAACCCCATACATAACCCCTCCAATTACATATTATAATTGCAAGAACTTCCCCCAAGACTTGATTAACTTACGGTAAAAATAGGGTTGCGATTGCTACAGCTTGATTGTTCGATTGTATTGTGCGGCAGTTCCCCCTTTTGCCTTTATATAGTTGACATTTACTCGTTCATTAGTAAGGTCATCTGATGATATCATAATCAATTGTCTGAAAATTATCAACAGTTTTTTCCAGAAAATTCACGTAATGGAAGATTACCCTATGGAGGTGTTATTAATGCGGTTCGGGGACCGGAATTGTTGTTCAATAAGAATAGTTATCGTTCGATAAATTATTGGAGGAATTCGATAAATTTGTAAATCCGCTGCTCAGATTAGAATTATTCTAGTTCGATAGATTATTGGTTGATTTCGATAGATTACAGTCCCTATTCGATAGATTATTGACCCATTTCGATAGATTATCCATTTCGCTGGAAACCATAAACCCCTATTTCGCAAAAAAACAGCTAATGTTTCCATAAAAAAAGAGGAAAACAGGTTAAAAAGGTTTCTTCCCTAACCTTTTCATCCTGTTCCCCTTAAAAACTACAGCTATTCCTTTGTAAATTCCTTTGTACTTCTGACTGTATCAATATGGCGGACCATTTTCTCAATTTGCTCCCGTTTCGGTTCTAAAAATGGAGGCAGTGATAATTTTTCCCCAAGGGTTTCATACGGCTCATCCCCCATGAACCCTGGACCATCCGTGGCAAATTCGAATAAGATTTGCGGGGCCACTCGGGAATACAACGACTTAAAGAAATAGCGGTCCACGAAACCGGATGTTTGCAGGCCGAAGCTTCGTAAGCGTTCATCCCACGCATCTAAATGTTTCCGGTCATCGAGACGGAACGCCGCATGGTGAACGGTGCCAAAACCTTGCCGTGCGGAAGGTAAAACGGTATTAGGCTCCACGATAACCTGAGCGCCATTTCCCCCTTCCCCTACTTCAAACAAGTGGAGGGAGCCCTCTTTGTCAACTTCTTTAAACAACAGGACTTTTTCCATCATTTCTTTAAAATAATCAAAATGTGCTGTCCTTACAAACAACGGTCCGAGCCCCGTGATTGCATATTCTAATGGAATAGGGCCTTTTTTCCACGGCGTTCCAGATGCTACACCAACATTCCCTTCGTCGGAAATGAGCTGATACTGCTGGTCATCGAAATCCACAAAGGACAAGGTTTTCTTTCCAAATTGTTCCTTCCCCCCCGTATGGTTCACCCCGAGGCGGTCAAATCGCTTCACCCAATAATCGATGGCTGCATCGGACGGTACCCGGAAGGACGTTTTAGAAATTTCATTTGTCCCGTGTTCCCCCTTCGGAATTCCAGGAAAATCAAAGAAGGTCATATCCGTCCCTGGATTTCCTTCATCATCGGCAAAAAATAGGTGGTACGTCTGAATATCATCCTGATTCACTGTTTTTTTCACAAGACGCATTCCAAGAACATACGTGAAAAACTCATAGTTCTTCTCCGCACTACTCGTAATGGCCGTCACATGGTGTATACCCTTTAATTCTTTCATTTACAAACTACCTCCAATCAGATTACACCTTCACTCTTCTCCTATATCATTAACTAAATTCCCTCCACAATAACTTACATATATAAAGTTACTTTACTTTAGTTAACAATGCAACTAATACGAATAAAATAGGTAGCAGACTAGTTGGACTGCTACCTCTAATATAACCTACTAAATAAACCCCAAGTCGCCCCAGTTTTCAGCGTCTGTAATAATTTTTTTCAACAAAGAATAGCCATGTTGGAAATCTCTTAAGTGGGCCACTTCCACAGGTGAGTGGGAGTAACGTCGGGCGAAAGTTACTGCGCCAGCTAGCACACCTTCCCGTTCAAGGTGAACTGCAGCCACATCCGTCACGGCACCGGTCATCACTGCCAGCTGATAAGGGATGTCCAATTCCTTTGCATACGTGACAAACAAATTTTTCACCTGAGGTGACATAATGTTACCCCGAACGGCGCCCCCACCTAATGCAGGAAATACAGGCCCCCTTCCAATGCCAATGGGATAGCCGCTATTCAAGCTGTCCGGAGTGTCGGCACAAGGGATTGTATCCAGGACGATGGCAAAATCAGGGTTCACCTTATAGGTTGCCACCTTTGCCCCGCGAAGACCAACCTCCTCTTGGACCGCAATAACCCCCACAAGGGTGCCAGCAAAGTCTTTCTCGTCATTAAGGTCACGAAATAACTCTAGTAACAAGACACAGCAGGAGCGATTGTCGATGGCTTTACCGCAAATCAAATTTTCATTGGTAAACTGTTCGATTTCACTTATGTACGTAATCGGGGAGCCAATCTCAATCCCCATTTCCTCCACTTCCCCTTTGGATGTGGCCCCCACATCCACATACAGCTCATGAATGGAAGGGATGCGCTTCCGTTCCTCCGGTGATTGCAAATGCCCTGCCTTCACACCCACAACACCGAAATGTCCGTTCACATTCACCTTTCTGCCAACAAGGAGAGACTCAATCATGCCTCCCGTTCGCTCGATGCGAAGGAATCCCCTATCGTCAATATCCCGAACGACACAGCCTATTTCATCGGAATGTGCCGATACCATCATTGTAGGTCCAGGTCGGTTTCCTTCTAGATAAGCAAAAATATTTCCCATATGATCCACTTCTACCTTGTCTGCAACTGGCTTTAACCGCTCCACTAAGGCCTCCACCACAGCCATTTCCTGGCCCGGCGTTCCCTGTATAGCCGCGATTTCTTTCAATTCCTTTAAAAAGTTCTGTTTATTCATCGAGTTTAAACACTCCATTTCCCATTTCCTCTAGTGCTCTTCATCCTTCTGCTTCGGAACAAGATGCCTTGTTTCCACATAATTTCCTACCTTTGAAAGGAGCATAACGATAGCCACGGAGAACACCACAAGCCCATAAAAACCAGCGCCCACACCGATACCAACTCCACCAGCGAATAAAATCATCGCCGCAGAAGTCAATCCCTTCACATGAAGACCCTCTTTTAAAATGAGTCCAGCTCCTAAGAATCCCAGCCCCGTAACAATCTGAGCCGCAAGACGCATCGGATCCATCACCGTTTCCCCACTCACACTTCCGTACAATTCCACACTATAAATAGAAATCAAGGTAATTAACGTACAGGCTGTGGACACAACCATATACGTTTTAATCCCAGCAGGTTTGTTCTTCGCCCCCCGCTCCATTCCAATAATAAACCCAATACAGGCACTGAAAAAGATCCGAAAATAAATTTCCGGGTTACCTAATAGAATCCCTTCTATCTCCATAGCAAGCACCTTCTTCTATGAGCTTTCTTTATATTTAGTACCTTTTAATTTACCATAATTAAGAAATTAATGTCACTATATTAACATGTGCAATTATCGAGACTCCATGCGCAGTATTATGGAAAAAAGTTGGTCACTGCAGCAGCATCCATGCCACTGCCTTGTGACCAGCAGAGATCTCTCCTTTATTGTTCCACAGGCTCCACGTTTTCCACAGTTCTAGACCTTTGAAGCGCGAAGTCGGAGCTGCTTAGCATGTTCGCGTTTCAATTGCTCTCTTTGACACGCGAAGGTGGAACTTCTTACCATGTTCGCGTTTCAAAACACTCTTATGATTCGTGAAGCAGAATATTTTGTCCGAATCCGTAGGCTACTATGAAAACGATTATGGTATAATCGCTCTAACACTTTTTTTAGGGGAGATTTACTGGTGGATAAGAAGGAATTAGAGGACAAAATAATTAGCAGCTATAAACAGGATGAGGAGATGATGATTCTTGTTTTTGCCCAGTGGTGTGTGAATCATGACTTGGATCCGGTGGAATTGTACGTCCGCGCTTACCCGAATCAACGGAGCAACCCGGCTCTGCAGCAAATGATGGATTTGACGGTTCCGAAAGAGGAAGCTGGGGAAATTTCAGATGAAACACTTCTTGGGGTTTTGTCTTTATTCGGGAACGATGACCTTGCCCAAGTGGTTACTGAGGTAACAAGTAAGACTGCAAAATAAACAAGATAAAGAAAGGTACTTGCCCCCCATTTAGGAGCAAGTACCTTTTTGGAATTTAATAAACTTAGTTTTTCACAGAAAAGCTCTTTTCTAGTTCGTCGACTAGTAAGCCTACGTATTCTACTGCTTTTTTGATTGGTTCTGGGGTGGACATGTCTACGCCGGCGAGCTGCATGAGTTCCATTGGCTTCAAGGTGCCTCCTGCTTTTAGGGCGGATAGCCAGCGGTCGACGGCTGGTTGGCCTTCTTCTTTAAACTTTTGCGCTGCTGCTGTTGATGCCGTGAGACCTGCGGAATAGGTGTATGGGTAGAGGCCCATGTAGTAGTGTGGCTGGCGCATCCATGTTAAGCCGGCTCCCTCGTCCATTTCCACGGCGTCTCCCCAGAAGTCAGACAACAGCGCTGTTTTTTGCTCAGAAAGGATGTTGGCCGTGATTGGCGTTCCTTCATGGGCAAGGTTGTAAACGCGGCGCTGGAGCTCCCCTTCCAAGACATGGGTCACAAAATTGTGGTAGTACGTCCCTAGTGATTGGAGAATGACCCAGCGGCGCATGCGCTCGTCATTGGACTCGGCTAAAATCTTTTGGCTCAGGAGCATCTCGTTCATGGTAGATGGTGCTTCAATGAAATAACGTGACGGTCGAGTGTTGGAAATGCGCTGATAGCGGCCTGCTAATGCGAAGTGACCAGCGTGGCCTAACTCGTGAGCAAGGGTGAACGTATTTCTCATGGAATCGTGCCACGTCATTAAAATGTACGGATGAACGCCATATGGACTAGAGCAGAATGCCCCTGAGCGTTTCCCAACGTTGTCTGCCAGGTCGACCCAGCGATCAGCCAATCCACGTTCCATGATTTCAATGTATTCTGGTCCCATGATCTCCAGAGACTCCAACACATGTTTAGATGCTTCTTCATACGTAACTGGAGGATCAAATTCTGGGTCCAATGGCGCCTTCAAGTCGCAGAAATACATTTTTTCCAAGCCTAACACGCGCTGCTTAAGCTTAGCCAATCGGCGCATATGTGGAGCAAGTTCTCTTTGAATTGTATCCAGCTGGTTGTGGTACATTTTTGGTGTTACTTGCTGTTCATGGAGGAGCATGTCCGTTGCTGAATCGTATCCACGAAGCTTTGCCTCCACCACTTGTTTTTTCACCTCTGTAGCGTAAGTGGCCCCATAAGTGTTCTTGTACTGCTTGAGTGTATTCACAAAGGAGTCATAAGCTTTACGGCGAAGCTCCGTATCGGCTGACCCTTCATATTTCGGGAAGGAATTGAAGGTTAATGGATGCTCTTTCCCGTCGTCCGTGGTGAAACTGGAAAACTTCATGTCGGAAGTTCGGCTTCGCTCGTAAATCATGTATGGTGCTCCATGAACTTCACCGAAAGCAGCTAACACTTCCTCTGCGTCAGGTGATAGTTTATGAGGTTTCGTTTCTAGTAAATCTGTAAGAGTTTTGCTGAATTCCTTTAAGCCCGGTTCTTCCTCCGTGTATTTTTCCACTGTTCCATCTGGAAGGGCTAGAATTTCAGAGTCAATAAAGGATGTGCTTGCTGAGATGTTGGACATGAGAGACCCTACTCGTGCGGAATTCCCTTGGTACTCTGGGTTTGTCCCATCTCCCGATTGTTGAAGATGTGCATAGGTCATGACACGGACCACTCGCTCCTGTAAGGCATCCTTTGCCAAGAGGCAATCTAACAAGGTTTTTGCGGAATCACCAAGGCAGCCTTTAAATTGCGTGACAGTGGTGATGTCTTTTTGTACCGCCTCTAGTTCCTCGTTCCAAGCTTCTGTCGATTCAAATAAGTCGTTTAGATTCCACGTTTGTTCTACAGGTACTTCTGCGCGCGTTAATGTCTTCGTCATCAAATTCCCCTTTCTTTTTGAAAAAAATAGATTTTTCGCTCGAAAAAATATTTCGGAAAGCGAAACTATTATTTCTATTATATCGGAAATGTGTGAATTTGAAAAATGTTCGATTGATCTCCATCAAAAAAAAGTCCACCGAAAAAGATAAGTATCAGAGGCCACTGAAAAAGGGAAAAACGTCCTTTTTCAGTGGCCTCAAGTATCACTCTTTTTCAGTGGACTTTCGCTATTCCATATTTATTGACCAATCTCCCACAGCGGTGATTTCGATTAGAAAGGTATTGCTATCTACTCGAACTCTTCCTTCATATGGATCCGTAGTGTTCACCATTAGGTTTCGGTTAGGATTATATCCCGTTACGGCAAAATGCCTTCCCCCTGCATTTCCTTCTACCGTCGCTAAGCTGGTACTTCCGGAAACGAGAATTACTTCATCACCTGTTCCTTCGATGGATCCTGGGCTTTCAAGTTCTCTTAAGGAACGCATGGATAAGGATTCTATTTCCCAAGGTCCTTGTGCACTAATTTCTAACATTCTGGTTGTGCCGCCTGGGTCTAAGGTGATTCCTTCATATGGATCTGTTGTGTTAACGAATAAATTGGTTCGGTTATCATTTTCGTCAAAACCTGTAACGGCAAAGTGTCTGCTTTCTGAATTTCCACTAATTCGTAATACAACCGGTCCTTCTTCCGGCTGTTCAATTATAATCACATCGTCTCCACTTCCAGAATAACTAATCGGGTCCGGAACTGGTTCAGGTTCTGGTTCGGGCTCAGGTTCCGGCTCAGGTTCTTCCTCCTCTTCCTCCGGTTCCTCTTCAGGAGGTTCTTCTTCCTCCTCTTCTTCCTCTTCTTCGTCCACTAATTCTCCCTCTTCTAGAGGGGTTTCGTCTCCTGCCACTTCCGGATCACCCATCATACCTACGAAGACCAGCATTAGGATGAAGGACGCAGCAATGACAATTAACGCTGTTTTCCTGTTCGGAATTCTAAAGATTTTCAAGTTACCTTTGATTAAAGCAATAATCCCAGCAACGAGTGCTATAAATAAAAGAAACGTTAAAAATCCTAACATCATTTTCGCTCCCTTCCACTATGGTAAAATTCAAAACTTCTTTAAAAACAATGGAAACTTCCGTTGTAATTAGCAAAAAACAAAGATGTATGAGAGATTTGCTACTTTTAGCATTTTCTTTTTTACAATTTAAATGCAGAATAAATTTGGATAAAGTGGGTGGTTAGTACCAAGTTAACGAGTTGGATTTTATGGAAAAAATGGTGACATACTATTCAAGATGATGATAAAGGAGGAGTGATTTTGTGAACTTTGACATAACACATATAAGCGATGAAATGCCAAATTTTCAAAACCATGTGGAAGCTCGAAAATGGTTCAAGGACCAATACGGGAACAGGTTTTCCCTAAGGGGAACAGACATTATTGAAGGAAAGATGGTACACTACTATCATCTCATTAAAGACCCAGAAGTGTATCAAAATTATATGGAGAGCTTTGCAAAAGTGGAAGAACATGAAATCACCGACCCGAACACTTTCGAAAGCTACTCCACAGTGGAAATTACGGAAGATGGAGACATCAGCCTCACATTATAGGCAGCAAGGGACTCCCCCCGCTAACCTTGCAAAAATAGCCTTCTGAAAACCTAGAAATCACTGTATTAATAAGGAACGCTACAGGCGGACGCTTTCCGCGGGCAACGCTTCAGCCTCCTCGGGAACCCCACCCTCCGGGGTCTTCAGCCGTTGCTTTTCCCGCTGGAGTCGCCGCCTTCCACTCCTCCAAGCTTTTATAAAATGCAACAAACCCATGCAACATTATATAAACCTTTAAACCAACAGTTGGTCTTTCCAGAAAGAAACCTAAATTTAAACTAACCCCAAAGATTTCAATCCGTTATAAACACCTGAGTTGGTTACGTCTGTCGTTTTTCTGTTTGCATAGGCAAATAATTCGGGGTGGGCATTTCCCATGGCGAAACCTTCCCCAACAAGCTGGAGCATTTCCTTATCATTCATGGCATCGCCAAAGGCAATGGCATTCTCCTTCTCAAGTCCAAGAAGATCCAACACCTTTTGTACGGCAAATCCTTTATTCACCTTGTCCCGAATAACATCATAGGCGTGCTCCCTTACGCCCTCCAAATTAACGGAAGCTAAGTGGAGACCGCCAACGGCTTCATATTTTTCAGGATCCCCTTTACCTAAATTAAGGAGCGTTACCCCCAATATTTCATCCATATACTTTGTACTGAATTCTTCATTATATTTCAGGTGGAATTTCTCTATAAATTCTTGCACCTTCGGAGATTCAAAGGAAGTGAATATGTTTTTATCACTGGTATACATAACAGCTTCATGATTGTGTTTTTCCATAAGCTCTAGGAAAAATTGGATCGTTTCTCTGTCCATTGCTTCCCTCAACACATCTTCCCCTCTATGTACAGCGTAGGCGCCATTATAGCCAATGAACGATTGAATGTTTAATTCCTCACCGATTTCCCTGATCTCATGCAAGGGACGACCTGTGGCAAGAAAGACATCCAGTCCCCTTTCCCGTACCTGCCTTATCGCTTCCTTCGTTGACTCTTCAATCGTATCGTCCGGTCTTAAAACAGTGCCATCGATATCCAAAAATAAAACTTTGTAATCTAACATACGCATAACCTCTCCCTATTACATACGATTCTATCATTATAAGGCAGCAATCCCTGTAGGACAACCTGCTCCGGGTTTTAGAACACTACAAACTCATTCAATCTTCCCTTCACCTTTGCTAGTAGCTGCTTCGATTCCGTCTTATTTTCACCATGAACTGCTTCCACTAAAGAAATGAGGTTGTACCTTGTAACGGTCACATGCTCCGTTGGGCCGAAGAGTTCCATGAACCATCGCTTTCGTTCAAATTCTTCCCTTAACTGCACCACTTCTCTCTTTGCCTCATCCCAATTCTCTTTATCTATACTTTCCATCACCCTGTCTGCCTGTCGGGAAAGGGGATTGTCTGCCGTCTCCGCTGCTGAATGCCACCAACTGATCCCCGCAATAATGAAAATGGTTAATAGAACTTTAGCTGTTTTGGAATTTATGACCCGCTCCATCATAACGGAATAACCTCCTTTGTTTATTTTTTCTATTTTGTCCAATAATAAGCGTAATATGTTGTTGGGGGTTTTAGATAAAATGTTTGATTCAGTCTTTTTTATTAAGGCATTGATTAGCTTCTTTTTTCTCTTTTTCTTAACCCGCTTGATGGGAAAAAAACAGCTGGCGCAGCTCACCTACTTTGACTATATCGTTGGAATCACGATTGGTAACTTCACAGCCAGTATGGTAATAGAACCAGAGATCCGTTCCGTCAATGGTTTCGTAGCCGTATCCGTATGGGGCATCCTCCCTGTGGTTCAAAGCATTTTAAGCAGAAAAAATTTATTTTTACGCAGAGTTTTTGAGAGTAAACCAACAATCATAATCGAAAACGGAAAGTTTCGGGAAAAAGCATTACTGAAGGAGAATTTAACGGTACACAACGTCATGCTTATGCTTCGAAAAGGGGGTACCTTTAAACTGGAGGACGTGCAGCTTGCCGTGTTAGAGACCACCGGTGATTTAAGTATTATGCAAAAGAAGAGCGCCTCAAACGCCACGGTGAGCGATTTATATTCCAAGCCGCAGAAAGAACCACGGGTTTTGATCATCGAGGGGGACATCTTGGAGGAAGCACTGCGAGAAGAGAATTTGTCTAAGGAATGGTTACTCAAAGAGCTCCGTAAAAAAGGCATTCCCCATGTGAAAGAAGTGTTGCTCGCCCAACTTCAAGAAGACGGTACCCTTTACGTAGACAAGTGGTCCGGAATAATCGAAGATACTATCTAGTTTTTTCGGGGCCATGGTGAATTTGTCTCCAAATTGTGAAAACCGCAAGTAAATACTCTAAAATGGATAGTAAACGGCAAAAAACCGCTAGTAAAGTGTTCAGAATGGACAGTAAATTGTAATATCAAGTGGGTAAGGCATATTAACAGTGGGTAAAATTGTTGTAACTGCGGGTAAATGCTGTTTAATGGCGAGTAAAGTTGCTGTAACCGCGGGTAAACGCAATTCAACGGCGGGTACACTAACTTCCTCTGCCAAAAAAATGATGCACAAATAAAAAAAGTAACTTTTCTTAAAATTTAGGTATTTACCCTAATTATCTGCCTCATCCTCCCCTTTTCAAAGCCCTGACCGCCTCTCCTTCCGCAAAAAAAAACTTCATTTTTATGATAAAATGAATAAGATTACTTAATAGAGCGTATTTCAAAAAGTGTCTTGCCATAGCTCCGTTCACGCGCACTAGCTAGGAGTAGTTTTCTCCTAACTAGCTTTAAAGAAAAGCAACGACTCCGCTCATTGCTGTGGAATTACAGAACATTCCACACTTGTACTCCCTTGTGAAACAGCGTACAACCCAATCACCACTGCATTCACAATTAAAACCTGCTACTGGAAAGAGTGAATAAATAATATGAGTAAACAACTTACCTTCTTGAAGGCACTGTCTTTTTTTCATATTGGTGGAAAAGCTATTATTTTACCATTTCTACCTTTATTTTTGCACCTTCAAGGCTTCTCGTCAGTGGAAATCGGGACGATCATGGGGGTTGCTCCCATCGTCAGCATTATTGCGCAACCCTTGGTTGGCTTCGTCAGCGACAAATTCAAAACGATCAAGAAAATACTGATCCTCCTGTATTTTGCCGTAATAGCAGCAAGCTTCGGTCTATTTTTTACCGCTGAGTTCTGGGTCGTTTTCCTGTCCTTTGTCCTTTTTCATTTTGCCTTATCACCGTGTTCCCCTTTGATTGACAGCATGACACTAAAATCGTTAGGACCCGAACGGAGACATGAGTACGGAAAAATAAGACTTTGGGGCTCCCTCGGCTTTGCATTAATTGCAGGACTGTCAGGCCCCGTACTTGTTTGGATCGGTCTCGACAAAATTTATATCCTGTTCTGGTTCTTCTCCTTGTTGATGATTTTTTTACTATTCTTCTTAAAGGACACAGGTCAATCTTCTGCCCCGGTAAACCTAAAAGGGGTTGGGGAAGTCATTAGAAATAAGCAGTTTGTTACGTTCTTGCTGCTCTGTTTCCTGATCATGATCCCCCACCGAACCAATGATACGATGCTCGTCTTACACTTAGAAAACTTAGGGGCAACGGCTCTACTCATAGGGCTCGCTTGGGGCCTGGCAGCCATCAGTGAAGTTCCCGTATTCTATTATCTTACGAAAAAAATTATGGAGCTGAACCATTTATTTATACTAGGGGTAATCGCAGCGTTATATACGGTTCGTTGGCTGTTATATGGAGTGATTGACTCGGCAGTGATGATCACGATTCTCCAAGTTTCTCAAGGGGTTACCTTTGGTTTGTTCTGGATCGTTGCCCTGCAAACGGCAGCTAAGTTTGTTCCGAATCATTTGCGGAGCACCGGTCAAGCGTTGTTAGCTTCCATCTGCTTCGGCCTTGGTGGTGCCATCGGGGGAACAGTTGGGGGATGGGTTTTCGATGTCTTCGGATCCTTCGTCATGTACCAGTTAATGGGGCTAACCGCATTAGGAGCAACTATCTGTATTTTTATCTTTTATCGTGTCTCCGCAAAAAAATTGAACCAGCCTTCCGTATCAAGAGAGGCTTAAGAAAAAAACACCTTATAACAGTAGTTAAGATATAGTACAGTAAAAGCAAATGAACACACATTAAACGATTGGGGAGATGACTAAGCCCCCCAATCGTTTTACTTATCTATGATCCAATAAATCTAGTGCTATATCTGATAGTCTATGCCTTATTACTAACTGTACTTTCCTCGTTCTTTCATTAACTCCGTTTAAATCCTCTGTTTGTACTTTCCAGGTCAATCCTGTTTCCTTTTCTAATTTCTTCACTTCTCCTTCAATCCAATGTGAGTAGTTCTCATATATTTTTTCAGTAACTGATTCATCTTTAAATTCATCTGGTAATGTATAATGTAAATCTTTAAACCAGTTCTGAAATAGATTGATACCATCTCTTTTCATTCTCTTTTCTAATACTGTAATGATCTCTACCATTAAATTCTTGTTAAAACCCATAGCAATCATCTTTTTTTGAATATTTTTCAAAGTTATATTTTCTAAATTTCTTTTCCGAAACCTAAAGATTTTCTTATACATTTTATCCCCCTTTCGAGTGAACCACTTGTAATTATTTTAACATTAAATGACAATTACCTTTCTAGTTTAAATATAGTTTCCTTTGGCTACGCTAGATTAGTAGAAAGGGAGGAGGTCTTGAAAGTGGAACGATTTGTTTTTCTATCCCTAATAGTTAGCTTCATATCTCTGGCAATTATTTATGTATCTATAGCAAAGGAAACGGGCGGGGTTATGGACCTGGAAACGGTGAGGTCCGTTTACAAGACTGACACGTCCCTTTTATTTTTCTTAGATAGGGAGAGTACCTTTTACAACCACTATTCCCTCTTCGGTGATGCATCCTATATGCAACTAAGGAAGTCTGGGCATTTCTTCTTCTATGGTCTTCTAGCGGCAATAATCTTTCTTCTTATTTCATTTGAAAAAATTTGGCTGAGGGGACTAGTGGCATCAGCTGCTGCTTCACTAATCGGAGTCATTGATGAATATCATCAGCATTTTTTGATTGACCGCAGTGGAAGACTGTTAGATATTTATATAAACATAGCTGGAAGCATCACGACTGTAGTTTTCCTAATGACGCTATGGGGTGTTATGGAATTAAGGAAGAAACTACTCAATAAATATGTGAAAAATTACCACAAACAAAGAATTGGATGAGGGAGAAATAGAAAAGCACAACGGCAGTTAATCACGAGCTGCGAGTTGTGCTTTCTTTCACTTTTCACTATCTCCATAAATCTTAGAATAGCATGCCTGCGATGGAGGCGCTTAATAATGATGCGAGCATTCCTGCTAATACCGCCCTTAAACCAAGCTTTGCAATATCAGGCCTTCTTGATGGAGCGAGATTTCCCAGTCCCCCCAGTAAAATGCCTAAGGAAGAGATGTTGGCGAAACCACAAAGGGCAAAGCTGATTACAGCAACTGTTTTCGGCGAGAGTTCTTCTATCATCGGTGCAAAGGAAGCGTACGCCACAAATTCATTGACAATGAGTTTCTGTCCAATAAATCCACCCGCTTGGACAGCTTCCGCCCATGGTACCCCGATAGCAAAGGCAAGGGGGGCAAAGACAACACCAAGAATCCCTTCTAGCGTTAATCCTTCCAATTGGAACCAGCCGCCAATGATACCTAACAAACCATTAATTAAGGCGATAAGGGCGATAAACGCCAATAACATGGCCCCGATATTTAAGGCTAATTGAAGCCCCGTGCTGGCTCCTCGGGCAGCAGCATCAATGACATTCGTGGATTCTGTATCTTTCTCAAGCTTTATTTCATCGGACGTTTTGGAAAAATCCGTTTCAGGAACCATCGTCTTGGCCATGATCAATCCTGCAGGAGCGGCCATGAAACTCGCGGCAAGCAAGTATTCCAACGGCACCCCTAGTAAGGAATAGCCGATTAAAACAGAACCTGCTACTGAAGCTAATCCACCGGTCATTACAGCAAATATTTCCGACTTGGTCATTTTATCCAAATATGGTTTAACTACGAGAGGTGCCTCCGTTTGCCCTACAAATATATTGGCTGCGGCAGAAAGGGATTCTGCTTTACTCGTTCCTAATAATTTGGAAAGTAATCCCCCAAGAAATCGAATGACCAATTGCATGAGCCCTATGTAATATAAGACAGAAATTAACGAGGAAAAGAATATGACGATAGGCAGTACCTGAAAGGCAAAAATAAAGCCCACATTCTCTCCCATAAAGATTCCTTCAAATAAAAAAGCGATCCCTTCATTTGCATACTTAATGATTTCATTTACTCCTAAAGCAATCTGTTGTAACAATCTCTGCCCCAAATCCCATTTTAATACAATAAAGGCAAAGGCCAATTGAATGGCTAAACCACCAAGAATAGTCCGTGGCTTAATAGCCTTTCGATTGCTGGAAAACAAAAAGGCAATGGCGAAAACAACAATAATACCGAAAATGCCCCACAAAACATTCATCTTAATCCCCCCTTGTGTCTATTAGAATGTTCGTAAAGACGACAAACTATTCCACTAGGAGGAATAATTGGGGTATTTTTACGGCAATCAAGAAAAAAAAAGCACAACAGCAGTAGTTAGCTGCTCGTTGTGCTATCTTTCCTATGTACCATCAAGGAACCTTTCCCTCGCGCTTTACTTTCATATAATTCGATAGGAAGTCCGTCTGGGTCAGGGAAAAAGGTATATCTTTTTCCTGTAAAAGGGTCTTCCCGTATCTCCTCCGTAGGTACCTCCTCCCTCGAAAGATGCTCTACCGCTTCTTCTATATCATCCACCTCGAAGGCAAGATGACGGAGTCCTGCCGCTTCCGGGTAACTCACCCGCTCCGGAGGATCCTCAAAGGAAAACAATTCAATTTGATATAGTCCGTTCACCGCTAAATCCAGCTTATACGATTTCCGGGATTCACGGTAAACTTCACCTACTGGCTCAAGGCCCAGTATCCTTATATAAAAATCCTTTGACTTCTCATAATCGGAACAAATTATTGCAATATGATGAATCCTGTTTAGCTTTATCAAAAAATCACCTTTCTTTCCTTTTTTACTATGAAAATACAAATCTGATTGTCATTTGCTACTCTCGAACTAGTGAAAGAGCATCCCCCTGTAACGGTTTCGAGAGACAAGATTAATCCTAATTTCCAAATACTCCATGTTAAATTTATAAAATGTCATATCCCTCATCATTCTTACATACGAAATATAAATGATTTTATGTAAGGACTGATAATACTTGAGATACAATACGCACGTAGCAACTTCTTTGGCAGGGTGCGCAGTTGCCGCAAAATTATTTGCCCTTCCCTTTACCTTTGGATATATAGTTGGAATAGTGGTGGGAAGTCTACTCCCTGATATTGATGAACCGAGATCATATGTTGGGAGACGAGCACCACTTTTTTCCCGACTCATAAATAGGATTTTCGGACATCGAGGAGTCACCCATTCTTTACTTGCCTGGTTAGTCACAGTAACTATCTATTTCCTATATCCATCTCCATTCACACTCGGACTATCTTTAGGATACCTTTTTCATATAGTCGGTGACTATTTTTCTGTGGGAGGAGTTCCCCTTTTTTCACCCTTAAGTAAACACCGTCATAAAGCTCCGATCACTTACAGGACTTCCAGTAAAATGGAGTCTGCTATTTATTATATTTCCTGTATCGTTATGGGGGCTATGCTGTTAATTTATAACGAATTATTCACAGAACTAATCTCCTCCATAATCGAGTTCATTTCGAAATTCACAGAACACTTTAAATAGATCAGAAGTCGGAGGGCTGGTTGGAGTTGAGATTTCAGGTTCGCGTTTCAAAGATAAAATTTAGGAAACTATTTCATTGGTTTCAGACAGCCAAACATTAGTGACAACGGAATTTAACCTAAGCCTTCAACTGTCACTACTTCTCCGACACTTACTCCGTCCCTACTTCAACTGTCTATATTTCATTGTCTCACTCACTGTACTCCTGGGCAAAATCGATTCCAATGACCCGCTGCGCCATTTCTGGGTAGCTGGTAATGATTCCGTCAATATCGTACTTCAGCACTTCTCGCATATTCCGTTCAATGTTAACGGTCCACACCCACACTTCTCGGTTTTGCGCCTTTGCTTGCTCGATAAACCGATCCGACAGCATCGTTTGACGGATCGTATAGAAATCAACGTCTAAGCTGCTAAGATTCCCTGCAGACAAAAACAAAATCTGGCCGATTCTAATGTCCTCATTTAGGGCCCTGATCTCTTGCAAAATATCATAATTAAAGGCCTGCACGTACGCCTGATCTATCACCTCATGCTTCTCAACTAATGCTACCACTTTTTCTGCAAATTCAGCATTTCTGCTGTAATCCGTAGGCTTTAAATCAATAATCATATTCACATTCTCGTCCTTCATTTCCACTAGAACCTCATCCAAGGTCGGCATTCTTTCTCCGATGAATTCTTCGGAGAAACAGCTCCCGATGTCTACTTCCATTAGTTCTTCGTAGGTCATCTCGTCCACTCGCCGCGGGATGCCCGCAATCCGTTGCAAGGTAGTGTCGTGGTGGAGGACGAGCTCCCCATCCTTCGTAAGCATCACATCAAATTCCACTGCATCGACCCCTTTTTCCACGGCGGAGAGAATGGCACTCATGGAATTTTCCGGTGCCGATTGGACATCCCCCCTGTGTGCCGCCACCTGCACATCCCATTTCAAATAAACAATATTTTCATTAACGGAATAGTTAATAAAGAACATTCCTGTAATGTAGACAACTACCAAAGTGCCCAACATAAACCTTCTCTTTGTAAAAAATCCAGTCACCCTGTTTTCAAAGGCAGTGAGCTTTTTACTAGAACGAATAGTAACCTTGTCCTCCACCACAATCCCTCTATTTTTCTTAAAGCGGTAGAAGAGCCTCGTGATAAAAATAATATTTAATGGCAGTAGAAATAAGGAAAAAATGATCGTCATATAACCTGCGAACGTGGTCAAATAATTTTTTACCATATCCCCAAAGAAAATTGTGTCAGCAACTGCAGGAATATAGGAAAACATTCTAACTAAGAGTATTCCAGTTAGGAAGATGAGGAGATTCAACATCAAAAGGTTAATAATGACCTTCAGTCGATTATACTTTGTCAGACGCCAGCTGCTCTTCACCGCTTCCCAAACCGTTTGCCCCTCTAAAACAATATAATGGAGGATAAAAATCCAGCGAATGAACAGAAAAATCCCCGTGGTAATTGCAAATAAATAAACGAACAGAATGACGTTTGACGTCCCGTAATAAAGGTCGGTTAGTAATATTGGTACATTGACATCTAATAACGCCGGAACTCCTGACAAATTAATAAACGGGATAAGGAGAATGGAAAAGAGAAGGAGCTGAATTCCCCCAAACCCCAGAAGCCTCGGCAGCTTACTAACGATCGTGACCACCGCTTCAGAGACAAGGACATTTTTTTGAAAAAATCGTTGTTGCGCGAGAAGTATCATGACCCCAAATTCAATAAAGAGGATGACAACGGCAATAAAGGCGATCGTCAGCATGCCGAGGAATCCTTCTGGGGTTAAGGCAATTTTATAAATTTCTCCATTTAGGAGGGAGCCTGTCCCAATCAGCCGCAGCATTCGGTTGAATATATACGAGATAAGAGGAACAAAAAGAATACTGGTTAGGATCATATAGATTAGTGCAAAGGATAAATACTTTTTATAGGAAACTTGAAAGTCTTTTAAGCTGTTCTTAAGCAACGTCAACATGTCTTCACCAACTAACTAATACGTAATACCTACAATTTTACCCTACATCCTCCACTTAAAAACACCTTTTTAGGTGGGATCTACATAATAATTATTCTAGTTAGGTAGATTATTCTGGATTTCGATAAATTAGTGCTTGATTTCGATAGATTATCTTCCCTATTCGATAGATTATGTCCCTATTTCGATAGATTAGCCAATTTACCGGAAACTCCAACGGCTTAAACCTGCAGACTACAATAAAAAAACATGAAAATACCCCTTCTCCAAAAGGTATGATCATGTTTTTCCAGCTAAAAGTTTAACTTCTTCTTAAAATTTTTCCCAAAAGGTAATTAAAAGTGAAGGAAAATAGGACTCCAATCAATATCCCCCACTGAATTCCGATGAGGAGGGTGCTGAAAAAGGTAACACACCAGCTCCATGCCTCCGCCGATCGTACTTTTACCAGGTGAACTAACTGCTGAATATTAATTAGTTTGTAAACAGCTACTATGATGATGGCGGCTAGGACTGCCTTTGGCAAATAGTAAAAGAAGGCCGTAAAAAAGAGCAAGGTGAGCAGGATAAGTCCCGCCGTCACAAGGGAAGTAACCTGGGTTACTCCCCCCGTTTGATGGTTAACAGCACTTCTAGAGAAGCTCCCATTAATAGGATAGCTCTGGAAAAAGGAGCCTACGATGTTGGCGATGCCCAATGCTTTAAATTCCTTATTAGGATTGATCGTGTAATTTTCCCTGTCAGCAATCGCTTTACCAATGGCAAAAGATTCCATAAATCCTAAAATGGAGATGGTGAAAGCAATAGGAATTAATTGCTTGAATAATTCAAAGGAAAAGTTCGGTACGGCAAAGCTGGGAATACCTTTCGGAACATGCCCAACGATTTGCACACCTTCCTTATGTAATCCAAGAAGAAGCACTGTAAAAATAGACATTAGCACGATAAGAAGTGCCTCTGGTAATCGCGGACTAAATTTTTTTACCAATACAAGAAAAGCAATACTCCCCACTCCAAGGAAAAAGGTAATGAGATGAATGTCACTGATTTTTGCCAAAAGCTCGGTAAACAATAAATGGATTTGCAGGTAATTACCAAGGTCTACACCTAACAGATGCTGCAGCTGACTCATACCAATGACAATGGCGGCAGCTGAAGTGTAACCTACTAAAACAGTGCCCGATATGTACTTAATAACGAATCCTGCCCGGAAAAGTCCGAGGAGCAGCTGAATAATTCCAGTGAGAATGGTTAAGGACAGGGCCAGGGATATGAAATTAGTTGTAGACGGTTCGGCATATGCGGAAATGCCCGAGAACACCAATAAGGATGTGATGGCAACTGGTCCCACTGATAAATGTTTCGATGAAGCAAAAATGGCGTAGACGATGAGCGGGATCGTGGAAGCATACAACCCCATCACTGGTGGGAGTCCAGCAAGCATGGCGTAGGCCATCCCTTGAGGTATAAGCATAACAAAAAGGGTAATACCCGCAATTAAATCCTTCGTAAACAGCTCCCGATCATAGTTAGAAGGAATGTTAAGTGGGCGATATTTTTTTTGTAACATAAACAGGATCCTTTCTAATAAAAAGGAGGTTTCTATCATAAAAATGTGGTCCTTTTCTTTCAGTACATATTTTACTCTTCATGGAGAATTTAATCCAGCTAGGGAGGTTAATGGGCGTGACATAGGGCTTGGAGTAGGTAATTTATTGTAAATAGGCAGAAACCTCTTTATTTATGTTTTATCCCTGTTAAAATGGACTAGACTCGGAAATCGAAAGAGGTGTTTTTTATGTTATGGGAAGCTATTATTATTTTTGTGGCCCAGTTGTTGTTTGTCCCTATCCTGACGTTACGAACAATTATGATGGTAAAGGGGCTTAAAGGTAAAGCAGCGGGCTTTGGTATATTAGAAGCTGTTATTTATATTGTTGCTATTGGGATCGTATTAAGCGACCTTTCCAACTTTTACAACATGGCTGCCTATGCCCTAGGGTTTGGTGCCGGTTTATATATAGGAGCTTTGATAGAAGAGAAGCTAGCGATTGGTTTTGTTACCATTGAAGCCAATATTACGCAAAAAAACGAAGCGTTGATTAATCGCCTAAGGGAAGTAGGATTCAGTGTTTCCACCTCCACAGTGGAAGGAATCAACTCCACCCGCTATCTCCTATACTGTACCGCCAGAAGAGATCGGGAGAAGGAATTTTACGAAATCATTGATCAATATGAGGAAAAAGCATTTGTCGCCTCCTATGAACCACGGAACTTTAAAGGCGGTTATATTACTAAAGGCATGAGACGACGCCGAGAGCTGTTTTTGAAAAAGAAAAAGAACAAGTCTGCGTAAAGTAGAGGGGGTCTCAAAAGGAGGGGTTTACCTTTTGAGACCCCCTTGATGCAATGAACGAAGCCGACGCACTCTTTTCAAAGCCCACTATGAGCGGGTTTCTCATAGTGGGCTTGCGTCGAGCGTAGTCATTGCCAACATTTAAAATGATAAATGGGACAACTTCAAAGAATTTTTACTCCGCTACTTTCACGTTTCTGTCTCCGGCGTTGGAGTTATTTTTTAGTAGTACCTTGAGACCTTGGCCCATGTCCGATGCTAAAACATAGTTTCTATCCACAAAGACTCCCCACACATTGGAACGGTCAGGAGTATAGCGACCAATTTCCACTGGATTTGCAGGGTCCGTAATATCTACAGAGATAACCCCGCCAGAGTAATAGGATAGATATAGTGTATTTCCTAACACCTTCGGATCATGTACCGTTTTTGCAAATGTATTGATTGGAGGTGTAAAATCAAATGTTAAATCTGTAGTGAATTCACTAAGCAACACTGGGTTTGTTTTGTCACGAATATCAAAAATACGAGTATAGCCATAGGCATCTTCATATCCTGCTCCAAAAGGGTTAGCAATTTCACGGGTTTCAATTAAAATCGTTCCACCGCGAGCGAGGGCGGCAGAGTGAGCGGCACCCTTTTGATCCTCTCGGTACTCTGTTCTACCTAAATAAACTGGCTTTTCCGGATCACGGATATTAAAGATGACAGTTCCCAAATCCCACATGGATACATAGGCATGATGGCCATTGTTATCTGTAATTACGCTATGGTTAAACAATGGACGAGTTTTTCCATCTGGTGCATTCCAATGGTATCCATTAAAGTTTTCTGGAACCTCTGGAAGAATTCGTGGATCAAATTGCCACAGCTTCTCCGGATTTGCTGGATCCGATACATCGATAATTTGGAAGTCCTTCTCCACTCCCCCTGTATAGAAATCAGCATATGGATTGGATGCTAGAACAAGTGCCCTGTTTCCTTGCGTAGTTAAGTAAAGTTCATGCGTTCCCGTAATTCTACGATCCAATGGATAAAAACCTAATCGCTCTGGCTCATACGGGTTCGTCACATCATAGAGTAAGACGCCCCCGAAACTGTCAGGACGGTTGACGTTATTTCTGGAAGTTTGCTGAACACTTACAGCAGCTAAATCTCCTTTAAAATGAGGGGTATTCACCCGTTTAACAATAACCTTTTCCTGCCAAGTAAACGGAATATCATCTGCGAATTTAGCAACCTCTACTGGATTGGACGGATCCTTTAAATCAAAAACCCGGACTCCCCCATTGGCACCATTTGCTGTATGTGTTCCTAAATAGGCAAAACCTTGATGGGCATACACATCTGCTGTGTTGTTCTGCCTTCCATCTTCCCTAGGACTAATTTGAACAGCTGCTGCTTCATGCAAAAACCTTAAATTTTTACCTCCAGATAATTTTGCATCCTGTAAAAATTGCAAATCCTCTTGCGTTAATACTTCCCCTTCAAGTTTGGAGCCCCCTTCAAAAGCATCATGGGCTAACCCAGTAGGCACTAGTGTTGAAATTGCCAGAACTCCAGCTAAAGCTGATTTTACTAAAAGATTCTTCCTTTTCAAACTGTCATCCATCCTTTCACTTGTAATTTTTTTACAAGGAAAGTATATAAAACTATCAAGCCTGTTACTATGAAATATTTTCTCTCTATTTCGACTCTTCTATCTGCTAAATTCTATTACTCTCTACCTTTTGTCTTATTTTTCATCTTTACCACTGTCGTTTCAATGTTAAATATATCCAATATGAAAAATATCTAGTTAAAAAATAGTAAATTTAATCTACTAAGCAGCCAAAACACTACTAAATTTAAATTTGGGACGAATGGTACTAGGTCTGTGGTGCTTGCCCTATCTACCTTCCAAATGTAAGGGATTCAGTTGCTTTCCTTTCCATCTGCCCCTTTTCTTTGTTACCATTAAATTAACAATTATTTTTTTGTAAGTGTTGAACGGAGGCTATCCGTTTTTTTCAGAGAGGGTGTGGAAGTAGTATGAGCAGTGGTTATCTATACGTTTTGATGAATCCTTCCATGGAGGGAAAGGTGAAAATAGGTAAAAGTAAAATAGACCCAGCTAAAGGAATGGCGGAATTGACGGGAGTCACTACCCCTTCTATACTCGTTTATCGAGAATTTTTTCAGGAAGCCCTAGATGTTGCAGAAAAAGCTATTCATGATTTATTCATAGAATCCCAGATTAGTAATCAGAAACAGTTTTTTCAACTAGAGCCTTACAAAGCAATTGAAGGCATTCAGGAAGTAAAAAATAAAGTGTTAATGGGAACGTTATGGGAGTCGACATCTAAAAAAGATAACCCTAACTACGGGTACGAGCTCTTCGATGAGGGGTGTAATTATTATTATGGTCGTGGGAATTTAAAGCAGGATTATGGGAAGGCCCGGGAAATATTCCTTGAGGCCATTCAATATGGAATTCTCCCTGCCTACATCTATTTAGGGCGTATGTATGAATATGGGGACGGTGTGACCATTGACGTGCAAAGGGCCCTTGACTATTACTCTGCCGGAGCAAAAAATGGAAGCACCATTTGCCATGCTAAAATGGCTTCCTTGTATTGGCGGGATACGGAAGTGAGAGATTTGGAGGAAGGAAAGAAGTGCTGGGACAAGTATTTCACTTCATTGGATCATCGTCTGGTGACGAAAGATGATTACGCCAATTTCAACTTCTATATCTCCTTGGCCAACGAAAATCAAATGGAGATTGGATATCGGAATATTCTAGGCGTTTATAGTGAACAGATGTTACGGCTCCTAAACATCCGTAAAGATATTTGCAACGAACAGCATTCTGATAATCTTCCATTTAGGGAATACATGTTAGATGTGATTAGTAGGGAAATGGACTTTGTTCAATCGTTAGAATTCGTTCGTCCCGATGGGTGGATCGACGATTTCGCTGTGGCATCTGATCTAATTAACATCACAAACATGGGGGTCATTTTGCTTGCAGATGTGGAACGGGGCTCTTTCTCCGTTGGGGATACCATTGAAGTTAAGGCACCAGGGGGAGCTGTTTTCGAAAGTGTCATTAGGAAAATTGACAAATACCGAGAATTTGTGAAGTCCGCAACAAAAGGGGAAAGCGTAGGCCTTCTTGTTGATGGCCACGAACAAGATCTTAAATTTGTAAAAACAGGGGCCACTATTGTTGTAAAAAATAAATAAAGCGTCCCTGGAAATTGGCTTTCGGTATGAATTAAAGTCGGTTCGCGACACTTCCGCACAAATTATCAAGGGAAGTGTCGCAAAACAAACTTTAAATTTCAATGATCAGCGGAAGGATCATTGGTTTTCTCTTTGTATGCTGGAATAGGTATTGTCCTACATGCTTTTTAATATGATTTTTCATGTCCTTCCATTGGAGTTTACGATTTTCTGTCAACTGCTCATTCACCGCCTTCGTTACAAGGCGATTAATATCTTTCAACAGTTCCTCTGAATTTTTCACATAGACGAATCCTCGGGTAATCGTGTCTGGGCCTGAAACGAGCTTTCTTTCAGATTTGCTGATGGTGAGCACAAAGACGAGCATCCCGTCCTCGGACAGCTGCTTGCGGTCCCGGAGTACCATTTCCCCGACATCGCCAACGCTGACGCCATCTACGTAGGCATCCCCTGCTGGAATCTTCCTAGTTTGACGGGCTTCCCCATGATCAATATCGACCACATCCCCATTTTTCATGATAAATGTATTCCCTGGTTCAACACCGACGGATTCCGCTAACATTCGGTGGTGATGCAGCATGCGAACTTCCCCATGGATTGGGATAAAGTATTTCGGCTTCATTAATGTAAGCATCAGTTTCAGATCTTCCTGATAGCCATGCCCTGAAACATGCATGCCGGAGGAACTTCCAGAGCCATAAATTACTTTCGCGCCAATGGAATACAAATTATCCACGATCTTCGTGACACTCTTTTCATTACCTGGGATGGGACCTGCTGCTAAGATGACCGTGTCTCCGGCCAAGATCTCCACGCCACGGAAATCGCCGGTAGACAATCGGGATAGGGCAGCCATTGGTTCCCCTTGACTCCCTGTACATAAAATCGCCACCTGCTCCGGCATCAGTGCATGAATTTGATCCTGCTCAATCAACATCCCTTCTGGTACATCTAAGTAACCCCGTTCCATGGCGATCGACACCACATTCACCATGCTTCGCCCCAAAAGTGCCAGCTTGCGGTCCGTTTTCACACAAGCATCCACCACTTGCTGGACGCGGCTCACGTTGGATGCGAAGGTGGACAGTATGACCTTCCCATCCGCTTTCAGGAAGGCTTCTTCTACATGCTCCCCCACCATTTTTTCCGAAGGAGTCAGTCCTGGACGCTCCGCATTTGTGCTCTCTGACAACAACAAGAGCACCCCTTCTTTTCCGATATCCGACATTTTATGGAGCTCCGAACGCTCTTCCCCAACGGCTGGGGTCATGTCAAATTTGAAGTCCCCCGTATGTACAATATTCCCTTCTGGTGTGTGAAAAACAATGCCGAGACAGTCTGGAATACTATGCGTTACTTTGAAAAAGCTCACGCTCATTTCACCAAAAGATAAGTTAGAGTCTGAATTGATTTCCTTCAGCTCCGACTCCCTTAGAATTTTATGTTCCTTTAATTTCAGCTCAATTAACCCTAAGGTGAAGCGCGTGGCATATACGGGTACATTAAATTTTTTCAAAAAGAAAGGGATTCCCCCGATGTGATCCTCATGTCCGTGAGTAACAATTAAGGCCCGGACTTTATCCTTGTTCTCTAGTAAATACGTCATATCAGGAATAATGAGATCAATCCCTAGCAAGCTTTCATCGGGGAACTTATTTCCACAGTCGATGATGACAATATCATCCGCACATTGTATGGCATACATATTTTTCCCAATCTCACTCATGCCGCCCAGGGCAAAAATGGACAAAGCACTCTCCGTTTTACTCATGTAAATCCTCCCAATCAAAATGAATTACACTTATTATGCCCGAGGAGAGTTTGTATTATTATGGAAAGGTACTTAAGAGCCAGCCGAAAGTGTAAAAACAGGATTTAGTTCTCCAATTACTTCGTCCCTTGCATTGCGGAGCTTTGGTCGATAATAATTCATTAACTCTTCCGTTTGTTTGTCATCGATCAATGAAAGTTGACGTAATACTTCTACTGCGGCAGGATACATCGCTCTTCCATTTCCGTCCTCTATTTTTAACGCGATTCCAATTCCTGTTTCCTTGTCTCCGATGCAATAGACAGCTTCAGCCCCGGCTTTTCCAAAAAATCTTCCCTTGCCCGCTTTTATAAAGTCGGTGCAAAATCGTCCCGTTCCACCTACCATTTCTGGGGCAGCAATCTTGGCATCCGAAACCCTCTTCACCGCTTTCACCCTCGTTTCTGCCCATCCCATTTCCTCTGGCTTTGTCATTTTTGTATAGCCATGGGCAAGGGCTTGTAATGGAAGGCCGTGAACGGGAACACCGCACCCATCCATCCCAATTTCAATTTCCTCCGAAGGGTAATCACAAATTTCATTTACCGTTTGGAGAATTCGTTGTTGCACGGGATGGTCTAGCTTGTAATAGGTTTCCTGCCACCGTGGGATAAGTGTACCGCATTGTAAAGCTTCCTCTTCTAATCCTAAACTTTTTAATATAGCCAAGGCCCGGTCGGTGTGCATTGGTTCCCCGCTATGGGAAGCACAACAAAGGGAAAGATCCGCATCGCTAAACTGGAAAAAATCAACTGCTCCAGTTTCCACAACAGGAACGGCCTGGATCGGTTTCATAGATGAACGGGCATATAGCTTTCTCTCCGGATTTCCAGCACTATAAAGTAATTTTTCCTCCCCATCAACAACGGCTATCTATATGTCCTTTATGCATACTTTCAATATACTTTCCTCGTATAACATTTACTAGACTAATAGCTTCCATCGTTTATCCCTCTACTTTCCTATATTTTTAGCTGCTGTTAGTTACATCATACAACAGGAAACTTTCCTTCGCCCTATAAATAATATTTGGAAGCGTTTTCTTTGCCATTAATTACCTATAGTTGATAGGTCTTTTTGACCTTTTTCACTCTACTAAGATGTTAGATTATTTATAAAATTCAGGAGTATCTACTTATTTTTTCGAGATTCGAAAGAATTTTATCCAAATTGAAAGAATATTAAGATAGAATTATAGTAATTGCGGTGAGGAATTTTTCACAAAGGAGGGGAAGTACATAACCGCACTCTCATCGAGAATCCACCTCAAAGGAGATGAAGAAAAAAATGCGAAGAAAACTAATTCAGCTATTTATTTATTCCCTTGTATTCCTATTAACATTCTCAAGTTTCGGCAGCTTCGGTTTTGCCTCTCAAGCTACCAAAGGTGAACTTGCTTCTATTCATTTAGAAGTTAACGAAAGCTCTACAGATATCGTAACGGTAATTGTAGAATTAGAGGAACAGTCTGTTGTTGAGGCAAAACACAATGGCAATGTACAAACAAAAGAGGCTTTAGCAGCAGTCCGTGAAAACGTAATTGCACAAGTGGAAGACGTAGTATCTTCCATCCAAGTAAATCAAGAATATGACTACGTTTTCTCCGGCTTTTCAGTAGAAATACCTGAAAACGAAATCGTACATTTACTAGGTGTTTCTGGGGTGAAAGCAGTATACCCTAACGAAACATATGAAGTAGCAACTGCAGGAGATGCAGAGTTTATCACCCCTGAAGCATTTAGTCCAGCTATGCTGGACAGCGCTCCATTCATCGGTTCAAAGGAAGCTTGGGATGCTGGCTACAAAGGGGCAGGTATCACTGTTGCGATCATTGATACTGGTGTAGATTACACACATCCAGATTTAGTACATGCATTTGGCGACTACAAAGGATGGGATTTCGTAGATAATAACGATGACCCACAAGAAACACCTCCTGGAGACCCTCGTGGTGGATCCACTAACCATGGTACCCACGTTGCTGGTACAGTAGCTGCAAACGGTGCAATAAAAGGGGTAGCTCCTGAAGCTACATTACTTGCTTACCGAGTATTAGGCCCTGGCGGTAGTGGGACTACACAAAATGTTATCGCTGGTATTGAGCGTGCAGTTCAAGACGGTGCAGATATTATGAACCTTTCTTTAGGTAACACCCTTAATAACCCTGATTTTGCAACAAGTATTGCACTTGACTGGGCAATGGCTGAAGGCGTTGTCGCTATTACATCTAACGGAAACAGCGGTCCTAACAACTGGACAGTTGGTTCACCAGGTACATCTCGTGATGCCATTTCTGTAGGTGCAACACGTTTACCTTATAACAAATTTGCAGTTGAAGTAACGACTGGACAAGATGCTGAGTACAGCAGTGCAAAAGTAATGGGCTTTGACAGAGATGAAGATCTTCTCAGCTTAGATGGTAAAACAGTTGGCTTTAAAGCAGCTGGTTTCGGTCAAGTTGAACATTTCGATGGTGACTACGAAGGTAAAATTGCAGTCATTTCACGTGGGCAGCTTCCATTCGTAACTATGGCGGAAAATGCAAAAGCTCAAGGTGCTGTTGGAGTTATTGTTTACAACCACGTTGCCGGAGAAATTCCTTTTGAAATTCCAGGTATGGCACTACCAACTATAAAAATGACAGGCGCAGACGGACAACAACTTTTAGCTGGACTTGAAGCTGGTTACGACACTGTAACATTTGAATTTGAATTAACACAAGAAGTTGGAGAAACAATGGCTGACTTCTCATCCCGTGGTCCAGTTATGAACACATGGATGATCAAGCCAGACGTATCCGCTCCTGGTGTAGCAATCAATAGTACAGTTCCAACTCATAACCCTGAAAACCCACACGGTTATGCATCTTTACAAGGTACTAGTATGGCAGCTCCACATGTTGCCGGTGCAGCCGCACTTATCTTAGAAGCAAATCCTGACTGGAGCCCTGAGTTTGTAAAAGCTGCATTAATGAACACAGCAGAAAACTTATATGATGAAAATGGTGTCCTTTACCCTCATAACAGCCAAGGTGCTGGTAGTATCCGTGTACTTGATGCCATTAACGTAGAAACACTCGTTACACCTGGAAGCCATTCATTTGGAATCTTCTCTAATGAAGAAGATAAGGAAGTAAGACAACAACACTTTACTATCCATAATCTATCAGATGAGCGTAAAAGGTATTCTATTAGTTTCACAGGTCACGAGGGTATTAAAGTTAGAACAAGTAACAACCTGCAAATACAACCAGGCAGAACACAAGATTTAAACTTTACTGTACAAGTAGACGCAGGCAGTCTTGCTCCTGGTTACTATGAAGGTACGTTCTTGATCAGTGATGGTAAGCAAACGCTTGAAGTTCCTACGATTCTATTCGTACAAGAGCCTGATTACCCTATGTTGAACAGCTTAAATCTAGCATTATCTGGTGGTAATTTAATAGGAACAGTCAATGTCCCAGGTGGAGCAGAGGAATTCAACCTTCGTATTAGAAATGCAGACACTGGAGCACTTTTATATGAAACTGCTCATGCAACAAACGTTCCAGTTGGAACTCACAACTTCAGTTGGAATATGACGATTGATGGACAACCATTAACTACTGGGCGTTACCAAATTAATGCTTACGCAAGAACAGGTACGAATGAATTTGAATTGCAAGGCGGAGTATTAACAATAAGTGAAAACTAAGTTTACAGAAAAAGGACAAGAGCTATACTCGCTCTTGTCCTTTTCTTATTACTCTGCTTTCCCGTTGCATATCTTGCGTTTGATACGCCAGTTTCAGTTTCCCCATTTTCGCGTTTCATACATACAACTCTCGAATCACCTACCACTATTTTCGCCTCAAAACCAAAAAAAGGGAGATAAAAGGCTGAAAAAACCAACCTTTTATCTCACCTTCTGCAACAATTTTTTCCTCCTCTACTAAACCCTAACTCCTAAACACGCTCAATCATAAACTCAAACTCCATATCCTCATTAGCGTTAATCAAAATGCTCATCATGAACCGGAGATCCCCAGCTGTCATCTCCATCAACGCCCATTATATTTTTGGTTAATGGGAGGTTACAAGGGAGCTGCCTTCGTAGTCTGCTGCTAAGATGGCTTGAGCTTGTGCTTTTTCTTGAATTTCCACTGCGTACCAGCTTCTGGCATTGCCGTGCTGGGCAATATAGTTCTGCAGTCCGTACATTCCTCTATGATAAGCTGTTAAGGCATGGTCCCAATCGCCGTATTGATTGTGCAGGAAATCCAAATACGTTACAGCCAATTGGATAGAATATAGCGGGTCAAATAACATATCGTGATCGTATGGCAGGTCCGCCATTTCTGCAATCCACGGACTTGTGTTTTTCATAAATTGTGCCAAGCCATAGGCATGTCCATATCGTGTTTCCGGTCCAACTACATTCGGGTCAAATCTTCCGCCCGTTTCCACTCGCAGTAATTCATAAATTAAAAATGGATCGATGTCTTTTTCGAATGCCTCCAAGGCTAAGAACTGACCCCACTCCCTTTTGAACCGACCGTCACTATCCTCATAGAAATGGTCCGCCAATTCGTTTGCCTGCTCCCACATGAGGTAGCCTGCAACAGGAGTTCCCTCTTCATTGTCGCTAGATTGGTATTGTATAAACGCCCGGATGCGCTCCGTTTCCAAAGTCTCCTTGAAATAATCCTTGTCCTCGGCTCGTTTAGTGATTAATGATTCCATGTTATAGTGCATGATTTTATTTTCTGATTGGAAAAAATTATTTTCTGCCTGTGCCAATTCTAGCTCCTCTTCCAAACTAGTAAGCTCGTTTTTCAGCTTCGTAAATTCATTCCCAAAAACCGCAGTAATTGCAACCACAACAATGATCGATGAAATTAACGTGACGATTTTTCTTATTTTCATGATTATCCTCCTTAATAGATTTACCTTCCGAAAGGTAATCTCTTAATAATAAGGGATTTCCACTTTTTTAAGATTTTATACATCCAGTACTTCAACTAATAGATTTAGAATTTGGCAAATCTTGCATTCTATTTCTTGCCAATTACTATGCTAGAATGAGAAACGAACATAAATGGAACAGGGGAAGCATCTATGAGATATTACATAATTCTTATTGGTTTTGTTTTGATTTTGGTTGGCTGTGGAAGTGTGGAGGAGGTTGTCCTGGAACAGGAGTGGGTTAGTTCTCCACATCTACTTCTTAAATCTGACAATATAGTGCGGGAGTTACAGTTTGAAACTATATATAGATTTGAAACCGCTCCTGAGGATACAGCTGTCATAGAAGATGAGGAAGAATCTGTTGAAGACGCAGTTGTCATAGAGGATGCGGCTATCATAGAAGATGAGTCTTTAGGGGCGGGATTGGAAGAAAGTAACGCTGTGGCCAACGGTGGTGACAATGTAGAGAAAGAGAAGAGACGAGATACAGAGAAGGATGAGCAAGATTCTAAAAAGGACAAAGTTGAGGATTCAGAGGATGCGTTTTTTCCAGAAGAAAAGAAGGTAGAGAATGTTGAGCCTCGGGATGCGTTGCCGGGCGGTACGTATAGGAAGTTTCGTTATTTTGATAGTGATGTGCATGTCTATGTTAGCGGTCCTGGTGAGAGGCTGGCTGTGACGAATGGTGGGGTTGGGTCTTCTTTTCGACCGTTGAGTGGAATTTCATTGCCGAATGAAGTGGCGAAGATTAATTTTGGCTTTTTTGGCGGGGAGATTCGGCATATTGGGATGTATTTGGTGGATGGTAGCTACACGTCTACGCCGGATGATAGATTTGTAGATTTGCATTATTATCGGGATGGGCGGATTGAGATTAAGAATTATGGTAGTGATTTGGCATCGAGTGAGGTGGAGCGTTTGCGGGAGGAAACCTATTTTGTGGTGGGGACTAGCTATTCGGTGGTGCAGAATGGTGTGAAGAATTTGGAGAATGCTCATCATTTTAATCATAGTACGCAGCGTCGTCCTCGAACGGTGTTTGGGCAGCGTTCCGATGGACGGTTCCTCTTTGTTGTTGTAGATGGGGGTAGTCGTTCTAATGCTGGAGTAACGGCGGAGCAAAGTGCGGAGATTATGTTGGATTTAGGAAGTGTGCAGGCGGTTAATTTGGATGGCGGAGGGTCTAGTACGTTTATTGTGGATGGGGTTTTAAAGAATCGTCCTTCCGATGGATTTGAGCGGAATATAGGAAGTGCCATGTTTTTAGTACGGTAGCAGGAGTGTGGGATGTCTGAGAAGCAGACCATCCCACGCTCCTTTTTCTTCCGTTTCCGGTTTGAATTTCCAGGTAATTGGCTAATCTATCGATATTGGGTGATAATCTATCGATTGGAAGGGTTAATCTCTCGAATTGTAGCAATAATCTATCGAAATCCACCAATAATCTATCGAACTAGAATAATTATTATCTGCAAGCACCGAAACTACCTTCAATTTCCTTTTACAGAGTACCGAATACTGGAAACTCCTAAAGATGATACGTCTTAAGGAGTTTTTTTCGTTAAAAAATGTTTTTTGTAACTGTTTTGTTCGTTTTATAGGTTAGTTGGTTGGTTTGGAGCGGTTTGAATTTCCAGGTAATTGGCTAATCTATCGATATTGGGTGATAATCTCGATTGGAAGGGTTAATCTCTCGAATTGTAGCAATAATCTATCGAAATCCACCAATAATCTATCGAACTAGAATAATTATTATCTGCAAACTATTTATGAAAAGTAAACAGCCTTTTCCTAAAAAACTAGTAGGTCTAAGTGATTAAATTTTGTCCTAACTGTAACTATTTTTCTAAATTTCAATCAATTCTAACATCTTACTAGTATTTTTCTCCCCCTGCAAATTGGGAATTTTTCTGTTGATAATAAAAAATTACTACTTGTAGTCTATAAATGGGGTTATCAATTTTAATTGTGTGATAATAACGTACTAAAAATGGACATGTGTAATATTGGTCTTAGGTTGGATTAATTTCCCAAAGGTAATTGGTAAAATGTAATGGACAAGATGAACAGACTTGTTTGTGTCGTTTTGTTTGATTACATAGAAAGAGGGGGGAAATTTTTTTTAGTCAATATTTCGCATTACTAAAATTTCGAGAAGGGAATGATTTGTTATGAAGAAATTGTTGATGATTGCACTTGCTATTTTACTAATCTCTTCAATGTTTGTTTTGCCAGTAGGAGCTGTTGGAGAAGGACCGAATTACAATGGGAATGAAACAATTAAAAATGAACGACTTACAAGTCATGAAGACCTTGTGAAGCAAATTGAACGTGCTGCGGAACGCTCCCCTAATATGGAAGCGGAAGTTATCGGGCAATCTGTGAAAGGCAGAGATTTGTACTTAGTGAAGTTTGGTAACAATCCAGACAATCCAACGATTCTTTTCTTAACACAACAGCATGGAAATGAGCAGTTAGTAACGGAGTCTGCATTAAATGTTATTCAAAAGCTTTCAACAAATAGCAGACAAAATCGTGAATTAGCTGATCAAGTAAATGTATTTTTCGTTCCTCGTATTAATCCAGACGGTGCTATAGGTGATGTTGACTTTGATATTTCTGATCACATTGCCGGGGGCACATCCACACGTGCAAATGCTAATGGAGTAGATTTAAACCGTGACCACACTAATCTAACACAGCCAGAAAATCAAGCCCTGCATTATAATGTTTTACAAGCTTATGATATTGATTACCTCGTAGATTTCCATCACCAAGGTGCCCGTTCTGCCATCGATGGTAAGTTAGTATCTGGTTCTATCCTTTACCCTACCAATGAAGGTGTTGATCCTGCCGTTAGGGAAATGTCCAAGCAATTAGGTAAGGTTATGTATGATGCAGTGGAAAGCCGCGGCTGGGGATTACTTGCAAGATATCCTGGTGGTACTGCAAATACAATTGCCCGAAATGGTTTAGCTTACGAATATGGCATCTCCACTCTATTATTTGAAATGAGAGGAATGTCCGATCATGTAAACCCGAATACTATCCTTGGTCAAAAAAGCAATGGCTACTTAATTCAACAAGGTGTTGTTTCCATGGAAGCAGCTATTGCAGCAATTGCTGACGGATCTATTAATGAAGCCGACACTAGCTTCTGGGATACCCTCCCTACTCAGTACTTCATGCCTCAAGAGTAGAGAATAGTATAAGCCACCCTTCCTTCATCTTTCATGATGGGAAGGGTGGCTTTTTTGTATTTTATCCCCCCACGAACCACTATTTTCATAGTGCTAATAGTTATAAATCTCGAATCTTCATTTTTTCAGAAAAATTAGTATATTCCCCTTCCTCACGGGTTATGCTTTTACCGTTTCTATCTACCAAAATGGCATTTTACCACCCAATAAATCTATTTTTTTACCAAAAGAAAGGAAGAAGATATGTTAACGATTAAACGATTAACACTGTTGACCATTGTCATTTCGTATTTATTGATTGTGTTTGGAGGGTTTGTTGCTTCGTCGGAATCGGGGATGGGCTGCGGTCCCGAGTGGCCCCTTTGTAATGGGCAAGTCATTCCTGAACTGAGGGGCGACACCTTGATCGAATTTGCCCACCGCGCTATCGCCCTCGTTGTTGTCATACTTGCAGCAGTTTTGTATGTAAAAGTTAAAAAGGAATCTCCAGATATAGCCCTCCACCGGGGAGCAAATTGGATGGTACCTATTCTCGCTGTCCTCGTGGTAGCTGGTGCTTTCGTTGTGGTTTATGACTTACCACCAATGGTTGTTACCACTCACTTGATGCTGGCAATGATCTTTATGGGGACCCTCCTATGGATTAACCGATTTGAGGATGTGGAGAACTTTCATAAATCATTCCCAACAGGTAAGAGGCGCAGCATTGTTTTTCACACGAATGTATTGATAGTCTTGACACTCTTAACCTTTGCCATTGGCGGATACATTAAGCATCAGTCCTATGGGCTTGCCTGTGGGTGGCTTGATTGTGGTACTTCATTCCTGCCGGGAACCTGGCCGCAGTTTCTGCAAACCTTTCACCGGCTTCTAGCTATTGTGACTACCGTCTATACGATCTTTATAGCCTATTGGACCTTTGCAAAAAAGTGGGGCAGAAGCTTGCAAAATAGGTTCATGCTTGCATCCTTGACCGTTCTCCTGCAATTGGTTTCTGGCGTTTTAACCGTGGTAACTTACATTCCCATTTCATGGGCCGTTATCCACCTGGCCATCGGAACGATACTCTTTATCATTTTTACAGATACTAGGGCATCATTAGGGATAACGAAATCAGCAAGTAAAATAGAAGCACCATCAAACGAATACTCATCCATGTAAAAAATAGGGACGTTTCCTCCATTAAGGACCCGTCCCTATTTTTATTGGAATAATTCCTGGACTTTTTGATAGCTTTCTAATGTACCTATGTCATAGCGCAACCCTTTAAATTTATAGGCATAGACTGGTTTTCGTCCGATAAGCCATGGGATGAAGTGCCCTGGTGCATCGGGGTTATTCCCTTCTTCAAGGTATTCCTTAAAAAGGGGGATCGTCTCCCTTTCATATAGGTAAAAAGGCGGCACTGCTAAGTTTGATTGTGGATTATCCGGCTTTTCTTCAAAGGAAATTACCCTGTCTTCGTTGTTTACTTTAACCACTCCAGACCGCTGCAGTGTTTCCCGGTCATTTATTTCATGCACTGTGATGCAGTCCCCATTCCTTTTTTCGAAGTAATCAACAAAGCTTGTTAATTCGAATTGAAACAAATTATCTCCAGCCAGCACAAGGAAATCATCATCGATCGCAGCCTGCTTTATAACAAACTGAATATCGGCTATGGCACCTAACCTGTTCTCATTTGTGGTAGTTTCATCGTTAATGACGGTGATTTTTTTGGAAAAGGGAAAACTGTCCGCCCACTGAACAAAACTTTTGTAGAATTTGTCATTCGTCACAATAAACACTTCATCAACCGTATCTACCTTCCCTACCTTCTCTAAAATATGTTCCATAACAGGCCTGTCTCTCACCGTTAACAACGACTTTGCCGTGTTTTTTGTGAGAGGGTACAAGCGAGTTCCGTAACCTGCCGCTAATATAATGCATTTCATCGTTATTCGCCCCCCCTTTTTCATGGATACTTAGTTTACGAAGCGCTTTTCGATAAATTTTCAGTCATAGTATCTATTTTTGCCACATAAGGCATAAAGAATTTAATAATATTACCACTAAACAGAGCTATTAAAATAGTTCCTATCCCGATGGCACCACCAAAAACAAGGGCTATTACCACTAAAACAACACTGATGATCGCCCTTGAAATAGCAATACTATAACCCGTTAGTTGACTTACAACAAGCATGGACCGGTCCATGGGATTCGGGGCAAAGTCGGCCTGCAAATTAATGGCAATTCCCAGTCCCGCAAACACCATTCCAAACAATAAGGTGATGCTTTGAGAAATCAGGCTTACAGGCTGAAGGATATCCCCGAGAACAATTAGCCAAAAGTCAATGCCCATTCCTGTGATTAGCGCCGTAAGTAAGGCTAAATATTCCGGCCTCCTTTTGATAGCGATGGCGTTAAAAAGAACCATGGCAAAACCTAATACAATCTCCCAACTCCCTATTGTGAGCCCAAACGTCCTGAATAAGCCAACAAGAACTGCATCAAAGGGGCTTGTTCCCAATTGTGACTGAATGGTTAGTGCAATCCCAAATGTCAAAATAAAAAGACCTAATGTATAAAAGACAAATCGTTTCCATGAAAACCTCATAACTATGTACTCCTCTATCTGCGTATGTACTTCCTTCATCATAGCACACTTGTGAAAAATACGTAGGGACGGCTCCTTGGTGGAACCGTCCCCGTATAGGCATTAAGCTTAGATAACTCTTACTGAGATAATACCTTTAATTTGCTTTATTTTTTCCAGTAAGCCTGGAATTGTGTCTCCATTAATTTTGTTATCAATATCGATCATCGTATAGGCGTAATCACCACGGCTTCGGTTTACCATGTCGGCAATGTTCAGGTGATAATCGGAGATGGCACCTGTAATCTGCCCAACCATATTAGGAACATTCATATGGAAAGCTGCAACCCGACGTTTTCCCGTGTACGGCAGGTCAGCGTTAGGGAAATTCACTGAGTTTTTCACATTACCAGTCTCTAAATATTCCTTTACTTGACGAGATGCCATAATGGCGCAGTTCTCCTCCGACTCAGCCGTAGAGGCACCAAGGTGTGGGATAGGAATGACATTTTCCATTTTTAGAACATTTTCGTTTGGAAAATCTGTAATGTACTTACCTACTGTACCATTTTTAAGGGCAACACCCATATCTTCTTCGTTGACTAGGCCGTCACGGGAGAAGTTTAAAATGTGAACGCCTTTCTTCATCTGCTTGAAGGCTTCTTCGTTGAACATTCCTTTTGTGTCATTCGTTAATGGAACATGTACCGTAATGAAGTCTGAGTATGCAAACAGCTGCTCAATGGTCATGGCACGGTGAACATTTCGAGACAGGTTCCAAGCCGTGTCCACGGAAATGAATGGATCGTAACCGATGACTTCCATGTCTAAATTCAGGGCATCATTGGCCACCAAGGCACCAATGGCACCAAGACCGATGACTCCTAACGTTTTCCCCCTGATTTCCTTCCCAACAAACTGTTTTTTTCCAGCTTCTACAAGCTTCGCCACATCTTCTCCTTCGGTCTTCTCAGCTAGTGACTTGGCCCAAGCGACTCCATCAAAGAGGTTTCGGGAGGAGGCAATTAATGAGGTTAGGACAAGCTCCTTTACGGCATTGGCATTAGCCCCCGGCGTGTTAAAAACTACAATCCCCTGCTCCGTACATTTGTCCACAGGAATATTGTTCACACCTGCCCCAGCCCGGGCAATCGCCTTCAGATTACTGCCGAATTCCATGGAATGCATGTTGAAACTACGAACCACAACAGCATCGGGATTTTCATTGCTGTCATCGATTGTAAAATTCCCCTTCTTGAATTCATTCAGCCCGACCTCGGCAATGTTATTTAATGTCTTAATCGTATTCGTCTTACCTGCAGTAATTGTACTCATCTTATTAACCTCTCTCCGTTTATAATAATTTATTAGTAAATTTTATTGGACTTGCGGTTACATTGTTGAACCTTATTATCTGGAGCTTAAGAAATGTAGTAGGAAATTTGAAGATTTTTTTACAATAAATGGCCATCCCCCCTAGAAATATGCATAAAGAGGTAAGGGATAGAATTCCCTTACCTCTGCCCAGGCGAACGGCTAATCCACGCTATGTGCTCCCTCACGGTACTCCGTGTTCGCCAGTCACACACAGCCTTTAAGTTAATTTATATGTTATCAAAATGTTCAGCAATCTTCAAGTGTAAATTTGTTAGGACATTCACATATAATGGCAAATCAGCCTGGTATTTTGTGGTATTTAACTGGTTGTAGATGATAATTATTCTAGTTCGATAGATTATTGGTGGATTTCGATAGATTACTACCGTAATTCGATAGATAAATGCCTCCAATCGATAGATTATCACCCAATTTCGATAGATTAACCAATTCGCTGGAAATCCAAACCACTTCAAACCTAAGTCACAACCTTTAAAACGTACAAACCAGCTTCAAAAAACATTTTTTAACGAATAAAACTCCCTAAGACGTAACATCTTAAGAAGTTTTTCCCTTATCCCCTATTCGATAGAGCTTGCAAGAATATATGGAACCGTAATTGGTGTTCCCATGACACTTTCGTAAGTGTACGTATCCAGCAATGTGCCCTTTACAGTAACCTTACTTCCTTCAAATAAGGTTGGAGGGTTACTTAGGATTTCCACCCAAACGGAATTGTCCGCATTATAATTATTTGGATCCGAAATATTCACTAAATAGGATTGGGCGGTGTCACTCATGGCATACGGATCATATTGAATAACCTGAGTAACTTCCCCTTTCACTTCAATTTTCATACCGAAGAAGGCATCGAAATTATTTTTTAAGTCTGACGTCGTTACGAGTTGAAATTCAGAAGTTTCCACTTTCGTTTCCGGTTCAGGTTCGGGCTCTACTTCCACCTCGGCTTCTGCAGTTTCCTCTACAGTTGGCTCTTCCTCTTCCACAACCTCTTCTGCTTTTTCAAAAATCTCTTCCGGAAGGGACTTTTTGTTTGATGATCTTAAATTAAAGGAATAGGCATTCGGTTGATTTCCAGCTGACAATTGGAGTAGTTCTGAGTCAGCATAGTGCATTTGCATATCAGAGAAGGACCCTCCAATGACCTCATTCGATAAAAAATGAGTATTCGTAGTTTCATCTACAAATACAGTTAACACCATGGATAACTCTTCTTCAGGAAGACCCTCTCTATCTTTCTCACCTAACTCAAAGACAACTGTGGTCGAATCTTGCAAACTATAATTTTGCACCTCTAGCTCTAGAACAGCAGTATTATTACTGTCTAAAAGGGCAAGAGTGTCCACTACTGTTTCTTCAGGTAAATTCGTCGTAAATTGTATCGTAATTTCTTCCCATTCAGCATCAAAATCTATTTTTTCCAAAAGAAGCTCAAGCTCTTCCCGCTCTACTTCCACAGGCTCCTCCGCTGCAGAATCGTTACTGCAACCGACAGCGAAAAATAACATTCCAACAAATAATAAGGCCTGCATAACATTGTTCTTCATTCTCACTTCTCCTACGCTTTCATATTTAAATTGTGCGCCCTTTATGAGCTTTATAGGAATTTACCGATTGTCCGTTAAACTCTCGATAAATTTACACCAAGCCATGCCGTTATCGTACTTGTTCCGGAAAAAGGAATCGGTCATTTGAACCCCATTTGTATCAGAAAAAATATTAATGGTGTCATAGTGACCATCAACAAAATAAATAGTTAAATCAGCACCGTGAACCAATTGCCGGCTGTCTTTTCTAGCGGTAACTCCACCAATGATCGCCCCTATACCACCAGCAAGGACACCACCAAGGACCGCTCTTCCTGCAGCACTAGTGATAGACGTTCGAAACTCCGTCTCCTCATTGATCCTCAATTCACAACCAAGAATTTGACCCTGTTCCCCCACTGAATATGTCTCCTTGGCAGGATTATAAACCCACAGTCTGCCGTTTCCCTCTTCGTAAAAAATATATTTACCGTCCCAGAAACGTTCATAATTACTAATCTGGATGTCGAAGTCTTGAATAAATTTATTTACTCTACCTTCATCCCGTTTGGCAGAATGATTAGCAATTAAATAAAACACAAACAAAATCCCTACAAAACCTAATACAAGTAGGAAAAGAAATTCCATATTGAACTCACCTCTCCTTTTTTTCTACTTATTTAATATAGACCTCATGTTTACAAAAAGTAAGTGGGAATTGGAGGAAAATAGGGGTTAGAACTGTAGTGGTTGCAAATAAGAATAATTCTAGTTCGATAGATTATTAGTGGATTTCGATAGATTATTGCCGTAATTCGATAGATAACTGCCCCTAATCGATAGATTATTACCCGATTTCGATAGATTAGCCAATTCGATGGAAATTTTAACCACTTCAAACTTAATCCACAACCTATAAAACGCACATAACAGTTACAGAAAACATTTTTTAACGAAAGAAACTCCTTAAGGTAAAACATCTTAAGGGCTGTTCCCGTATTCGACAATCTGAAAAGGGAAACGGAAGGTAGTTTCGGTGTTTGCAGATAATAATTATTCTAGTTCGATAGATTATCACTGGATTTCGATAGATTATTGCCGTAATTCGATAGATAACTGCCCCCAATCGATAGATTATTACCCGATTTCGATAGATTAGCCAATTCAATGGAAATTCTTGTACAGCATAATTCACTTTTTGTTACATGGAAAGCTCCTATTCTAACATTTACAGTTAATAATCCCCCTGCACCGTGATATATATAAAGAAACGAAGCTTATTCCCGTTGTATAATTTAAGGTAGCGACGGTGTCTACACCATAAGAAATATGTGAATACTATTTTTATTGATTTCTTCATCACTCCTTTAACGGAGGTGCATTAACTTGGACCCAATCTACTATTATTTAATCGCCGCTGCTGTTGTGGCATTTATACCTTTGTTACGGACTCTGTTTTGCAGCTTTCATACGTTAGTACATGAAGCTGGGCATGCTATCGCTGCCCTTTTGACGAGCGGAAAGGTATATAAAATTTCTTTGTTCCCTAACACAGAAGGATTGGCCTATACAAGTTACCGTTCCATCCTTAGCGGCGTTATTATTTATTATTCTGGCTATACCTTTTCCACACTGGCAGCTATCCTTTCCTTTTATTTAATTTTTAATGGTGAACTAACTCTTCTATATTATTTCTTTATTTTATTAGCCCTTTGCAGCCTTGTTTTTTGGGTACGGAACTTTTATGGAGTTTTTTGGGTGCTCTTCTTCCTAGGCTCAGCCGTTTATATGGAGTATTACCAGCTAGACACGTTAAGGGAAATGTTTATCCTGTTCTTTTCTAGTATTCTATTAGTACAGTCGATTCTTTCTTCCTTTCAAATTTTCATCATGAGCATTACCACTCCCCGACATGCAGGTGACGCCACAGGACTTGCGGAACTCACCTACATCCCTGCTTTTATATGGGGAACACTTTTCTTCGGCCAATCATTAGCTGGTGCTTATATCATCTTTCAATAACCTCCCTGTCCTATCAGGAAAAAATCACAGGGAGGGTTCACCTAAATGAGTCCAAACTGCTGCAAGCTTTTTTTCATTTTCTCTATATCTGTTTCGTTTCTCATTTCCCTCATTAAAATACCGCATATGGCATCTAGATGATGCTCAGCGTTTAATTCTGTATTTAAAAACCTCCCTAATTCCTTAGCTTCATCTTCCTTCTTAAAGGAAGGTAAATAACCAGGCTCTTCCTCCCCTTTATCTAACTCCATAATCATCATTCGAATAAAATCAGCAATCCTGCCAACCTTATCCAAATTTATTTTTTCAAAGGTATCTTCCGGGGTGTGATAGTATGGCCAATGTCCGCAGGAGAGGAACAAATTTGGCTTTCCGTTTATGTCAAAAATATAATGGTCGGATAAATAAAGAAAGTCGCGATTTCTCACTTTATAAATCTCCAAATCTTCCACCATACCACGCGCTTTACTTACACTCTCGGAAAGCTTCGGACACGTTTCCGCTCCTACTATGAATAGGGAATTCTCACGATTTTTTACCACTAAATCATGGCCACATAAATCAAGGATTACCGCTCCCCTAAACGTGTCCCAATTTAACCCCTCCGGAAGGTGACGATAAAAATGAACACTTCCCATGCTCTCCGTTTGAAAATATGGGGGCTCCTCCATATCGAAAATAGCAAGAACAATATTCATCTGAAGATCTAAATTCCTCAACGCATCCATCACTGCAAGTAAAATGCCCACTGCAGCAGCATTATCATCGGCACCAGGACAACCTCTTAGATGATCATAGTGAGCACCTAACAGCATCCAATCCTCCTTGCTGCCTTTGTTTACCGCCAACAAATTTCTCCCCGTAACTCCGTCATGTGCCAAATAGGACTGTACCCATCCTGTTTTTAACAAAGGATCCAGACCCAGCGTCTCTACCTGTTCTGTAATCATCCTCCGGGCTTCATTATGCCCTTCCGTCCCAGGCACCCGACCATTAAGTGCTGGATCCGACAATTTCTCAATGAACGTAATAAACTCTTGTTTCATACTTTCTCTCCTTTGCCATTTGTCGATGTAAGAAAATCCTGTATAAATTCCGCCAATTTTATGGAAATTAAGTAGTGCATAATTTAACTCAACTGGGGATGTGGAAGGATAACTATGATGAAAACGAAAATCAGGGAGCACCGGTTTCTATTCCTTTGCCTCCTTGTGGTATGGCTAAAAACCTTTATCGTTTCCGGCCTCACATTTTACATAAATATGAACGAAATGCTGCAAGGCTTAGCCTTCGCCATCAATCCCCTGCTATTTTTATTCATCCTATTTACCCCAGGGGTATTTTTCCGTGAAAAATTTCAGCCAACCTATTATCTCGTCATTAGCATTTTATTATCCGTCGTCCTTTATTCCAATATCGTTTACCACCGTGAATTTAGTGATATCATCACCCTCCCCATGCTTCTAATGGGGGCCAATATGGGCGATTTAACCACCAGTATTTTTGCCCTAATCGAGTGGTATGACATCCTTTACTTTATAGACATTTTCTTGATTAGCTTTTTTGTGTGGCGTTGGGAAAAATTCCGATGGTTAACGACCAAACAGGTTTCATTCCGACAGTCAAAGACTGCGGTCTTTACTTTGTTTTTTCTCCTATTTATCATTTTCGCGCAGTTTAAAACATTAGACGCAGCCTACACCTTTAATCGTAACCAATTAGTTCAAACACTGGGCCTATTTAATTATTATATTTACGATGCCATCATCCATACGCAAACGCGGACCCAACCGATTTTTTCCGAAGAAGGGGATTGGGATTCCATAATCAGGTTTTTGCAGGAAAAGCATGTAGAACCAAACCGTGAAATGTTTGGCATTGCTGAAGGGATGAACGTCATTGTTGTTTCACTGGAATCGGTGGAGAGCTTCGTCATCGGCGAGACGTTGCACGGCGAGGAAATAACACCATTTTTGAATGAATTAATCGAAGACAGCTTTTACTTTGACAACTTTTATTATCAGACGGGGCAAGGAAAAACGTCCGATGCGGAGTTTTTGATAAATAATTCCCTTTACCCATTAGGAAGGGGCGCGGTGTTTTTGACCCATGACGATAATAAATTTCGAACGTTGCCAGAGACACTTTTTCGTAATGGGTATTCTACGAATGTGTTCCATGCCAATTATCGAACCTTTTATAACCGGGATGTCATGTACCCAAACTTGGGCTACGAGCAGTATTATTCCTTTAGTTATTTTGATATTTCCACGAAGAATTCCGTGGGATGGGGCTTGAAGGACATCGATTTCATCGAACAATCGATGGAGTATTTAGTAGAGCTGTCTGAACCCTTTTACAGTACGTTTATTACGCTCACCAACCATTTTCCCTATGATTTAGATGAAGAGGATCACTTTATCGAGCCCTTTTATTCCGAAAGTCATATCGTAAATCAATATTTTCCAACGGTCCGCTATACGGATGAAGCGATGCGAATTTTCGTTGAGCGTTTGAAGGAAACGGGCCTTTATGAAAATACTGTTTTAGTAATGTACGGAGATCATTACGGTTTGGCGGAAAGTCAGTACGATGCTTTAGGGCAGTTTTTGGGCAAGGAGATTACTGTCCATGATGCCGTCAAGCTGGAACGGGTACCGCTGATTATTCATATTCCTGGGTTAGAGGGGGCGACTGGAACGATGAGCACTGTCAGCGGACAAGTAGATGTCATGCCAACTTTGTTGAATCTATTAGGGATCGAAGAAATGGAAGGGGCGGAACATATTATGTTCGGAAGTGACTTGTTCGCCGAAGATCGAGAGGACTTCGTCGTCTTGCGCGATGGAACAGTCATTACCGATGGACTCATTTACACCAACGAAATGTGCCTTAAGAGCGAAACGGGAGAGTCTGTTCCCTTGCGTGAATGTGAAGAGCTTCGGGAGCGAGGCATGACTGAACTGAACTATTCTGACAAAATCATATACGGAGACTTGTTAAGGTTTAAATAGTCGCGAATTACTTAAATCTATTAGCAACAAAGCAACCGTAATCTTTATCTATGATATAATTTTTTATAATATTGTAATCAATCCTATTTCAGAGAGGGGTAGAAACGAATGAAATTAAGGAAACTTCGGGAAAAATTAAGCCAATTAGGCTTGGACGGAATGCTTGTTACAAACCAATATAATAGAAGATACATATCTGATTTTACGGGATCCGCTGGTGTACTACTTATTTCTCCATCAGAAGCAAAGCTATTAGTGGACGGTCGCTACACGGATCAAGCGATGGATCAGGCCAAGGAGTTTGAGATCGTTCAATCCCCAAGAAACCTCCTTCAAGCAATTACCGATCAGGTTGAACAAATGGGAATAAAAAGGCTTGGGTATGAAGCGGACCATCTAAGTGTTACCCAATTTAATCAATACAAAGATAATATCAATGCAGAACTGGCTGCCACTTCTAAAATTATTGAAACGTTACGAATTGTAAAAACAGAAGACGAATTAGTACAAATGCGGGGCGCTGCGCAAATCGCAGAAAAGGCGTTTCAACACATTTTAACGGTGATTAAGCCTGGTATAACGGAAAGGGATATTTCCGCAGAATTGATTTTTCAAATGCAAAAGCTTGGGGCAAGTGGTCCTGCCAATGATCCGATTGTTGCTTCCGGTTGGAGGTCAGCTCTCCCCCACGGGCGAGCAACGGACAAAGTTATTGAAAATGGGGATATCCTCACTATGGATTTCGGAGCCATTTATAACGGCTATCTCTCGGACATGACTCGGACGCTGGCCATTGGCGAACCACCTGCTGAATTGAAGAAGATTTATAACATCGTCCTAGATACCCTTGAGCACTCGAAGGAAAAGGCAATGCCGGGAGTCACTCCACGGGAACTAGATAAATTCGCACGGGATTATTTGGACGCACAAGGTTACGGGAAGTACTTTATCCATAGCATCGGGCATGGCCTTGGACTTGACCTCCATGAAGACCCATTCTCCTCTTCAGAAGAAGTTTTCGAGGAAAACATGGTTTTCACCATTGAACCAGGTGTTTATATCTCTGGCCTAGGAGGCGTCCGAATCGAAGACGATGTGGTCATCAAAAAAGACGGTGTCGAAGTATTAACACCATCTAATAAGAAGCTCATCATTTTATAGTTTGGAGAAAGATGAAAATCAAAGAATGTCCAAATCATCGTGGGTCATTTACTTATTACAACCTTTAATGGACAAAAATCATTCCCCTACTTCGAATAGAAATAAGGTGCAGTTAAAGACCTTATGAAAACTGTATGATTTGGAAACATAGAATCAGCCCCCGTACTTCAAAATAATGTATAATGGGTACAGAGATTTATTTTTTCATAGATTGGGGGGATTTAAATGTACTGTCACCGTTGTGGTAGTGGTAAATTACCGGATGATTATTTGTTCTGTCCTAAATGTGGAGCGAGGCTGGATTGTGCAGAGGAACAGGATGAACAGGAAATCCAGGGGCAGATCAGCGATTCAGAGGACCAAAAAAGAATAACATCTTCTGATGAAACTGGTAAAGAAGATCTTCCGGAAAACACTAACCTACAGGAAAGTACAGATAACCCAGAAGCTACAATTCACGAAGAAAGTATGGAAACTGTAGACAATACAGATCAGCAGGGCGATGCCGACAAACCTAATTTGGAAAAGTCCGGAGAAAATGAGGAGGCATCTGAGGAACCAGAGGGCGAAAATAAGTTAAATCAGCAGGAAAAAGAGGACAATGCTCATGACCTGGAAGATGCTGATCAAATTGATGATACGGAACAAGGCTTGGACGAAACGATTCATACTGACACCCTAGAAGCTGAAAATCAATTTGAAGATACAAACACCAATGAAACCGCGAATCAACTTAACGAAACGGACACGCATGAAACTGCGAATCAACTTGAAGATGCTGACACCTATGGAGCTACAGATATTATAGAAGATACTGATAGTCTAGTTTCTGAGAATCAGGATGACCAAGATCGCGAAAGACTACTTAATGATACGGACCTGATCTCAAATAGCAGCAATCTTCAGGAAATCCTGGATACTTCTGAGGAGCCAACAGCATACAACAAGTCAACGGAAGTTGCCACTTTAGATCCGGATTCATCCTTAGTAGTAGACCCGGCTCACCATGAATTGGAGCACAGCAGTAAGAATGAGCTGGAACTTATTTTGGAAAATCAGCAAAATGAAGTCCTTTCTAGATCCAACGGTAAAATTTCTCTCTGGTTCACGATAGCAACTCCTCTCATTAGCTTGTTATTCATTTCTTCTGGAATTATTTATTATTTTTTTCATGAATCAAATATTAATGAAGAGGTATTAGCTTTACAGATTTCCGGGGAAGAAGCTGCGTTAAATGGCCATTTTGAAAGGGCGGAACAAGCATTTACGGAAGCCTTGAATTTGCGGCCGAATTACTCTGTTTTAGTTGACAACCTTGAAGAAATTCAATTGGCGATGGAGATAAGGGCTACCCTTGATGAGGTTTCGGAAAAAATTGCAGATCAAGAATACGATGAGGCTGAGGAATTACTTTATTTTTCCAGGGAGAGGTTGGAAGGGCAAGGAGGTATCTTGTTTGATCCTTATCACGATAAAGTGAATGAACTTCAACTCCTTATTTCCAAAGGAAAAATTGACTCCCAGTTGGAAGAGCAAACGACTGTTGGTGAGCTTGCGAATCTATTAAACCATCTTGCTCTTCTTCCTTCTGGCAAAGGGCAAGAGCTTCGAGAACAAATAATTTACAAGATTGTGGAAACTAGTCTAGGTGAGGCTTCCATTTCCCTTGAAAACTATCATTTTTCACAGGCCCTATCAACAGTTAATAGAGGGCTGGAGCTAGCGGTGAATAACTCGGAACTCCTTGATTTAAAGGAAGAGATTAAACAGAAGCAGTCGGAGTTTTCACAGGCGGAACAGGAACGGTTAGAGGAAGCTGCAGAGGTTGCGGCTCGAGAGGATTTACGGAATAGAACGGAGGCAGTTAATATTAGCTCATTTGAGACAGAATTAACAGAAGATGGTGACCTTTACCTTCACGGTGAAGTGGTGAATCAAGCGACGCGGACCATTTATTCCATTACGATTTATTATTCTGTCCTTGATGGGGAAAACACTCATGTAACGGAAGGGCATACTGTCATCACGCCCTACTATTTAAGCCCTGAAGAGAAAGGTGTTTTTGAAGATACAATTAGTCTTTCTAAGGAATATGAAGAACTTACGGTAAAAATTGAGAGTATTACTTGGGAATTGGAGTAAAGGAAGGTGAAAACAGTATGAGAAGAAATTGGCAAATTATCATTAGCACTATTTTTACCTTAGCCATCATAGGTTTAGGAGTTTATGGGTTTCACTATATTTCTACTTCCATACCTACTCAGCTGAGTACACCTTCTACTATTTTAGTATCGGGAGAATTCGAGGATGTGAACCAGGACCAGGGTGTTTCACAGCAGTCTAAGGAATTAAGTGATGTCATTCGGGAATCGCAGCAGCGTGTGGTGAAAATCGAAACTCCAGACGGAACGATCGGCTCAGGTTTTTTATATAACGATAAAGGTGATATTGTTACCAATGCCCATGTAGTAGCAGGCACAAAGGACGTTATCATCATTTCCGCAGATATGAGACAGCTCGATGGGACCGTGATTGGGATTAGCGAAACAACGGATGTGGCCCTCGTCCGTGTGGAAGACTTAGCTGGTGAGGATCCCCTGAAGATAAGCTTTGAAAGTCCGGCAATTGGGGACGATGTCCTAGCATTAGGGAGCCCCTTCGGCTTTGAAAATACCGTTACAACAGGGATCATCAGTGGCGTTAACCGTAATTTCGAGATCCCCCCTTACAACTTTGAGGATGTGTTTCAAATTACAGCGCCTATCGCCCAGGGAAATAGTGGTGGCCCGCTAGTGAATAGTAAAACGGGGGAAGTGGTGGGAATTAATTCCGCCGTTATAGAGCAAACCTCCATTGGATTTAGTATCCCTATTTTAAATGTTATTGGGTTGCTGGAGGGCTGGGCTTCCACCCCAATGGGTGCTATACCGAATGTGGCAGATGATCAAAACGCACAAGGACATGGACAGAGTTACCCATACGATAATCATGTGTATAGTAACTCTGAGATGGATCTCGCTATCTTTTTAGTAAGCTACTTTTATGAAAACATTAATTTCCATGACTTTATTACGGCTTATTCTTTCTTAGGAAACTCGTGGCAGACAAATACAACCTATGAAAACTTCCGAAACGGCTTTATAAATATAGAATGGATTACAGTAGATGATATTTGGGTGGAGGAAGAAAACTTAGAGGCTGTTGATACTGGAGAGAACTTAACCGTTATTACCAAAATTACCGTTCAAGAACGGAAAGATGGAAGAAGTACCTTTGAAAAATATGAACTCACTTATACTGTAGGCTACGAAAATGATCAATTAAAGCTGTTATCCGTTGAAGAAGAAAAATTGGACTAGGCTGTTTTTTTAAAAGATTGCTCTTATATATAATGTGGCTTGGATACGCTGCAGGCGGACGCTTTCCGCGGGCAACGCCTCAGCCTCCTCGTGCTTTTCCGGCTGGAGTCACCGCCTTCCGGCTTCTCCAAGCTTTTCAAAAGAAGCAACAAACGATTCCCAATACAACCTTTAGTTAAGAGGGAAAATCAAAAGATTTTTTACCTTTTGATTTCCCCCTTTTTTCTACCCTTAAATTTGAACTGGCTTTTTTGAATGGAGTGATTGGTAGCAGGCTTGAATGGTCTTTATATTATTCAAGGTCTGCTCTCCTGTGTAGCTTGGCTCCTCCCCATTTAACACACAGTTGGAAAAATGCTCTACTTGCAGTTCATATTGATTACCTTTAAAGGTCTCTGTCCGTTCTTCCCCCGTTTCGTTTTTGACAATTACCTGGGCTAGGCCTGATTCCAATCGGTCTGGCCTGTAGGCAAATGGAACATAAATGGAACCTTTTGTCCCAAATATTTCATAGTTATCATCCATGGGTTCTTCGAAGCTGCTATGAATCATTGCCGTGACTCCACTAGGGAAGGTGAGTATTCCTGCAGCATTTGTATCCACTTGGAAATCAGGATGAATTTTTCCCGTCACATAGACTTCCGTAGGCTCCTCCCCTAAAATTAACCGAGACGAATGGATACAATAACAGCCCACATCCCAAATGGAACCTCCACCAAGCTCCCCATTCAAACGAATATTCTCCCGCTGCTCTTCAAAATTAAGTTTAAACGTAAAGGTAGATCGCATGTGGCGTACTTCCCCAATTTCCCCTGAGGAAATAATTTCCTTTACTCGCTGATGCTGTGGCTGGAATTGATACATGAATGCTTCCATAAAAATTACACCGTTCTCACGGCACCCATCCACCATTTCCTGAACATCTTCTGCTGTTAATGCAGCCGGTTTTTCGCAAAGAACATGCTTCCCTTTGGCAGCTGCCTTTAGAACCCATTCCTTATGTAACGTATTGGGAAGTGGGATGTAAACAGCGTCGATGGAAGTGTCCTCCAAAAGCTCCTCATAGCTTCTGTATATTTGCGAAATCCCAAGAGCCTCTGCAAATGCCTCCACTTTGTCGCTTGCGCTAGCTACTGCTGCTACTTCTACATTGGGTACATTCTGCAGTGCAGGAATGATCGCTTTTCTTCCGATATTTGCCGTGCTCAAAATTCCCCATCTTACCTTCTTATCCATTCATAACATCCCCTTTTCTTTTTGTTTATTTATATTCCTACAATGTTTGTTTCGGAGAATATATATGGCTTGGATACGCTACAGGCGTAATGTCACCGTCCTGGTTCCCGGGCAACGCCTCAGCCTCCTCGGGAAGAGCTCTCTCCGAGGTCTTCAGCCATTAAGTTACAACTCACAGCTGTCTCGTGAAGCCTCGCTCGTCGCTGGAGTCGAGTTGGAATTTACTTTGTTAATTAGCTTCTACAGTAATTATGTATGATCCTTCCTTTTACCTATCCTCTTAAATTCTGTTATCCAAATAGGATGAGGTTCGCTGCTGCTATGGCAACTACGATGGCAGCAAAGCGTTTAATTTTTTCCTGAGAAAGCCTTGCAAAAAATCGAATACCTATCCTAGAACCGATAAGTACACTAGCTAGTCCAACTAGAAAGGAACCTAGAAAATCAATGGAAAAGTCCCCATTTATTCCATGGAGAGCAATGGTGATAAGGGCGGTTACCAAAAAGGATATTTGCAAGTTTGCACTATAAGCATACTTGTTATCATGGTAAATCAACAAGAAATAAAACACAAAGAACGGCCCCCCAACAGCAAAAATCCCCCCAATGAGTCCCCCGAAAAATCCAAGGGTAATAGGAAGCCAAGTTTGGTTCACCTTCTTACCTGGTTTCGGTCCCTTACTGCAGAATAAGTAAATGACAACTGCAATAAGAAAAATACCTAAAAATGTCTTTAAAATATCCATTTCCCCATAATGACTAAGAATCAAGAATCCGACATATCTTCCCACCACTGCAGCACTTAAAATAACAAGGAGTGATTTCCATTTTATATGCTTCCACAACTGAAGGGCAATGCTCACTGATAGGACGAATGCTAACGAAACGACAAGCAGTGTACTTTCCTTAACCGTAAACAAAAAGGGCAAAAAGCTCATGGCAATAATTCCAAAACCAAACCCACTAGCCCCTTGAATAAAGCTCCCAAACAATAATATAAAAAATATGAACAGCAACTCTATAATCATGCACAGCGAACCTTTCCTTTTATCTATCCCTTAATGAGACTTCCTTGAACATATTTTAACGCTACCTACGTTTATTAACAAATAAACAGCAAATAATTCCCCTAAAAAAAGTTATTACACAAAAATATTGAAAAATTACGAATTTTCTTAAATACAAATCTTATTTTTTTAATAATCCTTTGATACGACAAAATTAACTCTTGTTTTATTATTTGAAATTAGGCATTATAAAGTTGTAGGATTATTTTGAAATATTTTATTAAACAAACAAATAAAAGGGGGAGTTTGATGAAGCTTATTGCAAAATTAATTGTCGGGATTATTGCCGGTATTTTGATTGGACTAATGAATATTACTATTATTACAGAACTGATGGTAACGGTGAAGGATATATTTGGTCAGTTCATAGGTTTTGTGATTCCATTTATTATTTTATTTTTCATTGCTTCTGGTGTATCGAAGCTTGGAAATCAATCTGGAAAGATGGTTGGATTCACCGTGGGAAGTGCTTATATTTCTACGCTACTTGCAGGTCTTTTTGCATTTATTGTTGCTATCACCGTTATTCCATTCCTTAACACGACTGAGCGCTCAGTTGAAGAAGGTGCCGGCGTAGAAGGGTTGTTCGCCTTAGAAATCGCACCCCTAATGGGTGTCATTACCGCCTTAGTAATGGCCTTCCTCTTTGGGATTGGTATTGCCAAAACGAAGAGTCAGACACTAATGAACGTTTTTGACGAAGGGAAAAACATTATTGACCTCGTCATCTCAAAGATCATCATCCCATTTTTACCCGTCTATATCGCTGGTATATTTGCAGGATTAGCAGCTGAAGGAACCGTGTTTGATACATTACAAATGTTCGGTATAGTCCTCCTAGTGGTCATCGTAACTCACTGGGTTTGGCTCACGATTCAATATGTTACTGCGGGTAGCCTTGCAAAACGAAATCCATTCTCGTTATTAAAAAATATGCTCCCAGCGTATTTTACAGCCCTTGGAACGATGAGCAGTGCAGCAACGATCCCTGTAACATTAAAGCAAGTAAAGAAAAATAAAGTAAAGGAAGAGGTTGCAGACTTTGCAGTTCCTTTGTGTGCAACGACACACCTCTCCGGAAGTGTCATCACCATCGTTGCCTGTGCCGTGGCCGTCATGTCCGTAATGGGTGAGTACACGGTACCAACCTTCGGAGAAATGATTCCGGTTATTTTAATGCTCGGCATCATCATGATTGCTGCTCCAGGGGTACCTGGTGGTGCCATTATGGCAGCATTAGGTGTATTAACAACCATGCTAGGTTTCAATGAAGCAGCAATGGGATTAATGATCGCCCTATACATGGCTCAAGACAGCTTTGGAACAGCAACGAACGTAACAGGAGACGGAGCGATCAACATTCTCGTAGACCGATTCGCTAAAAAATAGGGAAGCAAATAACGAAATCACAACAAACAGTCAAAAAGCAGTATAAATATGAAAGTGCACGGGGCCGTTCCCGTGCACTTCTTTAATAGATGGAACTGATTTCCATATCAATAGAATCCGATTCTCTAAACCTGCTAACGAGTGAACCTCTTATGGTTAACTGCTCTATGGAGAAATCCCTTGCTGCCAGTTGAATAGCTTCGATCACCCGTTCCAATTCTACTTCCTTCAACTCGTACTCTTCTTCTGATATTTCAATCACAGCATAATGACTGTCAACAATCACCGAGTCGAACTGTACCGATTCTGGAATAGCTGGCCGATACCATGCTCCAGGCTGTACCCACTTCATTTTTTCCAACGTCTCCTCGAACGTAAACAAGGAGTCCGCTGTATTTCTGAGGGGTTCCTCCAATGCAGCTCCCCTAATAAAATAAGTCCGGCCTTCCTCCCCGACATACATATAGTATCCTCGATTTTCAGGGAGCAGCTCGAAGCCTTCCACGTAGCCTTTTGCTCCATATTGAACACCTAACTCCCCATTCACCGTAAACTTTACTTCCTCAAATCCGTACAAACTGAATACCTCGATAATGGAACTTGTGGCAATGTTCATTTCTCCCGTTGCGAGAGTGCCCAATCCATGCCCTTTAGAAAAATTCATTGTTACAGTTCCCTCTCGTTCATGGATCTCAATGGATTCCAGCCCCTGAAAAATCTCCGTTGCCCCAATCCCATTTTCATGGGAAGTGAATACATAGACAAGCATCTCTTCTATATTTTTTCCCGTATCCTCCGAAAAAGGGATCCATTCCTGAACAATAAAGGAATGGAATTCTCGCGTTCCATCAGCCATCGTCACATCAACAGTGTATGGAACAGGAACGGTTAACCCATTTCCATTATCTTCTACGAATCGGTTCGTTTCATCTCGGTTATCAACCTCTATGGTCTCCCCCGTTTCTGCCACTTCCAATCCCCCAGCGTCACCCTGATCCCCTACAATACTTACACCAGTATCGTTTATGTTCATGTCCCTTGCAGAATCGGGGAAATCCTTTAACAGTGACGGGACAATCATGATTACTAGAATGATAGCGGCAATGGACGCAAGGATAGGAATTCTTCTTGTAAAAACAGAGTCCTGACTCTTAGAATCTAGTAATTCTCTAGCTTGAATTTTTTCTTGAATCGATTGATATAGCTTTTCCTTTGATTGTCGGTCCTTAATGGGAGGGAACTGTTGCAAGCAGCCTTTCACCCGTTCATCATTCCATAATGACTGTGGATTCCTCCTCACATTTTTCACCTCCTATATGTTATAGTTTCTAGTTTTGTAAAACTTTCTTGACTGCCCCTTTTAAAAATATTGTCGCTCTTTTCCCTAAGGAAGTTACAAATAGGGTGTTTGCCAAGTGCCCATTTATGTGATTCAATAACGAATGTCCGGTGAAAATAACACAAAAAACCATGGGAAGAAGCTCCTCATGGATTCAAAACATGACACCGGTACAAACGAATTGCTAGGAAGATAATAATATATTATTAGAGGTATTGTGTCTCATTCTAAATAGACACTAAAGGAGGTCGAAAATTGATGTTTACTTTACCAATCCCTAACCATACCTTACTTTTATTTACTTCCGTAGTTATGAATGGCAGCATGACCAATTTGTATAACTATTAAAATAAAAAAAGGGTATCCCAAAGCCATACTTTTGGGATACCCTTTTTTAACTTACCTTTTTCTGTTGTTCCAAAAACAGTCAAGGAGTATTTTCCACCTCACACGGATTCCTGCAATAGCCCAGGTTTCCCTAAGACATAGCCTTGTCCTAAAGAGACTCCTAACATTTTCGCCATGGCTAGTCTGCGGGGGTTTCTAATCCCTCAAGAACAAGCTGGCTGTTATGTGTATTACAATAATCAACGTAGTACTTAATGAAACTCTGTTTCTTATTGGAAGTTAATAAATCATCAGAAAAAAATCGGTCCAATTTTATATAATCATGTTCTAATTCAATAATGGCACGAGCATTAGCATATCCCTTCCCAACATCATCTATGGCAATTAAGAAACCGAGGTCCTTTAACACCTTAATTTGCTGTTTAAAATGGTCAAACTCTTTAATGATTTCCGTTTCAGAAATTTCCAAAACTACCTGTTGACTATTAAGGTGATTATTAGAGATAATCAAATTTAGAAAGGATGGAAACATTGGATTTAAAATAATCGATGGGAAGATATTTAAAAACAAGTATCCATCTTTTTTTGAGAATCCTGCCTTTTGGTAGGTGCGAATAGCTTTATGAATGGACCGCGAATCCAATTCATAGAGCCTTTTTGCTTTTACTGCCTTTTGAAAGGCAACCTCTGGGTTCGGATGAAGCTTCGACCGAAGGATTACCTCATACCCCTCTTTCTTCCAGCCCCCAAGCTGATATATGGGCTGAAAAAAATGATAAAACTCCTCTTTACTTATGAAATTATGCATCGACAAATTAACATCAAACCTATCATAAAAAAGTAAAAGGTGAAACTTCCAATTAGAAATAAAGAAGTTTCACCTCGTGGATGTTTTCTTCGGTAACCCGGCTGCCTTCGCGAAAATGCATTAGGCCCGTGGCTTTGCGTCCCTACCTTTCGATAGGTTTGCCGTTTCGGTAAAACTTTATATCTACTTTTATTACAATTATAAACAAAATATCCCATCAAATAAATACATTCGACAAAAACAGACAGAATCATTATAGCTCCATTTGACTAGATTTGTAATATTCCGTCTGTTGATATGTTACTAAAGTCTGATTATTAACAAGCAAACATAAAAATCAGTCCCTTTAGTAATTTCACCTTATAATATTTAACTAATGAAGTTATAACTAGAAATAATTTTAAACGAATACACCTTCTCCTAATATGTCAGGAATTTGTAACAATTCAAAGACTTCCATAACATCCTTTTTTACATTCACAATATATACTGTCGTTCCCTTTTTATTTAAAGTATGAACTAAGTTAAGCAATAACCCCATTCCCGAAGAATCTATAAAAGGCACTTCCGTAAAATCCATATTTACAACAGAGTACTTTTCCATTTCAGGTGTAATTTCCCGTTCCATAACTTCTGTACCTTCTATATCTAAGTCCCCTTTTAAATAGATATTTAAGTAACCACCTGTTGTGTTTTTTGAAAATGTAAACATTCGCAATCCCCCCTTATTTTATTACTATCCTTCCATGCTCGTTTAATTGAGCTTGCACAAAGTTCCTTGTTTCTTTAAAACTGTACCTGGTGCGACCTATTTTTAGAACGGTCCCTTCAATTGCCTTCCCAATACTAATTGAACTGCCTTCAGAAGTTTCAATAAGTGTAGTAGTTCCAATTTCCGCTCCTACTTCCTTAACTTCGACACCTAAGTTTCCATAAACATGACCACCACGTAAAATACCTCCAACGGTTAACTTACCTCCAGCATGGAGTTTTGAATTTATGCAGCTTTTCCCGGAAACAGTAATATTACCGCTGCAGTACAGTTGACTATTAAGAGTATTTGGTATGGTAATGTAGGATTCTGGTTCCACTGGAGTAGTACTCAATTCATGTAATTCTTTGAGCTTTTCAGATAATTGAATTAACCCATCTACCGACAAAACATCTTTTGATAAGGCTACATAATAACGCATTAAAGAAGTGGCTACGTCTTTCCAACTACTATCTATTAAATACTTCTCTTCTTTCTTAACCAATTCTGTATATTTTTTTACCAGTGGGGGAATTTCTTTAAATTTCTTCTCTAATAAAATTCCTATTAAAGGCTTTAGTCCTCCTTGTGAAAAATCGTTTGATTTAAAGGCTGTTAACTGTTGCACCAATTGCCTAATCACTGTGATAACCTTTTCTGTCTGGCCATGCAATATTCCTAGGATCTGCCCTAGTTCCACGATAATCATATTATTTTTCCCCGCTGAAACAACGGATCCATTAACAGTCCCACGGCTGATCACAGCACCAGATGCAGTTAATGTGGACATGTTTACTGTTTTGTGAACGACTATGTTTCCGTCTGTCTCTACCATCATGTTGTCATCCACATTACCTAATATCTCAACATCCCCCATAAAGTGGATATTCCCAGATGCCATATCCACATCAGATCTGATTGTTAGTTTCGGCATAATGGAGACCCTAACTAATTGCCCTCTCTTTTCAACTTGAGGGCGTCCACTTTCCATTGATACAATTCTATCTTCTACTAATACGATCCCTTTCCCAGCAGCAACAGTAATGGGGAAGGTTTGCTTTGCTGGTAAAGGCTCATTTGTAACGGTATACCCTGCTTTCCCAGGAACAGGAGGATGAATGATTGCAATGACCTGACCTTTTTCCACAGTAGGAATGGTTTTAATTTCACGGTGGTCAACACTACCATCTTCATTTTCTTTCGGCCCTTCCTGTTCCTCTATATCTACCATAAGTTCAATCCAACCGTTTTTACCTGGAGTAGGTTCTTTCCCAAAAGCAATTTCATAGGTTCCTGGTTTTGTGCCATTCATCGCTTTTATCAATTGCGTATGATCAAACCCATGTCTAATTCCCATCTCTACTGCTTTTTCTATTATTGCATCGTAATTGAGATTGGTTTGAATTTTCTTCGTCTCCTCAACGGTTAATTTAATGTGATGATCAGGTTGGATATCCTTTACTTTTCTAATAATTTCATTGCCTGGATTAACATGTAAAAGAGCTTTTAATCTATGTTGATCGAACGTTATTTTCCAATCAGTTGCCCTTTCCTCAAATTCCTCTTTAAGTTGAAAGGTATCTGCTTCCGTCAAAACTTCACTTTTTCCTTTTACTTCCAGATTATTTTTATAAAGCTTTACTCCTTTTGAAATAGTAACCGTAGGAAGTTTACTAGGCGCAGTTTGGAAATGTAGTATCCCATCCTTTACCCACGCTTTCCCATCAAGGTTGGCTTCTGCCACTGGAAGAATTTCTTCTTCTGCAACCTTTTGTTCCCCTTGTGCTGCCATTCCATCAATCATTTGCTCCGCTATATCCAAATATCCTGTAGGGTTTTCCTTTTTCATAAAGGAGTCATTAGAGTCTAGTTTTGTTAGTTTTACAATTGCTTCTTTGGAACGTAAGCCCCAGAAACTTTTCGTTTCCTGCTGAACAATTTCTATATTTACCTGACTTTTTGTGGTTTCTAATAATTTCAATCCGACTGCGATGGCCTCTTCAATATTCCTTCCCTTTGAAACAACGCTTTGCATATACCCTCCCCCTAACTGAATACTGGAGAATTCAAACTTGTAATATCAGCTTTTTGCTTGCTGATTTTTAATAAAACCATTGTGATATCGTCTTTCTGAGGAACACCTGCCGTAAATTTGTTAATGGATTCCATTACAGCCCTCTCAATGTCCCCCACTACCTTTTCTTTATTTTGTTCTAATGTGGAGATTAACCTATCCAATTTATACTGTTCACCGTCTTTGTTAATAGCTTCGACGATCCCATCTGTATAAAAGAAAACCGTATCTTCGTCATTCAACTCCACTGATTGCTCTTTATATACTTGGTTTGGCAGGCCGCCTACCATAATACCTTTTATTTTAGGGAGCTCCTCTATGGAATTACTTTTTCCATTTATATAAAGTGGAGGATTATGCCCTGCATTAGCATACGTAAGTGTACTGGTATTTGGATCCCAATCAGCACAGAATAGTGTTACAAAAGACTTTAACGTTTTTAAATCATTATAAATCGCTTGATTCATGGCTGTTAATGTTTCACCTGGACTTTGGGTACTTTCTGCGGCACTTCGAAATGCCCCCCTAGTTAAAATCATTAACATGGCTGCTGGGATACCTTTACCCATGACGTCACCAATGACAATTCTAATCTTCCCATTCACTAGAGGGTAAAAGTCGTAGTAATCTCCCCCTATTAATCGCGCTGGTAAAGAAGCACCACAGACTTCCCCTCCATCGAATGTGGGAGTTTTTCCATTTAATAGGGATGATTGTATATTTCTAGCTAAATTTATTTCCCTTTGTAATGCTTTATTTAAATCTCCTTTAATCTCTTTATCATTCTTATAAATATAAGTTAAGCTGTCCTTATACATCTAATCCCTCCTGTTGTACCGCCTCTAAAATGTCATACAACCCTACCATTTCAAACACTTGTCTTGTAAGCTCATTAACACCCTCAAACTTTAATGTGAAATCTTTCTCTTGCGAAAGGTGAATCGCATTCATAATCGACCCAATACCAGTGGAATCGATAAACTCTATTTCACTGAAATCAAGGGAAAGTTCCTTTAGATTATTGTCAATCTCATTTAGGTAAGGGACTATTTCGTTTGTTGTTGAAATATCTAAGATTCCTATAAACTTAAGAGTCATTGTAGTATTTTTAGTTTCTTTTTTTATAACTAATGACATAGCTTTTTCCTCCGATGATTAATAATTAAAAAGTTATTTCTTATTCCTCTCGTACTTTAAAGTATTCTATCTTTTGATTTAGTTCCATTGATAATTGATCTATTTTGTGAGATGCAGTTTTCAATTCATTTAATGTGTCGTAAAACATTATCGTTATTTCTGTAACATGATTAGAATGATTTTTAATCATCTTTTCCAGTTCCATAATTTTTCCGTGAGTTGAACTTAAAGACGTTTTCACCGGTAGATAGCGTCCACCATTTGCACCCTGTTCCTCTTCTACTGACAGACATTCATTCTCTAATGCTTCTAATAATTTCTCTAACTCCTCTTGAAAAATTGAAATTTCTAGCACAATTTCCTTTGATTCTGAAGTCATCATCGTTGATGTATTTTCCATTGTTTTCACAGAATCATAGACTTGCTTAGAAAGGAGATTAGAAACAATCATTAATGAATGAGTTTCTCCCTTTACTCCTGTAATTAATTGTTGAAATCGTTTCGTCATGTCATTAATGGACGTTGATAATTTATCTAGTTCATTTCTTTCATTTAATGTAATGGTCTGAGTCAAATCCCCATCGGCAACATCCTCAATATGATCAACAATGTCATTTAATGGTTTAAGTTGTCGTTTCGCTATGAAATGGATCATTAAAAATAACACAATGGAAGATACAATAAATAAAAGAATAAACAGTAAAAGAAAATGACTTTCCATTTGTTTTTGTCTAGATAAATCTAAAACAATGGTCATGACACGATTGTTCGGCAATGCTGTATATATTTTCTTATAGCTTGTACCTGCTTGATCGAATAGTATACTTTGAGTTTCCCCCTTATCCTTTACCATTGGGATAAGATCTGTATCTTCTTCTAGACTAAATTGATGACTTCCGTATAAAATGGGTAAATCTATGTCAGGTTCAATGACTTCATGATCCTCTCCCTGAAGCCAAGCATCCACATTAATAACGGCAATCTCTTTCATGTCCAAATTCTCATTGACTATTCGGTCAATCATTTGTGTTGGGCCAGCCTCAAAGGTATGTTTATAAATTTCCTCATCAAGAATATAAGGGTTTATCATGAAATCTGCTGTTCCGTCATAGTAATAAGCAAATTTATAATAGATATTATCAAAGCGATCTGCCCTCGAGATTGGTCCTACCCAATAATTTTCTAAAGTAAATCCTTCGTCTACTATTACTACTTCTTGATTCATTAATTGATTAAAGGCTGTAAACCAATAGCCCCAATCTTTTGAACTAAGATTTAACTGTGTCACATCTGAAGACTGTGTTACAACAATGTCATCCCCTTGTCTTTCCCACAGAGATATTTCATGAACATCCCATTTTTCCGCTAAATCACTTAACATTTCCTGGCTTATCTCTAACACACTTTTTCCACGAAGATCACTCATAATCCCTTTAGAAGAGGTATACAGCCTGTGTTCAATCATATTTTCTAAAGTTTCCGCAGATTTTTGCGTAGAAGACATGGCATGTACAACCGTACTTGTGGCACTGTTAATTTGTTCTAATTGATTTTCCTCAATATATACTTTTATAATCTGATAACCTAACAATAGAACGATGATTGCAATAAACCCTAGAACTAAACTTATTTTAACTACTAACTGAAGCATTATTGTATTTTTCTTCATTTTTTCCCCTTTCCTATCCAACAAGAACATTATCTGTGGGATTACTTACATCGAAGGTTAATATTAGGGTGGATCCTTCATTAGATGTGTATAAAATAACCTGTTTGGCCATTTTCATCATTAATGTAAACCCCTGCCCCATCGACCTTTTTGTAGAATACCCTGCTAACAAGGTTAGCTTCGGCAAATCTTTTAGGGAAAAACCTGGTCCCTTGTCTTCAATGATAAAACGAATTTCGTTCCCCTCTTCTATCAAGGTCATTTTTCCTTCTTCCGCATGCTTAATGGTATTGGTTATGGCCTCAGATAGTACCAACAATAACCCCATCATTGCTGACCCATTAATTTTTTTATCCTCTAAACTCACCTTTACCTTTTCACGACACCTAGGAATATCAGAACGCTTTTTTATCATTTCTTGACACAATACTTCCCCAGCTTGGTACTCACTAATCTCATCCTTATTTATAAGCAAAAACTTTTCTTGTGTTGCTGCATATATCACATCTCGATATACTTCCCAGGCTTCTATTTCTTTTTTGCACTCTTGAACATCACTTTCTTGGGAATTCCTAAACATTTCATCCTTAAACATTTCATAGGCTTTTAAGAGGGCATTTTGAATGTCACTTCTAATTTCCATCCCCTTAATCTGCTCAGGAATGTCTAATTTTCTATCATTCCACACAAGCATTAATTCACATAAACATAGGATTACTTCCCCTTGATCCTCTTTATTTGTATCTAGAAATGACGGCCGTGAATGGGATAGATAAAACAAAGAATCCCCGTCTGTTTGATTTAGCTGTAAATATTGACATATTTTTTTAGCAAGGAAACCTCTTTTTGTTCGATATTCTAGGTTGGCATAGGATAGATCTGATGGGAGGGATGGAGTATTTAATAAAGGCTCTTTAAAGGGCTTTTTTAACACTCTATCGAATAAGCGCTTTGCTTTTTTTACCTCATCCTTCATTGAATAATTCCACCTCTAATCTCATGAATTTAAAAAGTCCACCAAGGAGGATGGTGGACGAAAGATATAAACCATTTGTTCCTAAATGCCTTTACTGATAAACGGTTTAGACTTTTGTTGACCCAACCCTTTTCGGAAGCTCGGCGATCATAGCTTTCATATGCCTTAGACCCGTAGCTTTGCGTCCTTACTTTTCAATAAGTTTGCCTTTATCGTAGGTAATAAGAGGGCTATTAACTAAAAAGCTTTGAAACTTGAATTTTGTTCATTATTCTTTCTAAAATCCCAACGTTTCCAAAATCCATTTCATTTAAGTCTGGGAAATAGATTTTATAGTTGTTTTTTCCTTCACTTTTAGCGTAGTACATAGCTTTATCAGCGTGTTCTAGAAGGGTATCCTTATCGCATCCATCATCAGGATACATACTAATTCCAATACTTAACGAAATGTTCGTTTTCGTTTCGTCAATCATATACGGGTAAGCAACATTTTCAATCATCCGTTTCGCAATTTCCTCTATTTCGTCCCGGTCTGTTTCCTCAAATACGATGATAAATTCATCGCCGCCGATACGGGCAACGAGATCCTCTTCCCTGATACTTTCATTAATCCGACTAACAACTCCCTTTAATAACTCATCACCTGCATCATGCCCCAAAGTATCATTGACAACTTTAAAATCATCTAAATCAATAAACATGATGGATAAGTTATGGTTATGGCGTTTCGAACGTGCTAATGCTTTCTTCATATGCCTATCCAGAGCCACTCGATTAGGTAAATCTGTTAACTTATCATTATAAGCCATCAATTTAAGTTCATTTTCCATTTCTTTTCTAACCGTTATGTCGACAATTTGTCCATTTACCTTTGTTACATTACCATCTACATCCATAATTGGTTTCGTATATTTCGCAACCCATCGCTCCCCTAATTGTGGATGTTGTATTTGAAATTCGGTCATTGTGGTTTTTCCGTTTAATATTTGCCTTTCATCTTTTTCTAATTTAGTTAAGTGATCTACATGAATGACCTCATTCCACAATAACGGATTTTTATTGAATAGATCGACATTATATCCATAGATATCTTCAAATCCGGTGGAAAAATAAAACTTATTCGTAACATAGTCAAAGCTATAAATGGCACCATTTAAAGAATTAAGTAGTTTCTTATATTCCGTATTATTCTTGTTACTGATGCTTAATTCTTTTTCCATCTCATCATTCTTTTGGCGTGCCTCTATTAAACTTGCCTCTATCCATTCCATTGACTTCCATAGCTTCCATAGAAAATAGCCCATAGCCAGTAGGAACACTAAACTTATAATCGATTCAAAAGGTATTGTGGCAAATGGAAGCACCCCTACGATGAACATACTTACAACGAGCGCTGTGAGATAAAACTGATTTCCCCTCATCCCTTACCTACTTTCTTAATTTTACTTTTCATTTACAAAAGTAATCACTAAACCTATCTAATTACTAACAACGTTTTGATTTAATTCTTTTAAATTTTCGATAATTAAACTCTCGACTTCAGGAGAGGCTAATAGACTCACTCCGTAAAGATAGTTACTTATTCCGAAGTTTTTATTCCAAACAAGTTTTCCACCAACTACTATGTCTTCCTTCAAGGAAAACCTTATTTCTAATTCAACGTCATTTTGCTCACATTGGAAATCTAATGGGGCTTCTAGTTTTATCCCATTTGGACTCATATCCCATATCCTTGCTTCTCCGAAGTTACTGGCTACTTTTTCCCCATTAACACGCAAAATTTTTATCCTGCATTCCAAAGGCTCTTTAAACTTATATCGAAATAATTCCTCTCGCTTATATCTCATTGTTATATCCCCCTCAGGAATTTTACTATTTACAGAATTATCTCCTCCGCGCTAACCGGTAGGATTACCTCTACTCTTGTCCCTTCTCCCTCTTTTGTCGCCACTTTTATATGTCCACCATGCTCTCGAACAGTCTGATTACATAAAAGAAAACCTAAGCCTGTTCCTACTTCCTTGTTACTATAGAATGGCTCCCCTAACTTCTCAAGTCGCCCTTTACTCATGCCACTCCCATTATCTATCACCGTAATTCGTATATTTTTATTTATAGAACCTACATTTATCCTTACCGTTCCCCCATTTAACATGGATCCTAGGCTATTTGAAATCAATTGTTGAAAAACAGTGTTGATTTGCTCTGGGTCACATGGGATGTCTGGTATATTTCTTTCGAATTGTAATAAAATGTGAACACCCCTTAACTTTGCAGTAGATTCTAATCCTTTTACTACTTTGTTTAATAAAGATTGTATATTAATGGATCTTTTTAAATTAGGTTTCGATCTGCCAATTAAAAGTAATTTATCGATATATTCTTCAATTTGTTGGATCGAAGAATTAATAATATCAATATATTCTTGTTTCCCTTCCCCTTGTTCAATAAAGTGAACAAATCCTTTTACAGAAGTAATAGGGTTCCTTATTTCATGGGCTACCCCTGCAGTTAACTTCCTTAAAGTTTCTTCTCTTTCTTCCTCATCAATATGTTTTTTCTTAGTAGTAACGGCACTGTGTACATCTTTTAAACGAAGGTCCTCCTGGAAAAATTGTTCCTTTATCTTGTCTATTAAATGAGCAATCCCACTAGCTGGTATTGGTTTACTAAAGTAAAATCCTTGTCCCTCATCACATTGAATGTACTGTAAAATTTGAAGCTGCTCTTTCGTTTCAATTCCTTCAGCCACAACTTTTAATTTTAAGTCATGCCCAAGAGTAATGATGGTTTTCGCCAACGTTTCATCTATAGAATTCTTCTTTAAATCCGTTATAAAAGATCTATCAATTTTAATCGTATCAATTGGAAAATCCTTCAAATGAATTAAGGAACTAAACCCGGATCCAAAATCATCCATACTTAGTTTTATTCCCAGATTTTTTAACTCTTTTAATATATAAGTAGTTTCCTCATAATTGGATGTAACACTTTCTGTAATCTCCAGCTCCAATAAAGAAGGATCATGGCCTGTTTTTTCTAAGATTCTAGAAACTGATTCGACCAGCCCAGTTTGCATAATTTGTTTAACGGACAAGTTTACGGACATTACCATATTAATACCCTCTTTTTGCCACTTTCTATTCTGGATACACGCTGTTTCCAGAACCCACTCACCAATCGGAATAATGAGCCCCGATTCCTCTGCAATTGGAATGAATTGGCCCGGTGGAACCAACCCCCATTTCGGATGTTCCCACCTAACTAGTGCTTCCACTCCAATCATTTCCCCTGTTTTTAAATTCACCTTTGGTTGATAATGTAAAACTAATTCCTTTCTCTCACATGCCTTATGTAAATCCATTTCCATCTGAAATTGATTCCACTTTTCTCTGGAAAATGATTTGTTTTGATAAAAATAGTAGGAGCTTTTTCCATCCTTTTTTGCCTCACATAAAGCCGTACCAGCTGCTTCAAGCAATTCATCCATAGTACTGCCATCTTTAGGAAACAAACTAATTCCTATTCTTGGTGAAACAAAAACATCTTTTCCCTTCACGATAATTGGGTAAGACAAGGCGTTTAGAATTTCATTGGCTTTCCTCGAAACATCTTCCAATTCCCTAACAGAAAGGATGATTGCTAATTCATCTGTTCCCCGTCTGAATAAATCCCCCGCTGTTCCTATACAGTTTTTTAAACGGGTGGTGACTTCAATTAATACTCTGTCTCCTCCTAAGTATCCTAAACCCATATTGACCACTCTAAATCGTTTAAGGTCTACCAATAATATGGCAAACTTACTTCCTGTTCCCCGGGAATTATCTAGCTCTTCAAATAACCTTTCTTCTAACATGAAATGGTTTGGCAGCTCAGTTAGATAATCATGATAGTATAACTGTTCACCTAGCTGTTTGTACGTAGTATTCACAGGTTGTAATTTTGTCTTTCTCACTTTTTCCTTAACACTAGTTACTCCTAATTTTTTCATAAAACTGCCACCTCAAATCTGTTTAGTTATTTGCATTCCCTAACTGAAATAAAAGTCATTAGTTATATTGACCTATTTAGATTCACTGGATCTATGATTACAACACTTGTCGAAACATGTCTTGGAATTAATAATATTTTCTAACAATTCACCAATGAAGTAAATCACCTTCTATTCCTATTATCTATTTCAAATGTAGTCTTAAACTTTGAAAATATAGTCTTATTTCATGAAAAAATATTGAACTAGTCCTATATATCCAAATTTTAATAGGAATGTGTTCCTATTTTTTCATGAATGACAAAATAATAGAGTAACCCTTTTTAATTTATATAGGTTACTCAATTATTGAAATGTTTTCACCAGGTTTTAAATTACTAATTAAACTTTGGAAACATTGAATTTCTTCACAAGTTTGTCAAGGTAAGTAGAAAGCTGCTGGAGTTCCCTACTCATATCCGCTAATTCATTAACAGTAGCCGTCTGCTGTTCAGTCGAGGCAGCAATTTCCTGTGAACTTGCCTTTGCTTCCTCAAATACCTGTGATGTCGTATTAATAGAGTCATTCACATGTACAGTACTTTGGCTAAGCTGCTTAATCGTATCGGAAATTTCTTTCGTTTGTTCTTTTATAACCGTGGTTGCACTATTAATATTGTAAATCGTCTTTTCCGTATTTCTTACTTCTTCAACGACACTCTCAATTTCTTCCCCACTTAATCTAGATACTTTAACGATATCTGTTATAGAAGATTGAATGTCTTGAATTAGAGCCTGAATTTCATCCGTGGACTTTTTAGATTCGGTGGCAAGCTTTCTCACCTCATTAGCAACTACTGCAAAACCTCTCCCAGACTCTCCAGCTCTGGCTGCTTCAATGGAGGCATTTAAGGCTAATAAATTTGTTTGCTCCGAGATCCCATTAATGATGCTAATAATATCATTAATGGCATTTGATTTTTCACTTAATAGGGTTACCTGTTCAATGGTACGGATTACCAGGCTTTTCGTAATATCCGCTTTTCTTATGGTTTCATTAATTGCTCCTACTCCTTCTCCTGCTTGTTGTAGGACATCCGATGCAGAATCGTCCACCTGCTCCACACTAGCAGAAAATTGTTGAATGCCAGCAGCAGTTTCATTGGCCTCCGTAGCAATTTTTTTAAATTCCTCCGCCAGCTGTTCCGTTGAATTAGAGAAATCTTCTGTACTATTGGCAATCTGTTCGGAAGACATTAATGTTTCATCTAGGGAAATTTTGATATTACTTGACTTCTCCTGTAACGTTTTGCTTGAGTCTTTTATTTCTTGAATCAATTTTTCCATTTGAGTCGATGTGTCGTTAAAAACGTCTGCCAGCTTCTCAAACTCGTCTCCCGTTTTTAACTCTATTTTTTTCGAATAATCGTTTTCCTTAAAAGCATTGGCAAACTTCGTTAACTCTTTTAGAGGTTTCCTAATCATAATTCTTATAATAATAAAAGCACCAATTGCCCCTAATAAAATAGTAATGGCACCGGTTATAATGTTCATTAGTAATAAATCCTCTATGTAATTCTGTGCTATTCCCGTAGCAATCGTACTAAGGGATGTAATTATGAAAAATAATACGACAATCATCATTGTGAGCTTCCATTGTAAATTTAGTTTCCATTTTCTCATTTTGTAAGTTCCTCTTTTGTTCCCCATTAGATGTCTCCCCTTTTATACCTTGATAATCTTTATTAGTTCTTTCGTAGCAAACCTAAAGTTACATATATACAACTATAGCAAAACAAGCTACCTAACAAAAACATAATCTGACATTTTTCGACGGATATCTACTATAAACAGGAAAGTTAATAAGATAGTCCTACTAATTACAAGCAACTAAAAAATACTTAGGAGCTAGATAAATCAGGTTTAGAAACTAAAATCTTTGTTAAAACTAGTTTCATAGATTACTTTCATTTAAAAGGAGTGCGTGAATGGTGAACAAAATATCGATGGTTCCATTTGAAAAATTATTAGACGTTTATTTCGATGCCCATAACAATGATAATATGAAAAATGATCCTTTAAACCCTTTTGAAACAGCCTATGAAAATGGCATGATAGAAGTAATTAAAGAAATAGCGCAAACAAAGCTCTTACAATATGAACTCAACAGAGGATCAAGTTCCACGATAGATAGGGACGCAACGGAGCATGCCATCGCGGCATTCCAGCATGCTATGGACCTCGCCTCCACCCCGGAACAAAAGAAGGCATTAATGGAAATCGATTCAACCTATAATCGATGTGCAGGAAAAGAAGCCGATGAATATTTTATCACCGGTTTTATCATGGGCTATAAATTCCTTAAAGAATTGAAGGAATCCAGCAGGGCTTAACAGAACTCCCCACATGTTTCATGTTTGATTAAAAAGGGTATGTAATCAAACACTTCATAATTTAATTACTAGATAAATGAGGGGGCTTGATGTTTATGATTAAAAGTTTTGTTTTTGCAATATTAAGAACTTGGCATAACCACAAAGCAAACCTTTATTTAAGAACTGCAGACAAAAGTAAGTGCAAGAAGGAAGCACAAAAACTGATGGAAAAGTGCTCATTCCACCATCAAAAATACATCAACTATTTAACGAAATGAATTTTTGGTAAAAAAATAACCCTGCTGAACAGACAATGATATACTGCTCAGCGGGGTTTAATCATTAGATTTCTATGAACGGGACGTGTGCATGTGGAAAGTTTCCGTGAAATGTTCTCTTGCTTCGGTTATATTTACGTCTTTACCTAGTTCAATAAGGGTTTCACCAATGTGGGTCACCGCTTCTTCTAGCATGGCTTCTGTCGTATTCCCCATATGGCCGATCCGGAACGCTTTTCCAGCAAGATGAGCCAGTGCTCCTGCTACAATAACTCCTTTTTTTCCTAATGTCGCCCTAAATTTAGCATCGTTCACTCCATCAGGATAAAGAATGCAGCTTAATGTAGCTGCTGCAGCCTCTTCATTAGCAAGCGCCTTCATTCCATATACAGCTAAGGCTGCCCTTACTGCTTTTCCAAATGCCTCATGACGTTTGTAACGATTCTCCATCCCTTCTGTCAAAACCAGTTTCATTCCCTCGTCATAAGCATAAATAAGATTGACCGGCGGCGTAGCAAAATATTTAGTTGGATCATGCATTATTGGTAGCCAGTTATAAATATCACAATAGTACGCCGGAACCTGCTCAATTTTTTCCCGGGCAGCAAGGGCAGTTTGGTTAAATGCAACGATTGCTAGACCTGGTGGTACCCCAATTGCCTTCTGCGATCCTGTCAAAACTACATCGATTTTCCCGTCGGCCCCTTCTTGTCCGTAGGTTTTGCTCATATCCTCTTCCATGGCCGCTGTGGCACAAACGCCATCTAAAATAACCAGGGCGCCATGCTTCTTAATAATCGGCACAAGGGTATCAAGGTCAGCTGCAACACCCGTCGACGTATCCGCATGGGTTAGGGTCACTGCCTTATATGTCGTTTGAGCAAGCTTCTTTTCCACAATATCCGGATCAACCTGCTTCCCCCACTCCGCTTGAATAACATCCGCTTCAATACCGAAAGCCTTTGCCAATGGTAGGAAACGGTCCCCAAAGAAACCTTGGCTAATGATCAACAGTCTTTCCCCAGATGTAACCGTATTCACAAGTGCCATCTCCATAGCAACCGTACCTGAACCGGAAATGACAAACACCTCACCATCCGTTTGCAGCATCTCTCTCGTGCGGTCGATAGCCCGCTTATAAATAGCCGCAAATCTTGGATCCGTATGTCCACGTGTTTCCTGACCCATCGCATCGTAAATGGAATCCACAACCGGAGTCGGACCCGGTACAAGCAACATCTCTTCATTTCTCATGATTTCATCCCCCTCTAAGTTCACGCAAAAGTTTATTGCATTAATTTAATACGTGTAAGTCTTCGACGTGAATACGAAATTACCTCTTTTTGGGTGGAATGTCTTTTTGATTACAGTGATAAGGGGGACTATTTCTTAAAACCATTTATTTCTTCTTAAACTGTCAATACTTTTACTATCCTTTGACACTTCAACCTTCCATACCTTCTCAACTGTCAATACTTCCTCCAACCTTTGACACTTCAGCCTTCCATACCTTCTCAACTGTCAATACTTCCTCCAACCTTTGACACTTCAGCCTTCCATACTCGCTCAACTGTCAATACTTCCTCCAACCTTTGACACTTCAGCCTTCCATACCTTCTCAACTGTCAATACTTCTTCCATCCTTTGACACTTCAGCCTTCCATACCTTCTCAACTGTCAATACTTCCTCCAACCTTTGACACTTCAGCCTTCCATACTCGCCCAACTGTCAATTCCGCCTCACCCCTTTGACACTTCAACCTTTCAAATACACTCATCTTTCAATACTTTCACTATGTCACTTCAATCCAAGGACTTATCAACATAGTAAGCTAAACTAGAAGACCCAATCCTTTTAAAATTCGTCCTTAAAACTCGTATAACTCTCCATTTACAATCAATCACTCTACACCATTTCCAAATAATATCAGTTGTTAATTTCTCGTCAGGAAACAGCATTCTGAACTCTTCAATACTACGCAAAATGCAACTCGTCACATTTTCTATATGCTCACATTGGTGGCAAACAATAGTTTGTTTATTCCTAACAGGGGCAGCCAAAAACCCACTGCAACAAGCACACATCATTCCCTTTCGAAGCCCCTCATAATCATAGTCCGGCACACTAAAATAAGGGGTCTCCCCCAACTGCACAGATAGTATCTGATTTGCTAGATTCACCTGCTGCTGGGTAGGCTTTTCAATCCCACTGCCAATACTCTTTTACTTTAATTGTTCAAAAAAACTCTTCATTTGAGTTGGTAGCTTTATGGGATGATCACGAATATCCCCAAATAAGGTGTATTCTGGATTGACAAACGTCAAGGTAGAGATTACAGGAAAGTTTACATTACACAATTGCTTCAAGAGGTTTCAGTAATAGGTATCAAGCGTTGCAATTGAGTTAGGGGGTTATTTCTTGTTTCTGAACCATTCTTATAAAAACGGCCATCATTAAGTTCATACTCCCCTTCATTATTTTTTATATCGAAAACATAATTTGCTTGGGGAGTAAGGAGCAAACTGTCAATTTGAAAAGTAGCGTTACTATTCTTCAACCATAAATCATTTAAAACTAGCCAGTTACTTGGACAATTCTCATAAAACTTATCAAACTGGACCTCTCCTTCGTAACCTTTTCGAATAGCGTACAATCGTTCCTTTTCTTCCTTACTAAATTCCATTCGTAAACTCAAAGATGACATCACTCTTAACTCTAACGATGGACTGCGTGGCTTAATAATCGTCATGATCAACTTCCATTCCTATATATTTTTTAAAAATCAAAAGTATCATACATCACACATCATTCCCCGACAATATTGCCCAAGAAATATTACTAAAGTTGACATATTTCACTGCAATTGCGCCCCCCATAAAAAAAGCGCTACTCTCTTCACCAAGAGAGTAACGCTCCTCCTTCCAAAACCCTTAATTACAGAATTTCGCCAATCCTTTTCCTTTTCCAGGGAAAACGTCTTGTCCTTTCATTTTCCCTTTACCTGGGAAGCATACTACATTAAATAGACCTTCATTTCCAGTAATAACAATGTCATCGATCCGGCTCGTTCCACCTGAACCAACTGTTCCACCCGCAACGGACACATTAGAAACATTCAACCATCTCACAAAAACTATTTCCTGATTTTCCACTTCCGCGGGTAAAACTAAATTATCTGTTACGCCGGAATTCCAGTTGTTTCCGACAACAATTTCACTGCCGTCCACTGCTGTCCAGTTTTCACCGTCCACACTATACTCCACTCGGAAATCCCTTGGACCAGTGTTGGAGCCAAACTGTCTAGAAGATAGTGCAATATTTTTATAGCCTAAAGTGGTGAATTCTACTAACCAATGTCCTTCCCCTTCATGCCATCCGTTAGCATTCACTGCTCTAGAACCACTACCGAAACCGGCAACATAACCTGTAATGGAGGAGCCTACTGTACGAATCTCACTGCCTACGTTTTCCTCAATACCGCCAGTGGCCACTTCTGATTCCCCGTCAAAATTCCAGCTCACAAGCTCAACAATTTCAGGTAGTACAAGCAAAGTGAATTCTTTCGTTTCCACTAACTCTCCCTTTACAAGGGTAGCTGTTAAAATAACCTCCACAGCTTCATACTTAGGATTGGTCACCACTCCATCAACGGAAATAACCGCTTCATTGCTTGATTCCCATGTAATTGTAGACCCGTATGAGCCCGTTGTTTCTAATGCTACATCAGAAACGACACCACTAGGGGAGTCTGTCCCTTGGAAACCTATCCCCAATGCATTTTTGTCCATATCAATGGCTTCTCGGTCTGTCAATTGTAAAGGAGTATAGCCAAGTGCTTCCGCTTGCGCCCGTGTAAAAAATACACGATACTCCGGCTCAATAATAGCGTAATGATCCGGTGCTACATATTCCTTCGTGCGGAAGTTCCCTACATAACGGGATAGTCCGCTGTCGCCACGTTCTCTTGCACGGAACACAAACGGCTCCTCCAACAATGGATCCTCAGGATTGTAGATCCCAAGCTGATTCTTACGGGCATATTTTGCCGCTTCCGAATATTCTTCTACCTTCTCATCTTCAAATGGATAGATAAAGTAAGTGGAAGCATAACCAGCCCTTACCATCTCTAAATTCGTGTTCAAACCGTCAACAGTATAAACCTCTGCTAACAAACGGCCGAAAGCGTCTAACGGCTCTTCCCCTAATTTCAAAATAACCGTATCCCCGTCACTCAACATCGTTTGCATATACGCCGTTGCATTATTACCGTGACGCATTTGATTTTCATCTAGTTCGTTACGAACCGTATGATAGGTTTCTGGCGTGTCCATGTTCAAGAAACGGACGTTCGTTGCACCAAGAACAGGCGTTGCTAAACGGATCGTATCCCCGTCTGTAACATGGGTCACTTCCACTTCGAACTCACGATTCAACGTCGTCGGTGCTGGGCGCTGCTCCTCCAACTTAACAAAGTCATCGTTACTTCTTGCTAAGACCTGATAGTTCGTGTTAAATTTGCTGGAAATTGCCGTAACCTCATACCACGTATGTTCCTCTAGTTGCTCTAAATCAATCCCCGTGCTTTGCCACACACGAATATCTACTGCATCAAAATCGTCATTTATAATGGAAATAGAAACTCCGCCATTGAAGTAATCGTTGATGTTGCGGATATAACCTTCGAATCTCACAAGCTGCCCTTCGTAGGAGTCAGCTAAACTAGCATTCATGTAAGTGGACAAATCAATTTTTTTCACAGGAATATCTTGACCTGTCTCAAGGATTTCCACCTCCGACACTTGTAATTGGGTAACTCCGGTATGCTCCCCAACGATACCAGTGGCCTTCACTAAATCCCCTTCTTTTACTGCCGGAAAAAGATTTTCATTGAAGTTAAATAGCTGTATTCCCGCTTCCTCATCTTGAATGTATAAAGAAAATCTACCATTTTGTAATAAACCTTGATCAATATTCGCCACACCTTGGACGGTAACCTCCTGCCCCATCATGCCTCGAGCAGTAGAAAGACTGACAATTCCGTCCCCCGGCTCCTCAGGCTCACCCGGGTCCATCGCTCCATCTAGGGGAACACCTTGAATGACCACATCGTCCACTCGGTTTGTCCCGCCTCCAGCGACATTATCTCCTCTAATGGAAACATTGGATGTATTTAACCACCTCAAATAAACCGTTTCCTGGTCATTTACCTCTTCTGGAAGGGAAATGTTCGCCAATACTCCTGACGTCCAATTATTCCCTACTGTAATATCCGTTCCCGGTACATCTAACCAGTTTTCACCGTTTAGACTGTATTCTACTGTAAAGTCTCTTGGTCCAGTAAGGGAACCAAAATGCCTAGAGGAAAAACTTATCTCCTCAAAGCCCTCCGTGGAAAATGCTGCAAACCAGTAACTATCCTCGGAAGTATTCCATCCGCTAGAGTTAATTGCTCTCGAACCAGTACCATTACCTGCAACATAGCCAGTAATGTTAGCACCTGCTATCTGGAATTCTTGATGGGCATTAACGTCGACTCCCCCCGTAGCAACAGGACTTTCACCGTCAAAATCCCATTCAACAAGCGTTACCGTTTGTGTCTGCCCCTGCGCTGAAACGGCTGCTGGTAAAACTAACGCAGACGATAACTGCGAGAAAAATAAAATAATAGCTAAAAATAAAGGCATTACTCTAGTTCTCATATTTCTCCTCCTAAATATACGTAATTCTAAAAATACTTTATTATTATAGCTAATCCTCACTATAAAAACTATCAATTTCTTTACATTTAACATATAAATAGGTCTTAACATTCGGTTTTCACTTAAACAACCCTGTTTTATGGAGTGAAAATAGTTAAATCATCCTGCTTCATTTTTCATAGTAGAAAACAAAAAAACAAAAAGCCCTCTTATTAAATAAAAGGACTGTGCACTTCGGTTAAACTGCTATTCTGTTTTTTCCCGTTCGTTTCGCTTCATATAACAAGGCATCCGTCGCTTGGAAAAATTCTAGTTTTGATAAGCTGGGATCATAGTTTTTCAGCCCTATGCTGACCGTCACTTTCTCCCCTTGTATCTCTCTATGCTTCACATTTTCAATATGTATTCTAATTTCTTCTATTGTATTAAAAGCTACTTTCATATTTTTGTTCGTAAGTAAAATGGCAAACTCCTCACCGCCGTAGCGAGCGGCAATATCATCTTGGGAAACATTTTCTATTATTGCGTCTGCCACACGTGTTAACACCTGGTCTCCCACACTATGTCCATATGAATCGTTAATCTGTTTAAAATTATCAATATCAAGTACTGCGAGTTGGAGTGGCATGGCATAGGTTTTGCTTTGTTTTACGAGATGATCCATATACTCCTGAAATGTCTTATGATTATATAAACCAGTTAATGCATCTACCTTTGATAGTTTTTCCATTAGCGCCGTTTTTACCATTAATTCCTTTTCCTTCTTTGCCGTTTGCCGGAGCATTTGGAGTACTTCATTCCCCCTCTGGATGATGGCCAAGTAAATGATGTAACCGGCTATTAATGCAAAAATATAAGAGAAATATTCATACTCCGTCACTGCCAGCCTTATGGACGGGAACACGAGGTAAATAGTAGTTAAGCCTAGTATATTTACTACCAAGCTGAGTAGCAATTTCACCCTATTAAAATAGATTAAAGCTACAGCCATCGGTAACAATAGGGTCACCTGCAACCCAGGCACATTCGGATGAGCCACAATAATAACCAAAGTTAATAAAGTCCCGGCTATTATGATCAAACTAGAGCTATATATCTTTCTTACCCTTATCAAATACACGCACACACTCAGGATCACTAACTGAATGGATGTAGGAATAATAATTTTTCCCACCACAAATTCCATCACATCTTCAGGGAAATAGTAGGTTGTGATAAGTAACCCTACACATTGGCCGATGATGGAGACAGCAACCAATAACCAATAAAAATTAAGGATTTTCACCGACCAATATCTGTAATTCATTCGCTCTGACAATTGCCCAGCCCCCTACCCCAGCCAAAACTCAACTATCTTTCTATTATAATAAAAATAGAGGCAATTACCTATTACTAATTCCAATTTCATACACATCACATGAAAAGTCCAGGTTTGGGCGGTATGATACAAACCACATTTATTTATAAGCATTAATATTCAAGATCGTTTCTAAATCTACGATTTCAAAACCTTTTTCTTGTAACCCTATAATAATGGTAGGCAATGCATCTACCGTTGCAGAATTGCTAGAATCAGAATGCATCAATATAATATCCCCATTCCTAACATTATCTAGCACTACATCCACAATATCATCCCCTTCCATTTCTGGACCGTAGTCAAGGGAATCGATGGACCACAAGATAACGGAATACCCATTCCTATCCAAAATAGCAGCCACTTCTTCATTGATATCCCCATAAGGGTTTCGGAACAACGCAGGTTTTTTCCCAATAACTCTTTCAATTGCTTCCTCGGCCATCCTCACTTGTCCTGCCACCTCTGACTCGCTTAACTGGGGCAGTTGAACATGATGGTAGCTGTGACTTGCAATAATATGCCCTTTCTCATAAGCATCCCCCACTACAGAAGCATACGTTTCCACATTGTCTCCAACGAAAAAGAAAGCTCCTTTCACACCATAATCTTCTAAAATTTCAATTACAGCAGGAGTAACATTATTATCGGGACCATCATCAAAGGTCAGTGCCACCATTTTTTCATCACGACCATTAAGATAAATATGCTCGTATTCCTTAGCAAAGGATAGAGCCTCCACTCGCCAATCCAATATACTTGCCATATATTGATCAGATAATTTTTGGGACTCTCCAATAATTTCTAAAATATAGTCTTCCTTTTCCACTTTATTCAAATCTACTTTAACCTCCTGGACCATTTCCTCACCATCTGCGGTTCTCTCTTGATTTTCACACGCACCGAAGGTAATGACGAAAAATACAGTAAATACGATTAAAATAACATTTCTATTACTCAAATCTACAACTCCCTCCCACTCCCTTTTAACACATTATATCAAAAATATAAAAATGGTTATGAAATTAAATTTCACTACCACTAAAAGGTTTTTTTCAAACCAAAAGTGAGTTTGTTTCGTCTAAACTATAGGAAGGGGTGATACGTAGATGAGTGAATTGGAGCAAGTAGCTGTCTCGGCAGAAGAACATGAAACCGATCGCGAACAACTTATCGACCAGTTGATGGAGAAGTATGGAAATGATATTCTTCATCTCGTTTATACATATGTAAAAAATCAAACCACAGCGGAGGATTTAACACAAGAAATCTTTATAAAATGCTATGAAAAGCTAGATGACTTTAAACAGCAATCCTCTATGAAAACTTGGCTATATCGGATAGCTATCAACCATAGTAAGGACTATTTGCGGAGCTGGCATTACCGAAAAATCACCCTTAACGATAAAATTGCCGAATACATTCCTTCCAAATCTAAACAAGTGGAAGAAGAGATTATTGCGAAAAATGAGGAAACGACCCTTACCAAGGCTGTCATGGCCTTACCTATCAAATACAGGGAAATAGTGTTCCTCCACTATTACGAGGAGCTGACCTTATTAGAAATCAGCAGCACTACTACCACCAATATAAATACAGTGAAAACGCGATTAAAACGAGCGAAAGAACTGCTCAAAGACATGATAAAAGAGGAGGTTTAGAAGATGAACGATCCACTTAACAAACTCAAAAACTCCATGAAAAAAACAGTTTTCAAGGATCTTTCCTTTTCCCATGAGCGAAAAAATGCAGTGAAGGAGGCCATACAAAGAGGAAAACACTCACATCCACAGCTTCATTTTTGGAAGGAAGAAACCATACTCTATATATTAGACTCCATTCAATACGAAGAAAAACACGGCTACGAAATTTCCACCCACCTTTATCAAAAAAATGACAATAGCTTTATAAAAAGCGAAGGCCAGCTTTATACACTGCTCCACCTGCTAGAAAACAAAGGAATTATTCAGTCGGAATGGATAGAGGAAAAAAAGTACTATTCCTTAACTACCAAAGGGAAAAAACATTTAGCCGCAGTTCAGGAGGACGCCCCTAAACAACGAGCTTCCCTCAAACACCTACTAGAGGAGGCCTCCACATGAGCAGGAATTTCGATGAATTTTTAACAAAAGTCACCTCGAAAGTGAAGTCTAAGGTAGCACACGGCATGATTAAAAAGGAGCTAACAAATCACCTAAAGGAGCTTAGTCACGCCTATCAAAAGGGGGAAACCACAAAAGAGGAGGCTGACCAAAAGGCCATTCAAGAAATGGGCAACCCCTATACCATCGGGGAAAATCTAAACCACCTTCATAAGGCAAGAATGGATTGGTCCCTCCTTGCCCTATTCATCACTATTGCAGGGATAAGCTTCCTCCCACTCGTAGGCGGAATTCCCCATTTGTCAATGCCTGGACCCTATTTTATTGGACGGCAAGCAACCTGGTATACTCTCGCCATCCTAGTAATCCTTGGCTTTCTCTTTTTTGACTATCGAAAATTAAAGAAATTGTGTCCAGTATTTTATGGAGTCGCGTTGACCCTGCTTTTATACACCCATTTCTTCGGCCTCGAGTTTAACGGAGCCCAACGATGGATTGTAATAGGAGAGTTTATAGCCGACGTGACCATAACTTTATTTCTCTTTTTCATTGCCTGGGCCGGTATTTTTACCAAAATCAATTACTATGGGACTTGGAAAAAGCAAGGGTTATTACTCTTTCTATTCTGGATTCCAATCCTCATCTATCTGGCGCTGCCCAACTATATGTTAAGCTTTATTTACTTTTTTACCGTAGTAGCCATGTTTGTTTTTTCCGGTGTAAAAAAGAAATTAGCCATACAAATTTCGTTGACTAACTGTGTTGTAGGTTTCATTGTGTTCATTCCAATAACCTATGTAGTAACCTCAACACCACATATGTATAATCGGTTATTAGCTTTCTTTAACCCTGAAGCATATGCACAGACTGCAGGGTATATCAATATGTTGATTAGGGACGTCCTTTTACAGGCAGGCTGGTTCGGGAACGGACTTCTTACAGGAAACCCTTTGCCCGAAGGACATACGGATTTTGCCTTCCCATACCTCGTTTACTCACTAGGCTGGGTATTTGGAATATTCCTTTGTTTGCTATTGTTACTGTTTATTTTACGAATTTCCCTTAATGCATTTAAAACAAAGGATTTATTCGGTCGCTTATTAGTCATTGGCGGTGCAGCATTATTTACGGTTCCCATTTGCTGGAACATCCTCATGGGCCTAGGTTTGCTGCCCATCATGGGAGTCTCCCTCCCATTCATCAGCTACGGTGGAACAATGCTCCTATTTTACGCTGCTGTATTAGGCCTCATTTTGAACGTCTACCGGCGAAAGGACATTGTGGAGCCAACAATAGAGACCTCATCATAGAAAATAGGGTGACGAAATGTGTTCCCGTCACCCTTTTTTCTATCAGTTTAACCGGAACTGGGGTCCATTTATCCTACACCAGGCTCTTGCTTACTCTCTTTTTCTCCCGGTTTGAACTGTAGCCTTTTAATCCCAATTAACCTGAACCATTTTCTTCCAACTTATCGCGATACCAACGCTTTCCCGACACTTCCGGTCAAACTGTTCTGGGTACAAACTGTCCTCCTTCAGGCTCCTTCTTTCTGTACCATTCTCCAGGTTTTAACCTTATCAAAATGAACCTGGTTCACCTGAACCAGGTTCATTTTACCCTTCTTCAAACTCTGTCTTTCTTTCTCTTTCTCCCGATATGAACCGTATCAACCTGAACATGGTTCAATCCGACCGCTATTTACTTCGGATACTCCCTGGCCTGCATCTTCGGCCGCAGCTTTCGGATTGCCAACGCTAACGAACCTACGATCACCGCTCCGTACACACCAAAAAAGATGATCCACGGCGAAAATTCGAAGCCGGCCATATGTTTAAATTCCGTCATGATAGATTCCTCAAAAACGGAGAAAAACATGATTGGTATATTCATAGAAGCAAATATAAACGGCCAAATATACTCCTGTCCTTGCTGCTGAAACGTATAGCTAAAGCTAGTAAGCATCAAGGTGATAACGGCTAAACCACCTGTGAGAAAAAACGCAATACTATACGTTGTCACCATAGCAATAATGGTTTTTCGAATGACCGTAGAAGCAAGGACACCGATGCTTCCAATCACTAACATCGTAAAGGTATAAAGGCCAAAGCTTGCCAACACGCTCATGGGGGAAATCCCCCCGTACAGAAATACGATCATATATAAAGGTGCTGATGCAAACACAATTAACAGCAAGTAAGCCAACGAGGAAAACAGTTTACTTAAAATAATAGAGCTAGAAGATTGGGCCGTCGTCAGCAAAATAGGTAGCGTCTGCCGTTCTCGTTCACTACTAATTACTCCTCCTGTGAGCCCTGGAGTAATAAAAATAACGAGGGAAAGCTGCAGCATACTAATCAACAGGAACATGCTTCGGCTTTCCTCTGGACGGAAGGTCCCCCCATCAAAACTCAACGTTAAACCGATGAAACCTAAGGAAATCAATCCAAGAATGGATAGGTAGGAAGCAATGCCAATGAAGCTTTTCGACGACCGGAACCGAAGACGAATTTCTTTATTCAAAACAGGATTCATGAACAACGATTTCATTCTCCCTCCACCTCCACTTCCTTCATAATCTCCATAAAGACATCTTCAAGGTTTTTTTCCAACGTCTGAAATCCTAACAATGGAATGTCAGCTAACACTGCCTTTTTAATCAAGGCTTGCTGGCTCGAGTCAGAGCCACGGAAGCCAAATTGGATCTTGCCAACACCATTTTCCACTACGGAAACGTTCAATACCTCCAGTTCCCCTTCAAAGAATCGAACGGCCCTTTCCATTTCTCCGCTTACAGTTACGATAATTTCTTTATGCACCTGAAGCTTCGTCTGAATCTCAGAAACGGTACCAGTGGCCACCAACTGTCCACAATTGATAACACCGATCTCGTCACACATTTCTGCCAGCTCCGGCAATATGTGAGACGAAATGATAATGGTTTTTCCCATTGCCTTCAATTCCTTTAATATTTCTCTCATTTCCACCCGAGCGCGCGGGTCTAAACCAGAAGCGGGCTCATCCAAGATCAATACCTTCGGGTTATGTATCAGCGCACGAGCCAAACACAGACGCTGCTTCATTCCCCGGGACAACAAATCCACGTAGGAATCCCGTTTCCCTGTTAAGTTCACAAGTTCTAACAGCTGGGGAATAACCTCTTCCCGCTCAGCCACGGACAAGCCGTAGCTCGCTCCGTAAAAATGCAAGTACTCTTCCGCTTTGAACTGATCATAAACCCCGAAAAAATCAGGCATATAGCCAATCACCTGCCGCACCTTTGCCGGCTCTTTAGTAATATCGAATCCGCTAATATAAGCAGAACCGTACGTGGGAGACATTAGCGTTGCAAGGATTTGAAAGGTGGTAGATTTCCCTGCACCATTTTGACCAACGACTCCATACACAGTACCTTCAGAAATAGATAAATTTAAGTCTTCCACTGCAGTAAAGGAGCCATATTTTTTTGTTAGATTCACTGTCTCAATCATGGCTAATTTCTCCTTTCAATGACACTTCTGGTACTGGCATCTCCTCCGGCATATCCCCTTTTTGAACGCGGATAACGATATGGCCATACTCAGCAATATATTTTTCCGGCTGATCAAAAATAGTTACTTCACCCAAAGCTTCGTACCTGTCCTCTTCTATGTTATAAATCTCGTAATCTATATTATCGGAGCCCCTTATTTTTATCTCCAAATCAGAGAAGGTTGTTTCCTCTCCCAACAGCTCCTCCGGTACCGTAAACTCGAACGCAAAGGTCCCTGCAGTAGCATATACACTACGTCCACCAAGCTCAAGATCATGGGAATCCACAAATCCATGGCCATCCATCATATAGACAAAAGGCATCAGGTCGTCTGTGTTAAGGGTAAAAGGTCCCCCAACAGCATCCACAACAACCAACGGCTGAACGATAATATTTAAACGTTCCACTAATGCATCCTGCCCAGCAAGGGATGCTTGGAGTAAATTTCCCTCTGAAAAACCTATTAGGGCAGGCTTCCCGCGGGTAAACATATTCAAATCGTGCAGGGAGCGAAGAAGCTCATCCTTCCGCCGTTCCCCAATGTCCTCCGATAGGTTATATGGTTGATTCCGCCACATCGGGGCAGTAAGGATGGACCCCGTTAGCTCAAAGGAAACATCAATGGTCTCTCCAGGCTGTATAGAGCCTAAGGAGACCTCTTGACGGCCAGACATTAACAGCAATTCAAAAAAAGCAAGTTCCGTATTATTCGTCAAGGTCCCTGTCACTTGCTGATCATTTATTTGTAAATCCCCATCCAAGGTACCAACGTCCATGGATAATATCGGACCTGACACGTTTCGAATGGACCAATATTCCACATCCTTATACAGGACATCCACTTGATCTCCTTGGTGACGAATTCCCACATTGGATAAGGCTCCATTCATGGAGTAGCCTGTAAGAATAGGAAATGGGGCAAAGCTTCCTTCGCCTAAGTGAATCGTATAATTCCCCCTTCGATTGCTTAATAGGGATAGACTTCCGTATCCTTGGCCAAAGCCTTGCTCATCAACTGTCAGCAAGGTTACCTCATTTAATTGGGGCTGGGCGATACGGTCTTTTCCCCCAAACCCGAAGATACCTAAGCAAACGATCAAGGACAACGCCGGCAAAATCCACCAGGAATGCTCCCGCTTATCCATCTTTTTCAAAATGAAATAGATCGCAGGGAAGATCACCAGAACATAGACGACAAAAACAATGACCAGAGCAGAGAATGGCAGAAAGGAGGATGGGAAATAATTCGTCGCCCGCGCCACGCCCCACGTTAAACGGTCATAAATAGAATCGTAGTAAACATTCGAGTTATTCAATGCAGGTTGTACTGCATCGGTCCAGTATCTGGAAGCACCGTCCCACTGGGCAAAGGTTTGATCACTTGGAGAGAAGGCCAGTTGAATGACCTCACCATTTCCAAATGGACGGACAGCAATAATCGGCAAATCCTCCTCTGTTCGCTTCGTTACCCTTGTGTTATCAGACAAGGTCCCAGTAATGAACTCTACTGTATCAGACGGATATTCCCGTGTATCTTCTTCATTGAAAAAATCAGTGGAGACCGTTTCAGAATGAAGATTCTCCCCCATCGGCAGGAGCTCCGACAGCAATCCAAGATTCTCCTGTACACCTGGATCCGCCCCGACTATGAGCCTACCTCCATTGGATATCCAAGACTGAATTGCTCGCAGTTGTTCTGTCGTTAAATTGGTCATGGAGAACTGATCGGTAATAATGGCATCCAACATGGATAAGCCCATGGAAACGGTCGGCACCTTATCCGGTTCGATCGGTATTGGCGTATAGGCATTTCCATGTGGAACCCGTACCGTTTTCAAGAAGTTGAAGACATCGGGATCCTCCGTAAATAATCCAATAAGCCTATCCTCTTCGTTATACATTCGCTGTGGCAATCTCGTTTGACCAGCTAACTTAACTTCCTTTCCGTCCTGCCAGCCCCCCTCGTAAAAACGAATGTGATTCATGTTTGGCATACCATAACTGTGCATATCACCATGGCCTGGCAAACTGAGTCGAACAGTCCTTTCACTGTTCGCTGGAATATCCACCGCAGTAATAATATTTCCATGACTGGAATTCCAGCCCGGTGCAACGGAAATTACCAGATCCCCCGAAATATCCGGTCCATTATTGGTGATGGTCACCGCAATGGGAAACCCTTGCTGCCGTTTCACCTTTCCATCAAAACCAACTTCCGTTGAAACCGTGAGACGTTCCTCTCCCTCAGCCAGTGCTGAAGAAAGGGGAACAATAAATGTTAAGCAAAGCACGAACAAAATTAGAACATTCCATTTTTTTGATTTTTGTTCCATGACCTACCCTCTGCTTTCTCTTTTAGTATGTTGCCAATTTTCACGAATATTTTAAAAAAAATAATAGTACTAATACTCTTAATCTACCATATTTCACCAGATTAAATGATGAGTTTTTTAGGCTAATTTCCAACATCATTCTCCAAGTCTTTTAATTTTATAGAATAGGATAAGCTTTTCCTCTCATATCTTTATAAATAACAGACTGTTGATTAGGGGGGATGAATATTATAAGGAGAAGTATCCAGCGACCTTTAAATAGTGTTTCTCTTATGTATTGGCTAAACCTCTCCAAGAAAAAAGCAGAACAGAGGTCTAAGGAATATAACGAAAATAGAAGTAAAAATGAGCTCATTGTTTATAAAATGAAACAAAGTGACTATTTACTTATAGAAGGATACGAGAAGTATTTCTCTTTATACAGTAAGAACCCAAAAATGAAGGTGAGGTTTGTCATTGGGGACTACGAGTCCGATCTGGAAGCCAGGTATGCAGCAGTAAGAGAACTACTGAGCTACCACCAATCGGCATGGATCACGAAAATGCAGCAATTTAAAATACTATACAAAAACTATAAGCAATGCAAAAACACCCTTTCTTCCAAATTAGGTATCCCCTATAGAAAGGTAGAGCATTACTTATTGGATGAAGACATTCCCATTAAAATACGAGCGAGGGCAGCGGAATGTGAACTAGGGAGACTGGCCAATGCAATTTGTCGTTCTACCCTCAACGAACGAATGAAAAACATTATGTATGAGTTTATAACCTATCCTGCAAAACACAACCTCCGATTAACAGATCAATCCTGGAAAATGGCACGGTCAATGATTCTCGATACTACTGACGACCTTATGGAGTTATCTGATAGGAACATTCGATTCCTTATTGTTCGCCACGCCATTGAATATAAAAAACGTAGTAAAGAAAACTTTCATTCTGATTTAGAAAATATCAAAAACAGGTTGCAAATTAAATTATTTACTAACACCTATGTATTGAAAGGAAAACAGAAATCGGCCAAAGAAGAGGCTGGGACATAACTAAAGTGTTTAAATGAAAATACGAACAATGCAATGCCATAGCGCAGGAGATATACGTAGACTCCTCGAAAATGTTAGCACATTTTCTTCGTGCGTGGGCAATCTCACGGATGCGTAATCAGTGTCCTGCGGGAGCAAAGGCAAAGGTGAGACCCCACAGTGCGTTAGGGGGCCACTGAAAATTCATATATTTTTCGCTGAGAAAATAGCAATCGCTCCGCGCGTTGCGCGCCTGCTATGAAAAAACCACTCATAGCAGGCTTTAAAAACTTGCAACGGCTTCGCTGATTGCTTCGAGACCACTGAAAAAGGGAAAAAACGTCCTTTTTCAGTGGCCTCGTGCGTTAGCGCGAGGAGGCTCAGCAGCCGCCCGCGGAAAGCGAAGTATATTTCCGAATCGGGTAGATTGCACCTACATTTAGTTTGTTCGGATTTCTTATTAGTAAAAATACTTTTGTCCCAGCCTCTTCATCATTTTCAGCCGTCTATTCACCAGTCCGATATCTAATATATTTAGGGCAGTCAGCCAAGTAATTTTCTTGACTGACTGCCCTTTCAGTTGATCATGCTAGCAAACAAGTTATCCACCTACAACATACTTATTATCCCCTCGGAAACTTTGGGACAACATTTGAGTGGTAACAGATAACGGTTCCGGCTTACTTATGAGGTACCCTTGAATCTCATCACAACCAATAGATTGAAGAAATTCCATTTGACTTTCCTTCTCTACACCTTCTGCGATTACCTTGAAATTCAATCCTTTGGCAATCATAACGATCAGCTTAACTATGGAATCGTTCTTATCATTTGTATTTAATCGAGAGATAAAGGAACGATCAATCTTCAAACGATCTATAGGGAAATTACTCATGTACTGTAAGGAAGAATATCCAGTTCCAAAATCATCAATGGCTATATGAAACCCAATTTCTTTTAATCTAGTTAACTTTGCTATGGTACATTCTATGGTACCCATTGCAATACTCTCGGTAATTTCTAGTTCTATATTATCCGGATTAGCCTTTGTTTCCGTCAGTATGCTTTCTAATGATTCAACAAAATCACGTTGCTGAAACTGTAAAGAAGATAGATTGACAGCAACCCTTAACCCCTTATAGCCTTGTTTTTCCCACTTAACAGATTGCTTACATACTTCCCTAAAAACCCATTCTCCAATTGGAATAATCAGCCCCGTTTCTTCTGCGATCGGTATAAAGTCGGAAGGAGGAACAAATCCTTGGCTTCGGGAATTCCAACGGAGTAATGCTTCAACTCCCGTAAATTTACCATTATCTAAAGATACCTGCGGTTGATAATATAACTCAAATTCGTTCTTTTCTAGGCCTTTTCTTAACGAATTTTCCAGCGTTAATTGGGGTTCAATATCCATCGTTTCATTATATATTCTATAATGGTTTTTTCCGTTTTCCTTTACCTTGTACATGGCAGTGTCTGACTTCATCATGAGAGCCTCAAAGTCCTCGCCATGTTCAGGATAAAAGGAAATCCCAATGCTAGGTGTGACATGAAGATCGACACCTGTAATTTTATACCCTTTACGAAGAGCAGATAATATCGTTTCTGCTTTCCTTTCAATCTTTTCCATCGTAGCATTTTCCATTAATATAGCAAATTCGTCTCCGCCGATTCGGCAAACTATTTCATTAGGTCGCATGGCTTTGCCTAGTCTAGTCCCTACTTCCTTTAATAATAGATCCCCAGAGGAATGCCCCAGACTATCATTAATTTGTTTAAATCTATCAAGATCTAGTAGCAAGAAAGCCATCTTCTTTTCACGGGTGAGATTCGTATTTTTTATTGCATGTGTAAGCCTTCTTTCAATATAACGTCTATTTGGAAGACCTGTCACAACATCATGGTAAGCTAGATGTTCCATTTTATTCACCGTTTCCACTAACCGGTCCGTTCTCTCTTTAACCTTTATTTCTAATTCTTCATTTAAATTATTTAGATCATTAACTAATTTATCATTGTCTAGCAGTGTAAATACCTGCCTTAGTATGACTAGCAAAATACTTAAAAACAACCCTAGCAGTATAGTTTTATTGTATTGAATCTGAGAGATAACATAAATGGAGAGTAATATAACCCCTGCATATGGGAAGCTATGTTTTAAAAAGGCCATCCCCTTCGTTTTTGCACCAGTTGATTCTCCATGCTTCCGATCGGATACAGGTTTATGATATACCCCAGCTAACCCTAAGATAAATAGAGATAGGATCCATAACGGTTCAGATAAACTTCCCACGGAGTAAATATTTGTAGCGGTTAAATAAGAAAAATGCAAATCTGCAATAACTTGAACTAGTAGTCCACTAACAAGGAGAAAGGAGGTTGCCTTCGTAAAAATGGTTTTTGAAACTATAATTAGACTAAGAACCCCCGCCAATACACCAAGATCTAAAATGGGATAAAGAAAATCAACAAAAGAAATAGGGTTTTCTCTGTTTTGTATTAACGGATTCATGATAAAAAACCAAATAAAAGTAGTCGCAACGGACATAACAATCAAAATATCAAACACAAACCGGATTGTTAGTAGATTATTATGTTTCATGACATTCATCATCAACAAAAGGGCTACAAAGTAGAAACCATTTTGAAAAACAAAAAATGTCTTCGGTAAAATAGAAGAATCGGCCTCCACTTGCATGACAAACTGAAGAAAAGACCAAATAAGGATTCCTAATAAATAACATAAAATCCCTAAGCCCAGGAAAAGCCAAAAATTCCTAGCTTGACTATTATCTTTTTTATATGTACTCCTAAGCCAGCTAAATACTATTAGACAAGCAATAATTTGAAATACCACGCCGCCCCAATCCAAAAAAGCCTGTTCAGTTTGAAACCAATAATTCCAAGTAAAGTACAAGGCTATTAAAGTGATAATAATCATGTATGCAAACTTCTTATCAGTCCGGTTAAACATTCGTTTTAACTCCTCGATTAATAATAGATAGGGGTTCGTCTAAACTGTGGTTCCATGTTTATCAACCATGGAAAACTTTCCTTTCGAGTATAAATATGATTAGGATAAATAACGGTAGGAATCACATGATCACCCTTATAATAAATGGGATCCCCAACAGATTCTAAAGGAATTTTATACACATTTTTCAAAGCCTTATAAAAAACTCTTTCTAGTAAAGCAAGGGAATATTCTTTCTTATAATGTTCCGTATAACTGACAAACAGAGACAATAACGTTTCCAAATTTTTACCTCTGTGCTTCCTTAAAATAGCCACCTTATCTATTTCTATTACTTTTTCTGGTGCATTTGCAAGGTGTTCTATCTTATGAAAAGGAAACACCTTGTTGATATTATTCTCAATAGATGGATAATAAGGCTTAAATTCAATAGTACCAATGTTTTCTTTTTCTAAATTTTGAATGATAAACTGATCCCCATTATCAGAAGACGGTTCCAACATATATCCTTTCTCTAACCAACAATCCATCCAGATTTGGTTAAAACAATTCAGTTCCCCTACTGTTTCTACTCGAAGATACATAATAAACATCCCCTAACATGAAATTTATTAATCAATTATCAAGAAGTTATTAATATTATAAAAGTCTAGTAATGTTAACGTTTTTAAAAACTATTACCTTTCCATCTTACTAAAAAAATCTTTATCTGTTAATTCTTTCTTATTATTCTTTTGGTTATTGTATTAGGACCGACAGTCAAGTTTGTTTTCTTACAACCTGTCCCACTTTTTCTTATTACTCTTCATATGTTGGCATATCAGGGTAATGGCGAGTCCGGAAAAGTAGGTTTTTTTATGTATAATAGTAAGACCACTTTCTATTATCGTTTTTTCCGTATTTCTATTAAGATGGCATCCATCACATAGATGCTTCCAAACTGGTGTTAGCATGTTTTGAATGACTCTCAAAAGTGGCTGATTCATTTTTACATGTTCAATAAGTAAAATAGTTCCATTAGCTTTTAACACTCTTTTCATTTCTGCCAATGCCTTTTTGGGGTCACCAACGGAGCACAATACTAGTGTGACAACAATTGTGTCAAATTCTTCCTCAGCAAATGGGAGTTTTTCGGCCATTCCTTCAACGATCTTAACAGGAACGCTAGCCTTCTTTACCCTCGCCTTTCCTTTCTCAATCATAAAAGGATTCGGTTCAAGGGCAATCACTTCGTCACACCGTTCATATAGAGGAAAATTGATACCTGTTCCAGCCCCAATCTCTAATACCTTTCCCTTTGCTTGGGTTAATAACTCCCTGCGCCACTTCGTGATATATTTCCTTTCTATAGGTCCCATGAAAGTATCGTAAACACTCGCAAATATTTTCTCCATCTGCCGTTCCTCCTCCCTGTCTCTTCCTTATTATAAAGGCTTTAGCTGAATTGCCCATGCAAACTTTTATGAAGGTTTTTCGGATGGTAACAGGCATCATATGTATAAAGATGAAATTATTGTAAATATTAGATGGAAAGGGGACTGCTTTACTTTTGGGGTCTTTGACTATTAGTAATGGAAATTGGGATAGGCTTATCCCTTTTCCATAAAAATGGAGATAAACATGAAACATTTTTCCGTAATATTTTTGTTAATATATCTTAACCATAAATCTAAAAACTGGTCGAAAGTAAGAAAACATTGGAGAGTTATGGTATATGTATCATTGGTAAATACAATTTATTATGTATTATGCCACCGTAAACTCGTATGGGATTTTCGTGATGACTATTTTAGTGTAAAATTTATTCGTTTGATAAATGTGATTTTCATTGCTCCATTAATCATACTTTTATTTTTATCTAGGATGCCAAGTAAACATCAATTTAATTATATTGTTCGATGGGCGACAGGCTCTTCCATTGTAGAATGGGTAGCATTGAAATTAAAAATGTTAACTTACAGGTATGGTTGGAATCTATTTTGGACATGGGTCCTTTATATTAAGATGTATCTATATAGTTTTCTTTACTCCAGAAAGCCCTCTCTAGTTTGGATATTAACCGTCACTTCAATCTACATGTTTGGCACTGTGTTTAAAATACCATTCGCTTTAAGAATTAACAAATTTCTTGAAAGAAACTTACAGATGAAAAGAGAAGACCTACCACATTCATAGGGTAGTCCAAAACAAACAGGAGTCAGTAGTAACTTTCCTGTTTGTTTTTTTTTAGAAAGTCGCCGGCAAATAAATTTTTTTAAAATAACATTGTAAACGCTATCCCCTTTGTAAAATCAACATTTCACACACACCATTGTTTTGAATTTATAGTATTTTCAGAAAAAAGTACTTGTTTTAGCAGGATGAAGTGATTAAAATATTCAATATACTCCAATAATTTATTATCTACATTTAGTGCCAGGTAATAACCAGTACAATGCAAAGATACACATTACAATATACTAAAGTCAGGAGAGACAACGATGGTAACATTCTTTATTGCTATTATTCTATTAATTACCGGCTACATGGTTTATTCAAAGGTGGTTGAACGTGTTTTTGGAATCAACGATAAACAGCCAACACCCGCTTATTCTAAATCAGACAGTTTAGATTATGTGCCCATGCCTTGGTGGAAAGGAAGCCTAATTCAGCTCCTAAATATTGCGGGCTTAGGACCAATTTTTGGTGCCATCATGGGGGCCCTATATGGTCCAGTCGCCTTTATTTGGATCGTTGTGGGATGTATTTTTGCCGGGGCCGTACATGACTACTTCTCAGGAATGCTTTCTTTACGTCATAACGGGGCACAGTACCCAACACTCGTTGGCCGATATTTAGGAAAAACGGTACAAGTATTTGTTAGTATCGTTTCCCTTGTATTAATGATATTAGTTGCAGCAGCATTCGTTGCTGGCCCAGCTCAATTAATTGCGGAGATTACATCCATAGGCTTTATGACTGCACTTTTATTCATTTTTGGCTACTTTCTATTAGCAGCTCTTTTTCCTGTAAACAAAATTATCGGAAAGATCTATCCAATTTTTGGCGGTATTTTAATCTTTATGGCCATTTCTATCGCTGTAGCCTTAATTTTTACCGATAGACAAATCCCTAATATAACAATGGATAATCTCCATCCCGGGGAGTTGCCAATTTGGCCACTTTTAATGGTAACTATCTCCTGTGGGGCCATTTCAGGGTTTCATAGTACACAAAGCCCAATCATTGCCCGTACATTAAAAAAGGAGTCCGATGGGCGAAAGGTATTTTACGGAGCTATGATTGCAGAAGGAATTATTGCCCTTATTTGGGCGGCGGCCGGAATGACGTTCTTCGGTGGCACAGAGGGATTACAGGCTGCACTTGCAGGTGGAGGACCGGGGGCAGTAGTAAATGAAATCTCCACTACTCTACTTGGAACATTAGGAGGAATTCTAGCCATTCTCGGTGTTATCCTATTACCAATCACAACAGGAGATACGGCGATACGCTCCTCTCGAATGATAATCATTGAATTTTTGCAAAGGGGATTCAAAAAGGTGAATGGAAAAGGGATCGTCATTGTTGCCACTTTAATTGTAACCATACCAGCCTTTTTCCTATCTACCATTGATTACTCCTTCCTATGGCGCTATGTAGGATGGACAAACCAAGTGGTTGCTACCGTAATGCTCTGGACAGGAGCCATGTATTTGCTGAAAAACAACAAGTTTCACTGGTTGTGTGGTGTGCCAGCAATGTTTATGTCAGCTGTCGTATGCACCTATATCTTCTATGCACCAGAAGGCTTTAATCTAGGTTATGAAGTATCCATGATAATCGGTTTCGCCCTTACCATACTTATCGTTTTATGGTATGTAAAACAAATAATCGCCCATAAACGGATGGGTGATCATAACTATAGTAAAGTAGCTTAATAAAGTTATTAATTAATGAGGGTGCTCTAAAGTGAAAGACACTTAGAGCGCCCCCATTCTTTTCTTTATATTCTTAATGTACACTATTCAAATTAACTTCCTTAGTAAAAAAGAAAGAACAAAGGAACTAAATCCCATGTTCTATATAGAGTTTCTTATACTCTTAACCCAACCCTATTGTTACAGTAAAAACATCATTAGGACTGGAATGGAACAAAATTATTGTTGGCTAACTGAAGGTTTCTAGGAACGTTTATATCTGCCATTGTTAATAGACCAGATACGTTCCCCATCCCTACAATTTTAGCCGTGTTAATAGCCATGGCCGCTGTTGCTGTATCTCCAAAAATCCCGTTGGGAATAACTAGCTCAACTGGCTCTTGACCCTCTAATGTAATACGGTCTTCCTGTTCAACCCCGACCGCCATAATTAATTCTAATGTAATGTTTCTCCCATCTGTTGTTATTGCTTTAACGACCTGATGTTGTCCACTTACTTCACCTTTTGTTAGTTGACCAATAGGTAAATGAATGTCCTCTTCTGCTATCACTGGATTGATAGTATTATAAACTTTTCCAAGGGAAACACCTAAACCATAAGCAATTAACTGGGCCGATTCCTCCAAACCAACATGTCCAATACTATTTTGACTGGCTAGTTGATTAAACTCTTCCCTAGTCATACCAACGCCTACCTTTTTCTGTAGGGGGATTCTCCTTTTGGAAACATCCACTTTTCTAACAACTTTAATGTTATTAACTTCGTTAGTAACAGAGGTAAAACATATGGTTAGGGTATCCATAATAAACCCAGGATTGATACCAGTGCCCAAAACCGATTGTCCCTTACTTTTAGCATAATAATCTATTTCTTTGGATAAATTTGGATACCGATGCCACGGATAAGCTAATTCTTCACAGGTTGAAACTACTGAAAAACCGTAATCTAACAATTCCCGTATTTGAGGCCAAACCTTTTCTAAATTTGAACCAGTCGCATGAATGGCTACCTTTCTACCATTCTCTTGTTGAGGAAGGGATAAATCGTTGAGATCCGAAACGACCTGAAACCCTAGTTTGCCGGTGCCTATTAAATCACCTACATCCTTCCCAACCTTTTCTGGATCAATATCAACAGCTCCTATTATATTCAGTTGATGAAGCTTCCTTGATTTTTCTAAAATTTCTAATCCAATGGGACCTAGACCAAACTGCAAAAGACGAACATCATTTTTTGGTAGCATAGTATCACTCCTTCAGTTAATATCTTTTTTACAATAAAAATGTAACAATTTACTGAAAGGAATGGAAATACGAAAATATTATATATTTATAATTTAAAGTTATAAATATTACTTTTTAAAACGTATTATTTAAGTTTATTAAACTGCTACACTTTTACTTATCTTATTAGATTTTTTCGTTGTCATTTACATTTACCCTTCGATATAATGTGGATATATCACGCCGGATTATTAAGTATCTATTATTAGTTTCAGCTAAGGAGCTGCATTATTTATGAATCTACTTTCCCTCCGCTATTTTCTTGAGGTAGCTAACAGTCTCAATTTTAGTCAAGCTGCTCGTGATCTACATATTTCACAGCCAGGACTAAGCCAACAAATTACGTTACTGGAGCAAAACCTAGGTTTTAAGCTTCTCAATAGAACAACTAGAAAAGTTTCTTTAACAATAGAAGGGGAATATTTATATAAACACTTAATGCCTTCCTTTGAAAATATCGAACGAACTCTTAAGGTGTTAGTTGAAAAGGGGGCTATACCTCAGTCAACCATCAAAATTGCTACTGTTCCTTCTGCTGCTAGTAATTGGATTCCTAACTTATTAAATCAATTAAAGGAAACCTTTGAAAACATCGAGTTTTATATTGAAGAAACCTCATCAAAACATGCAATAGAGCTTGTTAAAGAAAAAGAATGTGATATTGCTTTAATAAGAACACCAATAGAAGTTAGACAACTTGTGGACCATCAATTAAAAATAACTGAATTAACAAGGCATCCCCTAAAGGTGGTTGTCCCAGTGAATCATCCCCTTTCCACCAGTGATTCAGTAGATCTTTCGGAATTTAAAAGGGAAACATTCCTCCACTATGACAAAATAAAATCGCCCGCTCTCTTTTTTGCTATGGAGAACGCTTGTTTAAATGCTGGATTTATTCCTAAAACAATGGGAATGGGGCCAGAACTGTTAACGATTGCCAACCTTATCTCTAGTGGTATAGGCGTTACTTTAATGCCCAGTGATATGATCAAACTATTGCCCGCCGAAAAAATAAAAGCAATGAATATTAAAAATGAAAATTCCTACAGCTCTATCTCAGTTGTATGGAATAATAGTCCTAACCTTCCCCCCATAACCGAGTCCGCCCTTCAAATTCTTAAAGGGCAAAGTAAGAAATTAAATATAGATGTTTAAGATAGTGAGTGAAATTTATATTAAGGGTAATTTTAATATTCCTTATTAATAAGGTTCTTTAAAACTATTAAGCGAGGTTCTCGAACAATCTGAAGAGGCTGGGACAAAAGTATTTTTACTAATAAGAAATCCGAACATACTAGATGTAGGTGCAATCTACCCGCTTTGGAAATATACTTCCCTAAGGTAGTGTATTGTTCGTATTTCTGATTAAACACTTTAGTTATGTCCCAGCCTCTAGCTTAAAAAATTAATCCTTTAAGACAGATCAAAAAAGGCTATAACTCTTCTCCAATTTCTTCTTCCGATCGTAATAATGCCATCAGCTTAATCCTTGCCTTTTTACTATCATAATCCTTTCCTAAAATAATACCGGCCCTTAACAAATCGTAAGTACTCCCCCTGTAGTCATAGGAGGGGTAAACTTCTCCCTCTTCGGTAGCTGTTGTTATCACCACATGTACTCCTTTTTTTACCGCTTCTTCTATAGCGTCTATCATTAGGGGAGAAACCTGACCCCTGCCAACACCTTCAAGAATGATACCATCTACCCCCTCTCCCAAACAGGCACGAATAAACTTATCATCAGCACCTAAATAGCATTTAATGATCTCCACAGTTGGAATTCTTTTCTTTACAGGAAGGTGCTTTTCACTTTTAATAGGTTTTTGATACAGCTTCAACTTATCATTATCGATAATACCTAAATAACCAAACCCGAATGAATTGAATCCTTGTATGTTTGATGCGTGCTCTTTCTTTACATACTTCGCTGAAAAAACGCGTTCATTGAAGACCACCACAGTACCAACGTTGTACAAGTGCTCATCACAAGCGGAATAAATAGCATGCCTTAAATTAATATACGCATCACTACCTAACTGTTCAGGGGAACGCTGGGAACCAGTAACCACAATTGGCCGAGGATCATCAATTGTCAAATCAAAGTAGAACGCCGATTCCTCCAAGGAATCAGTACCATGGGTAACAACAACACCATCCAACGCTTTGTCCAAAAATAAAGAGAGGATTTTATCCCTTATTGCGTCCAAATCAGAAAATGTAATATGCATGCTTGGCTTTTGTAAAAAGGAATAAATGTGTATATCAATATTATCAGGGAGATGTAATACAGCATTAAGCTCTTCCCCCGTCATTTCACCGGAGGATAACCGACCATCTTTATTATGCTTACTAGCAATTGTTCCACCAGTGGTAATAACAGCCACTTTTTTCATAATCATCCTCCAACTAAAATAATAATCTACAAATTAGTTAGCTACTTTAACAATTTAACGCATCGGAGGTCTGTCCCCCTACATATCTACATCAATATAGAATTTAATCCTATTTGCCGGCAAGTAATATATTGAGTAATGGACAGGGATATCCTTGTCATCTCTGATTAATTTCTCAATTTGTATGACTGGTTCCACGCTTGAAATATCAAGAGCCTCACTAATTTCCCCTGTCGGTTGAATGAAATCCATCTCTTTTCGAGCTTTTTTAAACTTAACTCCGTATTTATTATTGATAAGATCGAAGGTAGAGACGTTATCTTGTATTAATTCTTCAATACCGGGATAGATATCACATGGAAAGTAAGCGGAATCAAAACTTAGTAAAACATCAGCATCTCGAATAAGCCTAACTAATTTCAAGATCTTAAATGGCTCCTCCCGTTCAAAAAGCTTCATTAGCTTCTCATCTGCCATTTCAATCTCCTTTACTAATATTTCCTTCGTGATATTTTCTTCCGTTAGACCGAGGCCTCCTTCCGTAAACCCCTTTAGGTTTAAAATATGAAGCTGACGCTTTTCCATTTTTACAAAGGTGCCTTTACCATGAATGATTTCGATAACCCCTTCACTTGCAAGCTCCTTTAATGCCCTGCGTATCGTAATTCGACTTGTATCAAACATCTCACAGAGCTCCGTCTCATTAGGAAGCCTCCTACCGGGGACGATTTCCCCATTAGCGATCATCTCTTTAATTCTAATTTTCACTTGTTCATATAAAAATACCGGGCTTTCCGACTGAACGGACTTTTCCTTTGACATAGGCCCACCTCTTCATCTCAATGTACTTACTCTCATTATATCTCATATACTAGAAATTTTAATCTAGGCTGTTTTCACAAACTTTGTTGCTTTTTACACTTTAAAACAACATTCTATGTGAAAAGAGCCTTAATCTAATAAGCACCTAATCCAAAATTTAAATAATAGCCTTTGCACCAAATTGTACAAGGCTATTACAAAGGGTCCATTATACTAACGCTTTCGGGTAGCCAAATCCGCCATAAAAACCACAAGTAACACTAGCATTATGAGCAGCCACTTCCAATGCATGGACAATATTCTTCGTTTCAACAAATGCTGTTAGGAACCCAGCTATAAAGCTATCTCCAGCACCCATTGTATCAACCACTTCCGTCTCCAAAGCTTCCTGGTGATATCTTACCCCTTTGTGGATGAACAATGCAGGTCTAGCCCCTCGAGTAATCCCGATTACTTCAAGATCATATTTTTCTAACTCACTTACCAATCTTTCCAACTCCTCTTCATTCAGGTCTGCCCCTGAGAAAAAACCGTAGGAAATGTGAGGACAAACCCGCCCTAAATATTCAGGCTCACGGCGATCGGAAAAATCAAAGGATACTTTAATATGCTCTGATAAAACTGGAAGCTCCTCCTCTAAGAAGGAGTAACAGCTCGAATGGGCCACATGAAAGTTCTTCAAATAATCAATGTCATCCTGTATTAATCTAATTTTCACTTGATGCCGCACCGTATTTGTTGGCCCTCCCACAAAAATTCGATCCCCATCTTCTGATAGATTGACCTTCGGTTGACCACTGATGCCCTCCACAGTACGGGAGCGATGGAAGTCCACTTTTTCTTCTCCTAAAACATTTTTTAAATGGTCGGCTTTATCGTCCGTAGCAAACACCCCGATATAGCCGACCTCTTCTGCCCCAGAACGTTTACAATTGACGGCTACGTTGACGCAGTTCCCTCCAGGATAGTACTTCCCCTGATCTAAATAGCAATCCACAACATTATCTCCGATAGTTATTATTTTCATTGTATCTTCCTTTCTATTAACCTTTTACGGAACCTTCCGATAGACCTCTAACCAAGTATTTTTGAACAGCGATTAGTAGGATAATCATAGGGATCGTAGCAATTACCATCCCCGCAAGGAGTACTCCCCAGTCGGTCCTTAAGGCATCTCTAAAGTTCATTAGCCCTGATGGAATTGTCTTTAACACATCTGAGTCGATAAAGATCGTGGCAAACAGGAACTCATTCCATGCAAAGAAAGAGGTTAATACTACTGTTGTCACGAGAATCGGTAAGGCAATAGGCAGATATATTCGCGTATATATTCCCCATTCACTGCATCCATCAATGGTTGCCGATTCGTCAAGCTCCTTTGGAATACTCAGGAAATACGCTCTCAGTAACAAAACAGATAGTGGCAATCGATAAGCCACATAGGTCAAAATTAGGGCCCAGCGAGTATTAATCAAGTCCAATGTACTTAAAATATTGAACAAAGGAATTAAGGCAACCTGCGGATTCATCATCATTCCGCCAATAATAAAAAGGAGCGCCAAATCAATCCATTTCGACCGATACCTTGCCAAAACAAAGGCTGCCATAGATCCAAACAACAGGACGGCAAAAATAGTAATTCCCGTAACATACACACTATTTAAGAAATAGTTGGATATCCCTTTAGACCAAGCCTCCACGTAGTTCCCCACAAGCCATGTGCTTGGTAAGCCCCATACATCGTTAAAGATTTCATCATAGCTTTTCATGGAAGAAATAACCATCCACAATAGTGGGTACAGGATGATGATAGCAAAGGCAGTCAACCCTATTGCCACTAGAAATTCTCCAATGCCGAATTCACGCTTTTTCTTAGGAGTTTTTTTCACAATTTTGGTCTTCAGCGTCGTTGATTTTTTCATTAGTTCCATATCAATCATCCTTTCCAGTACGGGACAGTCGAATTTGAATGATTGCTAAAATTGCCGATAGTAAGAAAATACAAATGGCTAATGTGGAGGCATAGCCCATATTATCCTTAACAAAGCCTTCTTGGTACATATGAACAGCCATTGTCATGGAGCTGAAACCTGGCCCCCCGTTCGTTAAAATGTACGGTTCGTTAAATACTAGCATGGATCCAGTTACGGTAATTAATGTATTAACAAAGATAGCCTCTTTCACCTGTGGTACTGTCACACTAAAAAACTTTCTTATTTTCCCTGCACCGTCAATATCAGCAGCTTCATATAGGTCCTTTGGAATTTTCTGAATGGCAACAATGAACAACATCATAATAAATCCGATACTCTGCCATTGGGACATGGCAATAACGGCATAAATAGCAGTGGTAGCATTCCCTAACCAAGGTTTTCCCCAATCACCTAAGCCTACTAATTCTAGGAAACTATTTAAAAGTCCCATCTGAGGATTATAAATAAAACCAAATAGTAAAGCGATTACAGAAATAGAAATCATCACCGGCATGAAATAAACGACCCTAAAAAATGGAGCAACTCTTCTAAATATCTTATCTTCTAATATATAAGCAAGGACTAATGCAAAGGCAACCTGAAAAATGACAGAAATGACTGCATACTTAAAGTTATTTAACAGGGCAACAGGTACGACTCTATCATTAAAGAATATTCTGAAATTTTCCATTCCAACAAAGGTTTTGGTCTGGGAAAAAACAGAAAAGCTAAAGAAACTATTATAAAAATTTTGAAAAAGAGGAATATAAACAAATGTTAATAGAAAAACAACACTAGGTAGTAAAAATATAACAGGGATTAAAATACTTCTTCTTTTAATCAATTGCTCCACCCCTTTACTTATAAGCTAAGCTTTACATCCGTTTCTATATTTCTAAGCTGTTTTTTAAAGCTCGTTGTTTGCAGACTATTATAAAATGGCTTGGATGCGAAACAGACGGACGCTTCTCCAAGCTTCTACAAAAAGACGAAAACAGCTATTTTCTAAGATCCGGGATCTAAATCCCGAATCTTAGAATTTTGGGAAAATATATTCTTATTCTTTCGATAAACGGGCTGCCTGCTCTTGTGCATCCTTAATAATTTCTTCTGGAGTCATTTGGCCCGTTGCCAATGACTGTCCACCTCTCATGAAGACATCGGCAACGTTAATGTTCACCGCATTATCAAACCATGGAGCAGATGCACTAGCATTTAGTATAATCTCATAAGCTTCCATTCGTGCTGGAGAAGTATTCTCTTCTGTAACAGCACCTATAATGGCGTTTAATTGACCATCTACTTTTGTAAACTCAAAGGCTGTTTCTGCAGAAGTTAAGAACTTTAAGAAATCAATCGCTTCTGGTGGAGCATTTTTACTAAGCATCCATCCTTCAGGAGCCCCTGTTAAAGCATTTGGATCTCCCTTTCCATCGGCAAAAGCAGGGAAGTTGAAGAATCCGAAGTCCACTCCACCAATGTCCTCTACTAGCTTGATTTCAGCAAACTGCATGTAAACAATAGGAATCTCACCGTTACCAAACATATTTCTTGCATCCTCATGGGTGATAGCCGTTGATAGATCTCCCATATACGTCGCGAGCTCTTGGAACACTTCTAACCCTCTTAAGTAACCTGGATCTGTAAACTCACCATAACCATCTTGATAGTCTACCTCTAATACAGCAGGATCAATAATTCGTTGGAAGATGGTTCCCATATAATGAGAGATTGCCCATGTATTTTGTAACCCTTCCACTAACGGATTTTCATAGCCCGCTGCTTGAAGGGCATCCAATACAGCGATAAACTCATCATACGTTGCAGGTGCTTCTAAATTGTTTTCAGCAAAAATATCTTTATTATAGAAAAACACTTTCCCATCGATCGTAAACGGTACACCGTAAGTAACATCGTCAAACGTAAATCCAGCAAACTGAGATTCCATAATATTCCCGGACCACTCTGGATCTTCTGCTAAAATATCATTTAAAGGCATGATCCTACCAGATGATACAAGATTTAAAGCAAAGGAATCAGACCAGGAGGTGAAAATATCCGGAAGATTCTCATTGGAAATCAACACTCTGATTTTTTCCTTATAAGCATCATTTAACACAGCGTCCACATTGATCTTAACGTTAGGATTTGCCTCCATATACTCCGCAATCTTCTGATCATAGAAAGATTTACGAGGTTCGTTCGGCCACCTGTGATTAAAATTAATTTCTACAATCTCGTCACTAGAAGCATCATTGGAGTCTGATGAACTAGATCTGTCCCCACCAGACGCTTCATTGGAAACATCACTGTCCCCTGAGGAAGAACAAGCCACAAACAACGACAATAGAAGAAGCACCATAACTACTACTGCAAGTAATCTTTTCACTTACTTCACACCCCTTAATTTTTTATGGTTAAATAATTGATGCACAGGTGAATGGAGTGGTTGTTCCGAATAGTATACTATCAAAATAGATTGGTGTCTCTAGTTCTCTAGACATTTTTCTAATTATTTCGACACCTTTCGGAACAATCCACCATTTTTTCAAAACAATGCTAGATGCTAGTAAAATAGCTATTCGTAGTTGGGAAGTGCTAGTTTATGTTCCTCTTGTTGTTATGAAAGAATCTATCTATTAATATTCCATTTTCCACATATAACGTCTTACGGAAAGTGGGTGTCCTGTATGCTCAGCTAAACCATCGGCATATTGTCTAAGTACAACTCCTACGATAGCAGGACCAAAGTATTCACGAAGATCCTCGTCAACACCTGTGTAATCTAGTTCGGCAACATCCAATACTTCCACTTTTTCACTGAATTTTGCCGCAAAATCAATGGCACGTTGATCTAATGGACGAATAGGGCCTTCCCCTTTAATGATCAAGAAAGGAACGTCATAATCTGTAATCTCAAACGGCCCATGGAAATACTCACCGGAATGAATTGCATTAGAGTGAATCCATAGCATCTCCATTAAGAGACAACTAGTGAAGGAGTACGCTTGGTGATAATAAGCACCACTACCCATCGTGTAAATGATTTTCTCCCGTTTGTAATCCATACCAAATTTGTAAGCTCTGTCTAGCGTTTGCTTTTTATTGCTTTCAAATAGGTTTTCTAGATTGCTCAATTGACTTAACACTCGCTGGTACTTTTCATCGGATGATAATGCACTGATAATTCCGAAAATTAAGCTGAAATAAACACCAACTTCCCCATCGATGGCATCTGAACCATCTTTGTAGTTGTAATGAACGGTATATTCCGCCGCTTCGCATAATGGTGAAGTTTCTTCCATTGAAATAGCAATGGTAACGGCTCCCTTTTCTCTTGCAAACTTTGCTGCCTCTACCGTCTCCGGAGTAGTACCAGAATGGGAACGCAGAATGACAACACTATTTTTCCCAAGCCCACGTGGATTCATATGGATGAATTCATTAGAAGTATAAACCCTGCTTGGAGTCTCTAACTCTCGATTAATAAAATAGTCCCCTGTTGCCAGTGAAGCCATGGAGCCCCCACAAGCAACAAAATAGAAATTCTCCACCGTACTGAGAGATTTTACTGCAGCAATAGCTGCGTCAATTTGCTGGACATGCTCATTTTTCATAAATGATAACCTCCTAAAAATTATAACATCATATGACGTCTTAATCACATCATATGACGTCATATGATGTTTGTCAAAGGTTTTTTAAAAAAATTCAGTCAATTATGTTGGGTAAGGGGAGCAGGTTTCCTAGAAAAGTTATTTCGATAAAAGTTCATTACGGGAAAGCATAAAGGGCAATCACCTAAATAGTTAGGTAATTACCCCTTTTAAGTTTTATAGATATATCTTTTTTTGACGAAAATTTTTTTTAATCTAGCGGATACTTCAAAGGCTACTGCCCTATAACAGCACAGGAAAACATTTTCCTATGAACAGTTCATTACAAGCCATTAAGACAGTAAGGGAGTTTATTATCTCCATAAAAACGAAGAGATGTACAGCCATGTTAGTTAGCTATACATCTCCCCTTTTAGTTTCTCTCTTAATTTTAGGTAAAGAGTCTGTGGATACTCCTTAATTTCTCGGAGCAAGCTCGATTGCAGAGTTAATGGCTGCTTTCATGCTTCTAGAGTCAGCGATGTTTTTTCCAGCAATATCAAAGGCAGTTCCGTGGTCAACAGAGGTACGAATAATGCCGCCCTTTAAACCTACCGTTATATTTACCCCATCCTCTATTCCCATTACTTTAATTGGAGCATGGCCTTGATCATGGTAACATGCTACTACGATATGGAAATCACCACGGGCTGCACGGAAAAATAAAGTATCTGCTGGGTGAGGGCCGGAAGCGTCGATTCCTTCGGCTTTCGCCCGTTCGATACCTGGAATTAACTTCTCCTCTTCCTCCCCGTTGCCAAATAAACCATTTTCCCCTGCATGTGGATTAATACCGCACACAGCAACACTCGGGTTTTCAATACCTGCTCTCAATAACGTCTCATGGGCTAATTTAATTACTTTATAGGTTCTTTCTGGATTGATCATCTCGATAGCTTTAATTAAGCCTACATGAGTAGTAAGATGAATAACCTTTAGGTTCGGTGCCGTAAGCATCATGGAGAAGTCCTCGGTCTCCGTTAATTCTGCTAAGATTTCCGTATGACCTGGGAATAAATGTCCTCCTTTGTGCATGGCTTCCTTGTTTAGTGGTGCTGTACAAATAGCATTAATTTGCTTTTCCTTTGCTAATTCTACGGCCTTGGCAACATATTGGTAAGCTGCATTTCCCGCTTCTCCAGATACTCGTCCGAACGGTAAATCAGCAGACACTAGATCCAAATCGATAACATCAATGACACCTACTGCGTTTTTTGCCTCTACTACGTTATCAATAACATTTATCTCTACATCCGCTTCCACTATCGGTTTTACCCGTTCTAAAATTTTAGCATCCCCAATAACCACTGGCTGGCAGCGGTCATAGATATCCTTGTCTGTTAAGGCTTTTACGATGATCTCAGGTCCAATCCCTGCAGCATCTCCCATTGTTATTCCAATAATCGGTTTCATTCTTTATAGCACCCCTTTTAATTTATCAATAGCATGAGCGAACACGGTGTCCTTCCCGAAACCACCAGCTTTTGTTATGACATAAATCTTATCATTCCCTATAAACGTAGAGATAGGAACGCCGATCTCCAGTTCATCATGAAGATAAAAGCCTTTTACATTCCATAGTTCACACACTTGCTTCGCTGTATCCCCACCAGTCATGACAATACCCTGAAACAATTTTTCCTCAATTAATTCGGCACTAATGGCTCCAAGCATTTTTACAATTTCATTGCTCGTCTCTGTAAAATTATAGCCGTTTTCCTTACCAATTTTTCTCGCTCTATCAATATCTCGTTCCTCTCCAGTAGAGTAAATAACTACATCAAGCCCTTTACGAGCCGCCGTTCTAGCTTCCTCAATGACTTTCAGCCTTTCCCCTTTTCTTACCTCTAGATCGGAAACAGCTTTGTATGATTCCACTTGAATCCCAACGACCCCTTGTTTTTTCAATACCACATTTAATTGATGGCGGGAATTTTTATTTACACTACCCACAACGGTTAGAACAGGAAGATTATTCTCAGGAATGGTCAATTGCTTTTCCCTTTGTTCCATCCCGTAAAAAGCAGGAAGATAATTAGCTAAACCGGCTGAACCTACCCAAGAAACAGAAAAACGGAGACTTTTAGTATTAGTTAAGATCCGTTCTAGATCCTCTTCCGTTTCTGAATCCACCACAACATAAGTAATTCCCTGTTGTGTGAACTTTTCCAATTGCTGCTGAACCGCTTCCGGACCTTTACGTAACATATCAATATCGATTAGACCTATTGATTTGCTAGTCTGTTCTTTTAATAAAGTGGGAAGATGCGATTCTTTAACAGGTGTTTTCGGATCGTTGGCAATCTCTGTTTCATTTAACGGAATTCCATTAAGATAATGGTGGCCACGGACTACCTTCCGACCATTTTTAGGGTACCCCGGAACGATGAAAACAAAATCAGACTGTAAGGAATCGTAAAGGGCATCCACCTCCCTACCAATGTTCCCTCGCATGGTAGAATCCATTTTTTTATAGACTTTATTTATTCCTTGCTTTTTTAGAAACTCTACTACTTCATACACTCGCTTATAAGCTTCTTCCCTATCGATAGAACGACTATCTGTATCAAAGACTACAGCCTCTGATTTCCGAACAGCCTGTTCATCCAATCCAAATAACACAGACGTTTTTAATCCAAACTTGGCAAGTTGTACCCCACTATCATTTGCTCCAGTTAAGTCATCTGCGATAATGGCTAATTTCATGGTTTGCACCCCTTCTCTCTCTATAAAAAACACTATGATTATGCTGTTTATAGATTAAGTTAATCATTTGACATAGTTTCATAATAAAAGAGAAAGCCATCCAAGTTAATGAATGGTTCCCTTTTTTTATTCTATTAAAGTAAGTTTTTATCTAAAATCCGTGCTGGCTGTTTTTCCTTGTTTTTCTAAGCGTTTCACTAAGAATGCCACGAAAATTGGTAGTAGTATAGCAGTTGTTACAACACTTGCTGCAACTTGAACGGTCGCTAGTTCCACATTCGCCGCAAAGGCTGGGCTCGCTGCCGCAATGGCTGCTGGTGTAGCAACGGCATTACCTGCTGTAGATCCTTCTGCCGCACCAACGATTGGGTTCCAGTTAAACGTTTTGAAAACAAAGTAAGCTGCTGAACCTGTCAATAGAACGGTTAATACACCAATTACAATTCCTGATAAACCACCAGTAATGATTGCTTGGAAGTTAATCCCCATCCCTAACGCAAAGGCAAAAAATGGAATTAACATGTCACTGCCTTTACTTAAGAACTCTCTCATTTCTCCATCTAAGTTACCTAATACAAATCCAATTACGATTGGAAGTAATACCGATACGAAAGAAGTGAGGGAGAACATCCCTTCCACGAAGCCCATTGCACCAAAGATAGATAGGGCAACCATTGTTAAGAAAGGACCATCATTTAAAGCTAATACAGAGTAAGCAGCTTTATCGTCCGCTTTCCCGTATTGCCCAACTAACGCCATATACAATCCACCGTTACTATTGGTCATGGCAGCAATAATGGCAATTGGTACTAGTCCATAGAACAATCCATCAGAACCTGCCATAGCAAAAGCTAGTAAACCGATTGCAGCACCCACGATCCATTTTACAATAAGAAGGGTTGCCCCTTTCCCAACAGATACACCAATATTTCGAACATTTATTTGTGCACCAGCGCAAAGTAAGAATAAGGCGATTAACGTTCCTGCCCCGTTTACAAACAATGCTTCTGTAAAGTTTCCGATACGAAGTAATTCGGGAGCAACTGTATTAATAGTAGCAGCTAATAATAAAGGAACTACCATCATACCGCCTGGAATACGATCCAACGTTTGTTTAATTTTCATTGTAAAAACTCCTTTATATTTTTTTGCGCACGTTGCACTTGAAAACGTTATAAAATTTATGATTTCGTTAAGCCCCACCTATCTAGGCGGAATACAATTGTTTTAAAATACAACACTTGTGTTTTCTTAGACAAACTCTAATGCGCTTACATTTGTAATTATATATATTAAAGTTTAATTTTGCAATAGTGATTTGTGAAAAATAATTTAAAAAATAAATAGAGTTGCATTTTGCAACTCTATTTTATCTTTCGCCATAAGGTTGTCCGATTTATTCCTAAACGTTTTGCTGCTTTTGTTTGATTCATATTTTCCTCTTGGAGGACATGAAGAATCACTTCCTTTTCAATTTCCTCCAATGTTTTTGATAAATCAATTATCCTTCCTGCCCCTGAGGAAGCCTTTTCCTCATCCGTGACAAAGGAGTCGATTAAATCAGCTTCAATATAATCCCCATCAGATTGACTTACTAATTCTTTCACTACTCTTTTCAACTGTTCCACATTTTCCTTCCAGTGCATATGCCGTAGTCGGTCCAGTGCCTCTTTTCTTATCCCAACTATTTGTTTTCCAAAGTAGCTGTTGTAATTGGCAACATAAAGACGAATGAGTTCCTCCAAATCTTCTGCCCTTTCCTTTAATGTAGGGATATAGATTGTCTTCCCTTTCATTTGTGCAACAAATCTACCTGACAACTTATTAGGGGCAACATCAGGATGAAACGGAAAAGAGTAGATAACCCTCCATTCATTTAAAAAGCTAAACAGCTTCCTAACTTCCTCCTGCTGATCAACAGTTAGCTTCTCAAACCCAGTCACATAAACAGTTCCTTTGACGGATGAAAGGATAGGGGCTATCTCCTCTACTATATTTCCGGAACCATCGAGAATTTTCATTTCTACGAATTCCCCTAATTCCTGTTCACTTTCCCAATGGATACAAGCGGCGATCAGCCTCTTCCCTACTCCTTTTTCACCAAAAAGAATTACATCCTCCGTGCCCTCTGCCGCTTCCTTAGCCTCTTGCAATACTTTTTTCATACTACTGCTGCTTGTCACTAGTTGGGCAAAGGAGGTTCTCCCTATTCTGTCTTTTATGACCTCCATACTTTTTGCAGTCGTTCCTTTCTTTTCTTGAAGCTTAAAATAAAAATAGTTATCACTGTTATTAGTTATTTTTCCCCCTGTCACCACAAATTCCTCCCCTTGGAGAGCCATGGCCTTGTTTAGGATTTGCCTATTTTGTAGTTGGAAAACATCCGGCAGCAGCTGGACAAATTCCTCTGGCAAGTCAAAAATAGTAAGCTCACTCATTTCTATGCTTCTGTTATATACTTTTTCCGGAAAAACAGGGTTGGCATAATGAATCTCGCCACTCTCCTGAAATAGGAGAACCCCCTCATCCATGTGATGGAGAAACTCCTTGTACAAGGAATAGTCCTTTTCCAATTGATCCATCACCTTATTCATCTGCCTTACTTGGTCAAAAACCTCCATAATCGCTTCTTTACCTGAAGTAATAAGCATCCCCTGTAAACCAAAGCTTTCTGCCGTATTAACGGTAATGGTATCACCTAATATCAGTTGGGCTCCATTTCCCCATGCTTCCTTTACAGCATCAGCAACCTCTTCTTTATATTGAATAACGGTATAAGAAATATCTATATGAAGTAAATTGGCAATGGACAATACGTCATTACAAATGTTTGGAAATCCAATCATATGTACCTTCATTTTATAGTCTTTAATGAGGGTTAAAGTACGTAAAATATCATAACCGGATAATTTAATTTCAACTACAGGAACATTCGTATACTTGCTGATGATTTTGGCAGTACCACCACGACTTATAATAAACTGGACACCTTTATCTTCATAAGCCTTCACTACTGGTAGGGCTGCACTCAAATCTGCTTCTTCTATATAAATATCAAGGTCATCCTGCTGTCTAGCCAAGGTTGCAGCTAATTCCTTTAAACCTCGATACGGCGCTATAAACAAAGTTTTAATACCCATGATCACTACTCCTACTGTTGCAATTTACTACAGTCATTATACAAAAACATCCTCTAAATGGAAAGTTTAGGAATCAAAGTTAAGAAGGATGCACCTAACCCCAAGAGTATTTTCTTTTCCATAATCAGTACTTTCATGACTTTCCTCCTTCATTTTAACAATATACCGAATCTATTTTATATACTGTCTATAAATCTAGTTAAAGGAGGACATGATATGTTAAAGAAATCCATGATATTTCTTGTCTTATTTATGTTCGTAACGTCATCGGTTTTGGCAGGCTCTAATTTTATTAAATCTAGTATTCCCGAAGAGGTGTACGAAGAAAATAACGCTAATTATACACTTCAGTACAGCATTTTTATTGAAAACTTCAAAAACGGTACCATATACCGAGAAGATCCTGACGGAACAATCACTCATTTAGGAAATGTCGTTCGTCATACGGAAAGTACCTATCAGGCTGCAGACGGCTTTTGGGCTGCCCAGTTCTCCCGTTCCATTGATGGCAATGCAGGTAACGTAACGGCAACAGCAGTAAATGCCTTGCATCTTCGAGTAGCTCCTGACAATTTTTATGACCCTGAGCAGGCACAAAAAGGAAGAGATGCAGTCTGGAAGCCACGTCTAATATCCCTTCTTCCAGATCGTGAGTATTTTAAAGCCGGTATGGGGCCTCATCCTGGTCGAATTGCAACCGATATTCCCGGTGGTGAAGGACTTTTTGGGGGACTATCCTCTGCATACGTTGGCTCTCCAGTTAAATATTTAAATGAAAATGGAGATTGGGAAACGATCGATGAATTTTATCGTCAAAATGATGATGACTCCGCTCCAGAAAACATAAAAATTGAAGTCTACAAGCCCTATACGGAAAATGGAATCGCATCTCACATTATTTTTGAAAATGAAGTGGGCGGAGATATAACCTTACATTATGAAAACGGCTTCTCCAAGCCCATTGCGACTGTTTTACAACGTGTAGAAGGTACTGGACGCTTTGGTGGATCCGAATATGCTGAAGCAGGTTATGTTAGAGCAAACCATGGGGGCGTATTAGACCTTTCCGTCTCACCTTATCATGGATTTACATGGGACATAAATGTAATGGGTGGTTTTCAAATTGTTCCTGCTAACCATGTGATCTATTCGAAGTATTTCCTAGACCTTAATTACCTTGATCGCCCACAATGGATGATTGTTGGACACTATGGTGCAACTCCAGACCGGTTGTACGACCCAACTTACTTTGATGAAAACGGATTGGCCTATGACCCGCATTATGAAGCAGTGGCACCACTATTTAGTAATTATATTAAGCCTAAACTAGTAACAAATCACGATAAAATATCAGAAAACGCTAATAGAAACTCGGTACCAGTTAAACCGGTTAAAGGACAATCTACTCATTTCCAATTCTCCTTTGACGGTGGTAAGACTTGGGTTGACCCAGAACCTACTACAGGAACACACAATGATAATTTAGTAGATGTAACACATATTAAGCTGAAGTTAAATTATTAAAATTGATGGGATAATCCATATTTAGAGGGTGACTTAACCCCCCATTTCTTTACAGACACCACGATAAATGAAAAATTATCGTTTAAAAATAAGCAATGTATTAAAACATAGTTTTCTTATGTTCTTATTACCTATTAAGTCACCCTCAAAGGAGGTTTATTATGAATACTTCCCTTTCCTTAAAGGAAAAAATTGGTCAACTATTTATTATTGCTGTGCAAAAGGATGAATTAGATGAGGAATTAAAAAAAGCCATTTCTCACTATAATATTGGCGGTGTTATCCTTTTTCAAAGGAACCTGCGCAATTTTTCAAAGATCATTCATTTCATAAAGGATATTCAAGCCTATGCAAAGGGTTCAGGTAGACCCCCCCTATGGATCTCGATTGATCAGGAGGGCGGTGGTATCTCTTATTTATGGGAAAACATGGCCGTTTCGCCAGGAAATATGCTTCTCGGCGCGACAAACACCCCCGAAAAATCCTATATCGCCCATTACCACATGGGACGTCAGTTAAGAAGTATTGGATTTAATATGGATTTCAGCCCTGTGTTAGATATTAATAACAACCCAGAGAATCCTGTTATTGGAGCCCGGTCCTTTGGGGAAAGGGAGGAACTGGTGACAAAAATGGGAATGGAAGCCATAAAAGGGCTTCACGATGCAGGAGTAATGGCTTGCGGCAAGCATTATCCCGGACATGGAGATACGGAGTTTGACTCCCATTTAAGTCTACCTACCATCAATAAATCGATAGAGGAATTGGATCAATTTGAGCTAGTTCCTTTTCACAAATCTATGAAGAATGGGTTAGAGGCAATTATGACAGCTCACATCGTCTATCCTCATGTTGACCCTGATAAGCCAGCAACACTCAGTAACGAATTCTTAACTGAAATTTTACGAAAAGGGGTTGGTTATGAAGGACTAATTATTACCGACTCCATGGAAATGGAGGCTATTTCTCGTTTTTTTGGAAGAGAAAAGGGAACTGTTATGGCATTACAAGCTGGTGCTGACATTATCTTAGCCTGTGGGCAAAGCTATGAAAATCAATTTAAGATGATTGATGCAGCAGTTGATGCTGTAGAGGGGGGAGAATTAGATCCTAGCCTTATCAATACAGCATATAAAAGGAATTTAAAGTATAAATCTAAGTGGGTGAAACCTGATTTCAACTCTACTGTTGAGGATATTATAGTCTATTGCAATGATGATTCCATTCACCAACTCATGGAGGAAATAGCCTGTGAAGGGATTACCGTTATTCAAGATGACAGGAGGCTCATTCCCATTCCCCCTGCCAAATGTACTCTCATCTATCAAAAAACATTAAACGACGAGAATTATATGGGTGATCGGAAAAACCCTTGTCCTGCCACCTTTACAGAAGAGCATTATCAATTAATCGCCTTAGAAAACAATGTCCCAACTTCTAAGGATACAACTGAAATGGTTGACAGGATATTGCCAAACGAACAGGTTATCCTATTCATCAATGAAAGACGCAACTTGAGGGAAGAGTGGAATAGTTTAATAGGGGAAATTAGCAAACTAACAAAAAATATTATCGTTGTATCTTTGTGGAACCCGCAAATTTATAAGGAGATTTCAGATAAAGAGATTACGTATATAGCTTGTTACAGTAATACCTCCCATGTTATTCAAGGACTTAAAAAGATCATAGAAGGAAAGGTCGAGCCAAAGGGCACTCCCCCTGTTACGATTTTAAAGCAAGGGAGTCAAAGTCTATGACAGCTAAATTATATTCATTATATGAATGGAATGCTAGAAATTTCTTAGAGGAAATGGTTCATCTTTGGAATGAAACTTTGTCTGACTATTTTCCACTTAACAAGAAATTATTTGAACGGAACGTTTTTCATCCATTGTATTTGAATCTAGAGCGGTCGTCCCTATTAATAGATAACGATACAGTAGTTGGTTATTTAATTGCTAAAAGTGATCCTTTTCGGGTCCTCGGTGGAAGGGGCAGTTTATGGATATCTTGCATTGTTGTCCACCCCGCTTATCAGAAAAAAGGATATGGCAGTGCCATGATAAAACACGCGTTAGGTGATAAGGGTAATGTGTATGATAAATACCATATAGGGTCGGATCCACATCATTTTTTTCCTGGCATTCCCCAAGAGTTAACGGAGGCACAAGTTTTTTTCAAAAAACATGGCTTTAACCTGAGTGGTGAAGCCTACGACCTTCACTGTGATATTACCAAGTACCATTACACATCCCCACCTCTGGATGAAGAATACCATGTTCGGCGTCTCCTCCCAAAAGACCAAGGACCACTTTTTCAACATTTGAAGGAAAATTATAGTTTAAGATGGTTTGAGGATACGAAGTGGTCTCTAACCTATGAAAAAAACATCTCTTCACTTATCGGACTTTTCCATAGGGAAAAAGTCATTGGCTTTGCCCATGTTCATACGAAAGGAGATAACTTTTGGATACCTAGTGTCTACTGGGGAAAGCTACATAACCCTTCCTTTGGCGGCTTAGGACCAGTGGGGATCCATAAGGATTACCGGGGTTTAGGAGTCGGCTCTTATTTCATGGTAGAATCCTTAAAAATCCTTCAACTGGAAGGAGTTAAAGAAATGGAGATTGATTGGACGATACTGGTTGATTACTATAAAAAGTTTCACTTTAAACCATGCCGAAGCTATATCCATGGCCAAATTAATAATAACGTAGAAAATGAAAGTTAAGTAATTTTGAGGGAGTTTTTATATAGATAGTAGAAGAAGTGGTGACAAGAGAATAATCCTGATTTCTTGTCACTACTTCATAAAGTCGCGGCTGGTTGAATGAATCACACTCTATTATTCACAAACTTTGTTACTAATTCCCAAACAGATTTCTTAAAATAGATATGGTCAAATAGCATCACACCATCGCTATGGCTCATGATTACCTCCATGGCCTGCTCTAGTTTTTTCTCATCATTATGGTAATGCAATAAATACAATCCACCATATAACTCACATGCTCCATTTATAAGTTCCTTTGCCCTACTGATAGATCCTTCCACCGTATCTTCTACCATCGCCCCCCCAGTCCCCCGTAAACGATAAATTTCCGGATAATAACAGCCTGCAAAAATACGGTCTACCTCATCTGCTAAACTAGTAGAGCAATATAGGTCCCCTTTACATATATGAGGAATTTTATCTAGCATATGATTGGAGCTCGCCCAGTTTAAACCTTCTTCATAAGAAGTCTCGTACCAAGCACCTGTATAAAGGGCCAATTTCGTGAGAGGAGAGGCGGACTGGATCCGCTCTTTTACTTTGACGATAAATTCCTTTATTACTCGAGACCTGTAAATGACCCACTCATGGTACATGTTTCCTTCTCTCCACCAGTTTTCACCCTCATCATAATAAAGGATTTCCCTTCCCTCAACCTCTCTCGGTAGTCTTACCCAGTTTGAAAACTGCTGTAAAGACTCCTTACTAAAATCAGCAAACTTATTAGGGTATCGTGCTCTATCTAGAATAATACCATCGGGGTTGTATTGTTTGGCAACTTCCTCCACGATTCCAAGTTCATAGTGCTGCACCTCAGAATGAGCGGGGTTAACAAACATTGTTTTTATATTTCCTTGTTCACCTTTATGAGAACTTCCCCCGCCTTCCATCTGTAAGAAGGTAACACCCCAGCTCTTTTTCTCATCCCAGAACTTATCTTTAAAATCCTTATGTCCTTCTGTGAAAATATCCAGTTTCACCCATAGTAATAGTCCATATTCTCTACCTCTATGAATTAATTCCCTGACTAAGTCTCTTCCTTTCCAACTATCGTACCTTCCATCAGAAAAGGAAGAAACATGAGGAGCTGAATGGGAAAGATAGGTTGTAAAGCCATAAGGAATTTTTCCATCAATCACAATTTCCTTGATCCCACTTTCCTTTGCTTCTAGAAAAATCCGGTGTTGCTCCTTTTCTGAAAAAAGCATTTTGTCATTTGCCATAAAGTCTATCCATAAACAAACAGTTTTATTGATCATCATATTCACCCACAATATTTAACTAAATGCAGCTTTTACCCCTTCTGTTTTCACGGTTGTAAGCATTTCTCTTGGTGTCATTCCCCAGTATCTTCGAAAAACCTTTGTAAAATAACTAACATCCTTATAAGCTAGCTTTTGAGAAACAACAGATATTTTATCCCCATTTTGCAGCAGTGTTTTTGCCAAAAGCATTTTCCGTTCCATAACATAATGGGAAAAGGACATGCCTACCTCTTTACTAAAGAGACGGCTTAAATAGGAGGAGTTTACATAAATACTCTCTGCTGCATCCTTTAAGGATATATCTTCATAAATCCTCTCTTCTACAAAGGAGATGACCTGCTGAACGAGTTTATTTTGCGGTTGACCATCCTTTTGAATGTTTTGTAAGATTTTATCACTAATATCTTCAAAGACGTTAACTAATTCGTGATGACTAGTGATCTCCTTCCTATCTATTTTGTAAATGTCATTAGTATAAAGGACTTCATGGATATACCAGCCCTTTTTTTGTATAAAAGCTATAAACAAACTCATTAAATAATAATACTTTTCCTTTCTATCCATATCAGCTGATCGATGAATAGAAGTTTGATGAATATAGCTTTTTAATAGGGATACGATTTCTTTTTTATCGAGGGCTTCAAGAGCGATTTCCAGGTTCTTATCAAGCCGAGTAACTTTTAATCGTTGATTATATAAAAGATAGTTCCCATTTCGTTCCTTTAACATTTTCCTCCTCCTTCATATCTACCATCTCCGTGATATAAGAGGGGCCATTTTCTCTATCCGCTTACTAGCACCGCTATATTTGGATTATTTATAACATTTAACTCCCTTTACCTACCTTCACTCTAACTTCAAACGTCCTATTCCATGGCAGCTCACAAAGGGATAGATTCCAATTATCCCTAGCAGAAACAGGTCCCATTGGCAAATAACTAACTAGCCGGTTAAAGTAAGGAATCATTTCCTTCTTTACTAGTTGGTTTACTTCCTCATATTTCCCCTCTAAATTCGTCCCATCTACATTTAAACGATCCGTTATGTCCAAATTCACTTTCCCTCGTACGTTCGCTTGATAAGCCCACTCATCCATTAGGCGCTCCATCATAAAAGAAAGGTGCTCCTGTTCCAGAGCTTCCTTCCCCCCCTGCTTCCGTTGAGCAATAATAGAGATAATCGATTGGGTAATACATGTTCCTAACGTATTTCCTGCCGTATTCCACCCTGCATAAGCGGTCAATGAAAAAAATAAATTTTCCGTTAATAAAAATTGTACCAATTCTACATCAGATGCATTTGGAAAGCTAATATCTGCTACACTAACAGCTCTTCCCTGTTTAAGATCATATTCAATAGATTCTATTAAATAGAGCAACGGGTGACGGGAATTAAAATGGGCTTTTTCCTCTAAAGGGTGGTTCCCATCAATATCTCCCCCAACAGGCGTATTCACATACAAAACAAGGTCGGCTTCAGAAACCTCATCCACTACTAATGCACCTGCCGCGGTTATATGACTAGTGACACTCTCCTCTACAGGACGGTCCTCAAACTTTGCAACCTCCAATTTACCTGACGAAGAAGCATATTTCGGATAAATTTTGATCCTGCTGTTCTCCCAATATTGAACCATCCTAGCAAGTAACGTTTGGGTTGCTTCGTCAGCCCCTGGATACACCAGTACCTTCCGTTGAACATTCAACTCAAATACTTTCTTAACAAGGGTTCTTTGCTCCATAAGATGCATGCCTACTGCACTGGCATCCTCCTGTGTAATTGCTAAAAAGTCTATGGTTCCGTCTGCTACCCAATCAATCATCAGCTGATTCATGTGATGGTTTCTTTCTCTTGCATCTAAATATTCTTGAAGCACTTCCTTAGGAATTTGCTTTTCCAAAGCCTTAAGTTCCCCTTCTACCTCTCCTTCTTGTAGACGATGGAGTCGGTCATATAGCTGAGAGTAGGCAAATACCTGCTTCCAATATTGGGTGAAAAGCTTATTTTTCGTAGTAATGGAAATTCGCATTAAAACATTCACTGCATAAATCAATAAATGAGGGTGATCCTCTCTAAGCTGTTTAATGATGCCAACAATTCCTTTACATGTTTCTAAATCTCTTTCCATAATTCTTGATGGGATGAGCCCTCCGTATGCAAGCTGATCAATAGATAAGATCATCCCGTCTACTTTGGGGGCTGTTTCTTTTAACCAGTCACTAATTTTCTCCGTGTCACCAAAATAAGTAAATTCTCCAATTATCTCTTTAGGAGGCTGAAAAACTTGTACAGCTCCCCACTTACCAAAGCTTTCTGTGAAATCATAACAGCACGGTCGATTGTCTAAGGGCAAAATGGCGACTTTTTTCATCTTATCCTACCTTCCATTACTTATCAGAGCTAATATTAATGTTCATAAAATACTTTTGAGCAAAAATAAACACGATAATGATCGGTAACGATACCCATACAGTGGCGGCCATAAGCGGTCCCCAATCCGTGGTGTACTGAGAAGTTTGGAAGCTTTGCAACCCTAATTGTACAGGCATTAAGTTTTGGTCATTAATAACAATTAACGGCCAGAAGAAATCATCCCACATCATAGAAAAGACAAAAACGACAAGGGTAGCAGAGGCTGGTTTGATTAAAGGGAACATCACCCTCCAAAAAATACCAAATTCAGAACAACCATCAATTCGGGCCGCATCCTCTAAGCTCTTTGGCAATGTTAAAAAGAATTGTCTCATGAGAAATACTCCAAAAGGAAAGAGTAACCTTGGCACAATTAAGGCACTGTAAGTATTTAATAATCCCGTACCTCCACCCCATATGCCATTGCCTCCTGTAAATGGGAAATTTACAATAATTAAATACAATGGTATAAGCATTACCTCGAAAGGAATCATCATAGAAGCAAGCAATAATATAAATAGAAAGTTCCTTCCAGGAAACTCTAGTCTTGCAAAGGCATAACCTGTTATGGCACATAAAAATAAGGAACTAAAGGTAATAACCCCGGCAACAAATGCCGTATTAAAGAAAAACCTTTCCCACGGTGCCGCTTTCCATGCAGCGACGTAATGATCAAAAATAATTTCATTCGGAATAATCGTTGGTGGGTATGCAAACATTTCTGTGTTGGGCTTAAAAGAGGTAACCGTCATCCAAATGAAAGGCCAAAGCATGATAATAGCAATGGCTGACATAAGAAGAAATAACCATAATTTATTTATCGCCTGTTTTACATCCCTACTATTTCTAGTCATGCTCTCCCTCCTTATAGATCATAGTTAACCTTCTTTTGTGTAATGAACATATTAATTAGTGTAAGCGTTAAGATAATAAAGAATAAGACAAATGCAATGGCGGATGCATAGCCCATTTCATATCGCTCAAATCCGTAAACAAAAATCAAATACACTAGAGTAGTTGTCGATTGAACAGGTCCACCGGAAGTCATGGCATAGATTTCCCCAAAGGTTTGGAATGTACTGATCGTTGCCATAACAAAAACGAAAAATGTAGTCGGTGCTAAAAGAGGCCACGTTATTTTCCAAAAGCTCATCCATCGCCCTGCCCCTTCAATAGAGGCAGCCTCATACAATGTTTTCGGTATGGATTGTAGTCCCGCTAAGAAAATAACCATATTCCACCCCACCCCTTTCCATACACGCATAAGCGCTAATGCCGGAAGGGCGAGGTCAGGATCATTTAACCAACTTTGTGGATTAAAACCAAGCTGAATGAGTACATAATTGATTAGTCCATTATTGGAGTCATAAAGCCACATCCAAATCATCGATGCTGCAATAATGGAAGTTACAACAGGCACATAATACGCGGCCCGAAAAAAGTTCATTCCCCTCATCTTTCTATTCACCAATAGTGCAAGACATAAGGAAATGGATATATTTAATGGTATTACCATTAGTGCGTAATAGGTTGTATTCCAAAGGGCGTTGCGAAAGGCATTATCGTTCATTAACCTCTGATAATTATTGATACCAACAATTTCTCCTGGGGTAAAAATGGTATAGCTTGTAAAGCTTAAGTAAAAAGCCCATATCACTGGTATAAATAGAAAGACCACAAACAATAAGTAAGCCGGAGCAATAAACGTGTAGCCTGCAATTGCCCTCTTTCTGTTTTGCGTACTCCCCCAATATTCTTTTTTCCTTTGAAAATAGCTTTTCTTTGACGGAGGAGGAGAGGAAGGAGTATTGACTGGTATATTTGGTTCGTTATTGGCCATCTGGTCATCACCCTAATGAAATAATTAGTTAGGAGGGTGACTTAGATGACCGAATTTTCAGTCATCTACATCACCCTTGAAAAGCTTTTATCGGTTTATTTCCTCATTAATTTCCTTTTCTGCATTTTCAACCGCTTCCTGTGGAGTCAATTGACCGTATATTGCCTTCTCCACATTGGCGGCGACGATATCACGGATAGCAGTCCAGCGAGGTACGTTCGGATTCGCCTTCCCATCCACTTCCGTCGTTAGCTGAACAAATTCATAGAAGAGACGATCTTCTTTAACAAAATCTGCTTCAGCAACATCTAATCTTACAGGTAAGAACTTAAGCTCTGAAGAAACCTTTTCGATATTATCTCGATTACCAATAAAGGACATTAGTTTCCAAGCCTCATCCTTATGATCTGAATTGGCATTCATAAAGAATCCAGATGAACCAACAAGTGTAGTTGTACCCTCTAACCCTCGTGGAGGTGCTGCTACCTTAATATGTTCATAGGCATCTGGAGTATAAGTTAAAATTTGATCAATCGCCCATACACCATCGAATGTAAAGGCTACTTCTCCAGTACCTAGAGGATGCTGATCCCCCTGACCTCCCATTCCAGCTATTGGGGTCAATTCTCTATCAAAGAAGGCTTTATAGAACTCTATGGCCTTTACTGCTTCCTCTGAATTGATGGCAGCTTCTGAGAAATCCTCACTTAAAATGTCTCCCCCATTGGACCAGAGGAATGCGCTCCAAATTTGCTGCAAATCATTTCCTTCCGTTGGTAATGTTGTAGCTGCTCGCACGAAACGGGATCCGTCTCTTTCTACAAATGCCTCACTTATTTCTAGAAGCTCATCAAGGGTTTCAGGAATCTCCACTCCTGCTTCTTGAAAGATATCCTCCCGATAGAACATCATCCGGTTAGCCCCTTGAATAGGGACGACATAATAGTCTCCGTCAACGGCGCCGGCTTCTAAATAACCCGGATTAAATTCCGAGTAATCAGCCCAATCGTCAAAGTAGGCATTTAATGGTTCAATCTGATTTCCCGCTGCAAAGCCAGCAGCTGCTGCCGCACCATGCATGAATACATCAGGTCCAACACCACCAGCTAAAGAGGTGCTGAGCTTTTGATCAAGCTCCCCCCATGGTTCAAATTGAACATTTGCCGTAATTCCTTCTGATTCATATTGTTCATTAAAATCATCAATAATCGCACGGAACGTTTCTTGGATTTGGTTACTGTTACCGGCAACCCAAATGGTTAATTCAGTTTCTCCATCTCCAGAAGTACCTTCCCCGCCACAAGCTGTAACTACGACTAGAAGAACTGCCGTGAGCATACATACTATCCACTTTTTCACTTTTCCTTCCCCCTTTTGATTTATCCGCGTCACAGGCTCCATCTAAAAACCTTATTAAGTGTATATTCTTACTCTTTTTCTATCTCCCCCTTTCATAGGGTATAAAGCCCTAATGAATTAATTGTCTTATAGCCCGTTCCTTAGCTATTGCAAGACACCCATATAGACCTACATGCTCCACTTCCTCAGAAACCTTCATTTCAATAGGAAAGGGATAGATTCGATAAACCTCGTTCTTAATTTTTGGGAATAGATAATTTGATAAGGCCATTAACTCTCCACCTACTACTACTAACTGAGGATTTATCAGAGCAGAAACATTAGCAATCATAACTGCAATATGCTTTGCTAATTTGTCTACAACTTGGTGAACGTAAGCATCTCCTTTGGAAAGTAAATCAAGAACATACTCTAAAAACCTTTCATCGTCCTCCTCATAAATGGAAACTGAACTACCGGCTCTAGTTCCTAATACTGCATTTCTTAATGCATCTAACGAAAGAATCGTTTCATAATATTGTAGATTCTGATCTGTTACTGAAGAGGACATCAAGGCAACTTCTCCTGCTCCACCAAAGGAACCTTTGTAAAGTTCCCCATGTATAATGAGACCAGAGCCAAGTCCCCTTCCAATGCTAATAAAAACCATATTTTCTGTTCGCTCATATTTTTTAAGACTTTGGTATTCTGCCAATGTAGCTAGATTAATGTCGTTTTCTAAGACGACAGAGATATTCAATCGTTCCTGTAGAATAAGGGCTGGATTTACATCCTGCCAATTAATTTGTTCAGGATCTAGCCTGATATGACGATGATTCATTAAAATTCCTGGAGAGGCAATAGCAATAGCAAGAACAGAAGTAGGTGGTACTTTTTCTTCGTTTAAGACCATGTAAATATGCTCTTCAATCATGTTAATTAAATCATGACCAACCACATTTTTTGTTCTTTGTCCCTTCGTAATTTTTTCAGGTTTTCCAGATAAATCACTAAGGGCACTTACAATTCTCCCCTTACTCAAATCAATTCCTAATATATAGCCGTATTTAAAATTAAACTGAAGCATAATCGGTTTTCTGCCTGCTGCAGATTTTCCAAGTCCCCTCTCATATAAGATACCTGCTCGAAGCAAAGGTTCTACATTACTAGAGATACTTGGTGCACTGATGTTTAGGCTTTTTGCCAGATCAGCACGTGATATTTGTTTCTTCTTTAGAATTTCTTCCAGAATTAAATTCTGGTTATGGATTCTTACAAAACTTTGGTCTCCTCCCTTTTTAATCATAATTAACTCTCCTCAATTTCTTTTTCTGTTAAATAGCACTCTTGTTTTCTAAGGGATTGCTGTAATTTTTCAATAGAGATGTTTCTTGGAAGCTGTTCTTCATGGACGGCTATTGCTGCAGCTGTCCCTGCCGCCTGACCGACAAGCATAGCAGTAGGGGTTACCCGTGCAGATGCTAAAGCTTCATGCGTAGCCGATAAGCACCTTCCAGCAACTAAAAGATTCGGTACTTCTTTATTCAAAATGGAGCGGTATGGGATATCATAAATCGTTCCCGGTTCCATCTGAATGACATTTATTTCATCACCATCGGGGGCGTGAATATCAATAGGATAGGAACCTAATGCAATGACATCATCAAACTTTCTACCAGTAACGACGTCTTCCCCTGTGAGGACATATTCGCCGATAATTCTTCTAGACTCCCGTACACCAATCTGTGTGCCGCAATTGATTAAAATCGCCTCTTCAAATCCTGGAACGTCCCTTTGAAGAAACTGGACAACCTCCATTACCTGTCTTCTTGAGATAATTTCCGCTTTACTTAAGGCCTGACCGTCTGTGGCATCATAGCGAATAACCCTTGTCATATTAACGGAAACTTCCCCTTCTGTGGGGAGTTCAAATAAGAGAACTCTATCACGGTCAATAGTAAACCGCCCTTCCTCTTTCGCCTTTTTAACAAGGCTAAAGAATCCTGAAACAGCCACCATTGGGAACGAGTCCCAGTCTTTAGCTAAAACAAAGTCATCCGGGTTATTTCTCATATATTCTTTCACTTTTTCTAGGTTTACCTTTCCCATCCGAAACATCATACTCATCGGTTGAGCGAGACCGTCCTTTGGGCGTCCCTTCTCATAGGGAACTCCAGCCATTGCTACGACGTCACCATCGCCAGTACAGTCAATAAATACCTTTGCCTGCACTTTATAATGACCGGATTTATTATAAAGCTGAAGGGCTTTCAAAGTCCCTTCTTCTTTTAATTCAACACCTGTAACTACGGTATGAAGCTGCAATTTTACATCGCTTTCCTCTGCCATTTCTTGATAAATATATTTTAATTTCTCCACATCTACCGGGGTAACAGTTGGAACGAAACCAATCATATCCCTCACATGCCCTGGAGTTCCACCTATTTGTTTTAAACGTTGGATTACCTCTTCCCCAATCCCTTTAGCAATTTGCTTTTCACCTGCATGGAAGGTTTGAAGAGGTCCAACTAACGCATTTGTAGCCATTCCCCCTAAAAAGCCATACTTTTCAATAAGCAGTGTCTTTGCTCCGGATCTTGCTGAGGCTATAGCAGCAGTAATTCCTGATGGCCCGCCTCCAGCAACGACCACGTCAAATTGTTCATCTATGACCACTTGGGCATCACATCCTTAATCGATCTATTTCTTGTTTATACGCTTTTGTTGTTTCATAGATTTGATCAGCCGTTTTACCAGTAACAACGGCACCAATCATAAGACCATGAACACCAATTTTATATAATGCTTTTAAATCTTCTAGCTGTATTTTTTTTTGAGTAGGGATAACGATAGGTTGATTGACTTGAGAAATAAGATATTGGTAATGAAGTAGATCTTGGAGGCTTAATTCTGTACCATAGGCTGCTGGTTTCATTACAGAAGCTTCAAGTACTTCAATATTTGCGCTGTTGAAAGAGTGTAATTCGTAGTTGGTATATTCGTTGGATAATGCGATCATTTTTTCTAAGTGGTTATCTTCAAGAAGCCAGGCTGGAGCTGTATGTGAATAAATAGATAAGAAAGTAAATCCTATCTCTTTTAGACTTTTTATTTCTTCCGGTTTTACCTTTTCTGGTAAATCGCCAGGAACAACTCCGGTGGGGCCTCGAAATAGTTGGTTCATTTGTTGAAAAAAATCTTTATTTTCCTCTAAGGTCCCAAAGGAATTTCCACTTGCACGATGCTCCACATTCATATGGACCTTTATGACATCCGCTCCCCCATCAGAAGCTGCTTTAACTAACTCCATGGAGTTTTCTGGGAGGCTGACAATTAAATTCATCGGCTTTGCCTTTAATAAATCAGTGAACGTCGTCACTTTCCTCACCCCTTTATGTAAATTTTAGGAATTATCAATTAATTAATTAACTATCGTAATTTTCTGACTTTAGTTTAGTTAACCATGAATTAATTACTTGTTCAAGGTACTTTAAAGAAAAGGTAAAATTATTACCAAAAAGTCATAACAGCAAGGGGAATTCGACTACCTTCGTCAAAATAATAGTAAATTCCTTAGGTGGTTGGTTAGTTTTAGGCTTGGAAGAGGTATATTCTATTAATAAACTTTATTAATTAATTCGTCCTCAATGCGCTTCCCTCCACTTATTTCTTCCACACTTATGTTGTTGATTAATAGGACTTATTACCTTAGAATTAATAAAGTATCAGCCTGAATAATCGATAGTGATAGGAGGGAATAGGATGTCAAATTTTTCATTATTTAGTAGACTTACTAAGGCTCACATTTACATATTTCTAGTTGCTGTAATAGGGTGGAGTCTATTTTTTCTACATGACATTTATATTCCAAATCCTACTATGTTAGATTGGGCTCTATTTTTACTGTTAACGAATGCCGTTGTCCTTTTAAATAAATATCGAATTATTCTTCCATTTGATCGAAATTCCCTTTCGATGGACTCTGCCATCTACATAGCGATTCTTTTTATGTATGGTTTGGAAATGACCTTGGCAGTGTTAATAGCAGGGAGTATCCTTTTTGCCATTATCGACAGGGTTACGGAGTGGTGGAAGCATATATTTAATATAGCCATGTTTATTATTACTATTACGGTTGCACACTACGTTTTTATCTTAGTCGGTGGTGAAACTGGTATATTGCATTTAGCCAGTTCCTTTCCCTATATACTCTCCATGGCAGTGTATTTTTCCATTAATATCATCATGATTAGTATCGTTTTTCAGTTGCGTCTTCCAACCTCTCCACCGCTTCTTGATGTTATGAAAGAAGTTGGAAAAGAAGCAATTTTAAACTACGTTATTACATTAGCACTAGCATTTATACTTGCTATGCTACTAGAAAGCTATTCTATTTTCGGAACTATTGTTTTTTCTTTTGTGGTTATTTTAACGTCCCTAGCATTTTACAAATACTTTCATCTTTATGATCAAATGTCTAACGAAAAGAATTATCAAGAGCAGATACTTAATTCACTTCCAGTTGGCATCATAACGGTGGGCAGTATACCTTCTGAAATTTTTCTAAACTCTACTGCCGAAACTCTTTTAAATTGTAATAAAACAAAAATCAATCAATTAGTGACAGAAGAACAAATAAAAAATAAAGAGTTCTGGTCGATTTTTTCAACGGAAGAAAATTTTCAGAACATCAAAGTCACTTATATATCCCATGACGAGACATTTCTGCTGCTTGTCTCACAATCACAGCTTTATAACCAGCATCAAAACCCTATCGGCCGAATTTTCTTCTTTATTGACATAACGGATACTTCTGAAATGGAGACACGGATGCATCAATCGGAGAAATTGGCTCTCCTAGGTGAACTAGCTGCAGGTGCTGCCCATGAAATACGAAATCCATTGACAGTTGTACACGGCTTACTTTCTATGTTGAAAAAAAGTTTTTCCACGGAAGATCAAAGGAAATTCCACTTTCCATTAATGTTAAGTGAATTTGAGAGAATTAATTTCATTATCGAAGAAATGCTAATGGTCGCAAAGCCAGGGGCACCTAAATTTAAAGAAGGGAAAATACGAGATATTATCCTAGAGATAACTGATCTTTACAGAAAATCTACTGCTAATCAACAACTACAATTCAACATTAATATAGAGGATACAACATTGATGATGGATGAGATGCAAATCAAGCAAGTCCTCCACAATATTATAAGGAATAGCAGTGAAGCGATGAATGGAAAGGGCACAATCTTATTTTTTTCAAAAATAGAAAGGGACCATTACCACTTTTATATCCAAGACACTGGTACTGGGATTCCAAAAGAAATCCAAGGGCAAATATTTAACCCATTTACAACATCTAAAGAAACCGGCACAGGATTAGGACTTACTATTGTTCAAAGAATTATAGAAAATCACAATGGAAACATTCAATTGCACTCAAGCTCAGGAAATGGCACCACCTTTGTTATCTCCCTACCACTTCTAAATAAACAAGAAAAAAACAGGCTATCTTCATAACTCCCCACCAACAAACTTGGCGGGGAGCACTCTAAATCCTTTATTTATTAAAATCAACTGTTTCTTGTTTTCCATCCAGTTGGATCATGGTTTCCGATAGTTTCGTTTCTGCGATGATCTTGCCGTTTCGGATGGAGTAGCGAACGGCTGCTTGTTTGCGGATGGCTTCATATTCGTTTTCCGCCCCAAGGATGATAAAGTTCGCTGGCTTCCCAGCTTCCCCATTTGGAAAGGACAGGATTCCTTCCTGTGGAAAAGCAACGATTAGTAATTCAACGTATGGTGCAACCTCTTCTTTCACATCTAGCATGAGCCTTTATAAAACACCTAAACAATAAGAGGCATTCCGTCAATTGGTTTACTTGACGGAATGCCTCCTGGCCATGTACTACGCAGTTTTGAATCATACATCAATAATAGGAATCTTCCATTCTATCGACAAAATCCGGTGGTGACAGGCACGCTCCTAGAAGAAGCTAGTAGCGATTGTGTGAATAATAATGATGGCCATTCCTACTGGTACGATGTAACGTAACACGAAGAAGAATGTTTTAAACAATCCGTTATCAGCAAAATCTGAGTTCTCATATACTTCTCTTCGCGTCCATCCCCAACCAACAAATAGTACGATGATTAGACCACCAATCGGTAAGAATAACTTGTATGCAAATAATTCAACAAATCCGAAGAAATTGTAATCACGGAAAATTGTAAAATCAGCTAATGGACCAAAGCTTAAGGAAACTGGGATACCCGCTATAAAAATAAGGGATCCTAGTAAGATTGTTACTTTTTGACGGGCCCATCCTAATTTTCGCATGAAATAAGCAACAGCTACCTCTATTAGTGAAATAGCAGAGGAAAGGGCTGCGATCGCTAACATGAAGAAGAATAGTATACCGAATACAATTCCAAACCCACCCATGCTTTCAAAAATAGTTGGTAATGCGAAGAATACTAAGCCTACACTTCCAGCTGGCTCACCACCAAAAGCGAATAAAGCAGGGAAAATCATTAAACCAGCAAAAATAGCAAATAGGGTATCTAATGTAACAATCGTCCCAGCAGCTTTAGGTAATTTTTGCTGTTGCTTAATATAACTACTGTACGTAATCATTGCACCCATACCTAAGCTAAGAGTAAACATCGCTTGACCCATTGCCATCGCGAACACACTTGGATTAGTAAAAGCCGCTGCCCAATCTGGAACAAACATAAAATCTAAAGCTTCACGTGTTCCGCCTAAAGTTAAACTATAAATAGCTAAGAATAAGATCAACAAACCAAGTGTAGGTAAAATAAATTTATTTGCTTTTTCAATACCTTTCTTAATACCTAAACTAACAATCCCTACTACAAGGAGCATAAAGATAAAGTGCCAAATAAGCGGTTCAACGCTGTTTCCTGCAAATGAAGCCCAGTAACCTGTAGCTTCACCAACATCCGTTGTTCCAACACCACCAGTTAAATACACTGTAAAATATTTTAATGTCCACCCAGCAATAACGGAGTAGAAAGACATAATGAAGAAGGCAGCTGCAACCCCTATACCTCCAGCTATATACCACTTTTTACCCGGTGCTATTTTATGGAATGACTCTACTGCATCGCTTTTAGCACGTCGTCCAATCATAAACTCCGACATCATTAGTGGAAAACCAATGAATAAAATACAAGCTAAATAAATAATTAAAAATGCTCCACCACCGTTACTTCCTAATTGGTAAGAGAAACCCCAAATGTTTCCTAAACCAACAGCAGATCCAACCGCAGCAAGAATAAACCCCCAACGGGTCGCCCAAAATTCTCTACCTTGAGCCGTTTCAAGATTTTGTGACATTTTCATCTCCTCCTGTTTTTCTTTTTTTGAAAGTCAGAAAGTCGCTGCGCAGGAATCATGCAATGATAAAAATTATGAATAATTTCATTGTTCAAAAACTCATAAGATTTCAACGCAACGATTAGTCGTAATATTCTGACAATCAAGAGAGTTACTTTAACACTAGGTATTAGCTATTAAATTTTATCAATTAAAAAATTAAATTACAATACTTTTTTTAAAAAGTAAGAAATTTGAAGGGCAGGGCTTTTATCCCTTCAAAACACTCTCTATCGACAAGTCTATCAAGTGATTTATGGTCAAGCCCTTGCGATACTCCAATTGCCTACTAGGCCCCTGTTAATAACACATATCTCTTCCCAATACCAATATATACTCCTGTCTTCGGCACCCGGCACACTTGCCTTCACTCATGCAAATTTGCACGAATGCATCAAACCTCCTACCCTAACCATCTCTTTAATGACTTAAGTTTTATCACCAAACTATTATTACATGTAAATTTGCATATTTGTCGTGGAAGGGTCGAGTCCCCACGCTTTTTCAAAGAAGCACAGAAACCACCGAAATACCCACACTTATTTCTGAACATTCTTTATTTTCTGTTTTTTGGCACAAGGTTTGCATTATACTTTTAGTAAGACTATGAAAACGAAAATAAGGAGGAGAAAAAATGAAAGAAAGAAACAACCCAATACCAGAAGATATTGTTTATCCATTTTCAGGAATACCAACTTTTCTAAGATCAAAATTAGTAACTGAGTTAGGTGACTTAGAAAAACTGAATCCTACCATCGCAGTAATGGGAGTTCCATTTGATGAAGGTTGTCCTTATATGCCCGGCTCTCGCTTTGGTTCAAGGACTATTCGTGAGCACTCACTCCGGTTTAGTAGAAATGGCTACTACGATTATGAGTTGAAAAAGATTCTCCTCAAAGAAGAGTTGAGCAGAGGTCGCATAGTTGATATTGGCGATGTTAATGTAATTCCAACGGATGTGGAAGGTACTTTTCACCGCATTACACAAATGGTAGAAACTGTCATGAAGAAAAATCGGATGTTAATTACGTTAGGCGGTGATCATTCTATCACGTACCCCATCGTAAGAGGAATCAGCCAACCGATCCATGTAATCCATTTCGATGCCCATTCTGATTTTGCTCCAATTTATGACGGATACCAATATACAAACATGCACGCTTTCAGGCATATTAGTCAGATGCCTCACGTTAAGAGCCTGACACAAATCGGTATAAGAAGCATTAGAGATACTAGTGTTTTGGACTCCATTGCTGCAGGAAATAGAGTAGTTGGAATGGACGAATACCGCGAAATCGGTCCGAAAAACATAGCTCAAGTCGTTCCGGAGGGAGAACCTTGTTATGTAACAATAGATATAGATGCTTTTGACAGTACACTAGTACCTGGATGCGTTTCAGCCGAACCTGGAGGATTCCTCTATAACGAGCTAAGAGATTCCTTAGGAGCCATTGCCGAACGAAACCCTATCGTAGGTTACGAAATGGTTGAAGTTGCACCTCAACTGGATGTGGGAACAGGAATCACTTCTTATTTAGCAGCACAAACAGTGATAGAATTCCTTGGAAGAATTTGCGAACAACCATGGTGGAAGGAAAAGTACAAAAATAACAGAGAAACGGAAGCGGTTACATTTCAATCGTCTATTGAAAATAAAGTGTAAGGGTATAACTAATCTAATTTGGGAGTGACTTTATGAAACCAATTCCTGGTAATAATGAATTTTCACCCTCTGAATTATATGTAGATCGTTCTTCTGACTTAAAATTAGGAAATAAGGAATATATTAGGGGCCTAATTAGGTGTACTTTTTATTCTTTTATAGCAATCATGATTTTTTTCGTCCCACTTACCATTAACGGTGAAACGGAAATTCTATTTGGTTATATTTATAAATACCTTATTGAACTATTCGGTATCGCTGGTATTTGGATGATTGCTATCCTTACATTAGGAAATGCTTGCGCTAGTATTTATGGAAAATTCTTTGCACACGAAAACACAAAAGTTTATCAGTATTTCAAAGACGATACACTAATACACCTGTTTATTTATTCCTTAGGTGCTTTCTACGCTATTCTATTTACCTTACACACAACGTTCCCAGGATTTACAGGTCCTGAAATGATCGTTGGGGGTGATACTGGGGGCGTAATGTCGAGTATTGCCGTACAAGTTTTTTGGATCATTCCATTAGGGGCCATCTTTATTCCACTAATTTTAAAATATGGAGGAATAGATTTTGTCGGGACGCTCATGCAACCAATTATGAGACCGGTGTTTAAAGTACCTGGTAAAAGTGCTGTTGATGCAGTTGCATCGTTTGTAAGTTCTTCTTCTGTAGCTGTTATCATTACTAGCAATCTGTATAAAAGTAATGAGTATACTAGAAGAGAAGCAGCCACCATCGCTACTAGTTTCAGTGCAGTAAGTATTGGCTTTGCTGCCGTGGTAATATCTACAGCCGGTTTAATGGATCATTTTCTAAAAGTTTACTTTTCTTCTTTTCTAATTGCCTTTATTGTTTCTGCCGTTATGGTAAGACTGCCACCATTATCTAAAAAAGCAGATGTATTTCATAATGGGAAAGAACAATCAGTGGAAGAAAGATTAAAAGAAAGCAAGTTTGATCGAAAAATCATGAAAAAAGCTGTTTACCGTGCTGCAGAAAATGGCTACAAGGCAGATAATGTTTTTAAAGAAACGGGGCGTAGTTTAAAGGATGGTCTTGCTGTTCTGCCAAAGGTACTTTGTATGTTAACAGCTATCGGGGTTACTTGCCTGATCATTGCTGAGTATACACCGATTTTCAACTGGATCGGTTTATTATTTGTACCTATCCTTCAGCTTTTCGTTGTTCCTAATGCAATGGAGATAGCCCCAGCCATAACTGTGGGACTCGCAGAAATGTTTCTTCCAGTATTAATGATTGCCGACTTAATAGGAACTATAGACATTAAAGCAGCCTACTTTATTACAGCTTTATCGATGGTACAGATTATTTTCTTCTCAGAAACAGGAGCCGTTATGTTGTCGACAAAACTGCCAGTTAAGGTGAAAGATCTAGTCATTATCTTCTTTATGAGAACATTAATTGCAATACCAGTCGTTGCTTTATTCATGCATATATTGTTTTAGCTAAAAAAAACATCCTCTTGAAAAAGTGTAACAGCATTTAAATCACACTTTTCACGGGGATGTTTAGCTTTTTTAATTTTCTTCTTACAGTGCTTTCATCAATTTTTAATTCCTCTGCCATTCTAGCGATATTTTTTACTTTAGCTAATTTTTCCTTCAAAAACTCTCTTTCATAGGCTTCCATGACTTCTTTATATGACAATTGGGAATCCGGTTTATAAAATTTATTTTCTCTCTTCATATTTGCAGGTAATCGTTCTAGATCAATGGTATTATCCTTTGAAGTGACAACAAGACGCTCGATTACATTTTCTAGTTCACGAATATTTCCTGGCCACTCATAATCAATTAACAATTTTATGGCGTCCGGATGAATCTCTTTCTGTAAAGAATATTTTTCGTTGAATTTTTTCAGTACCTTTTGGATTAACGGATAAATATCTCTCTTCCTTTCACGGAGAGGAGGTACATTAAGAGGAACGACATTCAATCGGTAATATAGGTCCTCTCTAAAGGTTTTATCCTTTATCATTTTTTCTAACTCTTTATTTGTGGCTGCAATAATCCGGATATCTACTTTTATCGGTGCTTTTCCCCCAACTCTTACAACTTCCCTGTCTTGGAGTACTCGTAGTAGCTTAACTTGTAATGAAAGCTGTAGTTCTCCTATTTCATCAAGAAATAACGTCCCTCCATGAGCTAATTCTATTAAGCCCACCTTTCCGTTTTTATCTGCTCCAGTAAACGCTCCCTTTTCATACCCGAAGAGCTCTGACTCTAATAGATTTTCTGGAATTGCCCCACAATCGATTTTTATAAATGGACCCTCTTTCCGTTTGCTTTTTTTGTGTATAAATCTACTTATAACCTCTTTTCCCACACCCGATTCCCCTTGAATTAAAATTGAAGAATCTACATTAGATACCGTGAAAATAAGATCCATCATTTTTTGCATCTCGAGGCTTTCACATACAATATGGGAAGGCATTTTTTCTGTTCGGATAAACTCCAACTCCGTTTGGTATTGCTCTTTTATCATCTTCTCATGGGACAATTCCTGCTTTAGTAGATTTAATTCAGTAATATCTCTAGAGTTCATTACGACCCTTGTTATTTGACCATTTATAAAAATTGGCTTAGCAGATACCATAATTTCTTTACCATTTACTTTTTGCAGCTGGGTCATAGGCATTTTCGTTTCTAAAACTTTAAGGGCCAATGAATTGGGATAAACACCTTGATCCACAAGACGTTGTACATTTACACCTATCACTTCTTCTTTATTCAACCCTTCAATTCTTTCACAAGCTTTATTATAAAAAAGAGTAACCCCTTGTCCATCAGTAATATGAATACCATCAAAGGAAGAATCAAGAATTGCTTCAAACTCTTCTTGAAGAGAAGCAGGCATAGACATGGCATTCTCATAGTTATTATGGAAGTTTAGCAAATCAAAATCACCACCTTCGTAACATTCTGAATTTTTATATAATTTTATCATGGCCTGGAATTATATTAAAGAGTCAAAGGAAAGAATATAACTTTGATGCTTTTCATCAAGTAATAGTGGCACTTCATTCGACAAATCTCGAGCAGTGACTGGCACCTAAACCGTTTGTTATACTAAGCTTAACACGAAAACTCTTTTAGCAATCAAAATCAGAAAGGGGTTAATACATAATGGAACTAGGACTAAATGGAAAAGTAGCACTCATCACTGGAGGAAGCAAAGGAATTGGCTTAGAAACTGCACTGCAATTAGGTTATGAGGGTGTAAAAGTAGCTATCGTTGCACGAAACGAGGAAAATTTACAAAAGGCAGTAGCTTACATTACTGAAAAAACAAATACTGAAGTATTACCCATTCAAGGGGATGTTTCAATAGAGGACGATTGCAAGCGCGCCGTGAATCAAGCTGCTGAACACTTTGGGCAGTTAGATATAGTTATCAATAATGCAGGAACAGCTAACGCCAAAGCCTTCGAACAAGTGGAAACAGAACTATGGCACCAAGACATAGATTTAAAGTTATTTGGGGCGATTCATTGCTCCAAGCATGCACTTCCCTACTTAAGAAAATCAGATAGTGCATCCATCCTTAATATCACTACATCTAGTGCAAAAACACCCCCAGCTGGAGGACTGCCAACGAACGTCAGTCGCGCAGCTGGCTTGGCCCTAACAAAAGCAATGAGTAAGGATCTAGCAAAAGATAATATTCGCGTCAATACGGTGTGTATTGGTTTAATAAGAAGTGATCAAATTGAAAAAATGTGGAAGAAACAAGCTCCTGAACTCACATGGGACGAGTTTGCTAAAAAACCTAGCCACGACATACCATTAGGAAGAATCGGAAATACAGATGAAGCAGCAAAAGTCATTACATTCCTTGTCTCAAGCGCAGCCTCCTATGTAACCGGTACCTCCGTTAACGTCGACGGCGGAAAAGGCGCTGCACTTTAAAGTTGGAACATTGGCATCTGTGGGAACTGCAGGTGTCGTCATGAATTCCACCGTTTTCGTGCAACTCGGTTTACCAATGGAAGCCGTTGCCCTGTTAGTAGCTATTGATGCATTAGTAGGTATGGGATGTACCGTCCTTAATGTAACAGGCGACCTAACCGGATCTTCCGTGATGAACCAAACAGAAAAAAATAAAGCCGTCGCATTATGTAGCAAGCACGGGGACGATTCGAAACCAGTGAAAAAGTCGATAAACTTTGTTGCAATGGCTGCTCTCGTTGTGCGCTTGATATGAGAAACCCGCTCATATCAAGCTTTTAAAAGATGGTAACGGCTCAGCACATTGCCACTCGGACTGTTCCCGTGCTTCTTTTTTTAATATAGTTTTTTCCCATTCGAACCGGGGGTCAGGCACCACCAAAACCACTACTAAAACAAACCAGGCAGCCACAATGTTAATGCTGGTATAAATGTTACTAGAAGAACAACGATGATACCTGCTATAAAGTACGGAAAAATGTCCTTGATTGTCCTTTCGATTCCTATTTTTGCTATGAAGCAGGAGATGAATAATGTTGCCCCTACTGGTGGGGTAAACATTCCTAATGCTAAGCTAACTAGCATGACGATTGAAAATTGAATAGGATCCATTCCAAGCTCCGTGGCAATTGGGAAAAATATTGGAATAAATAAGAACAAATTCGGAACCAGTTCCATGATCATACCTGCTATGAGCATGATCCCAACGATGACTAGTAATAAGCCCCAAGCTGGTAATCCCAGAGAGCCTAATAGATCGGCTATCATTCTTGGTATTCCTTCTGTGATCAAAACCCAGGTGAAGATCATGGAGGCACAGACAGTGATCATAACAATACCAGTACCATGAACCGTTTCACGAATGGATCGTAAAATATTTCTCCCGTTTAAGCTTCGATACACGAACACCCCTACCAATAGGGCATAGACCACCGCTAAAGCTGCGGCTTCCGTAGCCGTTGCGACACCAAAGACAATTGCTCCAATTAATAAAATCGGCAGCAACAGCGCCCAAAATGCTCTTCTAATGCTAATGATAAATTCCATGAAAGATGGCTTACTCTCTCTTGGGTACCCTCTCTTCAATGAAATAAGTACGGTTGTTATTAAATAAATAAGTCCAATTAAAATACCAGGAATAACTCCAGCTAAAAACATTTTTGCTACGGAAAGGTTTGCTAACCAAGCAATAATAATCATGGTACTACTAGGAGGAATAATGATACCAACAACAGAACTAGATGCATTTATTGCTGCGGCAAAAGAGGGCTTGTACCCCTTTCGCTTCATTTCAGGAATTAATACACTTCCCGTGGAGGCTGCATCCGCTACTGACGACCCTGATACACCAGCCATTCCCATACTGGTTACAACAGAGACACATCCTAATCCCCCAGGAAGCTGCCGAACCATGGAGTCAGCTACATCAATAATTCGTTTAGCTATATTACCATAAATCATTAAATTCCCTGCTAAAATAAAGAACGGAATTGCCAAGAAGGCAAAGGACTGAGTATTGGAGAAGAAGCGCTGTGCTACCATCTCAAGGGGGATTCCTGCAACCATAATGTACATTAATGCAGATGCTCCCATAGCAAAAGCAATCGGAACCCCAAGTACAATCAATACTAAAAAACTAGCGAGCATTATCCATATCATCTAACAAATCCTCCTCTCTTGGCGGCTCTAGCTTATTCATGAAAATTAGGACTAGTTGATAGATGAGAATAATCGTTATTGCCGCAAAGGATACAACTACGGAGTAGAATAACCAGGCTCTTGAAATCCTTAACATTGGCAGTACCTGATTGGAAACCGTCTGTGCAAGGTTATAACTAGAAACCAACATATAGAAAGAAAAATAAAGCATGACTAGCTTGGAAAAAATAAAGGCCAATTTTTGCATTGCTTTTGGCAGTAATTCACGAAAAAAGGTAATAGAAAGATGACCCTCGTTTTTTGTTACAGCAATAATCCCCAAAAAGATCGTCCATGGAAATAATAGTTGGGTTAACTCGTTCGAGAAAACAAGGGGATAATTGAAAACATATCGACTTAATACCTCACTGAACACAACAAGGGTTAGAAGGGCCATTAATCCACATGCTGCTAAATCAAGTATTTGGACGGTTTTGTCTATGAAGTTAAATGACCTTCTCTTCTTTCCAGGTTCCATAAATAACACCTCTCGTAGAAAATGAGGCCTATCCTACAATAGGCCCCCATGATAAAAACTATTTGATTAATTACGATACTGTTCTAAGAATGCTTGAATGTCGTTAATGATTTCTGCTCCCATTACACTTTCCAATTCCTCATAAACAGGTTGAACCGCTTCTTGGAATAAGGTTAGGTCAGGATAGGTTACTTCTACGAAGTCCTCTTGTGCTTTCTCAAGATAGTATGCATCACTTTCTTCCACAACGGCACGGGAAGCGTCTCTTGCTAATTCAGCACCTTTACGTACAATTTCTTGTAGCTCAGCATCTAAACTGTTAAATACATCTTGATTAATAATCATGTAGCAGTAGTAGTACGTATGGTTTGTAATAGCTAAATAATCTTGAACTTCTTGCATGTTTTGATCATAGATATTTATCAATGGGTTAAATTGTCCATCAATAACCCCTTGAGCTAGTCCACTATAAATTTCTGTATAGGCCATCGTAGATACGGAAGATCCGAATGCTCTAAATGTTTCAATTAAACTAACATCATTAGGGGAACGGATACTCATTCCTCTTAAGTCTTCAGGTGTATTGATTGGTCGTGCATTGTTTGTAATTTGAGTAAAACCAAGGTCTACATCTGTAAGTGCCACAAAACCATGGTCTTGGCTAAGTTCTTTTAATTGCTCTCCAACGGCTCCATCTAATACAGCGTAGGCTTCCTCTGGAGTTTCTACTAAGAACGGCAGTGATAGAGCCGAATATTGAGGAATAATATTTGCTAATTCATTTGCACCTGGAATCGCCATTTCAAGTGCACCTAGCTGAACCGCATCGATCATTTCTGGTGATGATGCATACGTTTCATTTGGGAAAAATTCAATTGAAATACGTCCATTAGATTCCGCTTCAACGTATTCCTTAAAAGCAATTGCCGCTTCCCCTTTTGTGTCACCTTCTAAACCAGAATTCCATCCTAATTTCCATTCATATGTTGCTCCATTTTCCGTTTCTTCATCCGCTTCACCATTTTGGTCTGCTTGACCTTCATTGGAACATGCCGTAAATAATACGATGACTGCTAATAAACAAGCATATATTAATCCTTTGTAATTTTTCATTTTTTTATTTCTCCTTTCTTATTCTTGACAGAGTTTCTCTAGATAGTTTTTTAATACATGAATAGTTTTGACACAATCATTTAGTGATGACCATTCCTTTGGATTATGGCTAATACCATCCTTACTTCGAGTAAATAACATTGCCATTGGTACATACCGTCCTAGGGCCATGGCGTCGTGCCCAGCCCCACTTGGCAGGTGGAAAGGCTGAATACCAAGTGCTTCTTGTACTGATAAGGCCGCTTTTTCCTGCATCTCTTCCTTCACCGCTACAGGCTGAACATTCATCGTTGTCTTTACTTGTACCTCTATTTGATGATCTGCTGCAATTTCTTCAGCAGTCTGTATAATTGAAGTAACAACCTGATCTTTCGTATGTTCATGGATATCCCTTATATCTACAGTTAACCTTACTTCCCCAGGTATCACATTGACACCATTTGGAAAAACTTCTAATTTCCCAACGGTAGCCACTGCGGAATCGCTCACCTGTGACGGAAAGTTAGGTACATTTGCAACAAATTCACTTGCAGCTACTAAAGCATCCTTTCGATCATTCATCGGTGTATTGCCGGCATGTCCAGCTTCTCCAACAAACGCTATATTTAGCCAAGTTGGACCGGCGATACCTGTTACAATACCAACGGGTAAGTCTTCTTTCTCCAATCGTTTCCCTTGCTCAATATGGACCTCAACAAAAGCAGCAACGTCCGAAAGATCTCGTTCGGCATGTTGAAAACCTTCCATCGTTAATCCGTCACTTACAATAACTTCTTCAAAGGATTTCCCATCAAAATCCTTTAAGTGCTTTTGTTTAGCAATGTCAATGTCTCCTGTCATTGCACGACTTCCCGTTAATCCACCATTGAATCTGGCACCTTCCTCATCAGAAAAGATAACAACTTCATAGGAATAATCCGGTTGATAATCCGAATCTCTCCATGCTTGGGCAACTTCTAACGCAGCTAAGACCCCAAGGGGACCATCGAAATGACCTCCATTTGGTACACTATCAACGTGAGAACCGGATAATACAACTGGCTTTTGTTGTTTTCCCTCAAATAAGCCAAAAACATTTCCCGCTCCGTCTTCTCGTACGTCCAAACCAGCCTCTTTCATCCACTCCTTCACCAGCTCTTTTGCTTGCCTTTCTTCTGGTGTAAAAGCGATTCTTCTAGAGCCACCTTGCTCCGTTAAACCGATTTGTGAAAGTTTCGTTAGTCTTTCCGCTACTCTCTCTCCATTAATACCGGAATGATTAAGTGCTTTGTCATATTCTGAAACTAATGCTGTATAGAACTTATCTAGCTGTATAACAGTCGACATCGTACTCTTATCCCCTTTAAAGCTTTTTCAAAATTTTCTTTCTTTTGCATATTGTGATTATACGATAAAGCCTTACGGATATTAATAGGCGATATCGACAAACTTCTACACAACCCTTTGTCTGAAACCAACAATTAGACAGGTACATACTCCTGAATATATAGGGCTAGCTGTAAATCAAAAGCAATCCTTCCAGATAATGATTCTATTTGTAAAATTTGATTAATTGTTTTTAAACGGTATTTAATGGTGTTCGTATGCACGTACATTTTCTTCGCTGTTTGAGCCATATTTTGGTTCGATTCTAAATAAACCTTTAAGGTTTCAAGGAGGTCCGTTTCATTTCGCTCATCATACGCAATAATAGGTCCGAGGGTATCCTTTACAAAGTCATTTAACTCACTCTTCTCCGTTTTTAAGAATAGCCGCTGTATTCCTAATTGATGATAAGCAAGAAACGTACTCTTTAAATTAGATGATTGTAAATAATCCACACACTTTTCTGCATCACGATAAGATGCTTTGACTTCTTGAAGGCTAGTAACGATTCGTCCCATCCCTATTAGAAGAGATAAATGAAATTTTTCTTGGGCATGTCCTTGAATCGATGAATATACTTTCTTTATTTCTTTATAGATGTTTTCCTCTGTAAAATGGAGGGGAAAAACAAACATACAGATGATTTCAATATCTTTATCTAACACAAATGTCTTAAAGGGGAGCTTCAAAATCTCCCTATTAATCGCCCTTAGGAGCAGGTGTTTCTTTTCTGAAATTTCTTTAATCGATAATAGAGCTTCATTCATATATGATTTTACAGCCACAAACTGATATTTCTCACTCTCATCTATATGAAGCTTTGCTAATTGGTTTAATGAAAGTTCATTCAACTCACGATGAAGTAATTGATCGAGGACATATCCGGAATATTTCAGATCCTTTATTGCTGTACTTTCCCTTCTATTCATTTCTAGGGCGAAAATAACAGACGCTTGCTCCACGGCAAACATGTCGAGAGGATCTAGTATGTCACCCCCATCCAGGAAGATCGCCAGTAAACCAATAATATATTTATCTGCATATACGGGAAAAAAGTAAACTCCTTTATCGTTATTAAAAAGCTGTATTTTCTCATAGATCACTGTTCGTTCATGATGAATAACACGTTGCATAAGCTCAGGAAAATGCTGAACCACTGCGGCAGCCACATCTCCTGCCTCACTGGAGGATGAAACAAGAACATCGAAATATTCATTGTACACGGCCACTTTTGCCTCTATAATTCCAGATAATGCTTTCGTTATTTCCGATAAGCCCCCCTGTGACAAGGAAACCTTCGATAATTCCTCATGCATTTTCTGGGTACGTTCATTCTTTGAAAATAACGTAGCATTTTCAATTGCTACTGTTGCCTGAACAGCAAATGTTTCTAACAGTTTCAAGTCATCCTCATTAAATTCATTTTCCTTATCGTAAATATCTACCGTTAATACCCCTATACATTCTTCATTCGACATAAGGGGAACACAAATAGCACTAGATGGATATTGAAACCCACCTAATGATTTTCCATATAAGTCTAGAATTTCCTCACTTACATCTTTCATCCCTTTTGTTGTATCTTCCTTGGAATGAAAAATTCTGCCTTTTTGAGAAAGGAACGTTCTGCCGCTCATCCCTTCTCCAGGCTCCAATAAAATATGCTTTAAATATTTCATATCAAAGCCAGCAGCAGCCTTGGCATACAACTTATTGATCTTTTTATCATATAAAAACAACACACTAGCGTTGGAACCTTCAATGACATTTAATACTTCTTTAATTAATTGGTTCAACACGGTATCTAGGTCACGTGTGGAATTCAACACCCTAACGGAATTAATAAGACTTATTAGCTTCTTTTCTGTATTCATTCTTTCTCCCTAACTTTCATCTATTTTTCTTCGTATAACATTACATAAAACTTAAACAATCAACTGTATTTTTATTCAATCGGTAGAATTATAGGATCCCTTTACCTAGAGGATCGGTGGAATTTAGTGGCGAGCACTTTTATTGGTGGTGACAGGCCTCCCCTTGTGATATCATTATATATAGATGTGTAGACCAAGGAGGAGTCAAAGGTTACTATAACAACTCATGTCCTTTGACCAAATGGCCCATGTATATAACTATCCTGATTTTAATGATTCTATTTCAAATAGTATTAAATATATTTTTGATTGTGTCCAAAACCGCTTTCAAAGACAGTATTGAAGTTATCGGTATTCCAATCCATTTGATTTTTATGTTTTTTCTAAATGTATTTTGTCTTGTTTTGCTAGCATTTATGAACGCCAAAGAGGAGAAACGAAAGATTTCCTTAACGGAAAATACGCATGCAGAACAATTCCGAGCTCTAGTTACATCCGTTCGATCCGACCGTCATGACCTTAATAACCATTTAACCGTCATTGCTGGTTTGATAAAAATTGGGAAATATTCACCTGCAGCTGACTATATAAAAAATGTCGTTGGTGATGTACAAATTAATAATGAAGCACTAAATATTAAGAACCCGGTTCTTTCTTCTATGCTGTATACAAAAATGGATAAATATTCAAAGGAACAAATACCCTTTATACTTAACATTAAAAGTGAAGCATTCACAAATAAACTATCGTCAACAGACTTGATTCGATTAATTAGTAATTTATTAGATAATGCCTATGAAGCAACAATGGAAATGCCTAAAGAAGAACAAAAAATAGTTTTGACGATGACAGAAACCAAAGATGCTTATCTCCTTACCGTGAAAAATTCAAGTTTAAATAAAAGCTTGGATGATAAATTTTTTGAACTGGGATATTCTACAAAATCAGTACACAATAGAGGCTATGGTTTAACAATCATCCAGGAAATCACAAAAAAATATAACGGGATTTTAAAGAGCTCCAGCGAGGATTCACTAATTGTAATTGAGGTTCAATTGCCAAGGAGTAAATAAAATGATCACCCATATAAGTCATAGAATAGCGGTTTTATTGTGCCATTTATCAGACCGTAATCAGGAAGTAGAATATGTCCGTTATGGAATAGAAATCATGCTTGGTTCCTTCCTTAAATTTGTTGCTCTACTAGGGTTAGCATATTCTTTCGGCTTCTTTCAGCCAATGGTATGGGCCATCGCGACCTTTGTTATTTTCCGGTCCATAACAGGGGGACATCACTATTCTACTTATTCTCGTTGCCTTTTTGCAGGTGTAGTCATTTTCCTCACTATATCCTATTTATCTACAAAACTAGTAAATATATTTACCGGGGAGTTCTATTTATGGATATTATCTTTTTCTATTGTTTATGGTATAATCCTAGCATATTTCTATGCCCCTTCTAACCATTTTTACAAGAAAATAAGTGTCAAACAACAAAATACACTACGGAAACTTTCATTCTTTGCAATATTCTTCTGGGGAATGGTAATGTATTATTTCTTTGCTAATTATGGCATTCAGGAATGGATACTAGCATCGAACTTAGGATTTATTGCACAATTAAGCAGTATTCATCCATTAACATATAAAATGGTTGATCACATTGAAAAACGATTAACGAGGGGGACAATGACGTAATGAAAAGACTTTTAAAAGTTTTTGTTAGTGCAATAGTCACATTTATTATCCTTGTTGCGAAAGCAGATATTAGTTCTGCATCAACTTTAACATACTACCAACCAAAACTCCCAGATAATAAAAACAATTAAGAGTAGGTTGTATGTTTTCATAAATTTTAAGTTTAGACTAAATAAAATAAGAAAAGAGAGTGAGCATCTTGTCTTGGTACAGCTATTTCTTATTATCCGTTCCTGAAGCATTCATTTTACCTTTATTTCTTTTTGTCTTATTTGGGATTTCCATTCGAGATAAACTGAAGCCTTTAATTTTATTTGCATTTATACACGGGGGATTTGCATTTTTATTAAGTATGTATTTTGAGAATTCCTATAAACCGTTTTTAACCTTTGGAATATTCTTTTTACTGCTTGTTATACTCTTCCGATTCAAGGTTCTTAAAAGTCTATTCCTTACGTTAACTGCGTTTATAGCCTTAGGTCTATTTGAGGTTCTCCTTACATTATTTTTAATTAATGTGTTCCCAATAGATTTAAATTACGCTGAAATTTTGAGTAATCCATGGAAGCGTATTTTATTTAGTTACATTACATTGCAAATTCCATTGCTAATATTGACTTTTATTCTGTTAAAATTACGTATTAAAATTAAGCTACCTCAACTATAAAAAGAAAGGAAGGAAGGGATACCTTGTCCCCCCCTTCCTTTCTTTTATCTCGAAAACTTATATAATCCCTTGCATTCTTAAAACAACTTCTGCTATTAATGCTGAACCTATAAATGTTCCTAGGAGAACACACACGGCCACAACTATACTTCTCCAGCCCAGCTTAACAAAGTCTGTCCAAGATCGACCGATGGCAATACCTGCATAAGCGAGGATCGGTGTAGCAAGGGCAAGAAGGTTTACACTAGTTGTCCACTCTACAACCTTTGCTGATCCTGGCATCCACGGCATGGATACTAGAATACCCACAATGGCAACGTAGGCTACACTTGGAATATTACCTGGCATAATCTTTTGAATGATTAAGCCTGCAAGACAAATAAGAACAAGTACAATCATTCCTAGTAAAGCATCTAGAGGTAATACATTATAGCCTATCCAGTTACCTAGAAGGGCAACAATACCAAAAATACTTAATAATAATGTCCACTCTTGAATATTTTTCAGCATAGTATTACGCCCCCTTCTCTTGTTTCATTTCTTCTTTTTTCTGCTTTCTTCTTGTTAAAACGTTATACAACTTTTCTGTTAATGGTAAACCAATAAAAATACTCATATATAGTCCCGTGGATAAGGATAGTAGATTACTAGCTCCAGCAAAGGCAACAATATCATTTTCCATTCCAGGGAAGGCGGCTACAAGAGATCCGCTTGCAGCGGCCATCATACTTCCACTACCAATACCTGATGCCATGGCAAAAGATAATGGATGCAGTGGTGTGAGCGTGGCCAGGAATCCAGCGATTAAACCCATAAATACAGCACCAAATACTGTACCGAAAATGTAAATAGACATTACACCCCGTCCTTCTGGGGAGTCAAAACCAAACTTATCCATCACGAGACCAACGTTAGGCTCACGGGCAACGGAGTGCGTCATACCGATACTTTCCCGCTTTAGCCCCAAAAATATGGCAATGGGTAAAGCGAAAAATATCGTTCCTAAGTTACCAAATTCCTGTAATAATAATGCCGGACCTGCAGCTATAATTTGCGGCAAAGATGGTCCAATTATGACCCCGATTTTGGCAATAAGTAAGGTTACTCCTAACACAATAAGAGGTTCAGCATTCTTGGATTGTTTTTCTTTTACAATTGGTGTGAAGTATAAGGCAAGACCGATAATAATGGCATAAAGCATAGGCAGTAATAGAATAACACCAGGACCTACTTGGAACTGGTGAGTTCCAATCAATTCTGTAAGTAAAACAATCCCTAGAACGATTGCATGTAATCGCCAGTCTTTCCAAAGATTCTTTCTTTCTTCTGACATATAAATTCCTCCTCTTCGTTATTTTGGTACAATAGTAGATTCAGCTAAATCTTCTAATACTTGACTAACAGCAGTGGTATCTAATGCTCCTTTCCCGTTATTTTTGGCAATAGTAAAAAACTGATCTACTGTAGCACTGAAAAAGGTCGGGATCTTTTCTTTCTTAGCTAGATCCATATATAATTGAATGTCCTTCGACATGTGCTGAAGCATAAACTTTACATTTTCATGGTCCCCGCTAATGAGATTAGGTCCAAACACCGACATGACCTTTGTATGGGCTGAACCCTTTTGAAACATACTGGCTATCTTCTCAGCAGGAACTCCAGATTTCACGCCTGTAAGCAAAGCCTCACTTAGCAAGGTCACAATACCTGCTACTACCATGTTGTTGCAGAGTTTTATCACTTGACCAGTTCCAGAGTCGCCAATGTACTCAATTTCTTTTCCAATGGCAGACAAAAGGGGATAAATAGTAGCATACGTAGCTTCATCACCGCCAACAATAATGGTTAACTCCCCTTTATCCGCTCCCTCTGGCCCGCCACTTAACGGACAATCGAAAAAGGATATTCCCTTCCCTTTTGCTTCCTGATAGATTCTTCTTGTTGTTTCCACATCCGTTGTACTGACATCAAGGATATAACTGCCATTCTCCATAAAATGAATGGCTCCATTTTTCCCTGTAATCGTTTCTTCTACTAACTGTGGCGTTGGCAAGGAAGTAATTAAATAGTGAACTAAACTATACATCTGTTCTTTTTCTTGAATCGGATGTGCTCCTAGCTCCTTCACCGAATTCATGGCTGCCTCATTTACGTCAAAGGCATAAACCTCATAGCCACCAAGGACGAGGTTTTTAATGATCCCCCGTCCCATGGCACCGCAGCCAACTACACCTACTTTCCGTCTTTCATCCAAGCCTATCTCCCCTTTTTTCAAAGTTGATTTCTAAAAGATTGTTTTTTAGCTGAATATATTACACTTGGATACGTTACAGGCGGACCAATTACGCCTATGGACAGCCCATGTCCTGCGTCTGCGATTACTCGACGCAAACTACTCGAGGAAGCGCCTCAGGTCCCGCTTGTGGCCAACGGCGTAATGTCACCGTCCTGGTTCCGCGGGCAACGCTTCAGGCGCTCTCTTTCTGCGCGGTCCGGTAGTCTCCTCGGCTCTTACATCCTAATAGTTTGGGTTGATGTAAACGGTTTTGTAATCTGTCCAGAAGTCGAGAGCGGTGCTCCCTTGTTCACGTGGTCCGATGCTGGATGTTTTCTTACCACCGAATGGATACTGATTTTCAAAGTAGTTGGATGGTACGTTCACATGGGTGACCCCTGACTCAATTCGTCGGACAAAATCAAAGGCCTTTTGCAAATCTTTTGTGTAAATGGAGGATGACAAGCCAAATTCCGTATTGTTGGCCACACGGATGGCTTCTTCGTAAGAGTCTACCTCCATAACGGCAATGACGGGGCCGAAGATTTCTTCTTTCGCAATGGTCATCTCTTCCGTTACATGACTAAATACGGTAGGCGCAACGAAATATCCTTTATCCAATCCATTTTCCGTCAGACGCTTGCCCCCAAATTCCAATTTGGCCCCTTCTTCAATGGCAGTGTTAACGTAATGCAAGTACACATTAAGTTGAGATTCATCAATGACTGGACCATTATCCACCCCTTCATCAAAACCGTTACCAACGACCACCTGACGAGCTTTCTCAACAAGTTTTTCCGTCAATTCTTCCGCAATGGATCGTAGAACGATTAAGCGGCTTGTTCCAGTACAGCGTTGCCCATTATCTAAGAAGCCACTCAGTACTAAGCTTTCTGCTACCTTATCTAAATCGGCATCCTCTAAAACAATGGATGGATTTTTCCCACCCATTTCTGCCTGCATTTTGCCACCACGGGCAGTTACTGCCTTTCCGAGGGCAATTCCAACATCGGATGAACCTGTAAAGGAAACGGCCTTAAGATGTGGATTCTCTCCGAACTCTCTCCCCACAACGGATCCGGAGCCAGTAACCATGTTGAGGACACCCTCTGGCACACCTGACTTCTCAAATAACTCCATAATCTTAATACTAATTAACGAAGTGTTACTAGCTGGTTTAAAGACTACCGTATTTCCTGCTACGATAGCGGGGGCTATCTTCCAAATTCCAATCCCCAACGGAAAATTATATGGAGCAATAACCCCCACCACTCCAAGTGGCTCCCTAACGGTATAGCCGAAAATATTAGGATCATAGGAAGGAATCGTTTCTCCCGTTAGTCTAGTCGCTTCCCCACTAAACTGCTTCATAGCCTGAATGGTTTTTTCTACCTCGCCTCTCGCTTCACGGAGGGACTTACCAACTTCCTTCGTAATAATTTCAGCAAGAACTTCCCTTTCCTGCTCCAATTCTTGCATTAACCGAAATAATATATCTCCACGAACGGGTACTGCCGTTTTTGACCAAGCAGGAAAGGCCTCGCTGGCAGCATCAATTGCCTTTTTTACATCCTCCACAGTGGAGCTTTGGAAATATCCCAATACTTCCTCTGTATTGGCTGGATTAATGCTGGTGTACGTTTCCCCGGATTCGGAATTAATCCATTTCCCATTGATGTAGTTTTGATAAGTAGTTACCATCTTAAATTCCTCCCTATCCTATTTATTCCATTGAAAATGATCTAACGCCTTCTCCAACGTTTTAACAACTATGGTTACGGCATCAGGAATAACCTCATCATTCACTAAAAATGCCGGATCATGCCACTGCTTCGTGACACCCTTTTCTTCACTTCCTGTCCCTACCCAGAAAAAACATCCAGGTACATACTGTTGATAGAGGGCAAAATCTTCTCCCCCTAGGGTAGGCTCCGGTTTCACAACGGCCCCTTCCCCAAGAACCTCACTCACTGCTTCTTGAACGATACCGGTCATGGTGGCGTCATTATCAATAGCTGGGACTTGTGGAATAAAGTCTAATTTAGCTTCCGCTCCGTACCCTTTTGCAATATCCGTTGCAATTCTTTCTATTAAACTAGGAAGCTGCGCACGTACTTTTGGATTGAAACTACGGACTGTTCCTAATAATTCCGCCGTTCCGGCAATAACGTTATGTGTTGTTCCCGAATGGAAGGAGCCAATGGTTACGACAACTGGTTCGAATGGATCCATATTTCGGCTCACGGCTGACTGTAATCCCATAACAATGGCCGATCCTGCCACTACGGAATCTACAGCATTTTGGGGAATGGCCCCATGTCCACTATGTCCCGTCACCTTAATCTTGATTGTGTCCACAGCTCCCATTAAATGATGATCCGTGACCCCCACTTTTCCTGCAGGAATACCTGGTTGGTTATGGACTCCAAACACTGCCTGAATTTTCCCATCTTCAAACAATCCAGCCTCTATTAACTGTCTTGCTCCTTGAGTCGTTTCTTCTGCCGGCTGAAAAATAAAACGCACAGTCCCTTTCAGTTGATCCCTCTTTTCCGCTAATGTGAATGCTGCACCAAGGGCAATGGTCATATGCATGTCATGGCCACAAGCATGGGAAACTCCTTCTATCGTTGAAGCAAAGGATAGGCCTGTTTCTTCTTGGATGGGTAAAGCATCAATATCCGTACGATAGGCAACCGTTGGACCTGCTAAAGCCCCACTGATTTCCGCAACTAATCCCGTTTCCACATCCAGTGGTAAAATAGAGTACCCTACCTCTGTTAGCCATTCCTTTAAACGTTCCGTCGTTTTAAATTCCTTTGAGCTTACTTCAGGAAAGCGATGAAGCTCTTTTCGAATCTCTAGCAATCTATTGGTTAGATTTTCTTGATTACTTGTTTTTGTGTTTACCAACCTTCACGACTCCTTTTTCAAGTATCTTAGGAAGAATTATAATATTCAGATAAATAAAAAGAAATGTGGAAGGTCACAATGTTAAGCTCTACCCATTGTGACTTGCCACATGTAAATTGTAGGCAACAACTAAATTCAACCAATCTACATCACGATCAAAGGAGATATTCATCTCCTTTTCCATCTTTTTAATACGTTGGTAAAGGGTGTTAGGGTGAATATGCAGTTGTTCCGCTGTCCTCTTATGATTTTTATTAGAAAGAATCAACATCCCGAGAGTTTCTAAGTAAATTGGTTCCATGGTGAGAAGGGGACCTATTTTATCGTCGATAAATAAGCTAAGGGTAGTTGGGTCCACATGTTGTAATAATCGTTCCACCCCAAGATGGGAGTAGTTGACGTAGCTTTCTCCAGTAGATTTCCCATAACGAATGGCATCTAACGCTTCCCGGTAAGCATTCCCCAGTTTCCCGATGGACACCTTTCTTCCAACTCCAAATACAAGATCCTTCTCTCGCTCCCATTGATGAGTTATTTTCTGGACAATGGCATTGACGACCTGATCGTTGGCTTCAGGTATGATGAGGATAGCTTGATAGGTTCTGGACAAAACAAAGGTAGATTCGCTCACACTTTGGCAAATAGTTTCTAAGGAACGAATGAACCTTTCCTTATCTAATAACGATTCCCCTTTCCACAGCTGGCTTTGCTTCTCTTCAATCACCATGCAAACCACTTCCGAATCCACATTCCAGTTCACATAATTTTGAATCCGTTTCAAATCACTGTGGGGAATTCCTTCGATCATTTGCTGAAAAACTTCTTCCCGAAAATGTAGCTCCTTTTCATATAGAGCATTTATTTTCACTAGCTCAAGGGCTAAGGCAGTTGCTGCATGCTCCACAGCCACCACTTCTAAAGGAAATAATTCATTTATATCCTTGTCCATATAAATATACCCCAGCGTCTCTCTCCCTCGAATAATGGGAAACCCCTCAGAAAGATAAGACTGCTGGCTTTCATAGTGGAACTCTACATTCACCCCAAGAATTCTACTTAATAATGATAGAATCGTATCAATACCACCACCTTCTAGAATCGCCTTTGTAAATTTTTTATGGATATCTATAGAATTCTTTAATTCGTTATTCTTCTTTTTCAAATCTTCAAACAAATTAGAATGGACAATGGCAATGGCACTTTGGTTTGCAATCACTTCAATAACCCGTATATCATCATCCGTAAACTGGCCATCGTTTTCGAAATTATCTACAATCAATACACCTAAACACTCATCCTGATACATTAACGGCACTGATAAAGCACTCTTGATTTCCCTACGATAAACCCCTTCATAATAGAAAGAGTAATTTTCAGGAGACATGTTGGACATGTTTTCCTTTAAGGTATCCTCCTCCGCAAACAAATAAGATTTCCGGTCCGCATACGTTTTCCCTGTTAACGACTCCCCAGGGACAAAGGCAATCTGACGCATCACTTCTATATTAATACCAACACCTTCTGCCACCCGTAGAACCTTTTCATCTGGGTGAAATAAATAAAGGATTACAGTATCTGACACCTCTAATAAATTCCTAGCTTCTTCCACTAATGTTCGCAGAACAACACCAATATCCAAAGACTTCGTCAATAAATGATTAATCTCAAACAACTTATTCACTTTTTCCCTTTGTTTAATTACACCCATCCTTTCACCACCCTAATATTTAATAGTTACTAGTATATAAGAACGAAGGATAATAGAAAACCTACTTCTCAAAAAATCCAGCCATTAAAGATTCCCTTGCTTTACCTAATTGAACCCATGCTGGTTAGCTCGCATGGGTTCGGATCACTTATTTGCTACAGTATGTGTTTATAATCTATTGAAACTATTAATTCCTTATAAGGCTCCAAAACTACTCTTTCCCAGTAATTTTAGTAATCACTTTTGCTTCACCGGCGGTCAAACCTCGCTGTTCAGACAAGATAACGGCAGCCATTTGAATAACAAAGGAATAAGGGATGACACTGCAGTACTCATTTACTGAATCCATAACAACCGATTGAATGTTCTCGTGTTCAAGGGGCTCATCAGCTACATATAGCACTTTTGCTCCTCGTTGGACAAGTTCAAATACATAGTCTTTATTCCGTTCATAAGTCACACCTTTTGGGTTAAAGAAAATGGCCTGTAGGTTTTCTTCTAGAAGTTCAAATGGACCATGACGGAATAAAGGTGCAGACATCCCCTCTGCATAGATTCGAGCCGTTTCTTTTAAGGTTAAGGATCCTTGGCGTGTGGTAGTCACACTTGGACCACGGCCAAGTAGCATAAGTGGGCGAGTTGGATCTATAAAACTTCCAATGAGTTGTTGAATATCGTCTGCTTTAGCCAGATTTTCCTCAAGGACTTCTGCCGTCTTTACTAAATCTGAGGTTAAATCTTTACCAGCTAATTTTGATCCTAACAGCAACATTAGTGTCACTGTCGTTGTAAATGACTTTGAGGAAGCGATTGCCTCTTCCTTCCCGGCATCGGTGTAATAAGCATGGACACTTTCCTTATCCAGTGAACTTCCAGGTGTATTCGTGATCGCGGACACAGAATATCGTTTAGCGAGCTCCTTTGCCTCATAACTCTCCCCACTCTGGGAAGTTACAACCACATCATGCTTTTGAAAAAAAGTATCAGGATAATAATATAGAAGTTCCGAGTTATCAATAGCACTTGCCCGTATCCCGTGAGACCCCAAGTAGGAAACGAGTAACTCAGATGCAGCCAGGGAGCTCCCCATTCCAGTAAATAATAAAGGCTTTTCCCCTTTTAATGTACTTTCCTTATTAAGGGCAATCGTTTTACGAATAGCTTCTGGCTGCTGCTTCACTTCATCAAAAAATTTACTCATTCCATATAACCTCCCATTATGTATAAATGTAGATGCCAGCTTCAACAACCAGCACCCTCAACAAAATTGATGTGATGAAAAAATCTACCTGTGTTACATCCTTGAATGTTTGGCGACGGTAATCGCAGACGCTGGCACCGCTAAACGTAGGAAACAACCAGTTTCGCCTTCCCATCTACTTCCATCTCCCCATACCCACTTGGAAGCATAAAGTGATCTCCCTTTTTAATGACCTGGTTGTTCAGCGTTGCTTCCCCTTCAATCACACTGAATAGGAGGAAGTTTTCGCCGTGTTCTTTCGTCCCTTTCCCTTCAATTACCCACTCTTCTACGGTAAAAAATTCTGTGCTCACTAGATTTTTCACTGCTAGATCCCCATATTTTTCCGTTTCAAATTGCAGGGCTACATCTTCATGGGGAACGGTGATGACATCTATGGATTTATCAAGATGTAATTCCCGCTTATTTCCTGTATCATCTGTTCTGTCATAGTCATAGATTCGATACGTCACATCGGAGCTTTGCTGCGTTTCTAAAATCATCGTACCTTCACAAATGGCATGGACCGTTCCACTCGGTACAAAAATGAAATCACCTGGTTTAATATTAATCTTACGGATAAAGGCGTCCCACTCTCCGTTTTTCAGCATGGACTCCAGCTCTTCCCTTGTTTTCGCATGGTGGCCTAAAATCAGTTCCGCATCTTCTTTGCAATCGATAATATACCAGCATTCGGTCTTACCGAATTCCCCATTCTCATACTTATTGGCATACGCATCATCGGGATGTACTTGAACAGATAGATCTGCTGTAGCATCTAATATTTTCGTTAATATAGGAAACTTATCCCCTTCTGCCTTTCCAAATAACTCCCGATGGTTATGCCATAAATCACCGAGGGCAATCCCTTTATAAGAACCGTTTTTTACGATACTTTGACCATGTTCATGTGCAGAAATGGCCCAACATTCTCCTGTTTTTGCCGAAGGAATGTCGTACCCGAAAGATTTGGCTAATAAGTCTCCTCCCCATATTCTCTCTTTAAACACCGGCTCTAAAAATAAAATCTCTTTACTCATCCATTTCACTCCAATAACTTAATTAATAACCCCATTCTAGCTCCTGCCAAAACAGATGACTAGTAATAAAAGAAGAAGAGCCAAAACACTAGCTCTTCCCCTCCCTTACTTACTCAATCTCCCCTAATAAACCTAATGCTTCTTCCGCGGATCCTACATTCACGAGTTGCTCTCTAAATGTTTCATCCATTAGCTTACGAGATAGCATTTGCAGAATTTTTAGGTGTTCGTTTCCGGCACTTTCTTCAGGGACAGCAATCATAAAAACAAGCTTTGCTGGATCCCCATCCATGCTGTTCCAATCCACACCTTCCCGCTTAATTCCAAAAGCGACCTTTGGTGACTCCACTGCTTTTGACTTCCCGTGAGGAATGGCGATAGAGAAGCCGATTCCTGTTGATCCCTCTTTTTCACGCTTTAAAATCGCTTTTTTGAATTTACGCTTAGACTTTAAGGCACCTTCAGCATCTAATTTTTCGATCAGTTCGTCAATAATCTCATCACGAGTTGAACCGTTTAACTCGGTATCAATGAGTCCGATACTTGTTAAGTCTGTTAATTTCATTGTTCCATACACTTCCTTCCAAACCTATTGTGCTACGTTTTTCTTCAATGCATTCACCATAAAGGCTGTGACAAGTGTACCGATGATAATGGCAACGAAGAACATCACGACACCATTGATTGCACCGAACGCTGCTACTACTGGGCCACCGTGTGGAACGTTGTTACCAACACCTGCAAGCATCGCAATCACGGCACCGACAATGGAACCTACCATTAAGGATGGAATAACACGTAATGGGTCTTTGGCTGCGAATGGGATCGCACCTTCTGTGATTCCAACCATCCCCATGGCAAGGGCAGCTTTACCGCCTTCTTGTTCTGGCTTCTCGTATTTTCGCTTATTTAAAAGTGTAGCTAGTCCCATACCTAGTGGCGGGATGCAAATGGCTACGGCGATTGGACCCATAATTCCGATATTTCCTTCTGCCACCATTGCTGCACCAAACATAAAGGCTACTTTGTTAACTGGACCACCCATATCAAAGGCAATCATGGCCCCTAAGATAATCGCAAGTACTATCGCACTTGTTCCTTGCATTCCTGCTAACCATGTTGTTAGTCCGTTAAAGATTCCTGCAATTGGAGCACCAATAACGAAGATGAAGATGACAGCTACTCCAATGGATGCAAGTAAAGGAATAACTAAGATTGGCATAATTGGTTGAATCATTTTTGGAACATTCCATGACTTAATCCACTTCGCAATGTAACCTGCGATGAAACCTGCTGCAATTCCCCCTAAGAAACCTGCACCTGCTTCTGGACTTCCGTAAAAGGAACCGTTTGCTGCGATGAAACCACCGATCATACCAGGAGCAAGACCAGGACGGTCAGCAATACTCATGGCAATGAACCCAGCTAAAATTGGTACCATAAATCCAAAGGCAGCGGCACCTACGTCTAAGATTGTTTCCCAAATGGAACCTTCTTCAATTTGAAGACCCGATTCCGTTGGCGTACCACCAATAGCTAACGCTAAGGCAATTAACAAACCACCGACAACAACGAATGGAATCATGTAAGAAACACCATTCATTAAATGCTTGTAAATCGGATTTTGCTTTGATTTCATTTCTTTTTTGTGTTCGTCAACGGATTTCATTTCCCCTTTGAACACACTTACCTTGCCGTCTAGAATCTGTTGAATCAGTTCTTCCGGTTTACGAATACCATCTTGCACTCCCGTTTCTAGCAAAACTTTATTGGCAAAACGAGATTTATCTACCCCTTTATCGGCAGCGATGATAATTCCGTCGGCTTCTTCTATTTCTTGAGCTGTGAACTCATTTTCCACTCCAATGGAGCCTTGTGTCTCTACTTTCATCTCGACATCGAGCTTTTTTGCAGCTTTTTGCAAATTCTCGGCTGCCATATACGTGTGAGCGATACCATTAGGACATGATGTAATCGCTAGTATTTTCTTCATGATGTTGTCCTCCCTGTTTTCTTTATGGTCCTATCTTACCGTGAAAACGGTCCCAATAAAGAAGTACATTTTACCGTTACTTCCGGTAAAAAAATAATATACAAAAAAAGGAACTAACAAGGAGGCTACGGAATAAAGGTTGTTTTTCACCCTTTTTCCGTAGCCTTTACTAACAGACTCTATGCTGCCAATCCCTATAATAATGAAAGGAACGAACGTTTATCCGTTTGTTTCGTGAGCTTTTCCACTAAGAGAGGATTCTCACTTAAATTGGATAAATCCTGAAACAGCTTCTTCGTTGTTTTACTTTCGGCAAATTTATTCCCCAATAGGAAGATCATCGATACTGTTTCATTCCCCCAGTCAATCGGCTTCTCTAGTGTCGCAACGGCAACAACTGGTGTAATGATTTCCTTTGGATTGCCATGGGGGATGGCAAGACCGCCGCCAATAGCCGTTGATGACGTCCGCTCTCGGTCAAGACAACTCTTAATATACTCCTGTTTCACAACTCCGCTCTCATATAATGCCGTTGCAACCTTCTCGATAACTTCATAACGGTGTTCCCCTTCGACATGAAGATAGATAAACTCTTCCTTTACGAGTTTTCTTAAACTTAGAAGACCGCTGTCCCCGTCTAGCTTTTTAATAAAATACTCAATCTTCTGTTGCTCATAATCAAACATAAGGGGGGAAATCTCAATTGACGGAATTTCCGTATCCACAGGAATCGTCGTAATAATAAAATCAATCCCTTCGAACGCCTCCATCTTCTTTAACTGCGAAAACGAAACGCAACCCTTAATTTCAAGGGAGTCAAAGCGCCTTTCTAACTTCGTCTGCAGCAATTGAGACATACCAATACCCATGGAACAGACAATCAATGCCCGTTTATTTTGACCCTTTAATTTATTTAAACGCTCCAACGCCGATTGAAAGTGAAGGGTTAAGTAGGCCATTTCATCTTCTGGCATTTCGGAAAAAATCGGGTCATCCATCTCTATAATGACAGAGTAAATCACACCGAACATATACGGGTACATTTTTTTTATATCACTCACCATGGGGTTGGCAATGGGAAGTTCGTATCGCAATCGGTTAAAGGTAGAGTGCAAGTGAATGGACAATCCGTTAACTAGCTGTTTGTCCGTTTCAAAGGAAACATTAGACAACTCACCTACTCGATCGATTAAGTTCGTAATAAACTCCTGTACCTTGTCCTCCATTTGAATGGGAACCGTTGATGAAATATAAGGAGATTGCCGCTTTCCCCCTAATATTCTAAGAGAAATATAGACAACTTCCTTCTCAGGAATTTTCAATTTAAAAAACGACTCTAGTTTTTTGGCCAATTCCTCCGCTAAACGATATTCTTCTTTTCCTTTAATTTCAGCTAATTCCATATCAAAGAGTTCAATCGGATTCTTTAACTTCATTCGCTGAACAGCAATGAGAACATGAACAACAACATTCGTCAAAGCTTCATCAGCCAACGGAATGGGTAGTAATTCATTGATCTTTCTTACTTCCCTTTCCACAAAAGCATATTCATTTGGCTCAAACAAGCTGCTCATCATCGTTTGCTTATCCGACTTCTTCCGTGCATACAGCTCTAAAAATCGAAGTAGGGCATTTCGACGATTTAACTCCTCCCCTTCCACAATGATCCCGATTTTCTGCTTTGTCGTAAGCTTCAAATCAGAAAGACGAAGGAAATCTTCAATCGTCGAGAGATCCTTTTTAATCACCTGTTTACTTACATAGTAGCGATCTGCCAGCTCTTGAATCGTAAATGTCTTATTTTTATTTAAAATAAATTTCAAAATCTCTAACAACCTGTCTTCCTCAAAGGACTCCTCGATCATATCTACAATATTTAATGCCTTAATTAGCCGCTTCCGCTCGTCCTCCGTCAACTCCAGGGACACACCCTTACTACGTTTACGTACCAAAGTCGCAGTAGAATTCTCCCTTAACCACCGATCTATCTCCTTAAAATCATTTCGCACCGTCTTCTCAGAAACCGCAATCCTATCAGCAATTTCTTGAACCAATAAATTACGATCAGGATCCATTAAAAACAACTGCAAAATCTTTTTCTGCCTATCATCCATAAAAACACTCCGTCACATACATCATTTGGGTCGTTTGTATTATCTACTTATTTAACTAATATTAGCCTCACTCTGTCAAATAATAAGTCACTTATCCCCCTTCAAAAAAGGCATAGGATCTCATCCTATACCTTTTAAAGTTAATTGATATTATTTCAAATCTTTATCTCGTACAAACGGGGGCCCCGGCTTGTGGCTTTGTTAATCAAACTTGATATTTTCAGCTATTTGGATAAGCTTATCCCTCGTTAAATCCGGACCGCCGCCGGTTAATTCAATAAATAAATCATTTTGTTCCCACATTAAGACAATAAAGAAATCCATATCTATAATAACCCCGTCATTTCCTTGAATAACCACCGTTTCTTCGTCTTGCATTTCTTCTAAAAAAAGATCGTTGTACTCGTTTTCAGTCGGGGTAATGGTTAACATAAACCCGTTTTCCATATCTTTTTCGTAATTCAACATAACCATGTCCATTGCTTCCTCATACATGCTTTCCGTTAACGTATACCCTTCCGGAAGATCGGTAACTGTTGGTATTTGATAACTTGTTCGTTCTTGAATTTCATCTAAGCTCATTTCCTCATTAGGAAAGCCTGGATCAAAATCCATAAATTCATCCACTGCATTTTCCCTTACTTCTCCAGGAATCTCAATAGGATCGATTTCATTTATATTTGAAATGTCAAACCGGCCTTCAAGTAGCATTGGTATGTTTGTTCCTTGTTCAACAATTTCAATATCTGCATTAACTATTTGTGCCGTTTGGAAGAATGTTTCTTTATCAATATGCAATTCTAAATCTAAATGATTTACATGGATGAGATCCATCATTTCTTCCAAATCCTGATCTGGCTGAAAATCCCCCATAGCTGATTGAACAAAATCTTCAATTAATGGGCTATACTCATCACCTTCACCAGATAAGACTAAGACATAATTATCCCCCTCTTCCGTCATTTCAAAGTCATCAATAAATCTTAAGAACTTCTCCATATGTTCTTCCGTAAGCTGGTCAAAATCTTCCATTCCTAACTCTTCTGTGTCCATTACAAACCATTCTCCGAACATACTCATATATGCTTCTTCTTCGTGAGCGTAAACTTCAAAATCCATTGACATTCCTGGCATTCCCATATTCATCAATAAATACATAGTGTCCGGGTTATGTGTTATATCTCCAGTAACTACAAGCTGATTTTCCATCCCCATCATTTCTATATTCATGTTCATATCGACTGAATAACTTTCTACTGTTTCGGCAGCCCCAACAGCCCGATTTAACACTTCCCCTTTGTCCAACGTCTCCTCTGTTCCACAAGCTGATAAAGTAATGATAAAAAATGCTATAAAAAATGAAATATACCTTTTCATCAACTTTCCTCTTTTCTTTTTATGATACCTTGCTCGCTTTTGAAAAAATATAGAGTAAGATTTTACTCATAGTCCATTGAAAATGAAAGTAAATCCTTCTTTATATTCCCCTTTGAATTCGGCTCTATTCACTTGGTCTCAGTCGCTATCAAAGGATTATTATTGTGAAAACAAAGGTGATAAATAATGAAGAAAATTGTAATTTTGGAAATTATTTTTTACATGGATCTTCCTTATATCCTATGGAACTATGGTAGAGGTTCTGCAACTTCTACATAATAGAAGAATCTCGGGTGTGACAGGTACGTTCACCAACGCTTCCGGGCTTCTGTGGATTTTCTTTTTCCTACGAATCTTGTCCTCACATCTTGCTTCTGAAGACAAGAATCTCTTTTCTCCGAGCAATTTGTCGTGATCCAAGCCGTAACGCGACACTTTAGGGAGGTGCTCCTTTTTCATGCTTAAAAACCCTTGGTATATAAGGGCATAAATTTATGAAATTCATTCAATAGAAAACAATTTTAAATTTCCCCAAGCAGCTCAAAAACTAAAGGGTAGACAGTCAAGTGAAATTCTTGACCGTCTACCCTTTTCTTTTCATCTCTATAAAATTTGTCTGTTGATTTGGGCATTAAGCGTGTCAAAACTCGTGAAACTTCCCCTCCCCCTTTTTACTCAAAGAAAAGGCGATAGTGTACCTACGTTATTGGGGCAGGGTTGAACAGGGTTAAATCATTATGAATCCCCCAGTGCTCAGCCCACGTTTGCTTCCGTCCACTAGCAACATCTAAAATGAAATGGAATAATTCCCATCCCACTTCTTCTATAGTAGCCTCACCAGTGGCTATTTGGCCTGCATTAATATCAATTAAATCACTCCATTGATGCTTAAGGGAATTTCGGGTGGAAACCTTTACTACGGGTGCCGCTTGTAAACTATATGGTGTTCCACGTCCTGTAGTAAAAACTTGTAGATGCATTCCTGCAGCTAATTGTAAAGTTCCGCAAACAAAATCACTTGCTGGAGTGGCAGCAAATATTAGGCCTTTTTCCTTAACCTTTTCTCCTGGTGACAAAACAGCGGAAATCGGACTGCTTCCTGATTTAACAATGGAACCAAGCGATTTTTCCACTACATTAACTAGTCCGCCTTTTTTATTTCCTGGTGTTGGGTTTGCACTCCGGTCTGCCTCTCCCTTTTGTAAATAATCATCATACCATTTCATTTCATTGATCAATGCACGCCCAACATCTTCATTAATCGCCCGTGGCGTTAACAAATGAACAGCATCACGAACCTCCGTTACTTCTGAAAATAAGACGGTTGCTCCTGCCCGTACCAATAAATCAGCAGCATATCCGACAGCAGGATTGGCCGTGACACCAGAAAATGCATCGCTGCCCCCACATTGTAAACCAACTACCAAATCTGAAACAGGACAAGTAACTCTTTTACGCTCGTTTAATTTTCTTAGACGTTCTTCCGCCATATTCATGATGGAATCCACCATTTTCATGAAGCCCTGTTGATCCTGCAGAGAAAGAATATTTGCTTCTGGATCATCCCCTGATAGTAAACGTTCAGGTAACAGTTTCTCACAACCTAATCCAACAACCATTACTTGACCGCCAAAATTGGGATGTGTAGCTATATTTTGCAGGGTTCGAATAGGAATTTTTGATTCGGGCGCGTGTATCGCTACGCCACATCCATAAGTATGATTCAAAGGAACAACATCATGGACATTAGGAAATTTAGGTAAAAGCTCCTTTTTGATTTTACTCACCGTATAGTCAAGAACGCCGGCTACACACTGTACGCTTGTTGTAATACCTAAAATATTTTTAATGCCTGCACTTCCATCTGCATTTCGATAGCCTTCAAACGTATAGCCTTCAAGAGGTGGAAGCTCTTCCTTTACCTTTGTAGCAATGGGCAGTTCATCTAATTGTGGAGGCGTCGGTAATTTAACATCGTTTTCTCTTACCCAGCTCCCTTTTTTTATAGGAACCTCTGCATAACCGATAACTTCCCTATAACGAATGATTGCTTCCCCCTGCTCCAAGTCAGTTAACGTAACCTTATGACCTTCAGGAATAAATTCCTGTAATTCCAATCCACAATTAAATAAAGTTCCTTCCTTTAGTCCACCGGAATTAACGATTGTTGCCACATTATCTTCTTCATTTACTTTAATATAAAGGGGAATTTCTTTTTTTACTTTATCTAATGTCATACAAAAAACCTCCTCTCTAAACAAATCTAGAAGACTTCTATGTCACCATTGCAAAACACTTTTTGACCCCGCCCTTAAAGTGAGATTTTGTGGTCGGTGGGATATTTCTCAAATGCCTTCTTCAGAATTCCTTCCAGCTCCTTATAGTGCTCCTGTTCAACTGGAACTATTGGAGGTCTAACCTCTGTGGATACTGGTAGTCCCACAATTTTCATCCCAGCTTTAATTAAGGAAACGGCGTACCCCTTTCTCTTCTTTCGAATACGATTAATAGGTAGAATAACATCTTCATAGAGATCCTTTATTAATTGCTTGTCATTATTTAACAATGCATCATAGAACTTTCTGGAGATGTGAGGAATATAGTTAGATATGGCAGATGAATAGGAATCAAAACCTAATGGTATGTACGCCGGCATAGTGACTTCCGCCATGGGCATGCCATTTAACCAGCCAAGGCGCTCTCCAATCGTTTGAGTAAGTTCAATGTTTAAATCCATATTTCCTACCCCATCTTTCACCCCTACCACTTGAGGAAATTCAACGAGCTTCTTCAATGCATCCAACTGCAAGACAGCATTTCCTCTTTGGTATAAGATGGCATTTAGATCCGAGCTTTGAATAATAGCTTTATAGTATTCATAAAGACCTTCTTGCTCTCCTTCAATCAGATATGGAGGTAAGATCAAATAGCCATCTGCACCAAGCCTTTCTGAAAGTTGAGCTTTCTCTATTGCTTCAACTGAGTTCCCACCAACTCCTGTATAAACTGGAACCTTACCATCTACTACAGAAACTGCTAATTCAACGACCGCTTCATATTCCTTTGTACTAATGGCATGATACTCACCGGAACCGCAGGCAATAAATATGGACTCTAAACCATTCTCTACTAGAAATTCTATATTTTTTGTTAAGCCTTTCTCATCAATGTTTCCCCTTTCATTAAAGGGAACAATGGGAAATCCTAATATACCTGTGGGAGCATTTCTTTCGCTTGACATTTCACTTCACCCTTTCAAACGTTATGGTTGTTTTTATTTCTTAACATTGGACTCTTGCTAGTAGTCTTTTTCTAGCATGATCCAGATGTCGATACATACATAGGTGGGATTCTATTGGATCTCTTTTTTCTAGTGCATTGTAAATTTCTTTATGTTGTTTTACGGTAAAACTTTTATCTTTATCCTCACTCGGAATAATCGAAAACATCTCATCAAACATATGGAGTAATGGGTCAATGATTCCTTCCGTAATGGAATTACTGGCACTATAAGCAATAATCCGATGAAATTCCTTATCTATTTCTCTGTAATCTCCCTCCTGTTTCTCCATTAACTCCATATTCTCCCGTAATTTCATCAAATCGTTATCCGTTATTTTCTCTGCTGCTAGTGAGACAAGCCCCAATTCTTGAGCCATTCGTGTTTCAGCAATGGATTGAATGTTTCCTGCAGATAAAGACAACATAATTTCAAATGGCTTGCTCCAAATCTTATTTGTAAAATAGGTTCCTTCCCTGGTTTTCCTCCGGACTATTCCAATCGTTTCTAGTGAACTAATAGCTTCACGTAAAACTGGTCTACTTACCTGAAACATATTCAGCAAATCCATTTCTGTCGGAAGTTTATCTCCTGGCTTAAGTTGACCACTAATAAGTAAATGAATAATTTGATCAATTACCTTATCAGATAATGTATCCCTTTTCACAGATTTTACATTAAGCTTCTTTGTTGCCTTTTGCATAGCACTCCCCCCTTTCTAGCTTTCTTTTAAAACGATTAACTTTCTAATAATTTAAATTGTATGACAAATTAAATGTTTTATCAATTTAAAATATCGAAAATTCAAACAATTTAATTTGTAAGACAAATTGACCTAACAACCAAAAGCCATCCTGAGTTTCGACAAAAACTGGGTGGTGACAGGTACAACTTTCCCTACCCCTTCCTACGACTCTTCTCTAGATGTCATAAAAAATACACTACTGCGTTAATCATCAAAACGGATAATAAATTAAAATAATAGTAGATAAGTTTTTAAAGGGAGTGCAATCAATGACATACAAACGAAGAGTCATCGTTCTATTTACATTTTTGATGGGGATAGCTTTGCTGGGGGCTTGTTCTGGAGGGGGAACATCAGAGGCTTCCGATGATCCAAATGTTGTAGCAGAAGGTCTCTATCAGCGTGCTTGTATCGGTTGTCATGGAGGCAATTTACAAGGGGCATCTGCTCCAGGATTACTAAACACAGGATTAACTAGACAAGAATTTATCGATGCTACTTATCTAGGAGTTGGCAGCATGCCAGGGGGACTCGTCTCTGAAGAAGTAGCGGAACTAATTACGGATTGGATATTTAAAATAGAGGCCGAGCAATAAAAGGAGAATGATCCTCACAGAGCAGACTTAGCGAGGATCATGAATGATTGGGTGACAGGCACTTAAAGTGTACCTCCTGTTATATTTTCATTGGGTCACCATTATAATCAACAAACACGTAAGGACTCGTTATTTTTTTCTTCCGCTCCGCTAATTCAACGATTCCTTTTCCTGTGTCCATTGGATAAAGGGGAGCATTTTCACCGCCCATATCCGTTTTCATCCACCCAGGATGAATCGATAAGACTTGGATATCTTGATCCCGTAAATAACAATGTAGTTTTTCTGATAACATATTTAAGGCAGCCTTTGAAATACCATAGGCATAATCACCGCTATAGGAATTGGTTAAACTAGCTGCTTCTGATGAAATATTAAGTATCGATTGATTTGCTCCTTTTTCCAATAATGGAAGGAAATGCTTAACGACACGGATAGGTCCTAAGATGTTGATATCAAAGGCAAGCCTGCATGCTTCCATATCCAATTCTTCAATCGATTTGCCTCTTTCATTTAAAATCGCCGCATTATTTATTAAAACATCAATACTGTCCGTTTTTCCCTTTAATTGAGCCAAAGCGGAAAGGACTGAGTCCTCACTTTGGACATCTATTTCAATAATTTCTAAATTCTCGTTATAGGTTTCTTTCAGCTCGAGTAATTCTTTTATTTTGGCTTCCTCTGTCCCTCTTACCCCAGCAAACACTGTATGACCATTCAATAAACTTATTTTTGTTAAAGAAAGCCCAAGACCACGATTGGCTCCTGTAATGAAAAATTTCAATGGACGTATCCTCCTTAGTTATCATTTTCTAACAATTCAAGAATCACTTTCAGTTCGTTAAAGGTATCCATATAAGCATATCTTCCGCCAGTATATTCTCCTTTTTGAACTAAAGGCATATTTCTAGATTCCATTTTAGCAACGGTAGCTTTCATATCTTTTACTACAAAGGCGATATGGTGAACCCCTTCCCCATGAGTATCTAAGAATTCTCTCCACGTACTAGGATGTTCATCAGGTTCAATCAATTCAAGCTGTAAAGATCCCATATCAAAGAATGCTAGTTTTGCACGGGCTTCGGTAGGGTCCCCTTTATAGTTTGTTTGGGCCTTATCCAGTGGATCTGTTGGGTTTGCCGGCGGCTTTTCTACTCCAAAGAAATCCGCATAAGCTTGAGACGTTTTTTCAATATCCTTCACGATAATTCCTACTTGTGCCACAACATTTGTTCCTAATACACCTTTACTCATCTTCTCATTCCTCCTGTTTTACTCAACTGGTAATAACCATAGGGAAAAATAATGTGGAAATTACAATACTTAATAATGTTCTAGTTTTGATAATCAACCCCTATTAGAGTCTGTTCAAAACAGCCTCCTCGGGAAACCCGTCCTGCGGTGTCTTCTGCCGTTGCTTTTCCCGCAGGAAAGAGCGTTACTTCGTCGATTAAACATCGATTTGTCTCGACACATAATGCTACAGAGCAAAGCTGGCAGAGGAAGAGACAGTTCTCGTGCCTTGCGCTTCAATCAACTTCGTTTGAAAATAATCAATATATTAAAACATAGTTTGTTGAACAGACTCTATTATTAAATTTTTCTACAAAAATTCCTTACCAGTAATTTCAAATCCATTTTAGGAACCGTTTTCATTTTTAACCTTTAAGCGCTTAATAAAAGATTGTCAATACCGATGATCGATATATCTTAAATAAGACCGAGATATCTTTTCGATCTCGGTCTTACAGTATATATACTATTTATTTGGTATTACTGTTTGAATTGTACCGTCTTCGTTGTATTTCAGTTCCGCGTATTTTACACTTCGCTTGTGGTTTACACCACCAGATAAGGAGCAGTCGTGATAGAATAAATACCATTTATCCTCAAACTCCACGATGGAATGGTGCGTTGTCCATCCGGATACAGGGTTAAGGATTGTTCCTTTAAAAACGAAAGGTCCCTGTGGATTATCACCTATTGCATACACGATCTTGTGTGTCGTACCAGTCGAATAGGATAGATAATACTTACCATTGTATTTATGCATCCAAGGTCCTTCAAAGAATCTTCGGTCTTCGTCACCAGCAACGATTGGGTTACCTTCTTCATCTACAATGGAAATTTCCTTTACTTCACCTTTGAAGGTAAGCATATCTTCATTCATTTCCGCTACCCTTGGTCCAAGTGCAGGAGCTGTCGCTGCAGGTCCTTCTGCATCAGGTTTGAACTCCCCTGTTTGCCACTTCTCCAATTGGCCGCCCCAAAGACCTCCAAAATAACAATATGCTCGGCCATCTTCATCCACTAATACAGCCGGATCGATACTGAAACTCCCTGGAATGTAGTTCTCTTCCGCCTTAAAAGGTCCAGCTGGAGTGGAACTTGTTGCTACACCAATTCTAAAAATACCCTCTTTATCCCTTGCCGGGAAAAATAAATAGTACGTTTCATTTTTAAATGCTGCATCTGGCGCCCACATTTGTTTCGTTGCCCACGGTACATCCTTCACGTGAAGGACTTCCCCATGGTCCACAACAGGAGAATCCATATTGTCCATGGAAAGAACGTGGTAATCCTCCATTGCATATTGATCCCCATTATCATTAGAAGGACCATCATGATCAAGATCGTGGGACGGGTAAATGTAAATCTTCCCTTCAAAAACATGAGCTGAAGGATCCGCCGTGTATATGTGTTTCACTATTGGTTCGTTCGGTTTCGTCTTTTCCATCATCCAGTCTCCTTACCTAAAAATAGTCATTCTACTAGCTTTACCTATTATTTTATAGGAAAATGAAAACACTTTTAACTCTAAGAAATATATATTATACCGTGTTTTCTTTAGGTATCTAAATATTCCTACAATCCAATGACTGCGGGTATGAACCACTAATTCTATTGCCAAAATCTATCAAAATGCGGGCGGTGACAGACACGTACTAAAAGTCCGAGTATTGGACAATAATATGCACAAAATGATGAAGACAAAAGGAGTGTTATTCTACTATGATACATAAATCAATTCAAAGACAAGACATTATAGATGCATTTCACTTTAGGCATGCTACCAAAAAATTTGATCCAACGAAGAAAATTTCTGAAGAAGATTTTAATGTTATCTTAGAAGCAGCACGTTTGTCCCCAAGCTCAGTGGGGTATGAACCTTGGAAGTTTTTAGTGGTAGAAAATCAAGAGTTACGAGAGAAATTACGTGAAGTCTCCTGGGGTGCACAAGGACAATTGTCCACTGCCAGTCATTTTGTTGTGATTCTCGCTCGAACGATTAAAGACACCAAATACGATTCCGACTATGTGAAACATCAAATGCTGGATGTAAAAGGTTTCCCACCGGAATTATTTGAAAAAATAAAAGCCCGATATAAATCGTTTCAAGAAGAGGACCTTCACTTACTAGAAAGTGACCGAACCATGTTAGATTGGGCCGGCAAACAAACCTATATCGCCCTAGCAAATATGATGACCGTCGCTGCTTTTCTTGGCATTGATTCTTGTCCCATTGAAGGATTTCAATTTGATAAAGTTCAGGAGATCCTTGACGAGGAAAACCTACTGGAAGATGGACACTTAGCCGTCTCTGTCATGGTAGCCTTTGGGTATCGAGCAGAAGAACCACGCCCTAAAATTAGAAAGGAAATGGATGAAGTAGTACAGTGGATTGAATAATAGTAATGACAAAAGAACAAATCAGTATTTCGATTCTTTCTTTTTTTTTAATTGGCTCATGTGTTACGCCCCACCCGTTTTCTCACCTCCACTGAGAAATACGGGAAGTGACGGCGCACGTTAGTACTACATATATCTTGGTAGTACAAACTAGCAGGCTTTTATTTATTTCACGAGGATAGACACATTATCATTAATGATATGTATTTTATCAACAACGCCATCTGCTAGCATGACTATGTTTGATCCGTCATGGTTTATTCAGTAGAGACCGTTATGATCAAATTAATCGCATCTTCCGCCCAATGACCACTTGCATCTGGAAAAATTGAATATGCTTTCGTTTTAGAAGTTCCACTTTTATTGCCATTCGGACAGGTAAAAAAAGAGGAAATCTCCTTTTTTTCACCTGTCTCAAATCGTCCCCACATGCTCCCTCCCATATTTCGAGGAAATCCGTACGCAATATATTACAAAATTCGGCTAGTAACTACCTTAATATTAAGGTAAAAGGAACTATTTTTTTATGATTTTTGAAAATGTAGAGTTTGTAAGGTTGTGGCTCTTTTTTTTTTTGTTAGGATTCTATCTAAATACTTTATAAATTTTAAAGTGTTGTAAGAAAAGATGGGAGGGAATCTATTAAAAAGTTTTTGAAGAGAACGACTATAAAAAAATAGGAGGTTTATCATGAGGAAAAAGCGCTTTAAAAGTCTGATCATTCAATTTTTAGTTTTGCTATTAGTGTTACCACCAGGATTACTTCATACGAGTACGTCAACAGCAGCTAACGATGAGTTTGAACCTGAAGTAGTTAAAGAGTTTAATTTTGAAGCTGGAGAACAAGGGTGGACTCCTAGAGGAACAAGTGTACTATCATCCGTAGAATACGAAGGCTCTACTAATGGCGGACGTAGTTTACTAGTGTCAGACCGTCAAGAAACTTGGAGTGGGGCGGGGGTAGACCTTACACCTGATTTAGAAAAAGGTGCAGAGTATAGGTTTACAGCAAATGTAAAACTAAAAGAAGCCGCAGAAAGTCAATTGCAATTAATGGTTCTCGAAGGTTTTACATGGATTGATGGGAAACAAGTATCTGATACCGATAATGATTGGGTTGAGCTTGAAGGTACTTTCAAATTTGAAAGTAATATTAGTCAAGTTTACCTTTATGTAGAAACAGCTAATGATACAAAATCTTTTTATGTAGACTATGTGAAAGTAGAAATGATTTCACCTCCTTCTGAAAGCGAAGAAGATGACAATATCATAGATATCCCTGAAGAGCATCGTATTCCTGTATTTACAGACTTTGAAGATGGTACAACACAGGGATGGGAGCCTAATGTAGGGAGTGTAGAGTTGACTGTAACAGATACTGTTGCAAAAAACGGGGATTACAGTTTATTCATCTCTAACCGACTAGGCTCTAATCATAGTGCAGTAATTGAAGCGCTTGATAACATGTATGCAGGGTATACGTATGATATCAGTCTTTGGGTAAAATTAGCAGAGGGTGAAGCACCAACTCGCTTACAAGTGACTCGCGCGGAGACAAATGCAAACGGAACAAATTACTGGCCTCCAGTAGTTAATCCTGTAACAGTAACTGCGGATGAGTGGGTATTGTTAGAAGGGACATATACGTTGCCTCCATCTGTAACTAGCTTACAATTCTTCGTTGAAGAGCCGTGGGATCCAGATCAAACGACGGGCGTTCCGTTCTACATCGATGATTTTAAAGTGGAAGTACAAATACCAAAAGAAATCGAAGATATCCCTCCGTTAAAGGATGTATATGCTGAGTATTTTGACATTGGTGCAGCAATTGAACCAAACCAAATGTTAGGTCAGCACGGAGAAATGTTAAAAAAGCATTATAACATGCTTGTAGCTGAAAACATTATGAAGCCAGATGGCATTCAGCCAACAGAAGGAAACTTCAATTGGACTAACGCAGATGCAATGATTGAATTTGCAGAAGAAAATGGAATGGATGTCCGTTTCCATACGTTAGTATGGCACAGTCAAACACCAAGCTGGTTCTTTAATGATGTAAATGGAAATCCAATGGTTGTAAATGGTCAAGTTGCAGATCCAGATAACCTGGAAGCAAATAAAAAACTCCTTCTTGACCGTATGGAGACACATATACGTGCAGTAGTAGAACGCTACTATGATCGAGTAGATTCTTGGGACGTTGTAAACGAAGTAATCGTTACTGGAGAAGCGGATGGTTTCCGCAGAAGTCCATATTACTTAATTACTGGAAAAGAGTTTATCCATCGTGCATTTGAAGTTACTGCCGAAGTATTAGAAGAAAAAGGTGGACACGGAAAACTTTATTATAACGACTACACGACACATATTCCTGCAAAGAGAGATCTTATTTATGACATGGTTGTGGAGATGATCGATAAAGGGATTCGTATCGATGGAATTGGTCACCAAACACATATTAATATTCAAAATCCACCAATGCAACAAATCACGGATTCCATTGAATTGTTCGGTGAACTTGGCTTAGACAATGAAATTACGGAGCTTGATGTTAGTATTTACACGAATAACAATCAAAACTTTGATGGTTTTGATAATATTCCTAGTGAAATCTTTGAAATTCAAGCAGAGCGTTATGGCCACTTATTTAGTGAATTTAGACGTTTAAGTGATTATATTAGCAGTGTTGTTTTCTGGGGAATCGGCGATGATCATACATGGCTTCATAACTTCCCAGTAGAAGGACGTACGAATGCTCCATTTGTATTCGATCACCATTTACAAGCAAAACCTGCATATTGGGCAATTGTGAACTTTGATGAAGAAATCCCTTCATTAAGTGAATTCTTTACAGAGCATTTCCAAATCGGTGCTGCCATTGAGCCTTACCAAATGGGAGGCGTACATGGTGAAATGTTAGACAAACATTACAATAGTATTGTTGCTGAAAATATAATGAAGCCGTTGTATATTCAACCAAGGGAAGGTGAATTTAATTTTGAGCGTCTTGATGAAATGATGAATTATGCGAAGGAAAATGGAAAAACCATGCGATACCACACTCTCCTTTGGCATAGTCAATCTCCCGGTTGGTTCCACCAGGATGAAAATGGAACTCCATTAGAAGCTAATGAAGAAAATAAACAACTTGTTCTGGATCGCGTTGAAACACACGTAGATACAGTAGTGAGACATGTCATGGAAAATCACCCTGGAGTAGTTGATTCTTGGGATGTTGTAAATGAAGTAATTGATGTAAATGGACCAAATGGAATGCGCAATAGTGAATGGTACAGATTAACTGGAAAAGACTTTGTTAAAGTAGCTTTTAATACCGCTAAGAGCGTATTAGATGAATTTAACGATGATTCTAAGCTGTACATCAATGATTACAATACTCACGAACCAGCAAAGAGAGATGCTCTTTTTGATTTAGTGATGGAATTAACAGAAGAAGGTGTTCCGATTGATGGTGTTGGACACCAAACCCATGTTAATATCCGTAATCCTCATATTAATCAAATAACAGAGTCAATCGAGTTATTTGCCAATGAAGGATTTGATATTCAAATCACAGAGCTAGATATGAGTATTTATACAGATAACACAACTGTATATGAAACGTTCGATGACATTCCAGATGAAGTACTTTTATTACAGGCGTATCGCTATCAAGAGCTTTTTAATGAGTTTGTTAGACTAAGTGATTCCATAAGTAATGTAACATTCTGGGGAATTGGAGATGACCATACTTGGTTAACGAACCGTCCGATTCCACGTCAAAATGCCCCATTTGTGTTTGACCAAAATTTACAGCCGAAGTTAGCATTCTGGGCACTTGTTGACCCTTCACGTTTACCTGCTGTAACAAAAGAAGCGAATGCAACCTACGGTACTCCTATAATTAATGGAGAAGTAGATTTATTATGGGAAACAATATCTCCAACAGTAATTGGTGCTGGGGAAGAATTTTCCGCAACCTTCCGTACTACATGGGATGAGAATCATTTATACGTATTAGCAGAAGTTACTGATGCAACTGTAAATGAAAATGACAGTGTAGAGGTATTTGTTAATGATGTTCATGTGACATTTACTCGTGGCGAAGAATCAGCTGTACAATCTGTTGTTGAAGTTGATGGTGGGTATCTCCTTGAAGCAGCAGTTGCGTTAGAAGGTTCACTAGAAGTAAACGACAAGCTTGCATTTGACGTAAGAATAACGGATGCAGAGACAGGTAACTTACTTTCTTGGAATGACCCAACTCACAGCCAAGAGGAGAATGTAAACTATGGAGAATTAACCCTTCTTCCAGAAGTAAAAGTTACAGAAGCATTCTATGGTACACCGGTTATTGATGCAGAACTGGATGACGTTTGGCAAGATGCACTTGAAATCTACACAGGTACATGGGTCGAAGGTTCAGATGGAGCGACTGCTACCGTTCGTACACTGTGGGATGAAGAATACTTATACGTATTTGCAGAAGTCAGCGACCCATTATTATCAAAAGCAAGCGGAAATGTTTGGGAACAGGATTCTGTCGAAATATTCATTGATCAAAACAATGCGAAAACAGAATACTACCAATCGGATGATGGGCAATTCCGTGTAAACTTTGCTAATGAACAAAGTTACAATGGGTTTGCAAGCGCAAGTACGTTTGAAACAGCAACACGTCTAACGGACGAAGGTTATATCGTTGAAGCAGCAATTAAATTTACAGAGATCGATCCAACTGAAGGAACGATTATTGGATTTGATTTCCAAGTTAATGATGATGCTAATGGTAATGGTTCAAGAGACAGCGTAGCAATTTGGAATGACCCAACTGGACAATCTTTCCAAAATACGTCTCGATTCGGGGTATTACGCTTATCAATGGTTCAACCTGAAGAACCAGGCAAACCTTGTCCACCTGTAGCTCCGGGTAAACCTGAACAACCAGGCAAGCCTTGCCTACCTGTAGTTCCAGGTAAACCAGAACAACCAGGCAAACCTAATCCACCTGTAGTTCCAGGTAAACCTGAAGAAGCGGGCAAACCTGAACTCCTAATACCAAACCGAAGCAAAAATTAAAGTTTTTCAATCTACACTGGTGAGATAATAAGAAACTACTGGAAGAGCGTTACTATTGTTAGATTCAATTGGATTAGTAGTAAAAAGAGTAATTAATTAATAGGAGTACACATCAAATGGAGGGGCTCAAGTTATTAGAGCCCCTCTTTTCATATGGTTACTATTTCAACCTTTTAAACCCTTCAATACAAGGAACCACCGTCGTCATCTCAAAAAAAACTTGGCGGAAACGTTAGGATGGTGCCTAGTATAGTAAAGTGATCAAGATATTAAAAAAGGCCACCGTTTTCTAGTAATATATTTCGTAATATAGTTTATCAAGTAGGAAAATCCTTAGCCTTTATTAATCCAGAGATGAATCAGAGGTATACGGAATTAATCGATGTTTTGTAGGGGCAAATTTGTAAAACGTAGACAAACTCATAATATAATTTTTTCACCTAAAATAAGGACATGGAGTTTGAATTACTCCATGCCCTTTATTTCTATTTGCTTGTTCATCATCTGTACACCGGACTTTAAATTACTTGTATGATATTAACGGAATGAGGCTTTATTTCTATTTCCATATTACTTTTAAAATCCCCAAGATCTTCTTTAAAAATAGTTACCTCATTTTTATTAACATCGTTGTAGGAATCAGGGGTTTCACCACTAATCCCATATAAATCTACCTTTTTTCCCTCACACGAAATGGAAAGATTTATTTTTTGGCTTTCTACCGGATGTTTATTAATAACGGATAAAGCGAGACCTGGTTTATCTGACCATTTTGTAGCAAGTATGTCAATGGTCTCTAACTCCATTTCCGTTCCATTCTTATGCGTCACTTTCATGGTAGGGAACTCTTCAGACCATATATCAATAATCGTATCTCCAAGATAATTCACATATAAATCAAAGACATGGTAGGTACTTCTGAGAACAATTCCTTCCGAATAACTGTAAATGCAACCTCTCGTATTGACGATAGGTGCAAAATTAGCCATACCTACAATATCGCAATTCCGATTCATGGCACTTAAGAAGCTTGCTGTAAAAATGGCATCTGCCATCGTATATTGGCTGTTGTCATCATTTTTATCTCGGGGATCTAGATAATCCTTTTTATCAATTCCTTGTTTAATCGTATGTACATTTGGATGATGCCAGCTTCTAAGGTTCCATTCATCAAAGGCTATTTTTATTTTCTTATCTAATTTCATCGCCTTTAGAAGGCCTCTCATTTCATCTACTGCATGATCAATACGTACAGTGTACGCCATACATTGTTCATACGTTGCTAAATCATTCTTCTCCGGAACCATATCCCAATATTCATGAATAGAAATCCAATCTAAAAACTCACCGCAATTTTTCAGCAAATTAACATTCCAATCTACATCCGAAAGTGCTGCAGCAGAAAGTTCTGCTTGTGGATCCACATGCTTCATCATTTTTGCCGCTTCTCGGACTAAACGTCCCCATTCTTCTGCTGATTTCGCTCCTATTTCCCAAAAACCATAATTCTCGTTACCAATACTCCAATACTTCACATTGTACGGCTCAACATAACCATTTTGTATTCTCCATTTTGCATACTGGCCTTCATTCTCTAAATTGCAGTATTCAACCCAATCACTCATTTCTTCTGCTGTTCCTGTTCCTGCATTTGTACAAATATAAGGTTCACAGCCAATCTTTTTACACATTTTAATATATTCATCTGTGCCAAATGTATTGGGATCTTCGACACGCCATGCTTTATCAAAGAAAGGCTTTCTTTCATCACCCACTGCATCCTTCCAATGATAAGAGGATACAAAACAACCACCCGGCCACCTTAGTATAGGAATCTGAATTCTTTTCATCGCTTCCATGATATCCGTACGAAATCCATCTTCGTCTGCCAAAGGTGACTCCGGATCGTAAATACCATCGTAAATCTGCCTGTGAAAATGTTCGATGAAATGCCCATAAATCATTTGATTTCTTTTTCCATAGATTCTCTTTTCATTCACTTGGATATTCATCTTCATACTATTCCCCCAGCTGATTTTAATAAGGAAAAATGAAATATTTACTCAACATTATCCGTATTGCTTATTTTAATGCCAGTACTTTTTATATAAAAAGCAATTAAACTTATAAATATAATATAATACCAAACATTTGTAGTCAAAATTTTCTAAAAACTAAACAGGTGGGGACAGGCACGCACTACTGCCGCCAAAAACTTGTACAATCTGCTTTATCCTGAATATTAAATGCTATGATTTTTTCAAGTAACTCGTAATTTACCTTCTTAAATACTGTACAAAAACTTCCATGTTAAATCACTTCCTCAAAAAAATGTTATCCTCCACTAACCGCCTTCAATCGTTCGGTTCAATCAGTATATATAAAGAATGGGTAAACCCTCCATATTAGCTAGGTAGATTTAGTTGCCACGAAACTCCAAATTTGTCGTTAATCCAGCCAAATTTTTTACTAAAACCATAATTATTTAATGGCATCAGGGCTTGTCCACCGTATAGTAGTTGTTGATATAAACTCTCCAGTTCTTCATCTGTAGAACACGTAATAAAAATCGAGAAGGACGGTGTAAAGGAAAATTCATGTTTTATATTACTGTCTATGCACATAAATTCTTGACCCTTCAATTCAAAATGAGCGAGCATGACCGTTCCTTCATCACCACTTTCATTAGCTCCGTACCGAACAATGTTGGTAATTCTAGAGTCTTCGATGATTGATGTGTAAAAATTCATTGCCTCTTCTGCCTTGCCATCCTGAAACATTAAAAACGGGGTTACTTTCTCCATCATAAAATCCTCCTTCCACTATTCACTCTAATCTCCGATATTAGTATGTTCTTCTCCCCTTACATAGTTACCTTTCATTTTATCAATGAAATTCACATAAAACCAACAAACGTTCCACCTCTAACAAAAGAATCGTACAAAAAAATACCCACAGTCATATAATCTGACTGCAGGTACTAAATTCAAAATCTATTGACATAATCTGGGTGGTGACAGGTACTACAGGCACCCAACCACAATTGGGCTGTCCTCTTCTATTCCAGATATCTCCGCTAGTGCCTTTTGAACACCTTGCTCCTTGATTTTCCGTTGGAGCTCCACGGCTTCTTCGTCTCCTTCAAAGTTATAGTGCAAGGCGGCTTTAATTCCAACCAGCAGTCCTTCTGGATAAATGTCTCGTTCTAACAGCTGGCGGGCTGGACTAATTAAGCGTTCGTTGTAGCCTAGCTTCTTGATTGGATTTCTTGCCACTCGGGTTACATCGTCAATAATAAACGGATTGGTAAAGCGACCAATGATTTTTTCAATATAGGCTTCATGTGCTTGTTGGTCAAAATCGTATTTATCTACCATTAACTTACCCGTTTCCCTAAGGGCCTTATAAACAGCATTCCTAATCTCCGAATCTTCAAGAGCCTCCTGTACTGTCTTCTTCCCCTCTAAGTAACCGAGATAGGCTGTGACAGCGTGCCCGGTATTTACCGTATAGAGCTTTCTTTCAATATAGGCGTTTAAATTATCCACATAATGAATGCCCTCAATGGGAGGTACGGCTCCTTTAATGGCTTTCTTTTCTACCACCCACTCAAAGAAAGGTTCCACCATGACATCAAGGGGATTCTCTTGCGTTTGATTGGGTACAATTCTGTCCACCGCTGCATTAGGGAAGCCAACCATTTCTAGTACCTTCTCGTGATACTCCCCATCCAACTCCGATAAGATGGCCTTCTTTAAAATATCCGTTCCACCAATGGCATTTTCACAAGCAATGATGTTTAGTGGTTGATTATTTTCTTCCACTCTTTTCACTAGCCCTCTAGCAATGAGCTTGGCAATGATAGGAAGGATGTTTGTTCCTACGGCCGTTGTGACAATGTTTGCTGATGCAATAGCTTCCACCACATCATCTGGGTTGGTAGCAGAGTTAATCCCATAAACATTCGTGATGGTAAAGCTTCGTTTTTCTTCTTCCGCGTAAAAAACTTGATAGCTTTCTTTTTCATTAAGCAAACGAATAATTTCTTCGTTCACATCAACAAAGCAAGTACGATAATTGGCTTCGGATAATAGCTTTCCGATAAAACCTCTTCCGATATTCCCCGCTCCAAAGTGTACCCCTAACATTTAGTCCTCCTCCTTGAAGATAGCCAATAAATCCTCTTCCGTGGAAGCATCTAATATTCTTTGGATATTGGACTCATCGGAGCACGTAATCGCGATTTTCGATAATAGATCGAGATGCTCATTGTCTTTCCCTGCAATTCCAAAAACTACTTTTACTACATTCCCATTTCCAAAGTCCACACCGTTGGGAACTTGCAGGATAGAAATACCTGATTTCCTTACGTTTTTCTTTGCATCCTCCGTCCCGTGGGGAATGGCGATTCCATTTCCCATATAAGTAGAGGTTAGCTCTTCCCTTTCCAGCATTTTTTCAATATAGCCAGCATCCACATAGCCGCCTTTTACAAGGACTTCCCCTGCCTTACGAATCGCTTCCTCTTTGGACTCAATAGTTACATTTAATAATATATTTTCCTTTGGTAAAATTTCTTGATTCATTTGATTAACTCCCTTTCTCTAGTTGTTCTCTATAGTAATTAGTAAGCTTGTATGACAAGAACGAGGATAGTTTCTCTTCATCCCCCGATTGAAATAATGCCATACTCTCCTCGTTTTCAATAATAATCGAGCTAATATAACTTAGTAGCTGCAGGACCCCTTCCTCACTCTCTTGTGGGGCAAGAAGCAATAAGATAGATTTTAACGTAATGGTGGAACCATCCATGGCTTTTATTTCCGTATAGGCTGATGGCTCCAACTCGATAATCAAAAATATCGGCTGACGAATACGATCACTTTTCGTATGGTACAAGGCCATCTGAGTAGTTGGAATCCCTATACCAGACAGTTCCTCCCTCGCTTTTAACATGCGAAGTACTTCCTTTTGATCCAAAATAAGGTCTTTCTCTTGCAGCTTCGCAAGAACCTCTCCAATGGCATCCCAATTAGTAGAACCGGCAAGCTCCTTCCCATGATATACCTTAAAGTTTTCCAAAAGGATCGCTGTTGTTTGCAGCGTAACACTCATCTGTTTCATGTAATCAATGGCTTCCTGCTGATTAAGGGAAGGAGGCATTTCCTTCTTGATATCCACCTCTTTCCCAGCAGAAAGGATGGAATGTCGAAGCCTCCGCCTGGAATACTCTGTGATCCTCTTCACATCTTCAGGGGAAAGGATTGGATTTACCTCAATATAATCTAGCTCTACGTTCCCTAAAGGTAAAGTAGAAATGATCAAATCTATTTCATCCAGCTTCATCTTATCCAGGTCAAATAAAGAAATGTTTTTCACCTTGTCAATGTTAGGGAATTCCTTTTGCAACCGGCTGGCTAGCATTTTCGACGTTCCAATTCCCGTGGAACAAATAACGACAGCATTGAGCTTGCGGTCTTTCCCTTGTTGTTCAATGGCCGACCCGAAGTGCAATACGAGAAAACCAATTTCCGCTTCAGGCACCTTGATTTTGGACATTACTTCTGCGGTACACTCTTTCAACGTTGTAAACAACGTAGGATAGTTATTTTTTATTTTTTCTAAAATAGGGTTATTAATGGCCATCCCTTGTTCTAATCGGTACATGGCCGGGCCAAGATGCGTGATTAACCCTTGAAAAAGACTATCATCTTTCGTTAAATCAATATCTAACCGTTTGCTTACAGCAGTGATTAATTTTTTTACCTTAATGGCCGTATCCAGGTTCTTATCCTCTATGTCTAGCTTCCCCTCATCTCTAAGCTTTGCTCCACGGAGGTGCATCGTAATATAGCAAACTTCCGCATCTGGAATCGTAACGGAAATCGTTTCCTCTAGATACTGTGCCAGCTTTTCTGCAAACTGATACTCCTTTAGTCCTTGCAGCTCCGACAATAATCGGGAATTGATCGTGATCTTTTCCCCTTTTTGAATTCTTTCAAGAGCTAAAGCTAAGTGAACCACCAGACCGATATAGGCAGAATCTGCGATGGGATGAGGAAGCTCCCGATTGATTTTATCTACTGCAGACTCAACGATTTCAAGCTTTTCCGGTTTGATAAACCCAAGCAGATGCTCGGAAATAGCTTTACTTACGTCTGTTTTTGAATAATGAAAATTTAGTTTTATATAATTTAACAGGTCTGACTCGTTAAAGTTTTCGGCCAAAATGCTGCTAATGGCTCTTCTCTTGTCTGACTCTAACCCTTTGATTTCAATACCATAGCCCCTGCGCTTTTCGACCTTCAGGTTAAATTTAGATAACCATTCAGAAACTTTCTCCAGATCATTGCTGATCGTAGCAACCGTTACGTTTAAATCAGTCGCAAAGGTCTGCAGCTTTAACGGCTCAAAAGCCTCTAACAGCTTACATGCGATCAAAACATATCGTTCATTAGGGGAAAAATCATGATACTTCACTTCTTGAATCGCTTTTTTAAGCCTTAAAATATCCTTTTCCGTCCCTTCTAGATAAATCCCTTTTCCCGTTTTCTTAATCATTTTCACGTTAAAAGGAGCAAGAAGAGGCGTCATATTACTTATATCTCGATGAATCGTTCGTTCACTCACATCAAGGGCTTGGGCAATCTCATGGATGGTCACTTCTTCCGATTCATTCATTAATATTTCAAGTATTTGCCGATCTCTTGCAGATACATAAATCATGATAAATCACTCCAGCGTGATTTTATTTCACATTCCCTTCCATCTTAGGAATGGTAACCCTATTTCCCCTTAAAAAAAGCAATGTTAAACGTAATGTTTGCGTTTTGCTCCCATCAACGCTAACACAATCCTTTAACACATCCTGAAAAATAAAAGGAAATTACGGGCTTACCATGGAAGGCAAGCACCGCAACTTTTTTATATCCTCTTATGCATCTTTTAATCTTTCAACGAGTTTGTCATACTCAGGGGAGCTTAAGAAATTCTCCACAGAAATATGTTCTGCTTGAGGACGCTTTTCTTTTGCTCGTTGCGTTAAATCCTTATGGGTAATGACTAAGTCTACATCTTCTGGCAAATTATTAATAGAAGTGTTCGCTACATTCACATCTAAACCAGCCTTCTTGATTTTATCCCTTAAAATGGATGCTCCCATTGCACTAGAGCCCATACCAGCATCACAAGCAAAGATGATTTTATTGATATTCTTCACTTCCACATTTTCAGCTGAAGCTGTTAAGTGTGCAGAAGCTTGGCTTTTCTTCCCTTTCATTTCTTCCATTTGTGCTGTAGCAGAAGTAAGATCTACTTCCCCTTTGTTCTTGCTAGCCTTTAGGATTAAAGAAGCTATCGCAAAGGTTACTGCTGTAGAAATAACAATCCCTGCTAGCACTCCAAAATAGTCGCCTCTAGGCGTCATCGCCATGTAAGCAAAGATACTTCCTGGTGAAGGAGTAGCCACTAGACCGACATTAAATAGTGTGAAGGTGAATACACCACTTGCACCACCTGCAATAACGGCAAGTAATAACGTTGGCTTCATTAAAATGTAAGGGAAGTAAATTTCGTGAATTCCCCCGAAGAAGTGAATAATCGTTGCACCAGGTGCAGACTTCTTCGCCATCCCTTTACCGAAGAACCAGAACGCCAATAGGATACCTAAACCAGGTCCTGGATTTGTTTCTAACATAAATAGGATTGATTTTCCTGTGCTTGCTGCCTGCTCTATTCCTAATGGACTTAAAATACCGTGGTTGATGGCATTGTTTAAGAACATTACTTTTGCTGGCTCGATAAAAATACTTGCTAGTGGTAACAAGCCTGCATCCACAATAACCTCAACACCCGCTGCTAGAGCGCGGCTTAATCCGTAAACAGTTGGACCAATTCCCACGTAAGCTAGAATCGTAAGGATTCCCCCTAAGATACCGGCAGAGAAATTGTTGACTAGCATTTCAAAACCAGATTTCACACGACCTTCTAATGCCTGGTCAAGTTTCTTAATTAAGAAGCCCCCTAAAGGACCCATGATCATGGCTCCAATAAACATTGGAATGTCTGCTCCTACGATAACCCCCATCGTAGCTGTGGCACCCACAACCCCACCACGGACGTCATACACTAATTTACCACCTGTGAAACCGATTAATAGTGGTAGTAAATAAATGATCATCGGACCAACAAGTTCACTTAAATGCTCATTTGGGATCCAACCTGTTGGAATAAATAACGCTGTAATTAACCCCCATGCAATGAAGGCCCCGATATTCGGCATAATCATACTACTTAAATAACTGCCAAAACGTTGAATTTTGGCACGGAATGAACCTTGTGAATTCGCCATTTTCTTACCTCCTGTATGAATTTTGATAAAATAATAATTCCTTGCTTTTATTTTAAAGCGCCTACATACCATTCTCAATCTAATGAAAATACGATTTCGTCAAAGATAATGTTGACATTATTTTAGTTCTATTACGAAAACCTTACAGGTTTAGAGTTTACGGAGTGAAGCGAAGGGACGGTTCTTTTGTTTAGATAAGCTAAAAGTGTTCAAAAAAATAAGCCCATACCTTGGATTAGGTATGAGCTCATTTTGACGAGTTTCTTCTATAATTTATTATTTATCGATTCTAAAATATCTATGCGAGTAAACTTCGGGTATAAGCAATCGACAAAACCCGGGTGGTGACAGGGGCCCTTCAACCCACATCCCACTCCACCATCATTTCCTACCAATCGATGTTTCCTTGATGGCATTGGACCGTAACGTAACTCCCACTGTTGCTTCCACAATTTTTTCAATGATTTTTGCTTTATTACTGCTCTTATTAATATGTATATTTAGCACCGTAGCAAGATCGATAAGGTCTTTTTTTAGGATTCCCTTTCGAGATAAAAGCCTTGTTGCATCCCCACGATTGGTGGTCTCCTTTAACTGAGCAATGAGTGGATTCGTTGGATTTACCTTTTCCCCTCTCTCCACACCAGCAACTTTATTTTCACTGTAAACTAATTTAGCCTCACCGTTCACTAGTTTTTCCACTTCCTGATCTGTTAACCTACTTAATGTTGCAGTCATGACCTTCAACACATCTAGTACCTCGGATTTCATTGGTCTCCTCCCCCTGTCAGTCTCGACGGACGATCTTGTAACTCATTCGTCAACTGCTTTAATTCCAACAAAATTTTTCCGTAAGTATCTCCACTCAAAGGCTGAAGGACAACGGGAATACCCTCTTCTGGTGCATTGGCATAGGCCGTTTTATTTTCCCGTACAACCGTATCAAATGTGGGAATATCCAAACCCTTTACTTGATGTATATAGTGTCGTAAGGCGGAGATCGGTTCATTGTTGCGCTTCTCCACCATCGTAAAAATAACACCTGCCACAACAGGAGCAATCTCCTCAAACTCACCGCTTAAATGATCCTTTGCTAGTTTATTATTGTAGTCCACTATTAATTCCCTAACATGTTTTTGCAGCTGTTCGATGCCAATGGTGGATAAATAATCGGGCCTTGCCGGTATCAACAGTTGATTGCTAGCCACAATCGACGTTTTCGTAACTACATTAAAATTAGGAGGACAATCAACGAAAATATAATCGTAACCCTGATTTTCCAGTTGCTTAATCCCTTCCTTTAACCGAGTATAAACCACCAAGAAATTCCTGCGGTTGGTCCGCTCACTCCCGCCCCAAAGCTTCGCACTCAGCTCCAAATCCACATTGATCAACCCTAAATGAGAGGAGATTAAATCCACCGTTCCCAACGACTTCAACTCCCTTAACCGCTCATTCACTCGAAAGGGCCGAATAACCAGATCATGCAAGTTCAGTTCCTGGTCATTATCAATAAACGCATCAAACCACTTCTTAATCGTCCGATCCTGAAAATCCTGTTTCCACTCATCCACCTTAATAAAGGAAAACGTAAGATTCGTTTGCGGATCAAGATCAATAAGCAATACCTTCTTCCCTCGACGAGCTAACTCCACTGCCACATTCGCCGTCACCGTTGTCTTCCCAACGCCACCCTTATAATTAATCACAGAAAAAATCATAGGCCCCCTCCAATCAATGGAAACTATTTACTACACCATATTCCATCAGAGAGAGAGTTAGAATAGAAAGCCATGTCCCTTATTCTCCTTTCATAAACCCTTTTTTTCCCCTAGAAAAACTCCATTATGAAGCTTCATCGAGGGAAAGGGGGGACATAATCCACATAAAGTACCGACTAACCTCTCCCCCAGAGATTTACAAAAGGTGAGGCTACAGGCAGGTTATTTAATGGGAGTTCTAATTTAATATGTTTATAAAATAAGTTACTTGGTTAGCATTTTAGATTTCCATATGCATTATTTACGCGTACATTTTGAGGATGATATTATAGTTATAACCTAGGGGGAAGAAGGGATATAATGAATACTAAGAGGCCTTTAGTTAGAAGTCGAGGAAGAGCATTATATGAACCCACTACAACACAGAATATAATTAAAGAGCATATATTAAGAAAAAAGCTTTATGCTAAAAATCCTCGTTTTGCTGTCCAAATAGCTACTGGAGGAGAGCATTTAAAGAAGGTTATTGAAGAGACAACTGGAAAAAAACGTTTAACTAAGGAAGAAAAGCTAGCAGGTAGTACCGAGCGTTTTACCGTAGAAGGTATAAAAGAAACCATCCGAATTGCCAATAGAGAATACGAGCAGGAGGATGAGTCGTGAGTCGTATCTTAATTGACAACAATATCTAGGCATCTCATGAAATGGGATACCCTGATGCTGTTTCCTATATTACACAAGCTATAGAAAATGAATATACTCTTATTATCAACACTGTAATACAAATGGAGTTGTTGTCTCATTTTGAAATAGAATCAGACCCAGACATAAAAGAAGCAAGAGGAACTATTAGAGGTAAATAAACAAAATCAACAATTCAAGCTAGATACACAGAGGGAACTAAACCTAGCAAAAAGATTCAGGAAGCATCACTATCTGATGACATTTCTAATGACCAAATAGACATTACCTCTTATTATCGGGCATCTAGCATTTTGTCTGGAGACATCTACGGATTCTATCAAATTAGTAAGCATCATTATGGGGTCATATTATTAGATGTGATGGGGCATGGTATTTCTTCGGCACTCATAACCATGTCCCTCCAATCCTTATTCCATCGATTAATAACGAAAGGTATTCCAGCTGATGTAGTAATGAAAGAATTAGATAACTATTTGCACCATTTATTTAATAACATAGATGATACATGGCACTACTGCACAGTCATTTACCTTTTCATTGATACGGAAAAGAAGGCCATCGACTATATCAACGCAGGTCATCCTTCCCCTATCTACCAAGTCCCAAGTGGAGAACAACAAGAGCTTAAATCAACAACACCTCCCATTGGAACATTCGAGGGAATTAACTTCAAAACAACGCAACTGTCCTATACAAAAGGAGCAAAGCTACTACTCTTTACTGATGGCGTATCGGAACCCCTGGAACCGGACCGTCTATGTACTTTATTAATGGAGAATTCCTCCTCCTCCCTTGACGAAATCAAAGAACAAATCCTATTAACCTTGGAAAAACAAGGGGATGAATATCGTACGATGGACGACAGATGTTTTATTTTAATAGAGTTAAAATAATATAGCATCCTCGTTTTTTAAGAGGGGCTATTCAAATTCAATACCGATTACGTCGGAATTCCTTACCAATGTTTGTACCGGCCCATCTACTATAATGAAGAAAATCATATAAGGAAGGATAAATGATCGAGGTAATACCCGTTTACTTGTAGAAGACAAAACACCTACATTATCTACATTTTTAAGAGAGACGATGAGTAGTGCAGAAAATCAAATCTTGAGCACCTTAGCATACTCTCCAATCGGTCAAGTTAACAATGCAGATGTAATTGCTACTTGTAGTAATGAAGTTATAGAACATTATGTTCATCGAGTACTAAAAGATTCAGAGGAACTTTCTCCAGGCGAATAGGAGAAATTATTAGCCAAGAGGAAATCGGTTGTTAAAAATGATAGAATAACAGAAATCTACCAAAGGATTGAGGTTATGCAGGCCGTTCGCATGCTTAATGGCTTTGTTAATAGGCATTTTGACAATCTTTATATACAAAAGATTACGGGACAAAAAGAACGGTTACTCTTTGCTCTCTTTGATAGTAATAGTATCGTTAGTTAATTAAAGCATAGAAGTACAGGGAACTATTCCTGTGCTTCTCTTTTTCATTCATTTACTTAGTTAACAACCCATTCTTTTATTTACTATACTTTTTACAAAATCTAGAAAAACCCGTGTGGTGACAGGCACTATGAAATGTTGACATTATTTTAGTTCTATTATAAAACCCCTTGCAGGAGCTGAGTTTACGGAGTGGAGCGAAGGGACGGTTCTTTTGTTTAGATAAGCTAAAAAAATAAGCCCATACCTTTAAGTAGATAATGAGCTCATTTTGACGAGTTTCTTCTATACCTTATAAAAGTGATACCTCTCCCTCTTTGCTAAGGTTCGATGGGATTATTTTAGGAGAGTGAGTTTCGTGTTGTAGGATGTGTTGATTAATCATAGACAACAAGAAGCCCCGCCCTTTGTTTCAAAGATGAGGGCAGGGATAGTATGAATTAAGTGATTAAACATTATAAACTATATTAGTTTGCTATAAGCAACTTTAAAAGAGTTTTATTAACGACTAGATCTTTGCAGTAATTCCTCAATAAAAGGTAGCCTTTTTAAATTATCTCATTTTCCATCATAGATAGCTGGTATACCGTATTAAGTAAAGTGTTAGCACCCTTTTCTATATCTTTATCATGTGTCAGTTCTGATTCATGATGGCTTTTTCCATTAACACTTGGAACAAATATCATCGCAGTAGGACCTATACTATTAATATATTTTGCATCGTGTCCTGCGCCGCTTATAATATCCATTACTTCATATTCTAATTCCTCTGCTGTATTTTTAATTAAATCTACTAGATATGGATTAAATATCGTTGCATCTATATCCCATAAGGGTTCGATATTAATTGAAACATTTTGTTCTACGGCCAATTTATTTAGCAATTCTGTTATCATTCTAATTGATTCTACTTTTTTTGTATTAGAATCGTGCCTAATATCTACGGAAAAAATCACTTCTTCTGGTATACAATTTGCTACGTTCGGACGCATAGTTAACCGGCCCACTGTAGTTTTTGCATTAGTTTTTCTTCCAATTTCCTCTATCCCTACAATCATTTTAGAGGTTGCTACTAACGCATCCCTTCTATGATTAATGGGAGTTGTACCTGCATGATCTGATTCACCAGTTACCTTTACCTCTAGCCATGCCATACCTTGTATCCCATTTACTGCCCCGATAGATTTTCCTTCGCTTTCTAGTATTGGTCCTTGTTCTATATGAAGTTCAATAAAAGAAAAAATGTTTTTTATTCTGTTTGCTGGAATTCCTTTATAACCTATCTCTTCCAATTCTTCTTCAAATCTTCTTCCCTCTGTATCTTTCTGATTATATACATATTGTTTGTCTAAACATTCAGAAGTTCCTCCTGACCCTAACATGGGTGGCTCAAATCTAGCACCTTCCTCATTAGTAAAATTAACAATCTCAATTGGTCTTAATGTTTCTATATTACTGTCATTTAGAGAATTTACTACTTCAAGTGCAGAGAGAACTCCAAGTATTCCATCGTATCTACCCCCATTTGGTTGAGTGTCTAAATGAGACCCAAGAACAACCGGAGACTTATTTTCTTTACCTTCTCTTCTACCAATCATATTCCCAAAATCATCAACTCTTACTTTTAAGCCGGCTTCTTTCATCCAATCCTCAAATATTAATCTCATTTCCTTATCTTCTTTTGATAATGCCAATCGTGATACTCCATTCCCTGGTATTGTTCCAATATTAGCACTTGCATCAATATATTTTTTAAGACGTTCTAAATTAACACTAAGCCTTGTTTTTTCCACCACGTTAAGCCTCCCTATGTGTAATAGATTATTTAATCTTTAGTACTTGTATTTGTAATACCTTGTACAAAATATCTTTGTAATGGTAACAAGATTAATACAGGAATAATTACTGATATCAAAGCTGCTGCAAATAATTCATTCCAATAAGTACCTGTTTCTGTTCTTAAATGACTTAAAGCGACCTGAATGACACGATATTCCTGGGTTCTTGTTGCTATTAACGGCCACATAAATGATTCCCATTGTTGGATAAATATTAGTAAACTTGCTGTTACAGTAACCGGTTTGGATAATGGCATAACAATGCTCCAATAGATTTTGAACCACGATGCTCCATCCATTCTAGCTGCCTCTAGTAATGGCTTTGGAATGTCCATAAAAAATTGCCTATATAAAAATATAACTAACCCATTTGCTATACCTGGGACTATTAGAGCATAATAGGTGTTTATCCATCCTAGACTATCTACAAGTCTATACAAAGGGATTGCAATGGACTCCTCTGGAATCATGAAAGTAAGTAAAACTATAACAAATATGATATTTCTTCCTTTAAAATTGAAAACGCTTAATCCGAATGCTGCCAATGAACAAACAAACAATCCAAAAATAACAGTTAAAGTTGTTACAAAAAAAGTATTGAATAGTACTCTCCCAAATCCTCTAATAGAAAATAAATTCACGTAAGCTTCCAAAGTTAAATTAGTTGGAATGAAAGTTTTCCATGTCACTGGTGACATATAACGAAATATATCATCAAGGTGTCTAAAGGATGATACGAAGCCAAATGCTAATGGTAATATAACAATTGCCGCTATAAGTACATGGATGAAATAAATTAACCAAGGGTTTCGTGACCTTTTATTCATAGATAATCATTCCTTTTCATTAATGCTTAGGTCTCAATAGTTTGAATTGGATAGCAATGACTACTAGTGTAATCAACAAAATTATAACTACTATTGCATTGGCTCTTCCCATATTAGAATATAAAAAAGCATTATTATAACTTTCTAGCATAAGTACGTTGGTACTTTGTTTAGGTCCTCCACTTGTTAATATATACATAGGTGAAAAAAGCAACATGTTTGCTACTGTCACCGAAACCACAACGAATGTTAACGGCCTTTTCATCATAGGAAAAGTTATATTTTTAAATCTTTGCCACAAATTAGCACCATCAATAGAAGCAGCCTCATAAAGAGATTTAGGGACTTCTTGCAGACCTGCCAAAAAGAATAGTGCCCAATAGCCAATACCTCTCCACGACGCAATTGCTATTAACGATAATAAAGCTTGTGAATCACTTGCTAGAAAAGGTTGTGGAGATAAATTTAATGAAATCAATATTGAGTTAACAACCCCTTGTTCAGGGCTCAACATTATATCCCATAGTATTGCTGCAGTTGGTATAGAGATACATACAGGTATAAAATTTATTCCACGAAAAATAGGTATCGCTCTTATTTGGTAATTTAATAAAACCGCCAATCCAAATGCTAAAATTACCTGTAATGGATTTATGATTAAATTAAAATAAGCAGTGACTTTTAATGAATTCCAAAAGACCGGGTCTGTAAAAAGCGATGAATAGTTAGCAAATCCTACAAAAACTTGTTCTACTGTTAGGAATTGTCTAGTAAACAAACTTTGCAAAAACGCACTAAAGATCGGATAAATTTTAAATAATAACAATCCAATAAGTGCTGGTAGTAAAAATAAATATGGTGTTGATATATTTTTAATAGACTTCATCTCATCACCCAAACCTAATAGCATTTTTTTGAGATATTTCCCTTTATTAAGAAATTTCACCAAATTCCACACTCCATGTAAAGGTGTGGAATTTGGTTATTTCTTAATACAATATCAGTTATTAATATCCTTCATATCTTTCTAGCAATCTGTCAATAACATCCACAATTGCATCAAGGGCATCCTGTGGATCCGTTCCATTTTTTATATCTTGTAAAGCCCTATTCATGTTGCTATCCCATTCTAAATAGCCTGGAGTTAATGGGCGTGGTGATGCTGTTTCCTCTGACTCTTGTGCAGCAATTCGAGTTGCAATGTGTGGGAACTCATCATAAAATGGATCATTCTTTATATGATCAATTAACTCTAAATGAACTGGAAGTATTCCTCCATCTTTAAACATAATGTCCGCGCCATCACCAACTGTTAAGAAATTTAGAAACTTTGCAGAAGCTTCTTTCTGCTCGGAATATTTAGATATACCTATACTCCATGAACCTGTAGGGGTAGCAATTTCTCCCCCCTCGAAATATGGATGTAATGTAATTCCAAAATCAATATTGGAATCTATCAGTCTAGGTAAACTATGTGATAGACCTAGAAACATTGCCACTCGTCCAGAAGTAAAATAATCGATTGATTCTTCTTCACTAATTCTTGGACTTATGTTCCATTCATTAAACAAATTATAATAAAACGTAAATGCTTCAACTGCCACAGGAGAGTTAGTATAACCCTTTGATGTTAAACCGTCTTCGCTTAACATGGATGCTCCTAAACTGTCAGCTAAAGGTAACAATTGATACGCACGGTCTAAACGGTCAAATGTAAATCCATGCACGCCATCTTCTCTATCATTTAATTCTAGTGCAATTTCTACTAATTCTTCCCACGTCATTCTATCGTCTTGTTCAGGGTATGGAATCCCTTTTTTATCAAATAATTCTTTATTATAAAATAACACCATACTTGAATTATTCAGTGGGGCGGCCATTAATTCATTGTTATAAGTTACTGTGTTTACTGCCGATTCTACCCATACGTCATTAGGATCAATGCTTAAATAACTATCCAACGGTTCTAGATAACCTTTAAGTGTATAGTTAGCAACTAGAGGAGCATCGACAAATAATAGATCTATATCAGTTGATTGAGCTGATAATCTAATTTCAATTGATTCCATCAACTCATTAAATGGAGCAAGCTCCAAATTTACTTCAATATCTGGATTGGCATCTTCAAAGGCCTCAATAACACTGCTTAAGCCCACATCATAATTAGAATGTGCTAAAATACTTATCGTTTGAGTCTCACCAGAGTCATTTTGATTTTCGCTTTGGTTTTCATTCTCAGAAACATCATTATTTACATTTTGCGAAGCATTATTTGAGCAGCCAAACAAAAAGGCACTCATTACCCCAATACAGATCAAAAGTACAATTCTAAATTTCACATTTAACACCCCTCTAATTTTTAGTTGAAAAAAAAATATTAATTAACAACATCAAGTGAATCCTATAAAAAAACTTTTATATGCTTACGCAAAGTAACACCTCCTCTACAATGCTTCTTGAAATTGATCTACTTCTACTAATGTTGGTAATGAGGATTGGGCACCAACTTTAGTTACAACTATTGCTGATGTTTTACTTGCAAACTGTATGGCACTTCTGTCATCCATACCTTTTAGCTTACCGACGGAGAAAGCAGCAATAAAAGCGTCCCCAGCAGCTGTCGTATCAACGGTATTTACCTTAAAAGCTGGAATGAAAACAGTTTCCTCATTATTGAGTAATAAAGATCCTCTTTTGCCTAAGGTGATAATTAGTTTTTCAACGCCTTTGTTCTTTATTTTGTTAGCGGCTTGTTCAATTTCTTTGTCATTAGCCGCAGATTCCCCCGACATTATTTCCAATTCTGTTTCATTCATGATTAATGTATATAATTTACTTAATAATTGGTCCGAAAACATCTTCATTGGGGCAGGATTCAATATAACCTTTTTTCCCAATCTCGAGGCTAACTTGACTGTATATTCAACTACATCTATAGGGATTTCAAGTTGGATAAGTAATAAGTCACACTGTTCAATCAATTGTTTATGTTCATCAACATCAGAAGAATTTAGTTTGTAATTGGCTCCTGGTGAAATAATAATTTTATTTTCTCCATTATTATTTACCGTTATAAAGGCTAATCCGGTATTTTCATCTTTCTCGAAATTAATCCCTGCTGTCGATACCCCAACCTCTTCAAGTCCATTAAGAATTTGTCTGCCTTCACTGCCAAAACCTACTTTCCCAATCATACTAACGTCTGCACCTAGCTTACTTGCAGCAACAGCTTGATTCGCTCCTTTGCCACCATTAATTTTTAGAAATTCATTACATGATATAGTCTCTCCAACTTTTGGAAACTCAGAAATTTTCAATACCATGTCTAGATTTAAACTGCCTACCACTAGTATTTTGTTCAAAGTACTCACCCATCCTATTAATTCCAGAACTAATTTTGTTCCATCACACATTTGAAAATATACTAATATCTGATAATTTATAACCTTATTAGTTCCTCTATTATTTATAATAACCAATTGCTGAAACCAACATGTTTACAAAACGTTCCCGATCGATTTCAAACAAAACTTCTGTATTCTTAACCTTCCCAGTTCTTTGATTTACATCTACAACTGTAGTACCTGTTGTGAGCTTACCAGAGGTCTCAACAGAAACATTACAAGTAATACCATTAAAAATTGTTGGATCAATTAAATAGGCAACAGCACAGGGGTCATGCATGTGTGCTCCTTTAAAATAACCATCCTTTGACATGTAATACGGTGGAGAATTCTCCGAAAAAAAGTCCAATAATGGTGCGATGATGTTACTAGTTTTGTTTCCGATATTCCTTATTCTTTCTATATCTTCTTTATATAACCTCGCTTGGGTTGTGACATCTAATCCACTCATAATTATTGGAACTCCAGACTCAAATACAATATTTGCAGCCTCTGGATCAACATAAATATTAAACTCGGCTGCCGGTGTCCAATTACCTCCCAATGCGGCTCCACCCATTAATGAAATACAATCTATTTTTTCCTTCAATTCAGGATATGCTAATAAAAGTATTGCAATATTGGTTAAAGGACCCGTTGCGATGATTGTCAATTTGTCTTCAGTTACAGATAATAACTCTCTCATGGCTTCTAAAGCAGAACGTTTGCTTTCTTCAAAAAGTGGGGTTCCCAAATCAGAGCCATCCAGACCAGTTTCACCATGAATGTTATCGGCTATTATTAATTCTCGTATTAAAGGCTTCTCTGCACCTCTTGCTACTTCAATATCAATTACTCCAATAAAACTAAGTAATTTTTTAGTGTTCAATAATACTTTCTCCTGTGTTTGATTACCCGCACTTGTGGTTATTAATTTAACGTCAAGATTTTCATTAGATAAAGCCAACAATAAAGCTATTGCATCGTCGTGACCAGGATCGCAATCAAATATTACTTGTCTTTTCAAAATTTTTGCTCCTCCTTAACTTAAAACTACTACTTGCTATCTTATAGAATGTAGTACTTTCACGAATTATTAATTTAGGATCTAAGTAAATAGATTTATTTTGCATTCCTCCACCACTACCTAATTTCTTAAGTAATAACTTCGCAGCTACTTTTCCCATATTAGAAACATTTTGATCGATAGTAGTAAGTTTAGGTGTTAACAATTCATTAAAGCTAAGATTATCAAAACCGACAACTGATAATTCCTTTGGTATTTGCACATCAAACTCCTGCGCTGCTTTATATACCCCAAAAGCCATTAAATCATTTAGTGCAAAGATAGCAGTTACAGCTTTATTTTCAATTAGTCTCTTTGCAGCCTCGTATCCCCCTTGCATTTGATAATCCCCGTTTAGGATGATGTCTTCATTTACATCTACTCCAGCATCATTTAAAGCTTTTTTGTAACCAGTTAAACGTTGTTGTGAATTTTGTATCTGTTTTGGACCAGTAATACAACCTATATTTTTGTGATTTAAATCGATTAGATGCTTCGTTGCAATATACCCTGCTTTTTCATTGTTCAGAAATAAACCACTATAACTTTCAATCTCCGGTTCTCTATCTATAAAAATAATTGGACTATCTTTTTCAATAAAATATTTATTATTTTCATTGAATGTACCTGGATTTGAACTTGTAAATATAATTCCATCTACTTTGTTTTCTTTTATTAATCTTAGAGATTCTAATTCTTTATTTTTGTTTCCATCGGTGTTATATAGTAAGACATTATACTTGCATTTATTTGCAACTTCTTCCACTCCTCTTACTAACTCAGGAAAATACGGGTTACGTATGTCTGGAATTATTAGTCCTATTGATTTTGTTTTCTTTGTCTTCATACTTCTTGCAATTGAATCTGGACTATAATCTAGTTCCTCTATTATTTTTAATATTCTTTTACGAGTTTCATCCCCAATACCTCCTTTTTTATTATTTAATACTCTCGAAACTGTTGTAATTGAGACATTTGCTTTATTAGCAATGTCTTTAATAGTTATTGTCATTTTCACACCCTCTTTTTGGTTTAACGTTTTAGTAAAACGTTAAACTAACAAGAATCAATTATTATAATTAATATAATTTTAAATTATTTAAATATTCAATACAATTTACATTATGTAAAACACTTTTAGTATTTTTTTATTCATTATGTAAAAAAACATTTAGGGTATAACTAGACTCATATATTCCCCTCTTCAACTTAACCTGCAGTCTCGCATAAACAAGCATTGGTCAAAGTATAATTCACATCCTCGTTTAAATATTTCATTTTTTTACACTTCCTTAAATATTGATACCATTCTGGCTATATAATTGAACTTATTGTTGTAAAACATGGAGCTAGTTTTCTTGTTAACTGATCAATTTTATAGCTTCTTATTTTTGTTTCAACTTATTTAATATAAATGTATGTGTAGCTCATGGGATCGGAGCCTTTTAATAGGTTTGCTGTTGCCAAATAATATATTATTGCTTGTTAAACAAAAATAAAAAATTAAAAAAAGGGTAACGGGGTCACATTTAAACCCCGTTACTCCTTTTCCTTCATATCCATAAAATTAAGTGTTTTATTTTTACAAATATAACCTTTATTTATCACAATATATCGATATTGGGTCTGTTCCCTAATGCACAATGAATTAACCTTGAAACGCAACAGGGGAAAGTCCCTCGTATGCTGTGTATGGTAGGTTTTGAGATTCTGCTACTGATTTATATGTGATGATGCCATCGATAACATTTAATCCTTTTAAAAGTGCTGGGTTTTCAGCAAAGGCCCTTTCATATCCTTTGTTTGCAATTTGTAAAGCATAAGGAACAGTGACGTTTGTTAATGCGATGGTTGAGGTACGGGGGACTGCACCTGGCATATTTCCAACAGCATAGTGGACTATACCATGCTTCACGTAGGTTGGATTCGCATGCGTCGTCACTCGGTCAACCGTTTCGAAAATACCCCCTTGATCAATCGCAACATCAACAATAACAGCCCCCTCTTCCATAAGGGCAACTGTTTTTTCATCTACTAGCTTAGGTGCTTTTGCCCCTGGGATAAGTACTGCACCAATTACAAGATCTGATTCCTGACATGCTTTTCTGATTGAGTGAGGATTCGACATAATAGTTTGAATAGATGTTCCAAAAATATCATCTAGCTCTCTCAACCTATTCGCATTGACATCGAGAATTTGCACGTCAGCACCAAGCCCAATTGCAACCTTGGCGGCATTCGTTCCTACGATACCACCACCGATAATAGTTACCTTACCTCGTTTAACCCCTGGAACCCCACCAAGTAAAATCCCTTTTCCACCTTTACTTTTTTCCAACTGCTGCGCACCAACTTGTGTCGCCATTCTTCCGGCAACCTCGCTCATCGGTGTTAAAAGCGGCAAGGAATTATCAGCTAATTGAACAGTTTCATAAGCGATGGCAATAACTTTTTTATCCATTAATGCTTTTGTTAGTTCCGGTTCCGCTGCGAGATGTAGATAAGTAAATATAATCAACCCTTCGTGAAAATAGTCAAATTCCACCCTTTGCGGCTCTTTTACTTTCATTACCATTTCACATTCCCAAGCTTCCGCTGCTGAGGTAACAATGGTAACTCCTACTCCACGATATAGTTCATCATCAAATCCTGATTTTTCCCCTGCTCTTGTTTCTAAAAAAACTTCATGTCCTGCTTGAATAAGATTTAATGCCCCCGATGGAGTCAGTGCCACTCGACTTTCGTTGTTTTTAATTTCCTTTGGTATGCCAATACGCATAGTACACCTCCAAATTTACAATATAATTAACCTAACTTCCTCTAACCTTCCTCATACTAACCGAAAAAGAGTTTTATTACTTCTTACCAATCCCCGCTACTTCATACAAAGCATCCGTAAGAGTTCTAACAATAAAAGTAAGATCATCATCCGTAAGATTTAATGGCGGCGCTAGAGTTAATACATTATTGAAGCCCGCTACCGTTGCACCATTTTTACCAATAATCAAGCCATTTTTCTTACAATTGGCAATGACTTGATTCACAACATTTACATTTATTGGTTCCTTTGTATCTTTATTTTTCACAAGCTCAATGCCGACAAGGAGTCCTTTTCCTCGAACATCGCCTACATACGGGTGATCCTCTAGGAGCATATTTAACTCACATTTCAACTGCTCGCCTAATTGGAAGGAACGTTCCGTAAGATTTTCTTTTTCCATAATTTCTATGTTTTTTAATGCTAATGCACAAGCAGCAGGAGTCCCTCCGAACGTGTTTACATGACGGAAATAATCATATTCCTCCGTACCTTTAAATGCTTCGTAAATTTCTCTTCGCACCGCTGTTGCGGAAAGGGGCAAGTAACCACTTGTCAAGCCTTTGGCCATCGTAATAATGTCTGGTTTCACGTTATAATTCATAAACCCGAACAGTTTTCCTGTTCGGCCAAAACCACAAATTACTTCATCTACAATGAGAAGTGCACCGTTCTTTTCACAGACTTCCTTTACCCCTTTTAAATAATTATCCGGCGGCATCAGGATACCTCCGCCAGTAATGATCGGTTCCATAATTACACCTGCAATCGTTTCCCCTAATTCCCATATCATCGTACGATCCAGCGCTTGAACCGATTCCAATTCATGCGGCTTACCATCCTGTTTATCATTTGAACGATAGCTGTCTGGTGGAGCGACATGAACAAAGCCAGGAGCTAACGGTTCATACTTATACTTTCGCTGTGCTTGACCAGTGGCAGCAAGGGCTCCCATCGTATTTCCATGATAAGCACGGTATCTTGAAACAAATTTATATCTCTGGTGTTCCCCGTTTTGTTTGTGATATTGACGAGCAATTTTAAACGCCGTTTCATTTGCTTCTGAACCACTGTTAGAAAAGAAGATCACATACTCATCGTCAAGCATTTCATTCAGCTTTTCCCCTAATTTAACTGCAGCGATATGACTTTGTGACAATGGATAGTAAGCTAACTCCTTTATTTGCTCGTAAGCTACTTCGGCTAATTCCGTCCGCCCATACCCGATGTTCACACACCATAATCCTGACATTCCATCTAAATATTTATTTCCATCGACATCCGTAATCCAAGCTCCCTCCCCTTTCGTAACAACTATCGTTCCTCCGGGGTTATAAGGTTTCATTGCATGCCAGATGTACTGTTCATCCTTTTGTTTAACTCCTTCGTACTGATTAATTTCCTGTGCCATAACAATTCCTCCCTTTTCGAACAAATATGTAGTCTCATTCTTTTTTTTTAGAAAAATCATTTCCTTTCCAAAAACTCCCCTATAAAAAACGGTTTAAATTTTCTTACTAAATATTTCCTTGACATTATTATCTCTAAAATTACTACTCTATTCATTAGACAGAGTGTAAAATAAAAATAAAGATTCTTTTACCAACGTTCCTATTACCTTTCACCCATTTCATCAATTTATTAGCTAGGAGATGGTCACTTTGTCTAAACCAGTATTACAACGTTTTTTAGTAAAGGATATCGTGGAGCTTCCATTTTTTGAAAAGGCTGTTGTGATTGGAGATAAAGAAGCATTAGAGCGAACTGTAACTTGGGTACATATTATGGAAGTGACTAACGTAAAACAATTATTAAATGGCAATGAGCTGATCTTATCAACAGGAGTAGTGTGGCAGGAGAGTGAAGAAGCTTGCCTAACTTTCTTGCAACAGCTTATTGAAAAAGACGTTTCCGGATTAGTAGTAGAACTTTTAAATTTTAAAAACAAGAAACTGCCAGATGCCATGGTACAATTAGCGAAAGATCATCACTTTCCGCTCATATTATTTCACAAGGAAGTTCGTTATATTGATATCACACAGGAGCTTCACGCTATGTTTCTTAACGAACACCACCAAATGGTTTCAAAGCTAGAGAAATTATCTGAGTTCCTTAACAATTCTTTATTATCAGGAAAAGGCCTTATCAACCTACTGCAAGACTTTCATCGTTTTACCAATTTAGATGTGATGCTATTTCCAAAGCAAGGAGAAGCTATATTTGTTCCTTCCTTATCACATGAAATAAGGGAAAAGTATGCTAATCAGTGGAGAAAGGATAAAGAAATCTTCATTGAAGCATTTCCAGAAGGGGCTGTGAGACCAATTTACTTTCTTGGTCAGACCTTCGCCCATCTAGTCATTCGACCAAGACAATCAATTGAATTAACCGAATTTGAAATTCTCGCTATTGATCGGGGTGCAACGGCAATCGCTCAAGAGATCATGCGATCCATGTACTACGAAGAGCAAAAGAGCCATAAGGAAGGGGCATGGGTACAGCAATGGCTGACGGGATCGACCAAGGAAGAGGAAGTACGGGAACATCTACATAGCTCTATTGGTAGCAGCATACCGAATCAATTCTTAACTGTCATTAGTGAAATTAACGACGTTAAGGACGACACCACCAACTCCTATTACATTAGTAATGTTATGATAGCGCGTTCTTTTTTTGAAGATAAAGGCTTTAAAATTGTCATCACAAAGCTAAACAACTATGTCGTTTTATTGCTGTTTCCACCTGCATATAAAAAGCTTTTTACTGTACATGAGGAAATAGCAAAAGTGTTTCATAGATTACACAAAGGAACAAACCGTTATTTCGGAACATACAGTATTGGTCAACTTGTTCATCAGTTGTCTCAAGCATCAAACAGTTACAAAAGCGCTAAGATCGTACTTCAGATCCAAAAAAGAATTGGCCCATTAAAGCTTCCTGCTTATGAAGAATTACATGCGTATAGAACGATTGCCATGATGGAGGAAAATAAGGAGATTGAAGCTTTTGTCAGTTATTATTTAGGGGACCTGGAAAATTATGATAATGATAAAGGGAAAGAGTTGCTACTTACGCTAAAGTATTATCTTCTTAATAATGGGAAAAAGAAAGAAACGGCGGATGCCCTCCACATTGTACGTCAAACCTTATATCATCGATTAAGTAAAATTGAAGAAGTGATCGGAAATATTTTTTCTTCTCAAGATAGACGTTTAGGTCTGGAGTTAGCGATTAAAGGCTACGAGTATTTATATGGATCGCTTCACGATGAGTAGTCCTTGTATAACAATGAAAAATTCCCCAAGTAACATACTAATCACTTGGGGAATTATTATTTAGCAAATAAACTTTCTTAGATCAAATTATAATAGAATAGTGGTAATCGTTATATAGAAGAAGACATTTATTAAATCCTTTCCAGTAATCAATCTCATTGACTCATTTTTACAAATAATTAACATAGTTATTAGAACCAGCGGGACGTGATCATTTTTTTACGAGTATAAAACTCTACTCCATCCTTTCCATTTGCATGGAGGTCCCCATAAAAGGAATTCTTCCACCCCGAGAACGGGAAGAATGCCATTGGTGCTGGAACATTAACATTTACCCCAAGCATTCCAACCTCGATATCTTCTCTAAACTGACGAACTGCCTTACCACCGGAAGTATATAGAACTGCTCCATTCCCAAAATCAGAGCGATTTGTCAGTTCAATTGCTTCATCTAAATCTTTTACACGAACAATACTTAACACTGGGGCGAAAATTTCTTCTTTCCAGATCGTCATATCACAGTTAACATAGTCAAAGAGTGTTGCCCCGAGAAAATAACCTTTTCCTTGCTTATAACCATCTGGACGACCATCTCGAATCAGTTTTGCCCCTTCTTTTTCACCTATTTCAATGTAATTACGTACTTTTTCTAAATGTGTATCACGTATAACTGGACCTAAATCTACCTCTGGATCTAGTCCGTTTCCTATTTTCAAGTTATCAGAAGCTTCTACTAGTCGCTCTACCAGTCTATCAGCAATATCTTCCGTAACAACAACTACCGAAGCAGCCATGCAACGTTGCCCTGCACTTCCAAATGCAGCACCAATAATACCTTTAACGGTCTTATCTAAATCTGCATCCCCAAGAACGATCGAATGATTCTTTGCTCCAGCTAGAGCTTGTACTCGTTTTCCATGCTCTGCAGCTTTTTGATACACATGCTTAGCTACCGGCTGTGAACCTACGAAAGAAATGGCATTCACCTTTGGGTGTTCTAATAAACCATCAACAACATCATGAGCACCATGAACAATGTTTAAAACCCCTTTTGGCAATCCTGCTTCTTCAAACAACTCAACTAAACGTTGTGCCAATAAAGGAGTCCGCTCAGAAGGCTTCATAACAAATGTATTTCCACAAGCGATAGCAAGAGGGAACATCCAGCAAGGTACCATCATCGGAAAGTTAAAAGGAGTGATGCCACCAATTACACCAACTGGATAACGATACATACCCGATTCAATATCCGATGCAATATCCGGTAAAACAGATCCCATCATTAAACTAGGTGCTCCAGCTGCAAACTCCACACACTCAATTCCACGTTGCACCTCACCGTATGCATCTTCATAGCTTTTGCCGTTTTCTTTGGTTATTAGACTCGCAAGTTCTTCATAGTTATCCATCAAAAGTTGATGATATTTAAACAATATACGAGCCCGTTTGGGTACAGGGGTTTTCTTCCAAGACTTAAATGCTTTAGAGGCTACCTGTACCGCCCGATCCACATCATCTTTATTTGAAATAGGAACGAGAGCAAGAGCTTCTCCCGTGGCCGGATTAGGAACGCTTTCAAATCTTTCACTGCTAGATTCTAACCACTCTCCACCTATAAAATTCTTTAGTTTTTCCGCTTCCTTTGTTGTCGTCATATTACGCCCTCCTTCTATAGTCTAAAGCAACCCTTATTTTAAGATATTTATATTAATATTCACATTATAATTAATATTCAAATGTCAGTCATTAGACGATCTGTAAAAATAATCACCCAACATTTTGACGAATTGTTTTAATTCATCAACTGAAAATCGATGAACTACTACTATATGGTACAAGGGCTGTTGAACAGTTATTTTGGAGAACGGAAAATCCAGATGGACCATTACAAGAAATTCTATTACACTCAGAATTAATAAAACGGGAATGAGGCCAAAGGTGTATAGAAAACAAGTTAATTAATTTGCAATGTTATCCATTTATCCACCTAAACATAATTCCTATAGATAGAAAATGTAATTATTGAAATACTTATAGTACTACTTATCACAATGAAAAAAATCAACCAATTTTCATTGGTTGATTTTTTTTGTATTTTTTATACACTAACCTTCTTGGCTGCTTTCCCTCTCATAAATCGCAATACCGCAATATCTATTTTATTATCTTCTCGGTACTTATCATCGAAGTTTTCTTGCAGGTGGAAGGTTTTTAATGCTTCCTTCAATGCTACTGGGCTATCTGTCGTTTCGAGGAAACCTAACTTCTGCAAGGCTTCTTCGACTTCAACGATGATTTGTCCTTCGATATCTACCAGTGCGGAGGCATCGGTTTTGGAGAAATACAGCATATGTAAGTCGTAAAGCCTTTTTAGTTCCTCAATCGGCTCTGGATGGTCGTCCACCCTTAAGTCAAATTGTCGATCATTATACCCTCCATAGCCGCCGTTTTCCTTTACCACATAAAGGGCGGCAGATTGTCTTCCTCGGGAATCTCCACCTGCGTTTTCCCCTGTATCAAGGGCGGCTAACAACCGCTCCGCTAGGGTCCCCTCGGCAGATTCAAAGGTTTCTACTAACGCTTGAACCGTCGCTTCACTTACGAGAATATTTCCTTGGGCAGAGCAATTTTGCCCATATTGATGACCAGCCCAGTCAAAACATTCCTTCCCTGTAAAGGCAGCAACACGGCCCTTGGCATCCATGACTGCAAATTGGCGTAACTCTCTACCTTCATCATTTTCTAATAGCATTTCCACTACCTTTTCAGGCTCATAGCCTTCCTCTAGCAGCTGTAATCCCCTTGGTCCAAAGCTAGTATTTGCCCATGACTGCGTGGCAATTGCCCCGACATTTGCCTTTGCCCATGGGACAACTGCACCTACAGCCAAAAACTTTGACTGAACGGCAATACCTAATTCGCCTGTTTCAGGATCACAGGCGACAATGGAATAGGTAGCCACAAGATTATCTTCCGTTATATCTGATCGTTTCATCGTAACAACTCCTCGTTAAGTTAATGATTAAACTAAATGACAAGCAACGAAATGCTCGGACCCTACTTCCCTCAACTCAGGCTCTTCCACTTTACAGCGTGCCTCTGCAAACGGGCACCTCGTATGGAAGCGGCAGCCGGAAGGTGGGTTTTTCGGACTCGGGACATCCCCTTCTAAAACAATTTTATGGGGTTTTTCCTCTAAGGTTGGTACTGGTACCGCAGAGAGGAGCGCCTTCGTATAAGGATGCTGGGTGTTGTGAAAAAGTTCCTCTGCTTCCGCCAGCTCGACAATTTTTCCTAAATACATAACGGCAATACGGTCGCTCACGTGTTTCACAACACTTAAATCGTGAGAAATAAATAAGTATGTCAAATTAAATTCTTCTTGGATATCCTGCATTAAATTTAACACTTGAGCTTGAATGGACACATCGAGAGCAGAGACTGGTTCATCACAGACAATGTATTTCGGATTTACTGCCAACGCCCGTGCAATTCCCACCCGTTGACGCCTGCCCCCATCCAGTTCATGGGGAAACCGGTTTACCCAGCGGGGATCCAGGCCTACCTTCTCCATAAGCTCTAATACTTGGTTATATCGATCCTTTTTCTTACCGATTTGATGAACCATCAACGGTCTCATGATCGTTTCCCCAATCGTTTGTCTTGGATCAAGGGAGGCATAAGGATCCTGAAAAATCATTTGCATCTCCTTACGCATTTTTTTCATGTTCCTTTTATTGAAGTCGTTGATGTTCTGACCTTCGAAATTAATCTCACCTGAGGTAGATTCAATTAAGCGGAGAGTCAGTCTTCCTGTGGTTGACTTTCCACAGCCGCTTTCCCCTACGAGTCCCAGCGTTTCACTTTGATTGATCGATAGACTTATCCCATCCACGGCCTTTACTGTTTGAGTTCCTGTTGTAAAATGTTTGACTAAATTATTGACCTCAAGGAGTGCTTGGCTCATTTGTTTCTACCCTCCCTCTTACTACGGTTTCATCAAATAAATGGCAGGAAACCTTATGCTCCCCATTAAGTTGAATGTTTCCTGGTTTCATAGATTTACATTCTTTCATCGCTTTTGGACACCGTGGATGAAAGGAACATCCCGATGGTATTTCCGTTGGATCTGGCATTAAGCCAACAATTGGTGTCAATCGTCTGACTTTTTTATTCATATTCGGTATCGAATTAAATAGACCTTGCGTATAGGGGTGGCTCGGATTGCGGAAGATCTCTTCAAGCGTTCCGTATTCCACGATTTCACCAGCGTACATAATCGCCACCTTATCACACACTTCCGATACGACTCCTAGGTCGTGAGTGATCAGGATCATGGACGTATTTAGCTTCTCTTTTAAGTTTGTCATTAATCTTAATACTTGGGCTTGGATGGTTACATCTAATGCTGTCGTCGGTTCGTCTGCAATCAGTAATTGGGGATTGCAGGCTAGGGCGATGGCGATTCCCACCCGTTGTTTCATACCCCCAGAAAATTCATGGGGGTATTCACTGCCCCTTTCAGCCGGTATTCCAACTAGTTCTAGAATACTGCCGGCCTTTTTTCTAGCCTCTGTTTTGGACACCTTTTCATGGAGCCAAATAACCTCTGCAATTTGATCCCCCACCGTATAAACAGGGTTTAAGGACGTCATCGGATCTTGGAAAATCATCGATATTTTATTCCCTCTCACTTTGCGAAGGACCGATTCTTTCTCTTGAAGGAGGTCTTTTCCGTCAAATTGGACACTGCCGTTTCGAATTTTGCCAGGGGGAGTTTGTATTAAACGCATGATCGCTAACGCAGTTGTCGTCTTCCCCGCACCAGTTTCTCCGACAATTCCTAACGTTTCTCCTTTGTTCACTTGAAAGCTTATATTGTTTACTGCTTTTATTTCTTTCCCTTCAGAAGTGTATTGAACACTTAAGTCCTTTACTTCTATTAATACTTCTTTCATGAACAGCTGCCTCCTTACTGTTTCAGACGTGGATCCATTGCATCTCGCAATCCATCTCCAAAAATATTTAGTGCCAATACAACGAGAGCTATGGCGATACCTGGGAAGGTCGTTACCCAATAGGCTTCATATATATATTGTCTTCCTTCACTCAACATTGCTCCCCATTCCGGTGTAGGAGGTTGAAGACCCAATCCGATAAAACTTAATCCTGCAGCGGACAGAATGGCCCAAGCTACCCCTAAGGTTGCCTGTACAATAATTGGTGCTAAACAATTGGGCAGTACATTTCTCCGAATAATCGAGAAGTTACTTTCTCCAATCGCTCGGGATGCTTCCACAAATTCCTGATCCCGTATGGAAAGGACTGATGCCCTGACGATCCGTGCATACGTAGGTAAGCTTGCAATCCCTACGGCTATCATTACATTCACAAGTCCTGGTCCTAATACGTTTACAATTGCGATGGCTAATAAAATCCCTGGAATCGCTAATAAAATATCCATGAATCTCATTAAAATATTATCTGTACTTCCGCCATAGAAACCTGCGATCGCTCCGATAATTCCCCCTAAAGTAACGGAAAAGGTTACAGCCACAAATCCCACTTGTAAAGATATTCTGGACCCATAAATAATACGGCTTAAAATATCGCGGCCATAGGCATCTGTCCCTAGCCAATGCAGCGCATTTGGTGCTTGTAATATATTAGTTAAATTTTGTTCGTTTGCTGGATAAGGTGCAATGACATCCGCTAGCAATGCGGTTAAAACTAACAAAACTAATACTCCTAAGGAAACCACGGCTAGTTTGTTTTTTAACAATCGGTACCATATATCGATATACGGATTCTTTTTTTTAATACGAGGTTTCGCTGCTGGTAATGGAAGTTCATTACTTACTTGCGTATTCGTACTCATGGTCTCCCCCCTTACTTGTATTGCGCTTTAATGCGAGGATCGATATACGCATACAACACATCTACTAATAGATTTACCATTACAAATAGAAAGGCGATAAACAATACACTACCTTGAACAACAGGAAAATCCTTTGCCCTGATGGCATCGACCATAAACCTGCCAATTCCTGGCCAAGAGAATACCGCTTCCGTTAATATGGCCCCCTCTAGTAAAACGCCCACTTGAAGTCCTACAACGGTAATAATCGGGATGAGTGCATTTTTTAGAGCATGAACATAAATAACTGCCCTTTCCGTGAGGCCCTTAGCCCTTGCGGTACGAATATAATCGCTTCTTAAAACCTCAAGCATACTGGACCTTGTCATTCTCATAATGACCGCAGCCGTCTGAGTACCTAAGGCAATGGCTGGCAGGATTAAAAAAACCATCCCCCCGTACCCCGATACAGGTAACCAGTTTAAATTAACTGCAAAAATAATAATCAACATCAAACTCAGCCAGTAGTTCGGCATGGAAAAACCAACTAAGGCACCGATCGTGGAAGTATGATCGAAAAAGGAATACTGTCTTGTTGCAGAGATAATTCCAACTGGTACACCGATGGCAATGGCCACTACCATGGCCGCAAACGTTAATTTAAGCGTGGCGGGCAGATGCTCAAAAATTTTCGTAATTACAGCTTGTCCATCTTGGATGGATCTACCAAAATCTAGTGTGACAATTCCAAATAAAAACTTGAAGTATTGGACATAAATAGGTTCATTTAATCCCATTTGTTCCCTCATGTTTTCAATATCTTCCTGGGATGCTTGCGGTCCTAGCATAATTTGTGCCGGATCCCCTGGAGTCAATTGCATTAATGTAAAAACAATGAGCGAAACACCGATGAGAACAGGGATTAGCATCAATAATCTTTTCATCACAAACCGAAACATGAAACCCCTCCTCTACTATAAGAAAGCACAGCGCCTAAAATAGCACTGAAAAAGGGCGTTTTTTCCTTTTTCAGCACCCTTTGCAATAGGCGCTGGAGCTAAATACTTTTTTTCATTTTTTAAGTACTCTATAAGGTAAGGGGAATTATTCCTTTAACTTATAGGAAAGTATCTACCGTGACAAACAAGGTTGTTCGATCGCTACAACCTACTCCCTTTCCGCGGGAAATCTGCCAAGCCTCCTCGAGCTTCCCTCTGAGGGGTCTCGGCTAAACCCTTCTCCCACAGGAGTGTCGTAGGTTTACGCTCACTCACAATGAGATGAATCAAATTTTCATAGTCCATGGTGATAATTCCATTTACATGGAGGATTTACTGAACAGATACTGGGTATAGCTTATAATTTTGTGTTGGCATATTAACGAAGCCTTGGACTCTTTCGTGAACTCCTACTAAGTTTTGACTTACTGCTAAAAATGCCCATGGTGCATCTTCCACGATTATTTCTTGTGCTTCGTGATAGTTTGCAACACGTTGTTCATGGTCCGTTTCCGCTCGTCCTGCATCTAATAAACGGTCAACATCCTCATTGGAATAGAAGCTTCGATTACCAGCTCCACCGGCATTATCGGAATGGAACAATGCATACATACCATTATCCGCATCTCCAGTCACTGTAATCCAACTTAAGATAAACATCGGTACACCTTGACCTGTTATATCTAAGAAAGCTCCCCATTCTGTTACCTGTAAATCTACTTCTACACCAATCTTTGCTAGATCAGCTTGTATAATCGTTGCGATTTGTACATCAATATCTGCATCACTTAAATATAGATCTGTTTTAAAACCGTCAGCAAATCCTGCTTCTGCAAGAAGTTGTTTTGCCTTTTCTGGATCGTATTCATATCCTGATAAGCTATCATTCGCTCCATTTATTCCTGGTGCTAATGGACCAGTTGCAGGAATTGCTGTTCCTCTGTAAGCGGCACTTACAAGGGCTTCTTTATTAATTGCGTAGTTCAATGCTTTACGAACTTGTGGATTATTAAATGGTTCTTGGCGGTGATCAAAGCTTAAGTATTTGACTTCAAAGCCCGGTACTGTATCCACATGAACATTATCAGCCGATTCTAATGTATTGATTTGCGATGCCGGTATATCTAATACAAGATCCACCCCACCAGTTCTTAATTCCGCTACTGCCGTTGCACTTTCTGGAATCACACGGAAGACAATTTCGTCAATCTCCGCTGGACCTTCAAAGTACTCTTCGAATTTTCCCATGACAATTTGCGAATTTCTATTCCACTGTACAAACTTAAAAGGACCTGTCCCAACAGGATTTACTCCGTACTGATCTCCAGCTTCTTCCACTGCTTTTTCATTAAGAATGGATGTCGCTACGTGAGTAAGGTTATATAAAATAGGTGCGAACTGTTCTTTTGTCTTAATTTGTACTGTCTGCTCGTCCACTATAGTTACTTCGTCCACAGATGCTAACATAAATGCACCTGGAGCTGACGTTTGCGGATCTAATAGGCGGTCAAAGGTGAACTTTACGTCTGAAGCTGTAAAGACTTCACCATTATGGAAAACTACATCATCACGAAGGCTAAACTCCCAAGTAAGTTCATCTTTCTGCTCCCAAGACTCTGCAAGGGAAGGAACACCTCCATATCCGCTGTTAAATCTACTAATGTATTATAGATTTGCTGCATCGGGTTGGCTGAAGCCAAGTCATTTGTTTTATGTGGGTCTAACGTAACTGCATCGGAGTTTTGCGCAACCGTTAGCCTTTGCTTTTCCCCACTTCCTTCTCCTGAATCTCCTCCTGTGGCTTGTGAAGATGTATCTCCACCTGAACAAGCCATAAGGAAAACAACTAAACTTAAACAAAGAAACATTAATTTACTTACTTTTTTCATTTGGTTACATTCCCCTCTTGTTTATTGTTTTTTTATAAAATGAGAATTCATTTGAATCTCTCATATTTAAAATAAAGCTTTTTAACAATTCCTTCGTGTTCATTAAGTCTTTTAAATCTATTAATTCAATTGGGCTGTGAGTATATCTGGATGGGATCGAAATTCCTCCTGTTGGAACTCCTTTTTTCCCTAAGTGAAGCTCTCCTGAATCTGTCCCAATACCAGGGAAGACTTCCATTTGATAAGGCAAGTTACTTTCTTTAGCACATTCAACCAGTTTTTTTCTAACTGATGGATTAGCAATGAAGCTAAAGTCCATGACCTTTATACAAGGTCCAGCACCGAGAAACATCGTTTGACCCATCGGCGCTTCTGGTGTATCACTGACGGCGGTAGTATCGATGGAAAGTGCCACATCTGCGTCAATTTGTTGTACCACAACCTTCGCCCCACGAAGACCAACTTCTTCTTGTACAGAAAATACTGCGTAAACTTCTCCGTTTACTTTGTTAAAATCAAGTTCCTCCATGGCTTTGAGTAAGACGGCACAGCCTGCCCTGTCGTCAAAACCTTTTCCTATGATCCTATCTTTAGCCATTTCCTTCTGCTCTGTAGCCCAAGTGATTGGATCTCCAACTTGTATTCCTAATTGCTCAGCTTCTGCTTTACTGTCGACACCTACATCTATGTACAGTTCAGCATGCCTGCGAACTTTCGTTGGATCTTCAAACTTCATCATATGTACAGATAAGGTTCCAATTACACCGTTGACAATGCCTTTTTCTGTTCCCACTTTTACTTGCTGGGCTAACAAAATGCGATCATCATGCCCACCTAATTTTTCAAATCGGATCAGTCCATTGTCTTCGATTTTCTTTACTATGAAACCTACTTCGTCCATATGAGCGGAAACGATTAATCGCGGTCCTGGTTGCGCACCGCTTTTCTTCATAATTAAGTTACCTACTCCATCCACCCACCATTCATCTACCTGGTCTTCTAATCTGTTCACAATATAGTGAACAACGTCTTGCTCAAACCCACACGGTCCAAACAATTCCGTAAGCTCTTGTAGGGTCTCCTTCAAGATATCCACTCCTTTTAACATAAATTATACAAATCATTTTTACTTTTAAAATACGAAAAATGTTATTTTTGTACTAAAAACATAAATTAATTAAACTTATTATACTGAAAGCGGAATATTTAAACAAGAGGAATTTTCTAACAGGGGAGAAAATTCTAATAATTTTACACAAAAAAATAACCCTCTCCTATTTGAAGGTTATTAGATCTACTTTATTTATCTTTCATGAAACGAAACTCATTTTTTAATATCTTTAGTTCCATCACTACGTCTCTTTCGCGAATCCCTTCTACTTTTTGCAGTTTATCGGAAAGAAAGTCTCCTAATTCTTCATGGGATCTTGTACAAACCTCTATCATCAACTCATATTTCCCCGATGTCATAGCTATAAACCTTACTTCATCTAATGCATGAAGCTGCTCCACACATGTGTCTAATTTATATTGTTCCACAGACAGGTGAATAATGGCCATTAATTTAAGGCCAACCTTGATTGGATTAACGATACCAACAATTTGCAAAGTTCCGTTTTCCCTTAAATTGGCTACTCGAGTACGTATCGTCCTTTCGGCAACCCCAATTTCATTGGCGATATCTTTAAAGGTTTTCCTCCCATCCTTTTGTAAATGAGAGATAATTTGAAGATCTATATCATCTATTCCCGTAAAATCCTCCGTCATATTACCACCCTCCTAATTTTAAAAATTATCTTTAAACATTCTATCGTAAACACCGTCAAAATGTAAACGCATTATGATATACTTTCCTGCTATGCTGATTCCAGCTCCCTATAGTAGAACCCCAACCAATTTAATTGCCTTTCTAAATTGCACTGCATAAGAAAAATACCCGTAACCCTTATGAGACTGCGGGTATAAACCTCTATTTCTATCGACAAAATCTAGCAATACTCAGGTGAGACAGGGACCTATTGTATTACTCCTGCTACTTCACCATTTCCACCCATCTTTCAATTAATATAGCACGGTTTAAACCTGCCCAGTTATGGTCGTAGTCAATGACATTAATCTCAGTAAGATAAAAGGCTTCCTCCGGTGAAATGGCTGTTTCATTTGTTAACAGTTGAAAGTTCCCTGTATGTTTTCCAATTTCTTGGGCTTGTTTTGTTAATGACCAGTCAATAAAAGTCTTAGCCGCTTCCAGGTCAGGTCCATTACTTATCATGGCAACAGCACCAATTTCGTATCCTGTCCCCTCTTTCGGGATCGTAATTACTAGATCACGAAACCCCTCTTTAAAAAACTTCAAGGCATCGTGTGCAAACATAATCGCAACACCCGTTTCCCCCATTCCAACGCTCCTACCAGGAACACTTCCAGAAGTGGTATAACTTCGAACATTTTCATTCAGTTTCTCCAAGTAATCAAAAGCTTCCTCCTCCCCCATCAGCTGCACTAGGGTTGCTAAAATCGTGTAAGCAGTACCTGAGGATCTAGGATCTGCCATGGAAACCATCCCTTTATATTCAGGCTTTAATAAATCTTCCCATGAATTAGGAATGTCCAGCCCCACATCCTGTAGCCAAGAACGATTGGAGACCAGTGCAATGGATCCGACATATATACCAGTCCAATACCCTTCAGGATCTTTATAAATATCAGGAATAAAACTCGAATTTGGAGAGGTATAAGACTTTAGCAACCCTTCATATTTTGCCTGAACAAAGGTATCGCTTGGACCACCATACCAAACACTTGCCTTCGGTGCATTTTGCTCGGCTCGAATCCTTGCGAGAATCTCCCCATTAGACATTCGGACATGGGATACTTTTATCCCCGTTTCCTTTTCAAAGGTCTCAATAGCCCTAATAGCATGATCCTCGTATAACCCGACATAAACGGTTAATTCACCCTTGTCTTCTCGCCCACAACTGACTAGTAACAATGCAAAAAAGAGGGCAAAAAGCCCAAGTACCCTTTTCTTCACCGACTTTTTTCCCCCTTCATTCCTTCGTACCTTCAAATTCGCAGTTCCACTAAAACTCGCTCGATTCACCTTATCTACCTATATAAAACTCCACTTATTGATTTTTGCAATATCTAAATAAAACTTCACTTAACCTTTAATAATATGCAATGACTCCTTTGGAAAATGCAGCGATACCGTTTCATCCACTTCGTAAATCTTTTCTCCCATTGGATTATGGACAGTCACTTGCAGTGGAACTCCATTATAATCTACTTCGTACTCCTGGGTTTGGCCCATGAAGACACTCTTCGTTACTTTCCCCTTCAAGGAACCTTCCCCTTCGTCCTTTAAACGAACAGCCTCAGGACGAACAACGATAAGTACTGATTGACCTTCAAAGAAGTCCCCGTAAGCAGCTGCTCTCAGAATTGTATCGGCAGTTTGAATCTCCAACTCATTCTCTTTTCGCCCAAGTACCTTCCCTTGTATGAAATTGGCAGTACCAATGAAGTCTGCAACAAATCTAGAAGTTGGACGTTGATAGATTTCTTGCGGAGAACCTACTTGCTCAATTTTTCCATTGTTCATGACGATAACCTTATCGCTCATACTCATGGCTTCACTTTGATCGTGGGTTACATAGATAGCTGTAATTCCCAATCTCTTCTGTAATCTACGAATCTCATCGCGCATTAATAATCGGAGCTTAGCATCTAAATTCGATAACGGCTCATCAAATAATAATACTCCAGGCTCCATCACAAGGGCCCTTGCTAAGGCTACACGTTGTTGTTGCCCACCGGATAACTGGCTAGGCATCCTTGTTTTATGATCCGTTAAATTCATTATACTAAAAATCTTATCTACTTTTTCCTCAATTACATCCTTTGGTAGTTTTTTAATCTTCAAACCATAAGCAACATTATCAAAAACAGACAGATGTGGAAACAATGCATAGGATTGGAACACCATAGTACAATCCCTTTTATTTGGTGAGATTTTATTGACATTCTCACTTCCAAAATAAATGTCCCCTTGAGTTACTTCTTCAAATCCTGCAACCATTCGTAAAGTCGTCGTTTTTCCACATCCAGAAGGGCCTAATAAAGTAGCAAACTCCCCCTGCTCAATGGTCAAGTTCACGTCAGATACGGCATGAACTAGGTTATTATTATCATCATGAAAGGTTTTCGTTACATTTTTTAGTGTTACCGATTTCGTTGTCATTCTAGGTCCCCCCTACATGCTTAGCGGTTTTTGCCCCGCAGGATTGTTCGTAGTCTTTTTCGTTTTCTTATCATACTCTCCGCCGAATAATCGGAGCATTCCATTTAAGATTAATAGTGAAATAATCATAATGATGATCAGAATCGTACAGTAGGCGCTCGCAACACCAATTCTTCCCGATTCTACCTGCGATAAAATCGAAGCAGTAATCAAATTATATCTAGCGGAAATCAAGAAAATTACTGCGCTCATGGCCGTCATACTTTTTACAAAACTATATACAAGGCCACTGAAAAAGGCCGGCTTGATCAAAGGAAGAACGATTCCAAAGAAAGTCTGCGATTGGTTCGCTCCTAGATTCGTAGATGCCTCTTCAATGGACGGATCTATTTGCTGTAGCGATGCGATACCCGATCGTATCCCTACTGGAACAGCCCTTACCACAAAGGCTGCTATAATTATGACGGCCGTTCCCGTAAGAGCCAATGGCGCTTTATTAAAGGACAAAATATAAGCAATCCCCAACACTGTTCCAGGAATGGCAATGGATAACATACTTACTAATTCCATTGTTTTTTTCCCAATAAAGTTTTTGCGGACAATTAGGAAGGCAATAATCATCCCTAGTAGCCCCGCAATTGGAGTAGCAATCAAAGATAAAGTAAAGGTGTCGACAATCGCTTTTTGACCGAGATTGAACACATACTTGTAATGATCTAGCGTAAAGCTGTTATTGATTCCCCATAACTGGATAAATGAACCAATCGGTACAAGAATATAAAAAAGAATGACTGTAACGGACAAGGAGAAGCAGATCCCGAACATCATATGCTTTAACCAACCAGAATCGATTAGTTTTCGACCACTGGTAGGTTTCCCTGTGACCGTAACATAGCTACGCTTCCCGACCCAGAACTTCTGAATGGCGTAAACCACCATCGTGATCGTTAACAACAACATCGCTAATGAAGCACCTGCCTGCATGTCATAGCTTCCCACTGCTTGTAAATAAATCTCCCTAGCTACAGTGGTATAGTTTCCACCAATCGTCATAGGGTTACCAAAATCAGCTAATGACTGAATAAATACTAACAAATATGCATTAGCGATTCCCGGTGTGGATAATGGCAAAGTAACACTTATAAATGTTTTCAGCTTACTAGCCCCTAAATTTTCACTTGCTTCCTCCAATGCTGGACTGATAGAACGTAATAGTCCGGCTAAAACAAGGAAGGCAATGGGAAAGTATGTTAACGTTTGTACCAATATCAAGCCGTTCAAACCATATATATTTGCATTTTGTAGCCCTAATAAATGATTAGAAATAAACCCTTGGCGTCCGAACAGCAAAATCGCGGATAATGCGATAACAAACGGTGGAGAGATAACTGGCAAAATAGCTATCCCATTAAATAATTTTTTTAATGGTACATTAATATAAGCTATCGTATAGGCAAAAATATAGGCGATGATCGTGGATAAAATAGAAACGATAAAGGCTAACACTAAGGAATTGGTCAATGCCGTTAATAGATTTCCCCCGGATAAAATCCTCTTATAGGCTGCGACAGAAAAACTACCGTCGACGGAGAAGAAACTTGTCCTCCCAATTTGGAAAAGAGGATAAACGATGAAAACGAATAATGATGCCATAACTAAAATAATACAAGTTAATAATAACGGTTCTCTAGCTAACCGTTTTAATTCTTGAATTGGCTTAACACGCCCCATATGATGACTCCTTCCCATTAGTGCTTATTCAAAAGGGAGGCAATATCCCCCTTTGAATAAACACTTTAATATGATTTTGAGCTGTGGGGGTACCCAGCAGCTCAAATATTATTAATTATTTACTTCATTGTCCCACTTATCGATTAATCGCGAACGTTGACTACCCGCTTCAGCTGGGTCGTATTCGATTGTGTTAATATCTTCTAACCTAACAGCCTTTTCTGGTTCTTTTGCATCTGGGTTGGTTAAGTTTTGGTAGCTTCCTGTTCTTTGACCAACTTCTTGTGCACTTGTACCTAATGACCAATCAATAAACTTTTGAGCTAGTTCTGATTGAGGAGCTCCATCAATAATTGCAACTGCCCCCGTTTCATAACCAGTTCCGTCTTCTGGAATTGTTAATATTAAACTATCAAATCCTTCTTCTTGATATTTGATAATATCGTGTGCGAATAATAAACCTACTGCCGCTTCACCCATACCTACCATACGGCCAGGTGCGGAACCACTTGTTGTATATTGTTGTACTTGTGGGTGTAGTTTGTGTAAGTAATCAAATCCTGCATCCTCTCCACCGAATACTTTAAGTACTGTGTAAAGGATAGTATAGGCTGTACCAGAGGAACCTGGATGAGCCATGACAATCTCATTTTCAAAGGCTGGGTGTAACAGATCTTCCCATTTAGTAGGTGCCTCTAAACCGTGTTGATCTAAGAAATCCTTATTAGAAGCAAATCCTAATGCCCCTACGTAAATTCCTGTCCAGTAGCCATCTTCATCCTTAAAACGAGGATCAATTTTTTCGGCCTCTGGTGAATGGTAGGATTGAAGTAATCCCTCTTCTACCGCTTGAACAAATGTGTCAGCTGGACCACCATACCAAATGTCTGCTTGTGGGTTATCCTTCTCTGCACGGACCTTTGCTAGAATCTCTCCCGCTGACATACGAATCATATCTACTTCAATGCCAGTATCCTCCGTGAACTGTTCCATTGCCGCAACGGCGTGGTCTTCTTGGAAGCCAACATAAACAGTAACTTTGCCAGATGAACTACCAGTTCCTGACGAGCCACACGCTACAAGGAATGCAGCCAATAAAACGTAAATGAGTACCAAACGTGTTTTTTTCAATGATGTATCCCCCTTATTTAAAGTATATATTCACAATAATGTATCCGTTTACACAAAAACAGTCCAACTCTTTGCCACTTCAAACGGCAAAAAAATAGAGCCATCGAATGGCTCTATTTCGAGTATAGTTATATAGAGGTAAAAAACCTTACCAAATAGTGGATTAATACACCAATAATGGAAAAGTCCGAATCGGCAAAGGTAGCACGAATGTATCCAAGCCCCGTTAATAGAGGGACAAGGGCCATGGGGAGCATAGTAATGATCATCCCATGGATAAAGGTAGCAATGACAAGCCCACGCCTCCCCCCGACGGTATAGGCAATAACCCCAGCAGCACCCCCGGAGAAAAAATGGGGAATGACACCTGGAATAATCGTTGTATATTGATAAATCAGGAAAATAGACATAGCGGCCAAGCCACCTAAGAAGCTAAGTAAAAACCCCATAATCGCTGCAATAGGGGCATAAGGAAAAAGAATTGGACAGTCCAATGCAGGAATAGATTTTGGCACAACCTTTTCCGCAATCCCCTGAAAAGCAGGGATAATCTCCGAAATTAGCATACGTACTCCTGCTAAAATAATATAAACTCCCGCTGTAAACCAAATCGCTTGGATGAAGGAAACGACGATAAAGTGCCGTCCAGAGAACAGTTCATTCATTCCTTCTGGAGAAACAAAAATACTAGAGATGAGAAATAATAGAAACATAAAGACAGCTACAACCACCATATGATCTTGAAAAAATGGTTGTAGTCGTTTGAATCTAGTAGAATCATTTTCTACCTTTTTAGACTTTGTTAACTGAGCGATAAAACCTGCAATCACGTATCCAACACTATTAAAATGTCCCACGGCAACTTGATTCCCGCCAACCACTTTTTTCACATAGGGTTGCGCAATAGCAGGACCAACGGACATGGCAACAGCTAGACATAATCCGCCGATGACATAAACTTCCCAACTAGCAAAGCTAGTAACAACAAGTAAGCTTGCCATCATAGAAGCCATGTATAAAATATGGTGCCCCGATAAAAAAACAAATTTCATCGGAGTAAACCTGGCAATACATAAATGAATGATCATACCTATGAGCATGATCCAAGCAATTTCATGACCATAATTTATCTGCGCTAAGGCAACAACCGTTTCATTATGAGGAATGATACCGATGATTTGAAAGCCCTGTTGAATCATCGCCGATAAATTAGAAAGGGACGTTCCAGCCGCCATACCACCGATCTGAATAAGAATATATCCTAACATGGTTTTCATCGTTCCGTTAATGAGCTTCTCTACAGGGGATTTCTGCAGAAGAAGACCGAAAAGGGCAATCATCCCCAGTAAAAATGCTGGCTCACCAATAATACCTTTATTTAAAAGTTGTGTTAGATTCATAGAACAGGGCCTCTCAATTTCTCAGTAAACAGTCTTGAATGGTTTTACTTGCTTCAAGACATTTACGTAAATACTCGGGATTGACGATATTCTCAAGGGCGATAATCTCCACTTCCCTTTGTAGATTAATAGATTCTACAATTTGCTTTGCACCAATTATAAGGTCAGGACTTTCAGCCGTAACAGACGTTTTGTCCATATTGACAACGCTCGCAGAAATGTTCCACTCTTTTAGCAGTCGTTCAAGGTTAAGTTTCAACATTAAACTAGTCCCTAGCCCACTAGAACATACGATGATAATTTGTTTCACTTGGCCTTCTCCTCCCTCTCCCTTAAACTTCTCCAGATTTGATGCGAATCCTTGCTAGTACGGAGCTTTAATATAAATTCTTCATCATTGAGAACATCCAAAATTGTTTCCAAAGCAGGTATGTGCTGATGTTTATCTACCGCTGCCATCGTGATTATCATCCACACTGGATCTTTTCTTCCTCCAAAAGGAATGGGCTCCTTTAAGGTAACCATACTAAATCCCGTCTGAAATACTCCCGTTTCATGTCCTGCATGGGGAAAGGCTACCCCTTCTGTAATAATGAAGTGATGATTGGCCTCCTTTGACATCTCAACGAGCCGCTCCCCATATTGCTCATTGGTAAAGCCACCAGCCATCAACAGAGCATTGCCTAATTCAACCGCCTCTTTCCAATTATTAGTTTCATAGGCTAATTTGATTGCACCTGGTAACAGAAATTCGGTTAAGGTACCTTTTTTATCCGTAGGTGAAACTCCGATTAAGTAGGAGAACAATTCAGATGTTAACCTTTGCTTCTCGTGCACGGTAGAAAATTTGTTCACAATGTTAGTTATATCCTTAACGACTTGTAGGACCCTTCCCTCTTCCTGCTCTGCAGCCCTCGATTCCCCAATGTAGGGAATGAGCCTTTGCTGATCCTCCCCTTGTAATAAGGGGGAAACATGGATAACCGGTACACCGGTTGAAAAGGGGATATCCATAGTAGACAATACTAGCTCCACATCGGATAAGCTCCCTTGAGTCCTTAGTTCTTTGTAGGACATTTTCTTCACAATCGTTATTTGTGGATAACTCATGGTCAATTTTCTTTCCAAAATGGAGGAAGTTCCTAATCCGGAGCTACACACTATGGCAACTTTCCTTTTATGAGGAAGCTGTTTTTGTGCTAAGCCACTACATACATGTAAGGTGATATAGCTTATTTCATGTTTATCAAAGCTAATACTCGGCTCAAAAATGGAATGGGTAACTTCTTTAATTAATTCCATAATTGGACCGTACATCGTTTCCATTTGATCGAGCAATGGATTTTCATATTGTATTTGATATTTCGCCCTGTAAAAGGCTGGTTTCAAATGAATGGCCAATCCTTCAATAATTTTACTTCGGTTAGACAGGGAATTCTCTAATCGTTTTTCCACTTCAAAAACGATTTGCTTCGCATACTGGACATACAACTTGTCCTCATTGGAACCGGACTGTTCCCGTTGTGCCCCAAGGACGTGCTGAGTAATATAGCCAATTTCTCCGAGGGGAGGATGTATATTAAAAATATCATTAAAATAGGAAGTTACAATGGAATTGATTATCTCGAACTCGCTTTTTTCTTGTAATTCTATTAAAAGGCTATCCTCCATTTTGATAAGATTTCCTGCCCTAAGACGTTCCACTGCCATTAAGAGATGGAGGATGAGGGCGGTAAAACTGGAATCGGAGAATTCAATACATAATTGTTTCTCCAACTGTCGTACCACTTCATATAGTTCGTGTATATCCTCTAGTTTGAACCAGTCACTCCAAGATACTCCCGTTAGCTCTTCAGTTCTATTGTTAAAGAGGATTTGAATGATTTTTTCCTCCGTTAATTCTTCACGCAAAAGGTCCAAGTACGCTTTTCTCAATTCCTTTTCCTTCCCTTTAATTAAAACAAAGCCTTGCTCCCTTACTAAGGTAAGCCGATAGTTTTCTAGCCAAGTACGTGCACCTTGAATATCATTAAGAAAAGTATTCCTACTAATCTTATAATCTTCCATTAGCTGTTCGGAAGATACTTTTTCCATCTCTAAGAGCTGTTTTGTTATCAACTTCACCCGCTCTTTTGCCTCAATGAAGGGAGGTTTCTCCTTTAATAGACCTAAAATAAAGCTCCGGTCTTTCTCATCTATCGGAACGAATACACCACGTTTTCGATTTCTTTCAAGACAGATGTTTTTTTCCTTCAACCACTCTTCTATTATTAATAAATCATACCGTACTGTTCTAACAGAAATACCATACTTTTGCTTGAAATCATCCATTTTGATGTAATCATTCTTCTCAACAAGATCACCAAGCATCTTCTGTTGCCTAATGGAAAGCATGATATCCCCTCTTTCAGAATTCTATAACAATTATTTTATCATAAATAGGGGATTAACATTGGAGCAATATTTATAATATGAATAGCTTAATTCATCCTTCTACATAGGTGGCCGAAACATTGCCTTACTTGATGACTAAGCAGGTTTCATTTCAAGAGAAAACACAGTTAGCAGAATGCCGGAGAAGGTTAGCTCCTTCGTTCCCCATTACAATGTAAGGAATCGTATCCTCTTATGATTGGCATATACACCTTTGGAGACTCTTCAATTATATCGACAAAATCTATTAAAATACGGACGGTGACAGGCACATACTAAGGAAGTTTTAGTTGCCACGAAACTCCGAATCGGTCATTTATCCAGCGTAACCTGCATTTTCTACTTGTAAAAATAACTGTATACATTACCACACTTAGTATGGTAGTAGCGAGGAGGAAACGATGAATCTTGCAAATAAATTAAAAGAAATTATTCCTTCTGATCGTGTTAGTACGAATGAAACAATCCTATTAAATCATAGTAGAGACGACTCCTTCCATCCAGCAAGATTTACCGATGTTGTTATCTTTCCTGAAGAGAAAGAAGATATTATTGAAATTATAAAATTTGCAAATATAAATAACATAGCTGTAACACCCTTTGGTATTGGTTCAGGTCTTGAAGGTTCTGCAATCCCTGTAAATGGAGGCATATCTCTTGATCTCAAGAAAATGAACAAGATACTAGAAATAAACCCTGAAGATTTCTTAGTACAGGTCCAACCAGGTGTTACTAGGGTGCAATTAAACAAGGAACTTGGAAAATATGGTTTATTTTTCTCCGTTGACCCAGGTGCAGACGCAACCTTAGGTGGAATGGCATCAACAAATGCTAGTGGTACTACTACAGTTAGATACGGCATGATGAAGGATAATGTTAGAGATTTAGAGGTTGTATTGGCAGATGGTCGAGTGATTCGAACGGGTGGGAATGCCAAAAAGTCATCATCTGGCTACAATTTAACAGAATTATTTGTTGGATCAGAAGGAACTTTAGGTATCTTCACAGAGTTAACTCTTCAAGTATATGGAATCCCAGAAGTGATTACCGCTGCTCGAGCAGTCTTTCCAACTACAAATGAGGCTATCCATGCAGCTCAGTCTCTACTCACTGTGGGTGTCCCCATTGCTAGGCTTGAATTTGTTGAAGGGAAAACGCTTAAATACTTAAATCATGTAGGTAATACCAATTACATCGAGGATACTTCCCTATTTATAGAGTTCCATGGGAGTAAAGGATCTGTTATTGCAGACGTGGAATTAACTAAAAAATTGTTTAATCAAAATGGATGCTACCAGTTACATTTTGAAACAAACTCATCAGGTAGGAATCGATTATGGGAAGCAAGGCATAACTCTTTATATGCCCTCATTCACCAAAATCCAGGAAAGCAAGTTATGAATACGGATGTTTGTGTTCCCTTATCTAAACTAGCTGAAGTAGTGGAATTCACTAGAAAATGTAAAGAAGAATCTGGATTACAAGGTGATATCATCGGTCACATTGGTGACGGTAACCTACATGCTGGAATTTTAATTGATACTAAGCCTTCTTTTGATATGGAAAAAGCAAATCAATTTAATGAGGCTATTGTTAAGTTCGCTTTGTTATGTAGCGGGACTTGTACCGGTGAGCACGGGGTTGGTTTAGGAAAAAAAAAGTATCAGTCTCTTCAACATGGAGTGGCCTTGGATGTGATGAAAAGTATAAAAAACGTATTGGATCCAAATAATATTTTAAACCCAGGTAAAATCTTCGATACTACAGAAATACTAGAAGAAAAAACAAAGAATGTACTTGATCAGTGTCCTGCGGGAGCAGAGGCAGAGTGAGACCCCACAGTGCGTTAGCACGAGGAGGCTCACCAGCCGCCCGCGGAAAGCGAAGTATATTTCCAAAGCGGGTAGATTGCACCTACATATAGTTTGTTCGATTTCTTATTAGTGAAAATACTTTTGTCCCAGCCTCATAAATGTTTAAAATGCAATAACCGCTTTTCTTACTTCATTAGGGTGTTCTTCAATGAAATTCATTGCCTCTTTTATTTGATCAATCTCAAAGTGATGGGTCACCATATTATTCACGTTTAATTTCCCATCATTCATTAGGGTAACAACCTTTGGGAATTGATTTGATTGCAGACGTGATCCGACAATAGTCACTTCTTTTTTAGTAATCGGAAGCTGCGGTATTTGTGAAGGCTTTTTATCAAACCCTAGGACAACTACCCGACCTGCATTGGATGCAACGTTTACACTTAATGCAAATGTTTGTGGACGGCATACAGCGTCAATGACTACATTCGCACCTTCGCCAGCAGTTAAATCCATAATTACTTTCTCTACATCTTGCTTACCGGCGTTAATTACTTCATCGGCTCCACACTGTTTTGCAAACTCCAAGCGCTCTTCACTTAAATCTGAGATAAAGCAGGTAGCGCCTTTCACTTTTGCGATTTTTAAACAGCAAATCCCGATAGGACCAGCCCCTTGGATAAAGACAGTATCTCCTTCCTGGACTTGGCCGCGCCAATTTGCCTGTGCTCCAATTGTTAATGGTTCTACTAAAACAGCTTCTTCAAAAGGAATATTCTTTTGTACTTTATGAAGGTTTTTCTCTGGAACGACGATATACTCCTGCATTCCTCCTTCACGATGAACACCATACACTTCCAACTGATTACAAACGTTTTGTCTGCCATTACGACATGCATAACATTGACCGCAAGTATCGATCGGTTCCAAGACTACTTTATCTTGAACGTTAAGCGACGTAACCTCCGAACCGATTTCAACTACTTCTCCTGTAACTTCATGCCCTATTATTCTTGGGTATGTGGCTAAAGGATTGGTGCCTTGATAAATGTGCATGTCAGAGCCACAGATGCCAACGAGCTTCACCTTTACTAGAACATCATTTGGGTGATTGAGTACCGGCTTCTCTTTTTCTGTAACTTCTATTGAACCTGCTTCCTTAACTTTAACAACTTTCATAAACGAAACCTCCAAATAAATTAATCAAAATAATCCAGGTAAGAACAATGTAATTTGCGGGATAAAGGCTACTAAAAGTAATACGACTAAACTTACAAATAGGAATGGAAGCAGCTCTTTTGTCGTTTCCCAAATAGACACTTTTCCAATACTTGATGCCACGAATAAACATACACCTACTGGTGGTGTAGATAAACCAATAATTAACGTTAACACCATCACGATTCCGAAGTGAACAGGATCCATGCCAATGGATGTTGCAACAGGTAATAATACCGGGAATAAAATAACAAGTGCTGCGATCGTTTCCATGAAAGTACCAACAAATAATAGTAGTAAAATAATTAATAAAATAATTAATATATGATTTTCTGTAATACTCATAATGCCGTTTGCAACTAAAACTGGGATTCTCTCACTAACAAGAATCCAGCCAAATAGGTTTGCAAAACCTACTAGCATCATGATAGAAGCTGTACTGACCATGGAGTTTAAGATAATTTTCGGTAAATCTTTTGCACTTAATTCTCCATAAACAAACAACCCAATAACCATCGCATAAACTACAGCAACGATAGAGGCTTCTGTTGGCGTGAAGAACCCACCTAAAATACCGTATAATATAATTACTGTCATTAATATTGCCCAGAAAGCATCAAAGAAAGATTTCGTTACCTCTTTAACTGACTTACGTGGTTCTTTCGGATAATTTCTTTTAACAGAAATAAAATAAGCCACTGCCATAAGACCAATACCTAATAGTACACCAGGGACAGCTCCTGCTAAAAATAAGTCACCGATGGAGACTGTCGCAAGAGTTCCGACAATAATTAGTGGTAAAGACGGTGGGATAATTGGTCCAATCGTCGAAGATGATGAAGTTACCGCTGCAGAAAAGCCAGCTCCATAACCTTGTTTTTTCATGGCGGGGATCATAACAGATCCAATACTAGCCGTATCAGCTAAAGCTGTTCCTGAAATACCTGCGAACCCCATTGATGCACCGATATTTGTCAAACTTAGACCGCCTCGAATATGTCCTAATAAATTGTTTGCAAACCTAATAATTCGATCCGTAATACCACTTGCATTCATTAAATTACCGGCAAGGATAAACCCTGGAATACATAATAGTACGAAAGAATTTATTCCAGAAAACATACGCTGCGGGATAATCGTTAGACCGATATCAGCAACCAATAAATAGATAATGGAGGATAAGGCTAAACTAAACGCAATTGGAACTCCTAAAAACAACAAAACTATAAAAGAAAAAAATAGTAATGCTGCCATCATGACTCTTCACCTAGCTTTCTATCTCTAATAAAGTAATAGGCGTTTATAATTGAATAAAATCCAACAAAAATCATGGACAACCCGATACCTGCATGAATATAAGACATATCAATGGACATGGTAGCTGATGTTTGTCCTTGACCTATTTTCATAAACGTATAGCCATGGTAGGCAATAAAGAAAGCAGTGGCTGCAACTACTAAAGAGAGCACAGCTTTATAATAATTCCGGAAACGTTCCGGGATAACATTCAAAATCAAATAAACACTAATAAACTCTTGGCGTCTCATTGCAATAGTTGCACCGAAACATACTGCGAATATAAATAAAAATCTAGATAATTCTTCTGTCCAAACGGCGGAAAAAGGTAAAAATCTTGTGGAAATTTGTGTTAAAACAACGATAATAATACCGATAAAACAAATGGCGGTTAATGTTTCAAGCGTACGGTCTAATAGTTTCAGCGGTTTCATTCACTCATCGCCTTCCTTTATAAAGGAGGCATATCAACGTCTAGTTGATACGCCTCATAATTATAATAGTTATTATTCTACTTCTATAATTCTTTGATAAAGCTCAAATTGTTCTTCAGATAAAGAAGCTTCGATAGCTGGTTCCATTGCTTCACGGAACGCATTTTGGTCTACATCTTCATTAAAAGTCATTCCTTCGGCTTTTAATCTATCGATGTAATTTTGGATCTCTTCTTCAAATAATTCTTTACCATAGGTTTGTGCTTCTTCAGCCGCTTCAAGTACAGCTTGTTGTAATTCATCAGATAAAGTTGCGAATTGCTCATTTCCTACTACCACATAAATCCAAGAATATACATGCTCCGTTACGTTCACATATTCTTGTACTTCATAGAAACCTGCACTATGAATTAAATCAACAGGGTTTTCTTGACCGTGAATAACACCTTGCTGTAAACCAGTGAATACTTCGTTAAAGTCCATCACCTGTGGTGTTGCTCCTGCAGCTTCCCAAGCATCTAAGAATAATGGTACGTTTGGAACACGCATTCTAAATCCACTTAAGTCGTCAGGTGAATTGATGGGTTTATTAGATGTTAAGTTTCTAGGGGCACGCTCCATGTAAAATAACGGCGTTACTCCTACTTTCTCAATAATTTCTTCTTCAATTTCACGACCGATTTCACCTTGAACTACGGCACTTAAATGATCTGCATCTCTAATTGCGTACGGTACTGCAAGTAATGCCGCTTTTGGTGCCCAGTTTTGCATCGTCTCACCAGTAATTAGTAAATCCACATTACCAGCTAGAATACTGTTTAATACGTCTGTTTCTCCACCTAATTGGTTATTTGGATAAATATCAATTTCAATTTGTCCATTCGTCTTTTCATTAACTAATTCAGCAAATCTTAGAGATGTAAGGTGCCAAATATGATCTTCTGCAGATAAATGACCCATTCTCCATTGGATTGTTTCAGCAGTTGCTTCTGTTGTTTCATTGGTATCGTTGTCGCCATCGTTTTCATTGCTGTTCACTGCGTTATCGTTGCCGCCACCACATGCTGCAAGTACAAGTAATAACACTAATGCTAAAGCTGCTAGTTTAAATGTTTTCATGTTTAAATCCCCCTAAAGATTTTTTTATAATGTGCGAGTTTACTCGCGAACATCCCTTGTCATTCATTTTCTCAACTACCTGCTTAATATTTGATTCAACACCATAGTTAGTAAGCGCTTTCTCTGAGCCTGTGACTCGTTCTACTCCAATGCACCTTCCTTTAATTTACAATTTAACGATACCTATATCCTTCTAACCCTTTTTCAATCAAATGTTCTAAGTTAGTAAACTAGTTTTCTAACTGCTTCTCCTGTCTCTAAAGACTGTTTCTTAACTAGGTCTATCTCTATCTTTCTTCCAAAAAAGACCTGCTTTCATTTTATTCAATAGTGTCTCACCCTCTGTCGACCGGTATACTTGTCGACAACTTTAAGCGAAAAATAGATGCAATGTCATTTGTTAAACTTTATAATAAATTCTTAATTGAAAGATGACCATCATTGAAATGTTCCTTCAATACTTTATCGATATGTTTTACATCCCTAGTTTTTATAACATCTATCATTTGGCGGTGCGTCTTTATAACATAACGGTACTCTTCTACTCTTCCTTGAAATCTCTTTTCTGTTGTTATAAGAATGACCGATTTAACAACTTTACTCATGCTATTCCATAAATGATTAATACGGTTGTGTTCAATTCCTTTAATGAGTGTTTCATGAAATAAAAAATCAAGCTCAGAGAACTCCTTGTAGTCCCCGTGTTTACCACAAATATCCATCTTATCTATAATTTTCACTAATGAGATAATAAGATCTTCTTTATAATTCTCCATTAATCTCTTAATAGCAAATGTTTCAATTAGGTATCTTACTTCATATAATTCTAATAAATCTGTTGAATTAAGTCCTAAAACAACTGCACCCATTCTCTCCAGTCTTATAAGTCCCTCATTTGAAAGAATTTTCAAAGCATCACGCACTGGTGATCTACTCGTTTCGAATTCCTTTGCTATTTGATTTTCAGATATCTTTGTTCCTGGTGTACTTTCTTTGCTAACAATTCTTAACCTTAGTACATTTGCTATTTGTTCCCCTAGACTCTCACTAGAAGAGTAATTAACTCTATTCATAATATTCACCTAATTCTTTAAGCATCTTTCTTTTAATTATCTACCGATTAGAATTACTAAGTATGTAAAACCTAGAGTTGTATACTTGTCGACAACTAACCCTCGTATGTAATTTGAAAGCGTTTTATTGTTTACATCTTACATTATTAAATTTTTTACGTCAATCATTTTTATCAAAAAATCTGAAAATTACTAATTGAGGTGCAAATTACTAAATAAACAAATCAAAACTTTGTTGATGTACAAAACAAGGAAACTTATTAAATAGTCCCTGTCTCGTATACGGTTTTTCAAACAGCTAACCTTCGTTCCCCCAAGCCCCCCTATTGAGTAAGATAAAAAAATGAACTGAAATTATTACAGCTCATCATTTTTACTTACGACCCGTTAGTAAAAAGAAACTTCGTAATTATTGTTTAGCCAAGGAGTCTCTATCAGGTGCTTGGGGTGGTTGTTCCATCCAATTCCTGTTTATTATAAGATTAGCTCCATCCTCTGAAAACTTCATAATTTCCATCATAATTCTAGCATAGTGAGCACCTAAATCTCTTCTCATCGAAGTGCCTAACCCAAATCCCATAAAACCAATTGCAGTTGAGTTTAAGGATGTGACCATATATAGCATCAGCTTATCAGAAAATGGAGATGTTGTGGAGTCAGTTACTTCCATACCAACAGGAAGCGTACCCAGTAAATTCTCTTCTTTTAAAATGTCATTAAATATAGCTGCTTGTTTCTCAGCAAAATCCTTTCCTTTTATAAAATACTCCCTTATTTCTTTATCTTTCACAACTTGACTGAACCCTGTTAATACCACCACACCAAAAAAGTTTCTTTCTATATTGAAAAAGAGCTCGGTAAGTTCTATTACGTTTATTGGTCTACGTTCCCCAAGCCAACCTCTTATAAAAGACTTGTCATCTACAAAATCAATTTTATTAGGATATGGAATAGTTGGAGGGCGGTCATAAATTCCTTTAGATAACATTAGGTTTACTGATTTTTTGTATAAATTATTTACTCCCGTTAAACAATTCGAGAAAAATTCTAAAACATCCTCTCGAGCAATTGTTGCAGTTAATTTTCCATAACCCATTAAACCAATTGAAGCGTTGCTATACACAAAACTTAATGCAAAGGAGTCATTAAATAAAGAAGGAGCAGTCAAGTCTATATCATCGTCGGAAAAACCATTTGGAATTGGAAAATTTTCTTCCTTAAATATGTTGGATATTTTCTCTAAATGGCTCTCCGTTTCATCTAAAGATAGTTGTAAAATAGGCTTTATTTCTTCATCTTGCACAGTGTTCAGAAAGTGTTTGAGAAAACATCGAAAAGCACTGTCTTGCATGTATACCGTCCATAGAGCAGCTATCTCCGTTGACGATAACTTTACATTTTTCTCCATTTTATTCCCTCCAATGATATTTTATTTTTTTATTATTTTTTAAATTGGTCATCTTATACTCAATTTTTGGTAAGGGAATGATTGCATATAAGTAACTCTAAGATGAAGAAATACAGACATTCTGAACCATGAGTGCCCAAAGATTCCTAAAAACTCGGGCGGTGACAGTCACCCATTGTTCTCAGCAAGCACGTGAGCCTTGCTTCTTCTCGTTGTTCTTTCTAGCTTCCATATGTTTTTGGTATAGATAAAAAACTACCGCAATGGCTAATACAAGGCCGGCAAGAAAGATATACAGATTGGAAAAGCCAATGTAAGGGACCATCAATCCTAGGAGGAAGGAGCCAGCCGCTACTCCTGAATCATATAGTGTAAAAAAGGTGGATGTCCCGTGACCATTCCGGCTAGGTGGAATAGTTTTTATAGATAACGACAGTAAGAATGGCAATAACGAGCCGTATCCGACCCCAATCACACCAGCGGCGATCAAAAATAGCCAAGGTGATTCTGCCGCCACGCTTAAGATAATAAAGCCTGCAGAAAAAGTGATTAAACATGGAATAATAACAATTTGTGGCCCCCGCTGATCAAATAATCTGCCTAGATACGGCCTAGTTAAAAGCATCATAAATGCGAATACGAGAAAGAAGTATCCGGAAAGGTGGCCCAACCCGATTTCTACGGAGTAAACGGAAATAAACGAAAGAATTCCTGCGTAGGCAAAAGCGACAAGGGCGCTGATGATGGAAACAGGAACTGCTTTGAATTCAAAGAAGTCGTGGATGGACAGCTTTTTTTTCGCAGTGGAGAGTGCCGGGATGCCCACGTTCTTTAGTTTTACTAACATTGCACAGAGAACAGAAAAAACTACTAAAATACTAAGGGTGATAAATAATTGCTGAAAGCTGATTAACTGAATGAGAGTAAGGCCAAAAAATGGGCCGATAACAATTGCCATATTCATAAACAACGTAAAGTAACCAAGCCCTTCACCTTTGCGCTCGACCGGAAGAATGTCTGCGGCGATGGTGGATGTGGTAGTCGTTAAAAGGCCGAAAGCTACCCCATGCATGAAGCGCAGTATCATCAGAGGAACGAACTGTTCCACCCAAATATACCCTAAGGAAATCACTGCGAACGCAATGGTGCTGCCTATTAAAACATTTCTCTTACCAAGACGCTCCATCAAGTTTCCAGAAAAGGGCCTTACAAGAATAGAAGACAGAAGCATCATCGTGACCACAAGCCCAGCCTGCGCTTCAGTGCCTTCTAGACTGTAAATCACGTAAATAGGCAAGGTTGTTAATAAGGTGTAAAAGGTAATAAATACCAGTAAACTTAAAAAAGATATACTAAGAAAATTTTTCGTCCATATTGGTTGCTTGTTGGTTGTCATTTGAATCAGAGTCCTTCCTATTTTCCTCCAACTTCTCTAAAAGCTGCTGGAGCTGATGTTGTTCTTGGTCTGATAGTTGGTAGACGAGTCGTTGCTCCAGATTTTCCACCGTTTTTTTTATTGATGGATATTTTTCTTTTGCCGTCTCCGTCAATTCCACAATCCGCTCCCGCTTATCCCGTCCTGGTTTTCTATAAATCCAGCCGCTTGCTTCCATGCGCACGAGTGTCCGGGTGGTCGTTGGGGCCTCCACCTCAAGATATTTCCATATTTCCGTTTGGGACATTGGCCCTTTTTCACTAAGGATGTAGAGAATCGTCCATTGAGACGAAAACAACTGAAATGGCTGTAAAACTTCATTTAATTCCTTTGTCAGTAAGCGCACTTTCTGATTTAACGTATGAAAAAGCCTGCTTGTATCCATAATGGCGTTCACTCCATAATATTATTTATCTAGGTAAATAATTATAAAGTATATAAGGTAGAAAGTAAATAAACCTCAGGGGAAGTACGGGGTGTAATGTCAACTAAATTGACATCCACTGTTGTTTTTTATATTAATGGTGATTACATCGATTGGAGTGACAATTTTGGATCGTGGCTTAGAAAACTTAGATTTGATTGACCTGTTAAGTGAACGTCATCTATTTCTTCGTAAAGTAACGGAAAAAATGTGGAACGACAGCAGTGATATTCACATTTCCAATTCGGAATGGTTTATCATGGCGAGAATATATCAAAAGCAGCCAACAATGGCATATGTTTCAAAAAGTGTAGACATCTCACGTCAAGCAACCCATAAGTTTATGAAAAAACTGGAGGCAAAAGGATTAGTTGAGGTAAGGAATGTAAAAAACAACAACAAAGAAAAGTGCGTCAAATTAACAGCTTTAGGGGAAGAATGCTATAAGAAAAACGAGGCACTTAAGGCTGCCCTGGTGAAAAAAATCGGCAATAAACAAGTTAACTTGCTGAAGGATATACTAAAATTAGATTGGGGATTACAAGCAGATGAACAAGGGGATTAACGGTGATTTGGTAACTTTCCACATCGTAATTTTTACTTTTTGCAAGTTTCTTTATTTTAACCACTAATATAAGCTTTAAAGAGTGGGATACGGTCTTCCAAAATACGAAGTTAGCAAACGCCATTTTAGACCGTGTTCTTCACCACGCAACAGTGGTTAATATTGTTGGACCATCCTACCGAATTAAGGATTACTTAGAGAAGGATGATGAGTAAATTTGTACATTCTTATATAGTCAAAAGTGTACATCGTTTGCTTGACATTTACATTTTGGCGTCTGCTCGCGCTCTTTGAACCTTTCTATGTGCGCTTTTCCCTTTACTCCAGTACTAGCTTCATGCTCTTTGACGTTATCTATTAAGTTAATTAAATAGTATCATTAGATTATAAAGTCTATTCGTATATAATTAGCCTAAACTATTTTTACAAAAAATAAGACGGAAGCCCTGACAAAGTTTTGTTAGGGCTTCCAGTCGCTGGATCCTTAATCTAAATCTATTTAATCTACTACTTTATACTTTCTCCACTTTAACGGCACATGCTTTAAATTCCGCCGTACCGGCTAGGGGATCCGTAGCATTGATAGTAAGCAAATTTGTGTTTACCTGGTCAGGAAAATGGAAGGTCATAAATAGCAGCCCTTCATATAATTTTTTGCTAATTTTGACCTTAGTCGTGACACTTCCTCTTCTCGAACTAACCTTTGCATAATCACCATCTGCTAAGTTAAGCTTCATAGCATCCGCTTCACAAATTTCAAGGAATTCTTCAGCATCCTTTATTTTTTTGTAATCTTGCGTTTGCACCCCAGTATTATAAAAGGAAAGACGTCTGCCAGTTGTTAACTGGAATGGGTAATCGTCATCCGGTTCTTCCGCTGGTGGTTGATGGTGTGTCGGGTGAAAAGGAACCTTTTTCGCCACAAACTCCTCCCACAATCTTTCATGGAGCAATTGGGTTCCCGGATGGGATTCATTCGGACACGGCCATTGAATTCCACCTTCATTATCCAAACGAGAATAGGTGATTCCAGCGAAATTAGGGGCAACTCTTCGAACCTCTTCCCAAATTTCTTCTGCTGAAGCATAATTCCAATTCGCTCCCATGCGATTAGCAATGTCTTGAACGATAAAATGGTCTTGCCGCGCCTCTCCTGGGGGATCAATTGCAGGACGGAGGCGTTGAATGCGTCGTTCGGAATTCGTTACGGTTCCATCGCTTTCTCCCCAACCAGCCGCTGGTAAAACTACATCGGCCATCTGTGCCGTTTTCGTCATTAATATGTCCTGAACAACAAGAAAATCCAAATCTTTAAACAGTTGTTGAATATGATGGCCGTCTGCATCCGATTGAACAGGGTTTTCCCCTATAACATAGAGGCCCCTGATTTCTTTCTGTTCCATTGCATGGAGCATGGCTGTTTGGTGTTTCCCTGCTTTTTCTGGAACAGGTACTCCCCACACTTGTTCAAACAGCTTTCTTGCCTTTGGATCATCATAATTCCAGCCGCCAGTTAAGCGGTTAGGAAGCGCTCCCATATCTCCTCCGCCCTGAACGTTGTTTTGCCCGCGCAAGGGGTTAAGTCCAGATCCATATTTTCCAATATGACCTGTCAACAATGCCAAGTTGATCAACGCAAACACATTTTCCGTTCCATTATGATGCTCCGTGATGCCAAGGGTCCAGTTGATGATCGCTTTATCCGCTTTCGCATACATCCTTGCCACTTCACGAATATCCTCTGAAGGAACCCCCGTGATTTTCTCCGCTAACTCTGGAGGATACTGTTGAACACACGCTTTATACTCGTTAAAGTAATTGGTAGCCCGATTAACAAAATCCTTATTGTATAACCCTTCCTCAATAATGACATAAGCCATCGAGTTCGCCAGTGCGATATCTGTTCCAACCCGTACCGGCAACCATTTTTCTGCCTGTTTCGTTTGGTCGATTCTGCGAGGATCAATCACAACCATCTTCGTTCCATTGTTTTTCATGCCTCTTCTTATATGATTATAAATGATAGGATGGCATTCCTGCGTATTGCTTCCCCATGCTATGAGGACATCTGTATTTTCCATTTCATCATAAGAGCTAGTTGTTGCTCCCGTACCAAATACAGCCACCAAACTGGTGACGCTAGGTGCGTGTCACGTACGGTTGCAACTATCGATATTATTCGTTCCGATGATGGTTCGCATAAATTTGGCTGCTAAGTAATTTAGCTCATTGGAAGAGCGGGATGAACTAAAGCAGCCTAACGCATCTGGACCGTGGTTTTCCTTGAGGTTATTGAACTTTAATGCAATAGTGTCCAATGCCTCTTCCCAGGTTGAGGGGACGAGCTTACCATTTTTTCGAATCCATGGGTGTCTGAGCCGCCGGTCACTATACACATATCTCCAGCCTTGTGAGCCTTTTACACATGTTTCCCCGTGACTTGAAGGATTTTCTTTCGCACCAACTACCTTGGCGATTTTCTCATCCTGCACCTGCACTATCAACCCGCAGCCAGTACCACAGAAGCTACATATTGTTTCCACTTCTTTTAATTCCTTATGCACATCCGCCATTCGATTTTCGCTCCTTTCTCAAATCTAGCTATTGAAGTATATCAATTTTTTAGTTACTTAATATCAAAATGTTGGTTATTACACCGAAAAAAAATAGATATGGATACGTCGAGGCAACTCGCAGCTAATCAAAGAAGTAATGCTCGTCGCTGCTGTTCTTTAAAGCTTTCTAGGAGTGGGTTTCTCCTAGAAAGCGCGCAGCGAACGGAGCCATTGCAAATACGCTTTTTGAACAAATCTATTAAAATACCCCTAATCTAAATTACATCGATAAATAAAAACAGCTTTCGTCTATATAACGGATAGCTGCTTTATTTTTCGCCTTAACTGGGATTGTTCTTCAAAAAAATGCCTTTACTGTGTAGACTGCAGGGGTGAACCGTTATTGAAAATACGATACTATTAATTTTTTATAAAACGAAATCGATCGTAAATAAGCATCAATATCGACCCACTCGTCTGGCTGATGGGCAAGCTTTTCATCACCTGGACCGTAAATTAATGTGTCTATTTCACTCTGGGGATTTAATACGGAACCATCTGTGTAATAGGAAACGCCGTAGCATGGATTTATCTTGCCTTCCGTTACATTTCCGCCATTTAATTTTAACGCCTTCTGGATAATTTCACTTGACGGATCCGTTAACAACGGCGCACGATCAAGTAATAATTGGACTTCATAACGGAAGGACGGGTATTTTTCCGCAATCAGTTCCAATTCTGCCGTGATGCCCTTTCTTAGTTCATCATGTGATTGCGGCGGTACACTGCGTATGTCGACCTGTATATAACAACGGTCGGGAATCACATTCGTCTGTATCCCACCACCGATTTTTGTAATTGCCATACTGCTTTCGCCTAAAGGCTCTTTTCTGACCTTCCAAGCTAGGCCTAATTTCTTAATCATACTGATAACGAAGGTCATATGATCAATGGCGTTGATTCCTTGATCTGGCATGGCTCCATGGGAGGTTTTGCCGTAGGTGACAATTTCCAGCCACAAAGCCCCCTTATGGCCGATAACGACCTTCTCGTTCGTCGGTTCACCGATAATAATACTATCAAACGATTCGATACGATTTGCTTCTAAGTAATGCTTCGCACCACAGCTATCCACTTCTTCTCCAGCTGTAGCAAGGAAAACTATGTCACCAAGATTAGAATAATCCTTCGATTTATAAAGGGACTCAAACGCTAAATACATCGCAGCCAAGCCGCTTTTCATATCGGATGCACCGCGGCCGTATAAACGATTATCTACAATTGTTCCAGAATAAGGAGGATACTGCCAAGCTTGCTCACCGGGTGACACGGTATCCATATGCCCGCATAGGAGCAGCTTTTTATCCCCCTTCCCCTTGAGTCTTGCTTCCACATTGCATCTATTCTCAGCAAACGTAGCAACATGCATTTCGATACCATTTAGCTTGCCACGCTCCTCTATCAGTCGAGCAACTTCCAATTCATTTCCTGGTGGATTTGAGCTGTTAGCTTGAATGATTTTTTGGAGAAAAGCTACTTCCTCTCGCACTTATCTCACCGCCCTTTCCGATTATGGAGCAATTCAATACTCTCGATTATCCCTCAAGAATTTGAAGCTTCAGTGGGGTTACCTTGTAGCCATTTACTGGGGCCATGTCCTGAGAACAGGTGGAAACGGCAATCACAACATCCTCCACCGCTTTTAAACGGACATAGTCACCAGGCTTGGAGAGTGGTTCACAGATCTCGTAATCTCCTAAATAATCTAGTTTATTGTTCATAAAAAAATTAATCGGGTCTGGGATCGGTAAATGATCTAAACCGAAAGCCTTTAAGCTTTCCTTCAAATTATCGTGACAATTTGGATGATCCTCCATATCGAAATCCACTTTATAGCGATAATAATCACAGGCAGGAAAAAAGAAGTCATGCTTCCCGACCGTATCTTGCTCAAAGGTCATTAAAGGACGTCGTCTGTTACTGTACAGAGGGTCTCCTATCTTTAAACGAATACTGCTCAAGGAGGCGCGCATATGAACAGGGGAAACATGCTCTTCTGGGTCATGATAATTAAAGCAGATGAAATCGCCCACTTGTTTTCCTTCCACATCAATAATAATCAGCTCTTCATTTTTTCTTATTAGTGCACTTCTTCCTTCATATGGAGGAATGATAATTTCTTCTTTTATTCCCCTTCTAGCTCCATACATTTACACTCACTCCTCTCTTTTCTATCCATTTCAATCAATCAATAAGGCGACCGCTCGTATAGGGGAGCCGGTACCTTTACGAATTTTTAAAGGTAAGCCGAAGTAGAGGAACCGTTTCCCTGCCACTTCCCCTAGGTTACATAGGTTTTCTGTATTAGAGATTTGGTACTCGCGGCAGACGAGGTGACCGGAGTATTTTGGATCCTTTGGGTTATCGATAGCCGGGGCGTCGATGCCAATATTCACGACACCCTTTTCTGCGAGCCATTTTGCTCCGTTATAGTCTAACCCCGTGTACCTCGTTAACCACTCATCGGTACCATAAGCCCTCTCATAATGACCAGTGTAAAGCAGCACAATATCTCCTTCTTGAATCACCTGACCTGACTTCTTCAATGCCCGTTCCAAATCGTAGGGCGAAATATAGGCATCCGGTGAGATGTGCGATAGGTTCAAACAAATGGCTGGCCCATAAAAATACTCTAATGGCATCTCATCAATCGTTGGTCCATTTGGGTCATATTCATAAATGGCATCCGTATGGGTCGGTCCATGTTCATTAATGAGTAAATTATTCGTCGCAAATTCAAAGCCTATTTGCTCCTTTGCCTCAGCATGGGATACATTCGGAAAAATCATCGTTTTTTGATGCAACGGAAAAACAGGCATTCCTTGGTAAATCTCTTGTGACAAATCAACTAGTCTAGTCATACCTTCTCCCCTCCTCTTCCAAAAATATGGAGCGTGTTCAAAACTCCCATTTCTTTATAGACCACGATAAATGAAAGTCAGTTTTAGCAGTGCTCATTTTGGAAGTTGATTTGCGCTTCAGGCACTCCAATTCGCCTAAGAGCAGCCCACGTCCTGCGGTGTCTTCTGTCTCTCCCTCTGCTAGCTCGTCGCAAGAAAAGGCTTGTTGCTTTTCCCGCAGGAGTCTCTTGCCTTACGCTACAATCAACTCTGTCTGAAAAATCAACAATGCTCCAAAACAAAGTTTTCGTATAAAAGCTCAAAAACCGACTTTTTCCAACAGACTCTATATATTTTGCTTCAAAGTGTAATTATTTCCTTAATCAATAACGGTTGGGATTACTTCAAATTTATCTACTTCAATTAGTCCCATGTCTGTAATCTTCCATTTTGGACTTGTAACTAACGACACAAAGGATAAGTGCATAAATGGTACGTGAATCCCGCAGCCTAACTCTTCTTTTGCCAGCAAATGTAATTCAGCAATTTTCTGACTGGCTTCCTTGCCTGTGAGCTCATCGGTCATTAATCCACCGATTCGAAGCGGCAAATCCCCGACTACTTTCCCATCGTTAATCATGGCAATTCCACCTTGCATGGCGATGACTCGATTGACTGCCGTTACCATATCCTCATAGTTGGTTCCTGTTACAATAATGTTGTGGGTATCATGGGCGACACTTTCGGCGATGGCACCGGACTTAAGCTTGAAGCCATGTAAGAAGGTTTTACCTATTTTGTTGCTTCTGCCGTGGCGTTCCACCACCATAAGGGGTAATACGTCCTGCTGTAAGCAAGGCTGAACGACGCCATTTTTTACATTTAATCTGAATTCTCTTGTTTCCGTAAGATTTTGATCTGGGATCACTTCAATTGCCCTTACGTTCGCCTTCGTATCGGAGACCCGTCGGTGATTCAGCTCAATATGCAGATCTGCTAATGTAACAGGACCCCGTTTAATCGAGTTTTTCACCGTGTCTGGATAAGTATAGCTTGGAATATCGACGGTTAATTCGCCGTTTTCGGCTACTTTTTTCCCGTTAATATATACTTGTGCTATCGTCATTTGCTCTAAGTCAGAGATGACGGCAATGTCAGCTCGTTTACCTGGCGCCAATATACCTAAATCTTGAAACCCAAAGTGAGTGGCTGGGTTAATGGTTACCATTTGAATCGCTTCAACTGGATCTACCCCTTGAGCTATCGTTCTTCTCACAATATCATTCATATGACCATATTTGAGTAAGTCTTCTGGTACGACATCATCGGAAACGAGAATTGCTCTCCGGGAATCTAACCCTTCTTCTGTAATCGCACGAATACATTCCGCCATATTTCGCTGCGAAGAGCCCTCTCGCATAAACACACTGACTCCGTAGCGCAGCTTTTCAATCATCTCTTCCTTTGTCGTTGTTTCGTGACAAGAAACGTGCGTTCCCCCGCTGATGATGTGGGCCGCTAGCTCCTTGCCAAATAATCCAGGAGCATTTCCTTCTACTGTCTTACCAATACTTTTCGCATAGGCGACGGAAGCTAACTGATCATCGATTAATTCAGACGCATGTTCAAAAACAGGATGAACATTACTAAATCCTTGTATTTCCCCAATCCCTTGAACATATGGATCATTTAACAGCTCCGCCATATCCTTTGAGGTAACATCATAACCAGCAGTTTCTAAACCAGGAGCATCTGGTGTTAAACAAGGCACCGTATAAAACACGTGATTAGGTAACGCCCTTGCTTCCTCAACCATTGCCTTCATCCCTACTACACCTAGTACATTGCCAATTTCATGGGGATCAGCGACTAATGTCGTTGTCCCTGTCGGAATCGAAAGCTTAGAGAACTCCGTTGCCGTAAGAATAGCGCTTTCGAAATGCATATGGGAATCGATGAAGCCTGGCGAGACAAATTTACCGCGCACATCAACTATTTCCGTAGCCGGACCGATTAAATCGTGCGCATCCCCTACAAGTAAAACCCTTTCCCCTTTTACGGCTACATCTGCCTCATAAATTTCTCTTGTAATCACATTGATAAAATACCCGCCTTGAAGGACTAAATCGGCATATTGGTTTTTATCCAGTAATGTATCAATTAATTTACGCCACTGAATCGCTTCTTTTATTTTCCCTGCATCCATTTAGCTCTTCCCCCCATATTCCTTTTCAACCTCGAACGTATCGATGATTCCTACAATGGCTGCATCCACGGGAGCATCTTTATTTTGCGTTGCACGGGAGGCCATGCTTCCAGTCACATATATCACCTTTTCTCCAACGCCTGCCCCAGCCATATCGACGGCAACGATCGGTTCACCGGTTGTTTCTTCCTTTACATCGATAGGTTGCGTGATTAATAGTTTAAAGCCAACTAGGTTATCATCTTTTCTCGTGGCCGTTACTCGTCCAATTACGACGCCCATATTCATGTAGGACCCTTCTCCCTTAATGAAATTTTACTAAAATAGTTTTCGCTCTCGTTTACCCATTTCTAACTAATCGTTACACTTATTCCTGCTCTTCCCTATCAGCAAAAATAAGTTCAACCTCCCTTTCTTTAGCCGTGTCCCATGCTAAAGGTGTTACGATCGTTCCAAAGGGAACATCTATTATCCTTACATTATTTTCGTACGCATCATGAATATCTTCCTCGGAAAGGACTTGCTTTTTCTGGATATCCTTAGCATGTACCCAGTCGTTTACCTCATTCAAGTGGAGATCCTCTATGCCCATATTTCTTAAATGCTGAAGCTGTTGATTTATATCCCGCTGTAAAAACATCGTTCCTTGGTTTAACCTTCTTTTTTTCCAAGTCTGGTGTCCGGGATTAACTCCAATGGACAGCGTCCCTACTTTCACACCAGAAAACAATGCCCATAAAATCATCCGAACAAAAGGATGACGATCGTCATATCGAATAATTGCTGATAAAAGAGAAAAGGATAAAACCGGAATGAAGAGGCGTTGATAGTCGTTTTTTTTCGTTTCCGCCTCTAGGTCTGACGATAGCCAATCATCAATTCCGGTTTGATGGATTATTTTTTTTCGCCCACAATATGTCTCTAGCTGATCATCAGACCAAATTTGAATTCGATTGTTTTCTTCCTTCAATGCTTTTAAACTAGTAAGGCCTTCTTCCATACCAATCATATGATAGGATAGGAGCACTAAGACGAGGGGATGCCCTTCTCTTAGCTTCTCCTGTTGATTTTTATGATAGAGACTTAACAGAGTATGGTGAACCACCGAACTCTGCGATTTGGCATACATTTTTATTCACCTTTGTTCATTTTTAATACTCTTTCCACTTCACTATGCGGTCTTGGAATAACATGAACAGAAACGAGCTCTCCTACTCTGCTTGCGGCGTTTGCCCCAGCATCGGTAGCTGCTTTCACGGCACCAACATCTCCTCGTACCATGATCGTTACGAGCCCGAACCCGATTTTTTCATATCCACAAACCTCCACATTCGCCGCCTTTACCATAGCATCTGCAGCTTCTATCGCTCCAACTAGCCCCTTTGTTTCCACCATTCCTAACGCTTCACCCATTTTAATTCCTCCTTTAAAGTTGGTTTTCTTCTTCCTGTTTCGTTCCTAATAAGTCAAATTGCTTTAGTATTTTTCCGCCAACCTCTGCGTGGGCATGGGGGATGACATGGGAGGAAATTACCTTGCCTACACGATTTCCTTCCTTCTCTCCAGCCTCTACGGCAGAAGTAACCGCCGCCACATCCCCATTCAGGTGAATGGTTACACTTAAGGAGCCTCCTCCACCAATGACTTTTTCAACGGCAATCAACTCCACATCTGCTGCTTTTAGGGCAGCATCGGCAGCAGATACAGCCGTGGTGTATCCTACTGTTTCAATCATTCCTAAAGCGTATGTGTTCATACTCTACTCCCCTTACTAAAAATTGAGGTAACTACTTGCCTCTTTTTTTAACGCTTGAACGGCAGTTGAAATTTCCCCATTGTCGCCCATGAGTACAACATACCCTTCTTCGATTTTATACGTGAAAGAAGTATCTGGATGACTCGTAACATACCGATCGACTAGACCCATGTTGTCGTAAAAACTTAGTCCTTCCAGCAATCCGATGGCATTATAGGAACTATCCAACTTTAATTGCTGCAACAGCCATGCACTAGGATGGAAGGCCGTATATGCTTCAAGTCGTATCATGGCATGACGATTTAAAGATTGATAGATTTTATTTAAAGCTTGTAACAAGCATTTCTCATCTTGTAAATACAATTCTAGATGGAACTTTCCATTAGGAGACCTATCCCATTCTATGTGATGCTTCAAACCGGAAAATTCATGTAATACTTCATTCACTAAGAAGAGTATTCCTGGATTACAAGCAATTCCCGATACGACACCAACGGAGGTGGTATGTACCTTCCCTTTCAACAAAGGCTGCATTTGACTATGGATTTGAGGAAAATACCATACGCTAAAATTATTTTTCGTTTTCCCTATTAACTGGGCTGATTTCTCCTTACGTGCCGTTCCACTTGAAGCAGCTCCTTTAGAAGGATGTTGAACTGGCTCCCTACCCTTTCCTATCGAAGCGATTGTTAATTGGGCCAGATTATTTGGTTTGTTCACCTCTGACTGTTTTTTTGCCGGGGGATTTTGTTTCACTGTAATTGGACTATCCCCTTTTTTTACGTAAAGGTGATCATTTTTCTTTTGCCGTTGATAGTTCGGTCGATGAAGACTTTGTAACACAACCGTGGAATTTTTCGGTTGATTTGCTGCACTCGAGGTCATTGTCCTGCGTTCTGGAGCCACTTCCTTCTTCTTCTCCAAAACGGTGGGAGCAGTAACGGGACTGCTTCGTTTAAGGACATCTTCAACAATACTCTTCATAAATTCTGACATACGTATCACCTCTGCTATAAAATCATACTCAGACCACTATGGGGTCTTGGAATGATATTGGATGAAATCAGCTCTCCTCCAGTACGGGTATGGGCTGTTTTTCCCGTTTCGACAGCAGCGGAAACCGCAGCTACATCACCAGTGACGATAACGGTAACAATGCCTGATCCGACCTTTTTCAAATCAACCAACTGTACATTCGCTGCCTTTGTCATGGAGTCTAATGCTTCTAAAGCAGCTACGAGACTTCTAGTTTCAACCATGCCAATCGCTTCCACACATACCCACTCCTCACTTACATGTTAAAAATAATGTTTATATAGTCTTTTCAAAAAGGTCAATTTTTGAGCTGTTTATACGAAAACTTTGTTTTACTACATTGTTGATATTCAAACTGAGTTGATTGTAGAGTAAGGCACGAGGCTCCTGCGGGAAAAGCAACTGCTGAAGACCCCGCAGGAACGAGGAGGCTGAAGCGTTGCCCGCGGAAAGCGAGTGCCTGAAGCATAAATCAACTTCCAAATTTAGCTCAGCGTAAAATAAGTTTTCATTGATCGTGGTGTCTGTAAAGACATGGGAGTTTTGAACAGACTCTTATAAATACTCATTTAGATCGATTTTTTTAAATGGTATCGAGGTTCTTCTAAACATGTGGGCGGCATGGAGTGGATAGGTAGCATCAATCCCTACCTTCGCTGTTACTCCCCGAAGGTTGTGGGAGGCTTCCAATGGCGAGCCCTTTGCTCCTGGAACGATAAACACATCCACATCTGCTTGAACTCTCGTGGCAATCGCCCATTCCACATCCTCTGGATCAAAAATATCTACATCCTCATTCACAACGACCACATGCTTTAAATCCTTGTCCCCTGCAAACGCTGCTAAAGCTGCTTGCTTCGCATCTCCTTCTGACCTTTTTTCTATTTGAATCACTGCGTGGTAACGTGCCACTCCGCCCATCGTCACATGAACAGCTTTAATATTTGGTACCACTTGGCGAACAGAATTAAAAATGTACACTTCCCGTACGAGGCCCATTGGCACTTTCTCTTCATAGCTAGAAGGGAAAATTGTTTGTGCGATCGCATCATTTCTAAAAGTGATAGCTGAGAACTCGACAATCGGCTGTTGGGACTGCTCTCCATAATAACCTGCTAGTTCCCCAAACGGACCTTCCGGCTCTCGTACATGTGGGAGCATTTTCCCCTCCATGACAATTTCCGCATCTGCCAATACTTCCAAGTCAACAGTCATACATTGCACCACATCGAGGGACTCTCCTAATAGCGCTCCCGCCATATCCAATTTATCTGCATGATATAAATGAGTGCTAATTTGTGAAGAAAGGATGATAGCAGGTACTACCCCAAACATAACCGCCACTTCCATCGGTTCTCCCCGTTTCTCATAATAGGCAAACTGCTCATTTAATTCGGGAGAAGTAATTAAAATGCTCGTTTTGTTCTCCTCGAGAAATTGCATCCTGCGAATCGAGGTGTATCGTTTCCTTCCTGATATATCCTTGACTACTAATATTCCCGATACGTAATAACCGCCTGAATCCTCTGCATGAAAGGTAGGGATGGGAAAGAAATCGTCGAGATCAAACGGCCCTAATACAACATTGTCATGCACGGGACCTGATCCCTTTTGCGTCGTAGGAATCGGGTTTACAATGCAATCGATAAGCTTAGGGAATAATTCCTTTTCCGAAACGCCAATGCTGTCCGCAATTAATTCACGCGTCCCCCCTAGACCTGCAACCATCGGTGAATGATAGCCCTTTACCTTTTCAAACAAAAACGGCCGCTTACCTTCACAAGCATTTATGACAGCTCCGAGCTCAAACAGAGGATCCACTTCTTTTCGAACGCGTTTTAAAATCTCTCTTTCTTCCCAGTCTTTTAATAAACCTCTTAACGTCGTTTTACTCATACCTTTTCCCCCCAACGAGGAAGCAACTGATGATCGAGATCAAAGGCATCTAGTATTCTGGCGACCATAAAGTTGGCTAATTCCCATATTTCTCGCGGACGATGGTAAAAACCAGGTGAGGCTGGCATAATATCAGCCCCTGCTTCTGCTAATAGCTTCATATTGTTTATGTGAATGATCGTAAGGGGACTCTCCCTCGGTACAACAACCAATTTTCGTTTTTCCTTTAATGCAACGCTTGCGGTTCGGCTTAATAACGTATCACCGACCCCGTTGGCAATCGCTCCTAAAGTATTCATGGAACAGGGAACAATCACCATACCATTTGTTTTGTACGAACCACTTGCAATATTGGCAAATAAATTTTTATTGCTTACTACTGTGGCGTAATTTTTAATTTCTTCCATACTGACGCCACACTCAAATTGCATCACTTTTTCACCCATTTCTGTTGCGACAACATGTGTTTCCACACCTAATTCATGGAGCGCACGGATCAATGTATAGGCATACAATGATCCGCTTGCTCCCGTAATCCCGACAACTATTCTCATATTAATCCCCTCTAATAAATGTTAGGATAAGGAAGACTGGCTAAATTTTTTTTTGGCTGCTTCAATGTAATCTTCTGTCGTCATAATATCTCCGAACAGGTCAATATCTCTTAAGCCGGACCGGTGCATATCATCGTCTTTCGAAGCTGTTCCGTCACTGAGGCAGATGATATTATAGCCGTGGTACAAGGCATCGGACGCCGTGCTTCTTACACAGACATTCGTCCATACACCCGTTAACACTACCGTGTCGATTTGCTCTTCCCGAAGGAACAAATCCATGTCTGTATAGCTAAAGGCACTGTGACGACGCTTTTGTACTACATAATCCCCTGCCTCTTCATCTGGCTGCAATTCAGGAATAAACTCGTGTCCCCATGTACCTTTAATGGCATGAACAGGCCTCACGCGAAAATCTGCATCATTCTTCCGGTGGGCTTCTTGAATATGAATGACTTGGATTCCATTTTCATGGGCAAAATCGATTACTTCTCGAATCTTCGGGACAATTTTCTCTCCATTTTCACAACGGAGCGTTGCTTTTGGACCAATAAAATCATTCAACATATCAATCACTACAATAGCGTGCTTATTTCCCTTTAAGCTCATATTTTCGCTTCCTTCCTTCAGTATTTTAAGGTTCGATCTAATTTCTGCGTGCTTTGTCGTCTTACGTATTGGCCATAACCAGGTTTTCCGACAATCCCGCCAGCATCCTCATCATATACAAGCGTTCCCCGGACGATTGTTTGTACTGGCTTCCCTTTCAATTTAAGACCATGTAACGGGTTATATTTAGCCATGGAATAGGTTTTTTCCTGATCGATCGTGTATTCACGCTCTAAATCGATGATCGTAAAGTCTGCGTCACTGCCAATTTCCATAGCTCCCTTTTTCGGGTAAATACCGTAGTGGATTGCCGCGTTTCGACTCGTCACCTCTACAAAGCGCGATAAAGATAATCGTCCTTTATTTAAACCTTCACTTACGAGAACAGGGACCATCGTTTCTACTCCAGGAATACCTGGGAAGCTGTTCCAAATATCAGAATCAGGAGCTGCTTTTTCCGTAGCGATTTCATACGGGGCGTGGTCTGTTCCCACAAAATCGATCGTACCGTCGGCTAACGCTTCCCAATGGATCACATTATCTTCTTTGCCCCGAAGCGGTGGTGCGATTTTTGCGAACGTTCCATACTTTGTCATCGCTTCCTCAGCATTCAGCATTAAATAATGTGGACACGTTTCCGCTGTTACTTGTACGCCTCGCTTTTTCGCTTCTTTAACGAGCTCCACACCTTCCTTCGTACTCATATGAACGACATGCACTCGTGCTCCTGTTTCTTCGGCGTAGCTGATAATCAACTGGATTGCAACTTTTTCTGCTAGGGCACTGCGTGCTTCTGCCCAAGCAACACTGTCTTTTCGCCCTTCTTTCTTAAATTTCTCCGTGTAGAAATTACAAATATCGAAGTTTTCTGCATGGACACCAACCGGTAATCCCGTTTCAGCTACTTTATGGAAGATCTCAAGCATTTCCGCATCAGTTACCTTAGGGAATGTAGGAACAGATGGTGTCATATAAACCTTAAACGAGACGACTCCCTCTTCCACTTGCGGCCATACATTATCTAGTAATTCTTCGCGAACATCTTCTCCGGTCATCCCTCCCCAGAAGCAATAATCAATATAGGCTTGATCCTTAATCGGACCAATCTTCTTTTTAAAGCTTTCACCATCCCGTACGGAAGGCTTACTGCAGCAAGGCATATCGATGTGTAACGTTAGACCTCCGGCAGCGGCAGACATACTGCCTGTGGCAAACGTTTCCCGGTGTGTAAAGCCTGGATCCATAAAATGGGTATGCGGATCAATGCAGCCGGGAACGACTAGCTTCCCGTTTACATCCATTACCTTATCCGCTTGTAAACCATTTACTGTATTCACAAAGCCTACAATCGTACCTTGATTCACAAGAATATTTGTTAATACCTGCCTATCTCCTTGAGGAATATTTGCGTTCTTAATTATTAAATCCATTATAAAAAGACCTCCTATTTTACTAGATTTATTTTATAAAAAGGCTCTTATCGTAAACTTTGCTGCTTTTTTTGATAAGCTTGGAGAAGCGGAAGTGTCCGCCTGCAGCGTAACCAAGCTAATAATATTTGTAAAAACAACATTCTTTTTTGAAAAGAGCCTATATAAAAAACCGTAGATAAGAGGAATGGCACGACAAAGCACCACCTTTTATCTACGGTTTCTTATTTCTCCGGTTAACAGAGCATAAGCGACCGAATGTCACTTTTTTAATGAAGGTAAAAGCGATAATCGCATTTATCTTCAGTTAGATGTATATATGAAGTTGGGAAATTAGCGTTACGGATTAATATTTTCAAAGTGAATAACAGTAAAAGCCTGTTCCGTAACAGGGTCAAAATCCTTTAAGACGGTTAAAACCTTTTTTTGCAACGAATCTTCAATTTTTTCCTTTAGTCTCTTTTTATATTCAAAAATTAAAGCCGCATCTGTAGAAAGGGTTAACTCTGGAAATCTATCACTAATAACGTTTAATGCAGTTACTCGTTTATGTTCACTAAAAATTAGAATAGCATTTTGGTAAATTTCAATTTTTTGCTTCTTTACTCCGACACCGTATATCTCTTGATTTATTTTGTTATATAGTTGAGAAATCTGTTTTTTGAGAGTATTCAACGATTGAATCGATGCAACAGCCTCCATTGCTTCTGATTCCCCCCATATAAATTTTTATAGCTACTACCTTTATTCTTCATTAATTAAAATCAAATCAGCTACCTGCCGTAACGTTTTTTGTTGATTCATGGCTTCCGTACGCATTCGTTCATACGCTTCTTCTTCTGAAATACGCCCCCTTTTGACTAATATGTATTTAGCTTTTTCGATAATTCTTCGATCTTGAAGCTTTCTAGTTAGCTTCCGATTATCCTTTTCTATTTGCTGAAACTGTTTTTGTTTCATGAGTGCAATTTCAATCACCGCTTGAAGAGTACGTTCATTATAAATAGGACAGATAAAGCCCGTACAGGAATGCGTTTGAATTAGTTGGATTTCGTCCTCTCCTACTGTTTTTGTAAATAAAATCGCGTAGGGAAAGTGTGTTTTACATCGCTTGAAAAACCAGCTGTCTACGATACATAAATGATTACTATAATAATAGGAAGTCTCTATTTTTTCTTTTACCGGTATATGAACTTGGTAGCCTAAGCTATGCAATGTATCTGCTAGATTCTGTCTATATTGCTCCTCGCGCATGAAAAGATATAATTCTTTCATCCATCACTTCACCCAAATCTTATACATTCTACTTTAAATTTAGCAGAGAATTTTCTTTAAACTCTTCTAAGGTTAAGACTTTACCAAACATAGAAATATCCGATAAGCCAGACTGCTGCATCTCCTCAGTTTGTGAAAAACAACAATTACTTAGTACAGTGACTTTGTATGCCTGATGAAAGGCATCCGAAGCTGTACTTCTTATTCCCGTATTCGTCCAGCCCCCTATTAACACTAAATGCTCAATTTTCTCTTCTCGCAAAAACAAATCCAAGTCAGTATAAGAAAAGGCACTATAGCGTCGTTTATCAATAATATAATCTTCCTGGATTATATGGTTTTGAATCTCTGCAACCATTTCTGCTCCCCACGTTCCCTTTACTCCATGGATCGGACGGACAAGAAAATCAGCATCCTTTTCCCGGTGAGCATCTTTAATAAAGATAACTTGAAAGTCTCGTTGATGAAACAAATCTATTGTCTCTTTTATCTTTATGATAGTTTTGTTTGCTTCAGAACAAAAGAGTGGACAATCTTCGTTGACAACAAAATCATTAATCACATCGATGACAAGTAATGCTATTTTCTCCACTTCGTTTCACCACTTTTCTGCACAAATAAAAGGACACAATGTAAAGAGTGTAACTCATACACTTATCTCTACACAGCGCCCTTGCCATGTTATATGTTTTTTCTCCTACTATTCTACTTTTTCAATAACGTTATCGCACCGTTGCGATTAACCTACTATTATAATAAACGCAAAGTAGTTATTAGTCAATACTGATTATTCAGATTATTCGAAATAAAATATCAGTTATTACGTTATACATTATATAATTTAGTCGATACATATATAACTAATTATTAAAAATTAGTTTCATAGAAATGGAGAACTGGGAAAGAAACCTAGTTGTTCCATTGAAATTCCACAAAATATTCCCCTTACTTTATAGCTGTTTTTATAGCCGTTCGATAAAGATTTCCATCGTCCCGCCACAAATACCCCCATCTTCATAGAGAAGGCCGGATGTTAAGTCGACAACATAGTGGCAGGGAACTTTTGTTTCTATTACATTTAGTGCTTCCCGTATGACCTCCGCTTCCCCACACCCGCCTCCAATCGTGCCTTCAATATCACCATTTGGATAAATAATCATTTTTGCCCCAACCTTCCGAGGCGTAGATCCCTTCGTTTGAATAACTGTCGCTAATGCTGCAGCTTCTCCTCGCTCGCGGATGGCAACAGCCTGCTGCAGATAATGAATGCTCATCGTCCCTGTCCCCCTCTCCACTCACCGGCTCCGTCATGCATTATCCCTAATTTTAACCCTTTACGGTATTCTCCTTTTTACTTCTTATCGAAAACCTAGTTTTGCTAGGCTGTGAACTTCTCCACTTAAGGAATGACCTGATGCCTGATTTTTTACCTTCAAAATTTCAGCCATAATACTAATCGATATTTCTTCAGGAGTCTGTGCCCCTATATCTATTCCTACTGGAGTATAAATGTGATCAAAGCTTTCATTAGGAAAGTCCTCCCTCAACTGTTCAAAAACTCCGGCAATCCGTCTTCTGCTGCCAATCATTCCAATGTAGCCTGGTTTTTCCTGGCGGCTTAACAGTTGCTGCAGGCTTATTACATCGAATTTATGCCCCCTCGTAAGTAATAACACGTACGTGTCACTCGTAATCGGAACATGTTGAAAATAACTTAGATACGATTCACAGCATACCACCTCATCCACTTCGGGAAACCGCTCTTCCGTTGCGAATTCAGGTCGATCATCGACGACGGTGACAAAAAAATCGAGCATTTTTCCTACCTTGGCCACCGGTTCGCATACATGACCTGCGCCTGCAATGATGAAGTGAATCGGGGCTTTATAGAGTTCCACATAGCACTGTACGATAGCATCCCCCCATTGAAAATTAATTGTTTTTGTTTTTTTCATTATCATTAATGGCAGACAGTGAAGGTTCAAAGCTTCCGTTAAACATTGTGACGCAGTATTCCCATGATATTGACTGCCATCATTCCATAGTAAAATCCTATTACCAACCATTCGTCTATCCGTATGATCGGTTATCGTAATTAACGCTGTTTCTCTTCTTTTTTCAATAGATTTCTGGAGCTTCTCTATTATCTGGTCATTTAGCATCTACATCACATTTTCTTCATTCGATTGATTGGTTTGGTCTTTCCGTGCTTTTAAGGCAGCATATACCCGTTCTGGGGTTGCTGGTAAGTGCTTAATCCTAACGCCAACGGCATCGTGGATGGCGGAGATGGTTGCTGCAATAATCGGAATCATCACGACTTCACCGATTCCTTTCGCACCAAACGGTCCTGTTTCTTCTAATTCCTCTACTGGAAACGTTTCTATTTGCGGGCTATCCTTTACGGTAGGTAATATATAATTAGAGAAGTTCGTCGTTTTGTGATAGCCATTTTCGATAATCGTATCTTCATATAACGCATATCCAATCCCCATTACGGCACCACCCTCTGCTTGCCCTTCTAAGCCTTGAGGATTGATCACCTTCCCTGCATCGGGAATCGATACGACCCGAAGTACTTCCGTTTCCCCTGTTAACGTATCGACTTCGACCATGACAACATGGGTTAAATACCCATATAGACGATGGGGAGCGCCGCCTGACCCTTTAATCTCTTTCTTTTCTTTAGGCAGCATGAAGTGTCCTTCTACCCGTGTATCACGGCGATTTTCATATAAATAGTCATAGATTTCAGCGAAAGATAGGGAGGAATCAGCCTTTCCATCGGCATCATAAACAACGACCTTTTTATCGGCGACACGGACTTGTTCCTCAGATACCCCAAAAATTTCCCCTGCCGCTTTCGTTAGCAGGTTCAACATATTCGGTGCTGCTGTTGCTACCGCTCTCCCTCCCGTATACGTAGAGCGAGATGCAGTGACGGTTCCCCCGTCTAACGTACGGGATGTATCTCCTTGTACAACTACGATATCGGTTACATCACATTGGAGAATTTCTGCAGCTACTTGCGCATAAACGGTTCCATTTCCGCCACCAATTTCCTCACAGCCTACCCCAACCTCGAAACGGCCGCCAGGGAGAAGCTGGATCGATGCTGCCCCATAGTCCGGTAAGCCAATTCCCATTCCAACGCCGTGAAACGAAGTGGCAATGGAAACGCCTCTTTTTTTCCAAGGCTCGGAAATTTCAGCTTTGTATTTTTCACGGTTGATCCATAGATCACATTTTTCTGCTGCTTCGAGGGTTTTCCACGTACCAACACTTCCCTTGACTACATGACCTAAACTGGAAACGTCCCCTTGGTGATACACATTCTTCTTCCTAATTTCGATCGGATCGATGCCTAGTTCCGCTGCAATCATGTCCATATGGGTTTCAATTCCCATACATACTTGATTGACGCCAAAACCTCGAAATGCACCGGCGATGCCATTATTTGTATATACACAATATCCTTCTAAATCCACATTCGGTATTTTATATGGACCACAGGAGTGCTCAATAGCTAAGCTGATAACGGCTCCCCCTAAGGAAGCATAGGCACCCGTATCGGCAATTGCCAACACTTGATTGGCAAGCAAGGTACCGTCTTTTTTCGCCGCCGTTTTCATTTTTACCTTAAAGGGATGTCGTTTCATCCCTGCAATAACCGACTCTTCCCTTTTATAGTGAATCTTTACAGGTCTGCCACCCGTATGAAGGGCAAGCAAAGCTAAATATATTTGCACGGTTATTTCATCTTTTCCACCGAATGCTCCCCCGACAGGACTAGAGATTACTCTTATACGGGCTGGATTCCAAGCTAAGGCACGGGCAATTTGCAGGCGATCACGATAGGCGTATTGACCCGGACATTGAATCGTCAACGTCCCGTCCTTTTCAAGGATTCCCCATCCTCCTTCCGTTTCAATAAACGCGTGCATTTGCCGTGGGGAATGAAAAGTATTTTCCAAAATAATGTCAGCCTCTTGAAACGCCTTTTCTACCTCCCCATTTTTAATAACGACATGACTATGAATGTTTCCATCGGCATGGAGCTTTGGGGCTTGTTCCGTAATGGCAAACTCCGCATCAGTTACGGCATCTAACCGCTCGTAATCTACATCAATTAATGCTAAGGCTTCTTCTGCTATCTCTTCCGTTTCTGCAGCGACTAAGGCGACCGCATCAGCTGTAGTACGAACGACATCTTCACAAAGAACCGGTTGATCGGGAACGACGATGCCAAATCCATTAAATCCTGGAATATCCTCGTGGGTGAGGACAGCGATGACGCCTGGTAAGTTTTTTGCTCTCGTAGTATCCATGCTTTTTATCTTCGCATAAGGATAAGGGGGGCGAAGGACTCTTCCCCATACCATGTTGTTATAATGATAATCCGTCATATATTTTAGTTCTCCTGTTACTCTCTCTGGTCCATCTAATCTAGGAACTCGTTTTCCAATCCATTTTGAAGTCATCTATCTTCCCACCTTTTCATTAATCGAAGTAATCCCCTTTCCAACAAAGCAGTGGACATATCCCTACGGTATGCTGCAGACGCTCTCACGTCAGAAATGGGTGCTACCTCTTTCCATGCTAAGGAGGCAATATTGGAAATCCCTTCCTCATTTAACTCCTGCAACGTTAGTAACACTTCACATTTACGAGCACGAATGACAGTTGGAGCTACGGAACCAAAGGCAATTTTTCCCCCGGCACACTGCCAGCCATCTCCGCTCATTTTAAGGGAGATAGCTACGTTGACAATCGATATGGCTTGCGCCTTTCGAGGACCTAATTTTTCAAAAATACCGATTTCATTTTCTTCCTGTGGTCGGATAATAATGTTAGTAATCATTTCCGACTTGTGTTGTACCGTTTTGCCTGGTCCGACAAAGAATTCTTCAATCGGTATCCTCCTGATTCCATTGACGGAAGAAAGCTCGATGACTGCATCTAAAACAAATAATGCCGGAATCGTATCCCCAGCTGGAGATGCTGTGCCTAAATTACCGCCGATTGTTCCCATATTCCGGATCTGCGTTGCCCCTACTTCCTTCGCGGCATGGACTAACACATCTGCTTTTTCCTGTAAAAGGGACGATTGAACCATATCTGTATGGGTTGTTAGCGGTCCAATATGGATACCGTCCTTTTCTTCACAAATAAAACGTAAGTCTCTTAATCCTTTAATATTTAACCAAAGCTTCGGTCGCCAGTGGCCTTCTTTCATGCGGACGACTGCATCCGTCCCCCCTGCTAACAGCCGTACTTCTTGCTCATACTCATTTAGAATCTGGAGGCATTCTTCCATCGTTTCAGGAGATATCATGTCTATTTCAGAAACCATCATTTTGAACTAGTCCCCCTTTCCTTGGAGGTTCCCTTGCGTTACTGCTGCTCCAATCCTTGAGAATCGCTCTTCGGCTGCAGTTTGAATCGCCTTGACAATTTTTGTATATCCCGTGCAGCGGCATATATTGCCGGCAATTCCTTCTTCGATTTCCTCCAAGGTTGGAACCTTCTCGATTTTATTTAAAAAAGAACGAGCTGCGACGATAAAGCCTGGAGTACAATACCCACATTGCGTGGCCCCTTCTTTGATAAAAGCCTCTTGGATGATATCCATATTCGTTGAGGTTCCTACCCCCTCTACCGTTTTAATATCCTCCCCCTCCACTTGTCCAACAAGTACTAAACAAGAGCAAACAACCTCATCATTGATCATAACGGAACAGCTTCCACACTCCCCTTTGCCGCAGCACTCCTTACTTCCCGTCAAATAAAGATCATCCCGTAAGACATCAAGCAATGTCTTCGTTGTATGTGTATCCACTACCTTTTCTTTGCCGTTTACTTTAAAGCGAATCGTAGCCAATGTATCTCCCCCTTTCAATAAGAAAAGCGCAAGTCGCAGTATAGTCGACGATGTAACCGCTCCTTTTTGACTGATAAAAAGTGCTTTTTACTTTTTATTCGGGCAAAACACTCTTCACCTGCGACGAGCAAACGAAGTGGCGCAGGAGCATTTGACCTAGAGCCGATGGCGCATGAATTAGACAACTAGCGAGTACGAAAAAATTTTCTTAATCTAAAATAAAAGGAGCCATGTAAAGGCATGATAAACCGTTATCGTAAAACGGTTTCATGATCTTTACACAGCTCCCTTGCCGTGCCTAATATCAAACTATAAAGTTATAATATTCTAAATTTTCTACGAAGTCAATACGAGTTTTATTACAATTTCATTTTTCAGTTAACCTATACTGGACTTATCTATATTGGATTGTCGGCAGACGCTTTAACAGACGCTTAATCGATTGGTTCGACTCTTTTAAAATTATTCCCTTATCCATTGTCTTTAAATTCCGGTTTTCCATGACTATCTTACCGTTAATTATCGTCGTCTCCACATCCGCCCGCGTTGCGGAATAAACAATACGGGAAATAGTATCGACACCGAACGACGGGTACACGTGAAAGTCATTTAAGTTAAGAATCGCTAAATCGGCTTTTTTCCCCACCTCTAAGCTGCCGATTTCCCCTTCTAGTCCTGCTGCCTTGGCCCCTCCTATGGTGGCCATTTGAAACACTGTTTTTGCATTCATAGCTGTTGGACCATGTACTGGCTTTTGAATAACCGCGGCTAACCGCATTTCATTAAACATATCTAAATTATTATTGCACGGGGCGCCATCCGCACCTAAACTAACTATCACATCCATCCCTAACATATCAGGGATTTCCGCAACACCAGAAGCTAATTTCAAGTTGGAGCCTGGACAATGACTCACTTTTACTCCCCTTGCTTTAATAATTTCTTTTTCCTCGTCATTTAACCAAACACAATGGGCCAAAATTAAGTTAGGATTCGCCAGCCCGATGTGATCCAAATAAACGATATTTCTCATGCCACGTTCACGTTCAACAATTTCAATTTCTCCCCGATTTTCAGCAGCATGGGTATGAATTTTCGTTCGATAATATGCAGCTAAATCACGGACATTCGTCAATAATTCTTCTGTACACGATACAACGAAGCGTGGGCAGAAGGCGTATTGGATTCTCCCGCTGTCATAGTCATGCCACTTTTCAAGTAAATTCACACTTTCCTGGAGTGACTGTTCCGTATTCTCTTGCAATAACTTAGGTACTTCCTTTCCCTTATCCATCATGACCTTACCGCTCAAGGCCCGGATGCCGCTTTCGGCAATTGCTTGGAACGCAAAATCAGCATAGTGAACGGTCTCCATGTCAATGATCGTCGTTGTGCCACTTTGAATGAGCTCACCGATACCAAGCATAGCCGAATAATAGCTAGATTCCTCATCATGTGAAGCCTCTAATGGCCAAATTTTTTTCTTTAACCAGTCCATCAGTTCGAGATCGTCGGCTTGACCGCGAAACAGGGACTGACATAAATGGATATGGGTTTGTACGAACCCTGGAATAACGGTCTTTCCTTTCCCATCGATGACCTTTTCGATACCATGCTCGTTAATTTGCCGGCCAACCGCTGCAATCCGGTCATTTTCTATTAAGAGATCTCCATGAACAATTTCATTTAGATTGTTCATCGTAACTATTTCGGCATTTTTAATTACTATTTTCTTCAAAAACATCCACTCCCTATGACAAATAGCGCTAGCTGCAAGCAACACTGGTTTCATAGTCAAGGGATATCGGTCCCTGGTAGAAACTTTCGACCCATTCTGTCGAAACTATATGAAAGAACAAAAGCGCAATGCGCCCCAATTACGCCTAACTACTGCCCACGTCCTGCGTCTGCGACGAGCAAACGAAGTGGCGCAGGAGCATTTGACCTCGAGGCGATGACGCCTGGAGCTAGACATCATTCAAACATTAAAAAATTTATACTAATCTTTTTTAAAAAAAACTTCTGAAATAATAGCAATGGCTTTTCACTGACGGAAGCCCACTATAAGAAACTAACCTAACCTATAGTGGACTTTTAAAAGACTGCGTCAGTATTGTTCATTTTATTAATTGGTGTCTAAAACTTATCCTTTCATGATACGATCCATATTCCGATCTACTTCCACATTTTTATATGCATAATAAATGAAGAATAGACCCATAACGATATATCCAATGACAAACTGAGGTGCCGCATTCAATGCGAGCTCCGGTGCATGCATTAATCCAATGAAGGAGAAGAAAGCACCGATAAAGGAGAAGACGACTGCCTTCTTGTATTCCTGATCGATAACAAATACAGTAATCGCTCCTAAAATAATTCCTGTAAACATGGCTCCCTGCCCTAAAGGAACAATACCACTAGATATATTTGCCACCACCTCACCGGCAGCATTATTAAACCTTGTCATGATATAGTTCGATACATATGGGAGCATGGCTATCGCAACAGCAGGATAATACTTTACCTTATTCGATTCAAAAGATGTAGCCACCATAGATACCCCGACAAAAACAAGGATCGGTGCAACAACGGCAATTGGAATAATCGCGGACATGGCAGCAATCAAGCCAAACACTGCTGTAAGTGCGTATACAACGGCATTCAAAATACTGTAGCCTCGACCGGCCCCCATCCACTTCGAACCAACGCTCGCAATATAAACAGTAGTTGGGAACAAACCGCCAAACAAGGCGCCAATCATCGTACCGACACCGTCTACAGCTTGACACTCTTTAACATCATACTTATCTCCTGCAGCCTCCATCGCTTCCACATTATTCATTGTTTCAATCGCATTATAGATGGTAATAGGAAGGACGACAGCGAAAACAGCAATCAATGTACCGAATAAATAGCCCATCCCTTCAAATGCAGCTAATGTTGGTAAGAACGGATAGAAACCAACGTAAGAAAGACCTTCGGTAATTTTAGCCATACTCGCTTGGCTAAATACATAAGCAAGGACCGTACCAATTACAATCGCAAACAGAGAAGCTGGAATTTTAAAAGGCATCGCCACTTTACCAACAATACCAACGATAATAATCGCTAATACTACTAAGCCTACCGCTGGGATTTCAAAGGTTTTGAATAGCATCTCACCTGCAATAAACGTTAAGGCTACCCCAGCTAACGCACCTAACATAGCAGCTCTCGGTAAGTTTTGTTGCACCCATCTGCCGATAAAGCTGAAGATCACTTCAATAAGGCCGCTAATAAAACATGCCGCAACGGCAATTTTCCACGCCAATTGCGCATCTCCTGTTATGGTTTTTGCCGGTAATAAAACGCCGAATAAGAAGATGAACATAACGGGAGTACTGATACCATAAGATAATGCCGTTACATCTGTTCGTTGTTCCCGTTGCGCTAATCGATTAGCACTATAAGCATAATATAAATTTCCAACTAACACGGCTATCGCAGCTCCTGGAATAACTTGCCCGAAAACGATACTCGTTGGAAACCCCATTCCTAGCATGGTAACAGCGATAATAACGAAGTTGGCAATATTGTTTTGGAACAACGCAAAGAATGCATCCGTATCTTCCTTCTTATACCATGGATAGTTAACTGTTTTTGTTGACATTCATTACCCTCCCCTTTTAGAAGTCTTGGACAACTAATCAACGACTGACAAACACATCCCGCCCCTTCATCACCACCTTCCTTTTGTCTCAAGAAATGCCATTCACGTTCACCCTTACTTTTTTACCGATGACAAAGGAACAGAAAAAAAGCTGCAGCTTAAGAAGAAAACTCTTCTTAGTCTGCAGCTTCTCTAACCCTCGTTAACAAAGGTTAAGCAACCCAGTCCATGGCAAAGAAAAATGTAACGAAATCTCGTATACATGTCCCTCGTAGAATTATTATATGCAATAAAAAAGTAAAAATCAATAAATTCTGAATATTTGGTGAACAAAAATAATCTAGACAAGCTTCTCTGAAATACAAATGCCGTATTAGAATTTGCTCCCTCGACGGATACGCTTCAATGCAATGCTTGTAGAGGAAGAGACAGGAATAATAGCTGAAGATCCAGAGGCTGGGAGCCAGGATGGCAACATTACGCAGTTGCCAGCAGGACGTTCGCTCTACTTAGGCGTAATTGATCCGCCTGCCTATAACGGATTCGAGGAACAAAATTAATGAATTTTCATACTTCTTGGTGCTAACTTTTAGTTGCATGGAAGTCTACCCATTTAACTTGTTTTTTGCACGGTAATAGTCCTGTGGCGTATTTAAATTGAAATGTATTGATGGATCAGCTACTTCTACTTCTGCTATTTGACTTCGATACTTCCCCACTACCTGGCGAAGTCCGAACGTTTGCTCCTGGATGTTAAGGATATCTGTTCTAAGTCTGCTGGAAAAAAGGATGGGGTGTCCACGTTTTCCTTTATATACTGGAACGGTAATGGGAGAATCGTTTTTTTCATTTGCGACAATTAACCCATCGATGACATAATGGGAAACTGGCTGATCCATAGCGATTATTATTATTCCACTTACTGTGTCCGTAAGTTTACTTACCCCGACACGAATCGATAAGCTTTTTCCTTGTTGATAATCTTTATTTTGGATTACTGCCACTTCAAAAGGCTCTACAACTGGGATAATTTTGTCAGCATCGTGCCCAACAACGACAACAATTTCTGCGATTCTAGATTTCCTTAACTGCTCCAATTGATATTCAATTATTTTTTGCCCGGCCGCCCATGGCAATAATCCTTTCATCTCCCCCATCCGGCTCGAGCAGCCCGCTGCCAACAATACAGCTCCAAAATGTTGTCTCATTCTCTCCCTCTCTTTCCTAAAAAATAAATTGCTCAGTAAGATAAGTGCAAGGCGCCCCAATGCCGCCAACTACAGCCCACATCCTGCGTCTGCGATTACTCGACACAAACTTACTCGAGGAGCTTCTCAGGTTCCGCTTGTGGACATCGGCGTCATATTGTCATCCCGAGCAAGCAAAAGCTATCTTTCAAAAAAAGGTAAATATATTTAAAATTTTATGGATATTTACTAACTAATAGAATATAATTTTTTTGAAGTACTCCGCTCATTCTATAAATGCTATTCTCTTAAAATACTACAACAACTTCATTCTGGAACTTCATTTCAACCCTTTTCGTGATGATAATCTAGTTACTTACATTAATTTTCTGAATATTCTAAATAAAATAGATTTTTCGTATAACCTCAATAATATGGATTGGGGGTCTCTAGTAGGAACCGTAAACTCCTAACTACGAAAAATGGTTAAGTAATCATTTTTCTAGTTGGTTTTTTTGACGTGTTCTCTGGTAGTAAAACATAGTTTTCATACAAAAAGTGTATTGCAATGGCTCCATTTACTAATTGGATCAAGTCTGTTCAAACGGAGAATCCCCACTTTATGAATAGAATTTATTATAACAAAATGTACGGAAAGGAGTAATTGTTTTGGATGTGAAAAAACGGGAGCTTAAGCGAAAAATTTCTGCGTCTTCCAAGCGGGAGCCTGCTCAGCTTGTCATAAAAAATGGGAAAATTGTCGATGTGTTTAATTTAGAAATTATTGAACAAGATATTGCGATTACCGACGGTGCCATTGTCGGAATAGGTGACTATGAGGGAGAACAAATAATCGATGCAAAAGGACAATATGTTTGTCCTGGTTTCATCGATGGACACGTCCATATCGAATCTGCCATGGTAACGCCGGAGGAATTTGCAAAAGTCGTGTTGCCTCACGGGGTAACAACAATTATCGCTGATCCCCATGAGATTGCTAATGTATCTGGCTTAGCGGGTATCCAGTACATGATAGATGCTTCAGAAAATCTACCATTAAACATCTACTATATGCTGCCATCGTGTGTCCCTGCGACTCCCTTTGAAAATGCTGGTGCGGTTTTAACAGCAGAAGACTTGCAAAGCCTGTATGACCACCCGAAAGTATTAGGGTTAGGGGAAGTAATGGATTATCCCGCTGTACACAACGGTAATGAAGAGATGCTAAATAAGATTTTAGATGCTAAAAAACGGGCCCGGCCTGTTGACGGACATGCGGCAGGAGTAAATAAAGATGGAATTAATGTGTATATGACGGCTGGTATTCGAAACGATCATGAGTGCGTAACACCATCGGAAGCAAAGGAGAGACTTCAGAGGGGGATGTATGTCATGCTCCGTGAAGGCTCTGCAGCAAAAGATTTGGAGGCACTACTTGAAGCTGTAACAGAAAAAAATGCCCGCCGCTGCCTTTTCGTTACGGATGACAAGCATTTAGATGATTTAATCCTAGAAGGAAGTATAGACCATAACATCCGATTAACGATAAACAAAGGCTTCGACCCATTACTTGCGATACAAATAGCTACCTTAAATGCCGCAGAATGCTTCGGCCTTACGACGAAAGGGGCAATAGCGCCAGGTTATGATGCGGACTTTCTACTGTTAAGTGATATTGAAGAAATGAAAGTTAATCAAGTGTATACAGCAGGAGAGCTGGTAGCAGAAAAAGGGAAAGTAATCACTGAAATTACTCCAACCCGTCCGTTTACCCACTTAACGGATAGTATAAAGATCGATCCTATTAGTGAACAGGATTTACAAATAAAGCTAGACTCAAGCACGGCCAACATCATTGAAATTATACCAAACAGCCTAGTTACTAAACACGTAATCGAAACGGTAGACGTGGATAATTACTCGTTTATCCCTTCTGTTCAAAAGGATCAACTTAAATTAGCGGTGATAGAAAGACACAGACATACAGGAAATATCGGGTTGGGTATTGTAAAAGGGCTTTCTCTCCAGTCAGGGGCCATTGCTTCTACCGTTGCCCATGACTCTCACAATATCGTAGTCGCAGGAACAAATGATGCAGACATGGTGACAGCTGTACACGAAATGAAAAAACGGAAAGGGGGGTTAATCGTTGTCGAGAATGGAAAAGTGATGGCAGCCTTAAGTTTACCGATCGCTGGTTTAATTTCTACTCAAGATTTTACAACCATTGACAAGGACTTAAAGGCACTTAATCAATCACTTCGTCAAATTGGGTTTTCCAAATCTTTTAATCCTTTTCTCACACTATCATTCTTAGCTCTACCAGTTATTCCAGTGTTAAAACTAACGGATCTCGGACTATTCGATGTCAAACAGTTTAAACACATTTCCATTTCTCCATTGTAAAAATATTTTATTAGAGCATGTTCAAAAAGTTTGCTGCAATGGCTCCGTTCGCTACACGATATTACTCGTCCCTAATTGTCATGGAAAAAAGTTTTCACCGCTTTGTTTTTTTTAATGAGTAAAACAATTGAGGAGGGACTTGCAATGGAACCAAAAGTAACAAGCAATTCATCAGCTGGAGGTAAAATTGAACAGTATTTTGAATTCAATTACCACAATACAAATTTTAAGCAGGAATTCATAGGCGGACTCACTACTTTTCTAGCAATGGCTTATATTTTGTTTGTCAATACGAACATCTTAAGTGATGCAGGGATGGACCGCGGTGCTGTGTTTGTGGCGACGGGAATAGCAGCCGCCATCGGCTGTTTAATCATGGGATTATGGGCAAAGTATCCTATCGCCCTCGCCCCTGGTATGGGACTCAATGCCTTTTTTGCCTACACCGTTGTACTCGGCATGGGTATTCCGTGGGAAGTAGCCCTTGCAGGTACGTTTGTTTCGGGGGTAATTTTCTTCATTCTAGCTATTTCTAGAGTAAGGGAAAAAATTATTAATGCTATCCCACAGCAACTAAAATTTGCAACCGGAGCTGGTATTGGATTATTTATTGCCTTAATAGGATTAAAGAATTCTGGAATTATAGTAAGTTACGAAGCAACCTTAGTTTCCAAAGGTGACCTAACCTCCCCTGCTGTTTTGCTAACTATATTTGGGTTTGTTGTTACAGCAATTTTCTTAGTACGGGGATTTAAAGGCGGAATTTTTTATGGGATGATTGCTACTGCGATTGCAGGAATGGTTGTTGGCCTTATCGATGTCCCTTCCCAGATAGTATCAGGGATTCCAAGCCTTGCTCCTACCTTTGGTGTGGCGATTACTCATTTACCAGAGTTGCTTACACTTCAATTACTTATCGTTGTGTTTACCTTCTTGTTCGTTGACTTTTTTGATACTGCCGGAACGTTAATTGCCGTTGCTAACCAGGCAGGATTTTTAAAGAAAGACGGTTCCCTTCCACGGGCGAATCGTGCATTAGCTTCGGACTCGGTTGCTACCATGTCGGGTGCTATTTTAGGGACTTCAACTACGACTTCTTATATTGAATCATCTGCAGGGGTTGCTACCGGTGGACGTACAGGATTTGCTTCGGTTGTCACTGCAGGGTTTTTCTTGGTATTCTTGTTTTTCTCGCCACTCTTAAATGTGGTGACTGCACATGTAACCGCTCCTGCATTAATTATTGTTGGGGTACTCATGGCGTCTGCATTAGGAAATATTAAGTGGAAACAGCTAGAGTATGCGATTCCGGCCTTTATTACGGTAATCGCGATGCCGTTAACATTCAGTATCGCATCCGGAATTGCCTTAGGATTCATTACTTATCCTATTTTAAAGGTATTTAAAGGCGAACATAAGGACGTTCACCCTATCATGTATGCATTATTCTTTGTATTCTTAGCTTACTTTATCTGGCTCGCATAGTAGTTAATAGAATACTCTATTTTTAAAAAAGGCTGGAGGATATGTGCAGCGGCATCCCTCAGCCTGTTTTTGCTTTTTGTTTTTTTATCTAAAAGCTCTGTTAACGTTTGATGTTGATTTCCGCTACAGGACGCTCGCTTTCCGTGGGCAATGCTTCAGCTAATTATAACCCCTTCATGATTCTTCTAGCTTTAATATAATGAATTGCCTCTAGTAATTCCTCTTGGTTTGTTTCTTTTTCATCGATAATTAACACATATTCTTCCAAAAATACTTCTGCAGTTATATGCTTTTTCGGTGCTAAGTGGGATAATTCTAGTTTTTCCGATTTATTTTCAGCTTTCCGAATTGGTAAATCAGACGCTCCTAACAAATAGTCGATGGAAACATGAAAGACCTCCGCTAATTTCTTTAACGTATCCGTATCGGGAGTACGTTTTCCCGTCTCGTAACAGGAAATGGCTACTTTAGAAACATTTATTTTTTGTCCAAGATCTTGTTGAGTTAATCGCTGTTTATGGCGAAGTCTTTTAATACGAGATTTAAAGTCCAAGAGAATCACCTCTCAAGCGCCTAGTATATATTAGATTTATTCGCGAACAGGAAAATAATAACCTATACAAATTTACGATAAGTTATTTATTTTTTTGTAATTTACATTTAGTTTACTCATATGATATAGTAATAGCAAATGAATAATCAGATAATTCGGATAAAGATTACGTAAACAACGTATCTATTTTCCACCTATTAGTTTTTGCTGCGAAAAACTCTGTTTACGGAGATAGAAGCCATAGACTAGAAGATAATTGTCTTATTGATGACAACCTCTTCTTATCTATGGCTTCTTTATTTTTGTAGATCAGTAATCTATTTTAGCTCTTTTCGCATAGAATGTTGTTTTTTTCAATTCTAGAATGAGCGAAAGTCTGCGACGCTCCTGCGAAAGAACTTTTTTCAGGAAGCCCCGCTGCTACTTTTTTAGGAGGTGTTGAAAACAAAAACGGTATTTATAATCAATCTAAAATAGTTTTCCACAAAAATAATAAAAGGAGCGATGTTCATGGACTTAATTTTAAAAAATGCAAATATTCCACAGGGTGATAGGCAAGTATTAACGAATATTCTAGTGGACGAAGGAAAAATTGTTGGAATCTCTAATTCCGTAGATTTTTCACAAGCAAAAGAAGTAATTGACGTAAAGGGTAACCTTGTTGTTCCAGGGTGTATTGACCCACACGTTCATTTTATGGATCCTGGCTTTACGCACCGGGAAACGTTTGCAACAGGTACAATTTCTTCCGCTGTTGGTGGATTAACGACTGTGATTGATATGCCTTGCTGCAGTGTGCCATCCGTTAGGGACGGTGAATCCTTTTACTCCAAGCTAAACGCGATTAAAGATCAGGCCTATATCGATTTTGCCTTAAGGGGCGGCATGACTGGTGAAGATGTCCGGGAAGGATGGCTTGATAATGTATGGCCGCAGGTGGAGGCGGGAGTTGTTGCCTTTAAGGTTTATATGACACCGTCCGTACCGACGTTCCCTAAAGTAACCGATGCGGAAATGCTGGAAATTTTCCATAAAGTAGCTGAAACTGGACTTCCAATGGGCGTCCACGCCGAAAATTATGATATTTGCTCATTTAATACGGAAAAACTCAAGAAGCAAGGGAGAAAGGATAGTGTAGCCTGGGCCGAAGCCCGCAGCGCTATTGCAGAAAAAGTTGCGATTGAACTTATCATCAGCTTTGCAGAAGAAACGGGTGCACGGGCCCACATCGTACACATGAGTACAAAGGAAGGTGTACACCTTGTAAGGGAAGCGAAAAAACGAGGCTTAAAGGTGACGTCAGAAACTTGCCCGCACTACTTAGTGTTAAATGCCGAAGAATCCATGACCGAACACGGAACATTAGCTAAGATCGCTCCTCCCCTACGCGGCAAAGAAGATAACGAAGCGTTCTGGGAAGGGATCAGGGACGGCACCATCGATTGGGTAGGTACGGACCATGCCCCTTACGAGGTGGCAACGGAAAAATGTGCACCGGACTCGGATATTTGGAACAGCTTCCCAGGTATACCTGGTGTAGAAACAATGGTACCTGTCTTAGTTAGTGAAGGATTAAATAAAGGAAGAATTTCCTTATCCCAGTTCGTGGATATAACAAGCCGGAAAGCGGCGATTCATTACGGAATTTACCCGAAAAAAGGTGCAATGGAAATTGGCAGTGACGCAGACTTTACGGTCATTGACTTGGAGCATGAGTGGGTATTAGATCAGGAAAAAACTCATACGATGGCAAAATACACGCCATTCCACGGCATGCAATTAAAGGGCCGCCCTGTGAAAACAATCATCCGCGGCAACGTCGTTTATGATTACGACAACGGAGGAATTGTTGGAAAAGCTGGCTTCGGTGAATATGTTCCTCGCCAATCGATCCAAGTGTTAGATAGAGTATTAAAATACTAATACATCCACGTTAGGGGGCAGTGTGTAACGCACTGTTCCTTAATGTTTTGAAAAGGCTCGAAGCAATGAAAGGCAGCGACTCCAGCGACGAGCATTACATCATAAAATCGTTGCGAGTTATCTCGACGGATTATAATTCGAAGCAATGCTTGTAGAGGAAGAGACAGGACTAACGGCTGAAGACCCCGCAGGACGTAGATGATACTATTAGCAATGACTTCGCGTGTTGCATGCCCGCTTTGATAAAACCACTCAGCAGGCTTTAATACATGCAACGGCTCCGTTCATTGTTTCAAACTACTAAAAACGCGAATACCGTACTTGTTTTATTGAGCTCTGTGATAATACATCATATATTTAGTATAACCATATCATAACGATTTTTGTTATACGTCACATCATTACAGGCGGCCAACATCTTGCGTTTCTTTCCCTTCCACAGATGATTTTATGTACGAACCGTCCCTGTGCTTCCAAGAACTGTGTACGTGCCCGGTGCATAAAAATATTAAGTGATTCCTATTGAATTTGGAGGTGATAAAATGAGCATTAGAAGGCCCACATTAGAACAGTTGAAAATGATCGCAGATAAATATAACCTTTTTTTGACCGAAGATGAATTGGCGTCTTATCAGCATACCATTGACAACACGTTAGTTTCCTATGATCGCCTTTCTCACTACTCGGAACCTCGTTTACCGACTAAAGTTCCCCGTACTCCTGGTTACCGACCAGATAAATGGGAGAATCCGCTCAATGCATGGTACTGGAAAACATCCATTAAAGATGAAAACGCAACTGGGAAGCTTTCAGGAAAGACTGTTGTCCTTAAAGACAATGTGTTTCTAGCCGGTGTTCCAATGATGAACGGTTCCCGAGTTTTAGAAGGTTTTGTCCCTGATGAAGACGCCACCATTGTTAGGAGGATACTGGAAGCTGGAGGAGAGATTGTTGGAAAAGCCGTTAATGAGGATTTATGCTTTTCAGGTGGGAGCCATACTTCGCACACTGGACCGGTGCGAAACCCCCTTGATCCCAGTAAAATGACAGGAGGCTCTTCCAGTGGCAGCGCAGCCTTAGTTGGTGCCAGAGAGGTAGATTTAGCTATTGGCGGCGATCAAGGAGGCTCGATTCGTGTTCCCGCTGCATGGTGTGGTATATGTGGATTAAAGCCAACTTACGGGCTCATTCCGTACACAGGAATTTTCCCAATTGATCGATCCTTAGACCACACAGGCCCTATGGCAAGTTCCGTAGAGGATACTGCCCTACTCCTTGAGGTGTTAGCAGGAAAGGATGGTTTAGATCCAAGACAATCATTTTTTCCTGTGGAACCAAAAAAATATACCGATTACTTAACTGGAGATATTCGACAATTAAAAGTTGCTATTGTTGAAGAAGGCTTTGGGTGGAAAAATTTATCCGATCCCGAAGTGGATCAAGCGGTACTGCAGTCGGCATATTCATTACAACATTTAGGAGCTAAAGTAGAACGAATTTCAATACCATGGCATAAAGAAGGACTTCATTTATGGAATATTATTGCTATAGAAGGTGGCTTAAAGCAGATGATTAACGAAAACGGAGTAGGAACTGGCTGGAAAGGTCACTATTCCACAGCCTTAACTGAATTTTTTCACTGCAGAAAAAAGCTACTTGCTAAAGAATTATCAAACACTGTCAAATTCGTGATTTTATTAGGAGAATATATGCAGCAGCACGGTGGAAAATATTATTCTACTGCACAAAATATATCTAGACGTTTAAATGCTGCTTATGATTATGCCTTGGAACACTTTGATGTACTTATTATGCCAACGGTTCCAATGAAACCACTGAAAATACCCGGACCTGATACTTCCATTGAGGAGTCCATTAAGATTGCTGTTGAGGTATTGATAAACACTGCACCCTTTGACATTACAGGTCACCCCTCCATGACTGTTCCCTGCTCTCCATCGTATCCAATTGGAATGATGATCACCGGACGCATTGGAGAAGAGGAAACCGTACTGAAAGTAGCCCATGCCTATGAACAGCTTAACCGGTAAAGAATGGGGAGTGACTTCTGTTCCTAACAAATCAGGAACTAGAGGGTGTCCCATAAGGTTGTTAAAAAACAACTGTTTGTGACACCCTCTTTTTTTATTCGACGAGAATCGCGGCTTCATCCATATCAATCCTAGATGATTAATCACGTTGTTCTATTCTATACCTTTTAAGGAGTTGTGTTAAGAAATAGGCTAGGACTCCGATAACAATATCGCTCAGAAAAAGATACAATTGTCTCATTCCGCCTCTTAGTTCAAGAAATCCCATCCTTATTTCTATGCTTGCAAAGCCGAATGCATAGACAGCAGATAAGAGTAATAAATAAAGAAAGAAGTTCTTCTGATGGTTGGTGCAGTATTGGTACAGTAATAAAAAACTCACAGGGAGTACGGAGGCAGTCATATTTAAACTAGCGGGAAGTAATGGCGTTGAATAATAGTTATAAGCAAAATAACCAAGATTGCTGAGAAGCAGTGCCGCATACGTCCATAACATATGCACCACAAATCCAAAAAATAACACCTCAAAAATTCTCTTTCTATCTACAGCAAAGACAAGGACAACTAAAGGAATAATTAAAAACGAGGTAACCACCCAAAATTGCCACGTACCCATGTGGGAGTATTGACTCCAATAGGATTGGACTATCGTACTTAACTCCTCTTGCTTTTCAAATATTTGATCTATATATTGATCTCGATCCATAATACTTCAACCCCTGTAATCGTTTTATAACCAAAGTTTTTGGTAATCTTGGTCTAAATATTCACCGATGTGGATGGTTACCGATTTTCCCCGTTAATAGGGGGAGAGTGGAAGAAACTCTCGCTGTTGTTGTTGCACGAAAGGGAAATTTAATGAAAAAAGGAAGGTGTTAATAATAATACTGTCCACCGATATGACTATTGTCGATGGACAGTATAAGAGTAAACGTTTATATTCTGAATGTTCTCGATGGTTTTATAACAACTTTAGCTTTTTAATTCTGCAATTTTTTCAAATCGGTAATTAAGGCTTCTAGGTCAAAATCTGCTTCTCCATTGTATAGACGGATAACTTCCCCTTGTTCATTGAACAAGAAAAAACGAGTTGGGTGTGCAATGTCATTGTCAATTGGCACGAAAGCGGTAAAAAGAGCGGGTGCCAAATTATCCGTTAAAAAGGATTCATCATATCCCGTCAAAAATTGCCAGTTAGTTAACTGAGCTCCATAAGAATAAGCATAATCTTCCAACCGTTCTGGTGTATCAAATTCTGGGTCAACAGTGAAAGATACAATATTAACACCTTCGATTCCTTCATTGTCCATAGCCTCTTGCACTTGTACCATGTTCGGTGTCATAACCATACAAACAGTTGGGCAACGTGTAAAGATTGTTTTTACCAGGGTCATTTCACCTTCTAAATCTGTATTTGTCACTGTTTCACCTTTCTGGTTAACAGCTGTGAACGCAGGCATTCTCCATTGATAATCCTCTTCCCTTTCTACTTCTGTTAAATCAATTATCGAATCGGAATTTTGTTCTGGTTCGGAGTATAAGAAGCTGCAACCTGCTAGTCCAACTGCTAAAACAAGTAGGGTCGATAAAATAAAATGTTTCTTCATAACAGTACTCCCTCTTCCTTTGTTATTCTAAATTTAATATAGAAAATATGAAGGACAATGATTATAGAAAGACAAAATATACAAAGACAAAAATGAATGCTGGGACAAAAGTGATGATATAAATCATAGTCAATAATGTTATGCGGCTTTTGGTTGTTTTTTGATAATTTTTATCATTAGGATTTATTCCAATAAGAATGGTTGCAACTAGTGCAAAAACACAAATGATGGCGGTAATGGCTATAAGTATATTCATATCAGTCGAGTCCCCTTTGTAATGATCCTTTTGATAATGTCGTAATAAGTTTAGAAAAAATCCTATCAATGTATTTAATACTTCAGATAATCCCTTGTTGGAGAAGATATCTAAAATAGCAATTATTTTTGTTCGTCTCATTTAATAATACAAGTTAATTTTGAATTTAACACATCCAATTTACTTGTTTTTATACCATCCAATTTATTTCATAAAACAAAAAAAATGATTCAGTATATTACATGAATCATTTTACGTCTGATTATCAGCACTTGTTGTTCTCTATTCTATTCAATACCTCAGCAAACCTCGAAATCCCTTCTTGTATGGAAGGAATATCTCCTCGACCAAAAGTAAAGCGTACATAGCCTTGTTTAGTACCTAGGACATTTCCTGGTACAAAGGCTACCCCTTGTTTAATAGACTCTTCAAGTAAATGGTATTCATTGACTGGTTGTTTTATTTTACACCAAAAATGAATTCCTCCAGCTGGCACAGAAAATTCAGTTTTATCACCTAAAAAGTGATGAAGAGAGGAGATAAGTTGGTCCCTACGTTCTTCTAAACGTTGCCGGAGCATTGTAATATGTGTACCAAACTGAGGCGAACCTAGAAATTCATTCGCAACCCATTGCGGGAATACACTATGTCCGAAGTCTACTTGCTGTTTCGCATCTGCCAATCGCTCAATCACCTTTTTCGGTCCAATTATCCAACCGATTCGTAGACCAGAAGCAACAACTTTTGATAGGGAGCTAATATAGACGACATTTCCGTTAAGGTCCATTGATTTTAGATTAGGTCCTATTTCCCCATTAAACGATGTTAAACTATACGGATCATCTTCAATTATTGGAATGCCGAATTCACCTGACAAATCCAGAATCTTTTTACGCCGACTTAAAGAAAGTTTGGTACCAGTTGGATTTTGATGATCCGGATTTAAAAAGAGCATACGGATTCGATGCTTTTGATGCAAAGTTACAATATCTTCAGGATTGACACCTTCCTTATCGATTGGCAAGAGTAGTGTCCTTAACCCTGCAGATTGGAAGAGTGGAAGAGAGTAACAATAGGAGGGATCTTCAATAGCGACAGTATCTCCAGGCTTAAGCAAACATTGAACAATGAGATGGAGCGCTTGTTGAGCACCAGATGTAATTAGTATATTATCAGGACTTATCTCAATATTCTTGTACACTTTAACGTGATTCCCTATCGTTTCCCTAAGCCTTTCATTCCCTTGTGGATGATCGTAACCGAGATGTCCTTCGAATGGCTGCTCTGAAAAAATGGTTCGAAATTGTTCAGCTGGAAATAAATCTGGAGCTAATTCTCCGCTAGCTAAATTTATTAAGTTATTCCTTTGTGTTTCTGTGCGTATCCGTTGAACTACTGGTATATTAGGAACAAAAGAGCCGTGTTCCACATATCTCCCCCAATTTGGTATACGCTTATGGGATATGCCCCATATATCTGTACTAATCCAAGTACCACTTCCCTTTTTTCTTTCTACCACTCCAATGGATTGCAATTCTTCATAGGCCGCAACAATAGTACTTCGATTTACACTTAATTTTTCCGCTAAAGTACGTTCAGGCGGTAATGGGTGATCGGGGGAAAATTGTCCTGAAGAAATCCCTTTTTCAATAAATTCTGCTATTTGTTTGTAAATTGGTGTTTTTAACGTACGATCTGGTTTCCATTCCATCGATTTTACCCCTTGTTAATATATCTTTTTACCTAAACATAAAAACGGATGATTGGAACGATTATTGGTTGAATGCTGACATACGAGTGAAATGCAAAATACCCAGTACCACTCTTTTTTAATTACTGGGTTTTGTGCCCAGCCTACTTCCATATAAATGATTTAAGTATGCTTTTTAATAAAGTGAAGTAATGTTTGTCCTAATGTGGTTAATATAACCCCCTTACCATCACATTTAGTACAAGGTATATCCTTATCATTGACAATAACATGTTTTTGTCCATTGCAATTAGGACAAGTTTGTTCTAAATCATCCGTGGAAATTATGACTGACATCTTTTCACCTTCCTATTCTGGAAAAAAATTTAACTTTTTTGTAGATGAATGAAATTCATAAATTTATGCCCTTATTTACCAAGACTTTTTGAGCAGGAAAAAAGAGTACCTCCCAAAATGTCTAATTTACCCTTTTTCTATTTTGAAAATAAAAATGGAATATAGTTATAAGTTACTTGTCTCATAAACAAATTCATGGAACATGTATCGTACCAGAAGCAGTAGTTAGCTGTTCTTAAAGCTTTCATGAAGCGCGTAACGGAATGGAAACGTCACTTACCTATTTATAAAGCATTAGGAAACGGGTAAATTTAATTAATTTTTAAAAAGATATAAATATTATTCTAAATTTGTTCTCATTATATGAAACTGAATGATAAAATTCATTCAATATAAAATAATATAACATAAAATTCTTAAAACAATATAAGCTCCCGACTTATGTTCATACACTTTGTCCAGTACATCCCAAACAGCATCCTCATTTACATTATTAATTATTTCTTTAAGTTTTGGTTGGGAAGACTTATTACTTCATTTAATAGAACAGGCCTGCCCCCCCATCTGTTTAGTTTCACATACTATTCGCTCGTAAAAAAACTAAGTTGATATCTCTGAATAAAAGTAAGGTGGAACAGTATCCTTAACGGTACATGTTTTAAAGCACTTTATTGAAAATTATTATTTATAATAGCCAGTCACTGCTTTTAGGTTACTGGCTATTTAAAGTACTATTCGTTGTGACATATTAAGTTACTACACCTTCCACAAAGAAACCCTTTGGTAAAGACATTTGTTTACATATGCATAGGCAACTAACCTCCGACAATACCTTTCCTCGAGTGATCATTGAATCATACCAGCAAACTTACTTATCCTAGGCAAAATAAACACAATATTGTTGGCACTTTTCTTGGGGGGGCCTTAGAAGTAGTCTAGTAGTAGCATATTTAGATATGGTGGAAGTTTGGTGACGTTCTGTTTACAAGCATTAGCATGAGGTATACACTGTAGCAAGCAATCTCTAAAACTCTCTTCGCTCGGCCATAAAAAGAATATGGTTGGAATCTTTATGGTAGTAAACCCGGACGGTGACCGATACCTGCACCCGGCCAATATTTTTCCATTTTTTTCTGTGTCCTTTGCTATAATAAAATAAATATTGATTTAGTTGGAACTTATAATTAGTTAGAAACGTAAATGTAAACGATGAGTTAAGGGGGGAAATATAGGATGGATTTGAGGCGTATGTTTCTGAAAATTGGGATAATGCTTTTGATTTTATTTTTTCCAATGAATGTGTATGCATCTGTATCATTGGAGGATCACGGTAACTTCTTTTCAGAAAGGGAAAAGAATACGTTAGAAAATACTTTAAGGAATACGGAGTTTCATTATTACATCAAGACGCTTCAAAGTTTGGACGGGGAAAATATTGAAACGGTTTCCCAACGAATTTTTGACGAAGTTCGTCCAGATGGTTATGATGCTGTCATTCTCCTTTCCATGGAGGAGGGAGAGAAGCTGTCAAGTGCACTCCTTGACTGGTTGCCTGACTTCTGAGAAACTCCAAAATAATGAGAAGGAGAAAAGGAGCATGCACCCACCAGCACAAACTCCTTCATCAAAACCTGAATTTATAGTGTCTACTTTCTAGGTCGCGATTCACAGGCACCACCCTATTCCACCCATTCTTTCACTTTTTCATATTCTTCTGGGTAGTTCATGTTATAAAAAGCAAGCTCTATTTCAGGAATTGTACTGAGATCATCTTCTTCCACCCATAATGTATTCACTTTTCCCCATAAGTTATTGACTCGGAAGTCATTTCCTTGTAAGAAACGTTCAATATCTCCGGTCATGGATTTATGGTATACAGCAAATAACGGTTGTCTCATTCCCCTAAAACGTGGAACAACAGCTTGATAGCCTTTGCTTTTTTGCACTAGTAATTGCCCTAACTGTCGTGATACAAACGGCATATCACATGCGACAACCACATTATATTCAGCTGCTGTTGCCAATAATCCGGCATGTATACCTGATAAAGGTCCTAAACCTGGATATACATCAGAAACTATTTTTACGTCCTCAGGAAGTAGAGGGGCATATTCTTCTGGACTATTCGTTACTAAAATACGATCCGTAAACCCTTCACCAAGACTCTCAAAAATGCGTTCTATATTTGTTTTCCCCTCAATCGGTAGTAGGGCTTTATTTGTACCCATCCTACTCGACTTTCCACCTGACAATAAAATTAACCCTGCATTCATTTCTATTTCCTCCCCTTAACCGCAACCCCTTACCTTTCAATAAAAACTGGGTGGTGACAGGCACCACTACTACTGCAACGTCGTCGACACAGCTTGTCTGTGATACCCTTTTTCTTTTGCTAAAAGATCTAGATGGAATGTTGCAAAATCGTCTAGTAACAAGAATATTGGACTTGATGGATCAAGCTTATTAATTCCTTTAACATAACCATGGCACTCTTCACAAGTATCAATTTGGAAGGATCCCTTTTCCTCTTGAATGAAGAGGGTGCTTAGTTTGTTATGATCTCGGTTGTCACAATGGGGGCAAGCAATTCGCCAAAATACCCAGTCACCTGCACAGGATAAACATCTAAAATGACGGAATCTTTCGCTGCCACGAAATTCTGCAAGACCGTGTTGGTCACCACAGACTGGACAATAATCTTTCATCCATTCTTCTTCATTAAATACCTTTGTTTGTTCAAATTCTTTTGTGTATTCGTATAATGTCGGTAATAAGCTATAACGAATAAGTACAAATAAAATATCTAATGGCAAATTGAATTTATTTGCAAATGGATCAATAACCGTACTGTCACCAGTTAACCAGGCACGAAGCAATTGTTGAATTTCCGTATCCGTAGCTTTTTTACCCATCTTTTTGAAAATGGAACGGGACTCACCTAATCCTGTCCAGTTGGAAAGTTCCCGAAGATGACGGATTGCAAACGTTAATTCAATTTTATCTTCTTCCCCTTCTAAAAAAGGGACTCCTTGTTGTAGCTTTCCTTTCACTTCCTCTTTGGATAAATCTAGTTTAGCAACTAAAGGTTGGACTTTTTCTAAACGTTCAACTAAATCAATATGAACTTTCGAGACACTTTTTAACTCTTTATTTTTATCAATTAAGCGATTCCACACATTCTTTACATTTCTAGCTTTACTCATAATCGCCCCTCTTTCTTTTGTTTACGCTTATACCCTAATTGTAAAAAGGAGAAAGAAAGCCAAATAGATTAGCAAGCTATCTCCTTTCAGTATTTTACAATTGTATTTGTTGAAGTTGATTTTGGCGGAAGATGCGAGTACAGATTCTATTAAAATAGGAAAAACACCCCCTATTTGGTATAGTAAATTTGTCAAAATACTACCAAATAGAAGAGGTGTCTCCTACTATGATAGAACAAAACAAAAGGATAGACCTCCATGCCAATATTCATTCGCACCACGGAGTATGAAAATACAAGTTATTATTGCAATTGGTGTGAGCGGAAGCCCACGAGAAGCCGACTGTCTCTTCCTCTACAGCTTATGCTTAGTAGCCTATGCGTCGAGACAACTCGTAGTTTACTCAAGTGGCATCACGCGTGATGCCTCTCTGAAGTAAACGCTCGTTCCTGCGGGAACAGTGAGCCAAGCAAGGGCGTAAGCCCGAGGAGGCTTGCGGTTCGCCCGCGGAAAGGGAGTGGGCTGCAGCGAACACCAACACAGTATTTGTATTTTCAGGTTAGATTACCTGCCTCATTTAGCTGCAGGAGTTGGGTTTTTTACCAGTATGACATTGGCCCCATCATTACTACGTACCGAAGGATAAACCCACCAACTAAAACTAATACACTGGAAAAAATTAAAGAATTTTTTAATCCAAGGAGGTTTGGTTTAAGTTTTAATAATAATGGTACTAATAATCCAATACCAACTACGCCACCCCATAATAGAACGCCAAACATCCCTCTTGTTACTGTTTCGCTCCATTGTCCTAGTGCAAAAACAAAGACAATGATCATAGCGATGTTAAGAACAATAACGGATTTCACAATATTATCTAGACGTTGAATGGATTCATTTAGTTGTGAACTACGGTTTGTAAATATTAGTAATAAAATTACTACAGATACACCTGTAATTACTGCACTAATCATCCATAATGTTGGAATGAATGGTGTTGCGTTCCAAGCAGGGAGATGGGATGTTGTTACAAGTATCCCTAAATACACTCCGAACCATGCTGAGAAGAATGCTCCGATTGAAAGGAACACTTTTGCAATTGGCCCTTCATGTAACCACGTTGCTAAATGATAAAGCTTTTGAGCCCAAGAGAATTGAAGTAAATTGTCTTTTTTGAGTGCATATAGGAAACCAACTAAAGCAAATACTCCAAATACGTTCATTACCCAAGCTCCTAATGACATTGGCGACTGGAGGTTTAACATAATAGTACCATCTCTAATTTGCCACAAAACATTAATAAATCGTTCTTTATGTTCCAGCTTTAGAATAAGTAACAGACCGTAAACTGGAAGTAGTGCCATTGTTATATAATAAGCACGGTGTAATCCAGCTTTATTAATCTTGCCACCAAAGGCGAGGAGGAGGACAGTGACTAAAAATGCCCCTGCCGCAATCCCTCCGATGAAAAGGTCAAAAATAATAATAAAAGGAAAATCTGGACTTTTTAATTGAGTTAGTTCATAATTATACATCCTTTAGCCCCTCCCTATTACGCACCTTTGGTGGTCTCTTCTTCTTCTGCAAACTTACGTTCACGGTAAGAACGGAAGCTTAGAAGGGATACTAGGCCTACAGCAAATAAGCTGAAAACACTACTCCAATAACCACCAAGCATTGATTTTTGAGGCAATTGTGGATCGCTAGGAAGACCGTATTTTTCAGGTTTATCTTCCAACATGTAGAACACGTTCAAGCCACCTAAGATTTTTTTATCCGCTCCATATAACTCTGCTTTATAGTTTCCAGTAGATTGTAAAAACTGTTCTCTCTGTTTGGCCATCGCTACTAAATCTGGAACATCACCGAACTCAATACAGTCTGTTGGACATGCTTGCGCACATGCTGGTTGTTGACCTACTTGTAGACGGTCATAACATAATGTACATTTTTCCGCAGTCCCACTAAGGTGACCAATCTCGATAACACCGAATGGACATCCTGTAATACAGTATTTACAGCCAATACAGGTGTCATGATCAATATAAACGGTATCGAACTCCGTACGAATAATCGCATTTGTCGGACAAACGGTCATACAGCCTGCTAATTGACAGTGTTTACAGGAATCAGATAGGAATAACCAACGAGAATCTGTTCGATCATCGGAAATGTCTTCGATGAATTTAACGTGACGCCAGTTTTCTCCGTCTAACTTACCTGTATTATCGTAACTATTTCCTGTTAAGGAAGGAGCAGAATTAGCAGGAAGCTCATTCCATGACTTACATGCTACTTCACAAGCCTTACAACCGTGACAAAGGGTTGTATCAATAAACATACCTTTACTGCTTTCAATTTGGCTCATCTTATGCTACCCCCCCTGGTAATCTTCCCTTTTTCACATTACATGTGAATGCTTTGGAAGAATGAATGAATACGTTTGGATCGGCGACGATAGCACTTAAATCATTTGGAACAGATCCTGTTGAAATTCCAGAGTAACCCCAGTGAATTGGCATTCCAACCGTATGGACCATTTTACCTTCCACCTTTAATGGACGCATACGCTTTGTAACAAGTGCTTTTGCCTCAATCTTGCCGCGAGCTGTTTCGACTGTGACATAATCTTTATTTTGAACCCCTAACTCCGAAGCTAGCTCAGGGCTAATTTCTAAGAACAACTCAGGCATTAACTCAGCTAGCCATGGTAACCAACGTGTCATTGCTCCACTTAAGTGATGCTCTGTCACACGATAGGTTGTAATAACAAATGGATAATCACTGTTATTAGCACCATGGACCTTGTTATTAGGAAGATGGTCGAAAATGACAGCTGTCGGACTGAAAGTCTGATTTGGATACAAAAGGTTCGTTGAAACCGGTGTATCTGGTGGCTCGTAATGTGTTGGCAGTGGTCCATCTGCTAAGCCTGCAGGTGCAAATAATTGAATAACACCGTCTGGAAGCATTAAGAATGGATCTTTACCACTTTGTGCTGCTAACCCTACTCCACCTGGTACAGCTGGTGTGTCTGGTGCTTTTGTAGCTGCAAAGTCAGGTACATCAAACCCAGTCCATTTTTGCTCAGCTTCATCCCACCAAATATATTTCTTACGCTCAGACCATGGCTTTCCATCTGGTCTTGCAGACGCACGATTGTATAGGTTACGGCGGTTAGCTGGCCATGCAAAGCCCCAATTTAAGTATTGGTAGTCATCGCCTTCACGATTTGCTGCACGATTAACCGTTTCTTCAGGTAAAACTCCTGTGTAAATCCAGCAACCACAAGCTGTAGAACCATCATCTTGTAAATCTCCGAAACCTGGTAAAGGGGCACCTGTCGCTATATCGTAACCATTAATTTCTTTAATGATTTTGTGTTCACTTGGCTCTTGAATTTTAAAGCGTGGGTTTACATCTGGCTCATAATCCCATGTTAAGTTTTTAATACCCCAATCCCGTTTTGCTGTACTATCTTTATATAAATCTTTTAATTTCTTACCTAGCTCATAGGTGAACCAAAGGTCAGAGCGGCAGTCTCCTGGCGGATCAGCTGCTTTTTCTTTCGTTTGTAGAAGTCGGCTTGTGTTTGTAAAGCTACCTTCTGTTTCAGCAAATACAGTGGAAGGTAGATAGAATACCTCTGTACCTATATCTTCTGCTTTCACTGTTCCATTTTTTACTTCAGGTGCTTCATACCAGAATGTCGCCGTTTCGATTAGGAATGGATCTTTGACTACTAACCAATCAAGGTTTGCTAATGCTTTACGGTGGAAGCTAGCGTTTTGACCTCCAACGGCTGGGTTTTGTCCGATAACCATCATACCTTTGATGACGCCGTTATAAGCGTCTTCAAACATTTTGTAATGGGAATGATTTCCGAGTGTTTTTGGAATCGCATCATATCCGAAATCGTTGGCAGCTGTTGCCGCATCCCCATACCATGCTTTCAATAAACTAATTAAATATTTAGGATAGTTTTGCCAGAAGCTTGTTGGTCTCATTTGGGCACGTAAGAAATCTTCTAACGTGTCATGTTCCCTTGCTTTAGCTGGCATATCAAGGTAACCAGGCAAAGAGTTCCAAAGTGTCGATAAATCTGTTGCACCTTGTACGTTAGCATGACCACGAAGCGCTAGAATTCCGCCCCCTGGACGACCCATGTTTCCAAGTAATCCTTGTAAAATTGCACCAGCACGGATTGTTTGAACACCATACGTATGTTGTGTCCACCCCATCGCATAACAGAAAGTAGTTGTGCGCTCTGGAGTAGAGTTCGCAGTTACTGTTTCTGCAACCATCAGGAATTCTTCTTTGGAAGTTCCACAGATCTCTTCTACCATTTCTGGTGTGTAACGAGCATAGTGTTTTTTCATCAGTTGGAAAACGCTTCTTGGGTGTTGTAACGTTTCGTCACGCTTCGGTCTTCCTACTAATTTTTCACGAGCTAAGCGCTCTGATAGATTAGCAGGCTCCCCTTCTGGTAATACAACTTCTTCCCGCTCATAAGCCCAGCTAGAGTTGTCATAGGTTTTTTTCTCTGGATCAAAGCCTGAGAAAATACCTTCTAAATCTTCTGTATCTTGATACTCTTCTTTAATAATAAATGGAGCATTTGTATAGTTAACTACATACTCTTTGAAATACTTGTCGTTTTGAAGGGCATAATTAATTAATGCACCTAAAAAGACAATATCTGTACCTGAACGCATTGGTACATAATCAGACGACATTGCTGAAGTACGTGTAAAGCGTGGGTCGATATGAAGAACTTTCGCCCCTTTATCACGCGCTCTTAAAACAAAACGGAAACCTACTGGATGGTTCTCTGCAAAATTGGAACCCATAATGACAATACAATCAGCATCTTGTAAATCTCTTGCGGATGAAGTCGCACCACCGCGACCATATGAGGTACCCAGACCGGGCACTGTAGAGCTGTGTCATATACGGGCATGGTTTTCAACGTTAACAACGCCTAAACCACGCATTAATTTAGCATGTAAATAGTTCCATTCATTTTCTAATGTTGAACCACCAAGGGATGCTAAAGCTGGGTTTACATTTACCAACTTACCATCTTGTGTTTCAATAAAGCTGTTATCGCGATCTTCTTTAATCTTTTGCGCAATACGCTCCATTGCCCAGTCTAAAGGCTTCTCTTCCCAAGAAGTGGAATGCGGAGCACGATATAAAACCTTTTCCGGTCTTTCATCGTTTACGGCAAGCTGTAATGCCGCAGCTCCTTTAGGACATAAAGAACCTAAGTTAATTGGGCTATCAGGATTTCCTTCAATATTGGTGATTTTCCCTTCTGATTCCGTGATGATCATACCACAGCCTACAGAACAATAAGGACATACGCTAGGAACTTGTCTTCCTTCTTTCACCTGAAGCTTGATTTTCGTAATTTGGGCTTGGACTGGTTTTACATTAATCCCACCAACAGCTGCAATGGTTGCACCTGCTGTTACAGCACCAGTACGCTTCAGAAAGTCACGGCGTGTAATCATTGCCTTTCCCCCTTTTTTAATCAAATTAGATAGGAATTTATATACCTAAATAGAAAATCTATTTGGGTAGTAGAAGGTAGAATGAGTAAACATTCTTAAGTAACATTTACTCATTTACTAACTTTAGAATTCGCTTCCCATCTGTATAAACATAAGCAGATTGACCGCGAACATAACCAACTAAATCAACGTTTAACTCTTTCGCCAATGCTACGGCTAGATTGGTTGCAGCGGTTCTAGAAGCGGCTACCCCAATTCCAAAACGAGCAACTTTGGAACACATTTCCATCGAAATTCTGCCTGTTGTCATAATGACGCACTCTTTACCTGTTAAGCCTTTTTTAAGAGCGGCACCAATGGCTTTGTCAACAGCGTTATGTCTGCCAATATCTTCTCTGACAATCATTTCGCCTTGCTCATCAATAATACAGGCAGCATGCATTCCTCCTGTTTTATGATAAAGGGGTGTCAACTTATACATTTCTTTCATCTTCTGTCTTAAAAATACAGTGGAGATGCTTCTAGCTTCTTTTACTCTTTTAAAATTGCTCATTTCTTTCATAGAGCGGAATGTGGCACCTTTTCCACAACCAGCAGTAATCGTTTTCTTTTTTTGCAAAAACGTATCCATGTCGATCTTATTATCTAGATTGACGTGAATATTACCGCGGTATGGATCAATGGAAATAGACTTCACCTCATTTGGTGATTCTATTATTCCTTCCGCATACATATAACCAATAGCCCAATCTTCTAGATCAACTTCCGTTAATTGACTAGTTAATAGATTGCGAGAATTAATATACAAATTTATCGGATACTCTTCTGGGCACGTCTTATTAAACATAGTTCCCCCCATACTGTATGACATGTTTTTGCTTGGATCCACCACAGGCTATAAGCAACAAAATTTCGCGAAAACAACTTTATTAAAAAAACATTTTTATTAAGCGCTTTCAAAAAAATGTGTCTAAATTGTGAAAAATCATATATAATAAACTATATATCACTTACAAAAAGTATATTACCACCATCTTTATATTTAGTAAACCAAAATTTTGTAACTTTCTGAATAGGGTCTCGTTGGAAATTCAAGGTTTTATTTGTTTATCATACATAAATTAGGGGGTAGAGAAATATGTTGTCTAATATCGGTGTGCCAGGCCTTATTTTAATCATTGTAATAGCGTTAATTATTTTCGGCCCAAAGAAATTACCTGAACTAGGAAAGGCTGCTGGAACGACGTTAAGAGAGTTTAAGTCATCTGTAAATGGAATTATGGATGAGAAAGAAGAAGTAGAAAAAAAGCATAGTCAGGAAGAGTCACAATCAGATAAGAAAGATCTGTAATTGGAAGATATAGAAAAGGATGTGGTTATAGATGAATTATTATCATGAAAGAAATATACGACCGCCAAAGTACATGAAATTGGTTCATTTTGCTGATTATTATGGGAACAGCATTGCGTTATATACGTTACTATTGCTAATTGCCATTGGCGTCTGGTTAACATCGCCAATCCCTAGTCCGAGCTGGACGGTTGATGGAAAAATGATGGGATGGGCATCCGTCATCTTCATAAGTATTACGACACTTCACGGCATTTTATGGTTTGTTATTACAAGACAGTCGCTTCACTTAAGTTCCAATGTTAAGCAGTTCCTTTCCAATTCAATCAAAGTGGTTAAACCACTCCATATGATGACAGGTATGATTGGTTTAGGGTTAGCCTTTATTCATGGTTTTGCCTACATGCCTTATATGACTTTTGGTGTTTTTAATTCCGCATTAATTGTTTCTGGTTTTGTTGCTTTAGTTACATTACTTATTTTAGCGATTGATGGAATTGGTTTAATGGTTACACCATTTTTAAGTAGAAAAGTACATCGTTGGATTGCTGTTACTTTCCTACTCTCGTTAGCTATCCACTTAGTAATTATTTTCATATAATAATAGAAATGTAGATAACGTAAAAGGCGGTGTTTTAATGATTACAGAAGAACAAGTACTAAATGCCCTTAAGAGCGTAAATGAGCCTCACTTAAAGAAAAACCTTGTGGACTTAGATGCCATTGAAGAACTTAAGATTAAGGAGAATATGGTTAGTCTTAAGCTGACAATTGCACAGCCAGGGTCAGGAGAGCAAATGGCCCTTCAGCAACAAGTAGTAAATGCAATAAAGGGAGCAGGTGCTGAATCTGTAGGACTTCGTTTTGAAAAAATGTCTGATGAAGAATTAAAGAAACATGGCGGACAAGCTACAGAAGAGAAAAAATCTCTTTTAGAAAAAACAGATCAGACCACATTTATCGCTGTTACAAGTGGAAAAGGTGGAGTAGGAAAATCCACTGTATCCGTAAACCTTGCGACTGCGTTGTCCCGTAAAGGGAAGAAAGTAGGAATCATTGATGCCGATATTTACGGCTTCAGTGTGCCTGATATGATGGGAATTCAAGAATCGTTAAAGGTTTCTGGACAGCGGATTTATCCTGTCAAAAGGTTTGGTGTACAAGTCATTTCTATGGGCTTCTTTGTACACGATAATTCTCCAATTATTTGGCGTGGACCTATGCTTGGAAAAATGCTGAATAACTTCTTCTCAGAGGTGGAGTGGGATGATCTAGATTACCTCATCCTTGACTTGCCACCAGGAACAGGAGATGTGGCACTTGACGTTCACGACATGTTGCCAACGTCGAAAGAAATTGTTGTTACGACACCTCATCCTACTGCAGCATTTGTCGCTGCTCGTGCAGGTGCCATGGCAATTAGAACCGAACATGAAATACTTGGGGTCGTAGAAAATATGGCTTATTTTGAAAATAAGATTAGCGGCGAAAAGGAGTATATCTTTGGAAAAGGTGGCGGACATAAGCTGGCTCAAGATTTAAACAGTGAAGTATTAGCCCAAATCCCACTAGGACAACCAGAAATAGATGAAGATAACTTCGCCCCATCCATCTATGACGAAAATCATCCAATCGGAAGGATATACCTGGAATTGGCTGATAAGGTTATTGGGAAAACAGAGTAACGGTGCCACCACCGGAAAATTCTTGTTACACGAAATGTTTCACGGTAGCAGGAAAAGCGAAAGGCGCCTGGAAAATCGAGAGGCGATTCTATAAAGGCCAATCGGAAGTTTTACGCGAAAGAAGGCACAACTAGCGGATTTTCACTGCTTGTTGTGCCTTTATCTATTCTTGTATATTATGTTCACACGTAAAATTGATTCCCCCAGCAGAATGAAGTCACGATACTCCTCACCTCATCCCTGGGGAATTCAATGGCGGTACATTTCAGTGACCGTAATCACCGTTACCCCTTGATACGAGTTAGCTAAAAAGAGATGACTTGGGACTATGTGGGAATATTTAAGGAAATATACTAAACCTATACTCTATCAAAATCATCTGGATCCGCAAACATACGTTGGTCCTTATTCAAAGCATTAATTTTGTCCATATCCTCCTGTGAAATTTCAAAATCAAATACATCTGCATTTTCAGCAATACGGTGAGGTTTTACTGACTTCGGAATCGTCACTACTCCCGTTTGTATATCCCAGCGGATAATGATTTGGGCAGTTGATTTATTGTATTTTTTTGCAATTTCAATCAAGGTTGGTTCATTAAGCATTCCTCCTTGCATTAATGGAGACCATGCTTCAAGCTGGATGGCGTGCTTTTTGCAAAAATCATGTAATTCTCGTTGATTAAATCGCGGATGATATTCAACCTGATTGACCATCGGGGTAATTTCACAGTTTGCGATGATCTCTTCAAGGTGATGAATTTTAAAATTACTTACACCAATGGCGCGAACACGTCCATCCTTATACAGCTTCTCAAGCGCTTTCCATGTTTCTATATATTTGCCTTGAGAAGGAAGGGGCCAGTGAATTAAATATAGGTCTAAATAGTCTAAACCCAGCTTCTCCATACTCACATCAAAAGCTGCAAGAGTAGCTTCATAGCCATGATTTGCGTTCCAAACTTTTGTGGTGATAAATAGTTCTTCTCTAGGAACATTGGATTCAGTAATCGCTTTGCCGACGCCTTCTTCATTTCCATAAATGGCGGCAGTATCAATGCTTCTGTAGCCAACTTCAAGAGCCGTCTTTACTGAATTCACAACTTCCTCTCCATCTTTAACCTTAAAAACACCAAAGCCCAGCCATGGCATTTTTACACCATTATGTAATGTGGTTGTATCTTGTATATTAGCCATTTTGTTTGTCTCTCCTTTTATTAAAATTTATCAAAATAGAATTATAGATTTACATAATTTCTCCATTTGTGAATAGGCTTCCAATTTAAGAGCTTCTTAGCCTTTTCATTGTTTAACAGAGGGTCGAAGCCTGATAAATCTTTTCTAAAGTCTTTTACATCAAGGAAGCATGTTTCCATTAATTGTTTACTCTCAATATCCATACTTGTTTCATCCGCCCCAATATTAAGGGCAACAGAACCAAGTCCGTCTGCCTCAACGGCTAATCGATAAGCAGTCGCTGCATCTCGTGTATCAATATAACTCCACAAAATGGTTTTTCGCTGTTCAGGATCATGGATAAATCCAGGAAAATTCTTATACATTTCAGGAGATATGACATTTCCCAATCGGAATGATACTACCTGCATCCCCGTTCTGCGATGGATCATATCAGCTGTTTTTTCATTTACAATCTTAGATAAACCATAACTTTCTTCCGGCAATTGCGGGTGATCCTCATCTATTGGTACATATTGAGGATTTAAATTTTGCTTTGAAAAACAAATACCATAGGAAGACTCACTTGAAGATATTACCGCTTTTTTAATCCCTAAATTACCTGCAGCTTCTAAAATGTTATAAGTGGACATGACATTATTTTGAAAGGTTACTTCATTAGGATGTGAGTATGCTACCGGAATAGCTGCAAGATGAACAACTGCATCAGCACCTGCTAATACCCCATATACTTCACCCAGATTCGTTAAGTCTGTTATGACTGTCCTGCAAAGTGCTTCTTTTGGATACTTAATATCTGCGTTAATGACTTCATAACCATGTTCTAAAAATTCTTTTATAACCGCTGGACCAAGCAAACCACTTCCACCTGTTACTACAACCTTTTGCATTTTTTCAACCCTCCATATTCTAACTAATCATGACAAGAAGCCCTGCGATCCCTAAATTATGGGAATCAATTTTTTCATTCCACTTTGTTCGTTCAATGCCTAAACTAAGTATATGTAAATAATTTTTAATTTTCAAGTAATTCCTATTTGGCTTTGCCTAATAATTCATAGGTGGAAAAGTCCATCTATTCTTTAAACTCATAGAGACAGTCACCATGGGCCGTAGTTTAGGAACATATGCTTTCAAATAATATGGGTTGGTCCATGAATGAAACAATTTTAAACACCGGGCAAGCTACTGCAGATAATATTCCTTCCCAAATGTCTCAGATTTATTATTTTCTTCGTGTCCCTACTATTGAAATGGCAGAACAGGTTTTACATGTTCTTGATCAAAATGCGGAAAGTGCAGCAAGATCGGCTCATTGTAGTTGGAAACGTGACTGGATTACAAAATCAAGGATGGGATTAGCTAACCATACAATGGCTGAACTTACCTACGAAAACTTAAAAGAAGTTGGAGCTCCGAAGTTTAATGAGGAAGCTATCAAGGTTGCACAGAAGATACAAAAAAATCTAGGTTTAGAACCTATGAAAGAACCATTTTTGGAGGAGATTGAATCAGTAATCCATCCACAAGAAGCTGAAGCTAAGTTAAGAACTACTCTTCCTTCCTGGCAACAGCACTTTACCTCAGATGACTATACAGAGTACTGCTGGCACGCTCCAACTGTTAGGTTATATGTCGGAAGGCCTGCATTAAAGGCTCCGGAAGGTTTCCATTATCCAACATGGGTAATGAATACTTTAGGAGGAATACGAGAATGTATAGATCCAATGATAGTTAGTGCTTCTAGTACAGTTGGACTTACAATTATTGATCTATTAACAAAAAAGGATGTGTTAGAAAAAGCAAAACAGGAATTTATAGAAAGGACAGGAGGGGGAATTAACGGATCAAAATGGATTGATCCATTATGTGAATATGAGCCTCCAATCCACTTCCGTTGGCCAGAATATATTACAACAGAAAGACAAAAGTATGAATGGGTCATTCCAGCTTCCCCCAGGGAAAATCTGTTGATACCAAAGTAGTCTTTTTGTTATTACATCTATTACTATTTTGGTGCAATTGCTCCTTCGTTTGAAGGAGCAATTTTTTTCATTGTTTAAGAAACTATATTTTTTTTGAAAGTGGATAGCTGTGGCTGGAAAATCGCCTAGTTTCAGCGACGAGCAAAACTTCACTGAGTAAACTGCAAGTTGTCTTGCTTCAAGCTTCATTGGCCGAGTCAAATGTGCCTGTGGTTACTCGGCACAGGTAAAGAGTGCTCCAGCGTTTACTCGTCGCACATAAGAGTGTCGTTGATGGCGGGCGCCTTGCTCTTTTGTTCCGCTATTAAATGTTAGAATATAAGACAGCTATCTCCAAAAATCCCCTACCTTCCATACCGGAGTTGGAGCCCTTACTTCCACCTTCCATTTCACCGCTGCCCTGAAGGAATCCATACTCTCCCCATGTCGCATAAACCAATGCATCACATCGGCTTGGTTACTGGCAATCCCAATAGGAGCATTACTCGAGTAGTAACTGTCTCTTAATTCTTCTTGACAAACTATAATTTTCCATATAAATTTAAACCAAGTAAACTGATATGATTTATTATATTATAGGGAAGCGGATTAGCTTGGACATATGGTTGACACATGGGGACGGTTATTCTCTTATATTAGTGAAGCCCCCATGCAACGATTTCGAAAAAACCTGAGTGGTGACAGGCGCCAAGAAAGGATGTTGGTTATGAAGTACAGTTATATTGATCATCTTTATTGTCCTAAGTGTGAGAATACGTATTCTCATGAGGAGAAGAATAATTTGTGTGAGTGTGGCTCCCCTCTTCTAGTGAACTATGATTTGGACGACCTGAAAAACAACCTGAAAAAAGAAGATTTGATTGGTAGAGCCCCTACCCTTTGGCGTTATCATGAGCTTCTTCCGGTAACAAAGGAAGAGAATGTCGTTTCTTTAGGTGAGGGAATGACTCCACTTTTACATATGCCAGTATTGGAAAAGGAATATGATGTGACAACGGTTTGGATGAAGGATGAGGGGCTCCTTCCAACTGGTTCCTTTAAGGCTCGCGGTTCCGCTGTTGGTGTTTCGAAGGCAAAGGAAGTTGGCATTAAGGAGATAGCGATGCCAACGAATGGAAATGCAGGTGCTGCTTGGGCCCTTTACGCTACACGAGCAGGAATGAAGTCTCATATTATCATGCCGATCGATGCACCACTTATTACGAGAAAAGAAGTCTATATATCTGGTGCAGACCTTCATCTTGTGGATGGAGTAATCAGTGATGCTGGGAAAATCGTTGGACAGTCTGCCCATAAGCATGGATGGTTCGAGGCATCCACGTTAAAGGAGCCGTATCGAATTGAAGGAAAGAAAACGATGGGCTTAGAAATTTGTGAACAGTTAAATTGGGAGGTTCCCGATGTGATCCTCTACCCTACTGGTGGTGGCGTTGGAATTATCGGAATCTTCAAAGCTTTGAAAGAGTTAATGGCCCTCGGTTGGATTGAAAAAGGCAAATTGCCGAAACTCGTTGCTGTTCAAGCAGAGGAATGCGCACCCATTGTGAAAGCGTTCCAAGAGAAAAAAGCAGCTTCTGATTTTTGGCCAGATTCAAAAACGAAAGCATTTGGCATTAACGTACCGAAAGCCCTTGGTGATTTCCTAGTATTAGAGGCAATCTATGAAACAGAAGGCTACGCGATTGCCATTAGTGACGAGGATCTTCTTAAAGAGCAACAGCTTGTTGCGCAAAAGGAAGGTGCATTTATTTGTCCAGAAGGTGCCGCTACCTTTGCAGCCGTTCGCAAGTTAAAGGAACAAGGCTGGCTCAAGTCAGAAGACCGCGTCCTTTGCCTAAACACAGGAATGGGAATTAAATATCCCGAAACCGTACAAGAAGAAGCACCAATCCTTCCAAAGGATGCCACTATATAACCATTTGCTGTTTTCATAAACTTTGTTGTTTTTTCGCGATAGGCTTGGAGCAGCGGAAAGCGTCCGCCTGTAGTGTATCCAAGCCATATCATAATAGTTTAAAAACAACATTATTTAGAAAACAGACTAACTATTAAAACAGTGAGGATGATTTGCTTGAAAAAATTAAGTTTGCTGAATCAAATTTTGATCGCATTCGCTTTAGCTATTGTACTTGGTCTTCTTTTTCCAAACGCCATATCAGCAGTAAAGCCTTTAGGGGACTTATTCCTACGACTCATTCAGTTCATTATCGGGCCATTAATCGTAGCGACACTTATTGCTGGGGTTTCCAGCCTTGGGAATCCGAAAAAACTAGCGAAATTAGGATCGAAATCCATTCTTTATTTTTTAGGAACGACATTTTTCGCAGTAACCCTTGGATTACTAGCTGGATTTATTTTTTCACCAGGAGTGGGCTTAAATGTTGCTGTTCCTGAAGCAGGTTCTGTGGAAGTTCGGGAAACAGATGGCGTGATCGCCACATTACTGAACATTATTCCAACCAACCCATTCGCCGCTCTTGCGGAGCAAAACATTTTACAAATCATCTTTTTCGCCGTAGCCGTTGGGATTGCCATTACGGTTGTGGGGGAAAAAGCGAAGCCAGTTCAAGCCTTTTTTGACGGGTTCTCCACGATTATGTTCACCATCACGGGAGCCATCATGAAATTAGCTCCAATCGGGGTATTCGGGATCATGGCTCCGATCGTTGGTGATTACGGTTTAGCCATCTTAATGCCTTTAATGAAGGTTATTTTAGCAGTAGCGCTCGCATGTATTCTTCATGTTGCGGTGATTTACAGCTTGGCTGTGAAGACACTTGGAAAAATCAGTCCTTTGCAGTTTTTCAAAGGAATGGCGCCTGCAGCGGCGGTTGCCTTCTCCACATCCAGTAGTGCGGCAACCTTACCACTCACGATGAAAAATGCGACAGAAAACGTAGGGGTTTCTAAAGAAACGAGCAGCTTTGTTCTACCATTAGGTGCAACGATCAACATGGATGGTGGCGCGATCTACCAAGGGGTTGCAGTTATCTTCATCGCCCAATTCTTTGGACACAGCCTATCGTTCTTAGACATTGGTATTGTAATGCTAACGGCAACGCTCGCCTCCATTGGGGCTGCCGGTGTTCCAGGAGCTGGGTTGATTATGTTAACGATGGTGTTAACTTCCGTCGGATTGCCAATTGAAGGTGTTGCCCTCGTAGCAGCCATCGACCGTATTTTAGACATGTTCCGAACGGCAACGAACGTACTAGGGGACGCAACAGGCTCTGTCGTGGTGGAACGATCAGAAAATAAAGAAAAAGCATTTGTTGGGAAAACAGCTTAATATAGTTCGATGGGTATCGCTTCAGGGAATGGAGCGATGCCTTTTTTATTTTGAGCTGTGAAATAGGAGCAACTTTTAATTGTACCAATCCGTTACTTGACTACCGAACATCGGTACAGTTTGCTAATCCGACTTTAGATTATTCATTTTTTTTTACTTCTCATCTAACAACAGAACTTTACCATCACTTGTGATACGGTTCACCGAAGTTATTTAAGACCTCCTCTATCATAGAAATGGGCTATCGAATTACTGGAAGTAATAGATAAGAAGGATAATCCACTTGATGATAAATGGTCTGAGTAGCTTTTTTCGATTCTGTTGTTTCTATAAGGCTTTGGCCAGTATTGGGATTAACATCATACCGAGGAAAATTGCTGGAAGACACTTCGATTCTTATGGAATGCCCAGGTAAAAAGACATTGCTCGTCGCCCAAAGATCAATTTCATATTTCACGACTTCACCAGCTAACTCAGGTTTCACCTCATAACCATCGCGGTACTTCGCTCGAACAATTCCATCGGTCAAAATGTACGCTCTTCCATCAGGAAATACATCAACTAGTTTTACCGTAAAATCTGTATCAGGTGCGTCAGTCGCTGCCCAAAGAACCATTTTCACTCGACCCGTTACCTCTAGTTGCTGTTCCATTGGAGCTGAAGTATAGACAAGTACATCCTCTCTACTTTCAATCTCTCTTTGATCAAGTGGACCACTGTTTAACCCTAGATAGAATAATGGATTTCCTCCTTTAGTCGGAACCGGTTTTTTCGGGTCAAATATAAACTGATCCGTTGGCTCTTCCTTAGTAGGAGTCTCATCTAACCCTCCGGATGCTATGCCCTTCGCTGCATCTCCATTACTATGTAAGTAATAAGGGATATACTCTGTTCGTTGTATTGGCCATTCTTTTTCAAATCGCCACTCATTGATTCCCATCACAAAGATTTTGACTGGATCTTCTTCCATCACGGACGTGGGCTTTTCTTTTAACCATTCGTCAAACCATTTAAGATGAAGCAATGTGAGATCATTTTTTCCTTCAATGGAATGTCCTGAGCTATTGACCCCAAAAAAGCGTTCTCCATTCACAGATTCAAACATTCCATGTCCCCAAGGACCAATGATCAATTTTTGCTTTCTTTTCCCCTTCTCGTTCTTGCTCATTTCTTCGTAGTTCGTTAACGTAGGTCCTAAAAAGCAATCATACCAACCGGCTAAATGAAACGCCGGAAGATCTAATTTTTTTAAATCCTCTTTAAAGCTAGTTCTCTCAAAAAGGTCATTCGATAATTCTTGGTTTGTATATTGAGTAAACAGATCACCTATATCAGGATGCTTCGTTAATGGCGGCCAGTCTTTGATTGGAACATACTTGTACCATTCATCAATATGATTTAGATCATGATTGAGCTGTTTCATCGTTTCTTCATTATCTATGCCTTGCTTTCGTTTCAAATAATCAGGTGCTACCGAATCAAGCATCCACGTTTCAAATAATCCTAACTCAAATACGCCACTCCGATACAAAAGACCATCGCGCAGGTCATTCCCGGTCATCGCTGGAAAAATCGCTTTCAATGATGGTGGTTGTTCGATTGCGGCATACAACTGGGTGAAGCCATAATAAGAAAGACCAAACATGCCAACCTTTCCATTCGAATACGGCAACCTAGCTGCCCATTCAACCGTGTCGTACCCGTCTTCTGCCTCTTGAACAAAAGGCTCAAAGTTGCCTTCCGATGCAAAGCGCCCCCGGACATCTTGAATGATAACAACATAATCTGCTAGAACCGCTCGAATTGGATCAATGTAACGATGGGAAAAATCTGGGAGGTTTTTGTTGTATGGCAAACGAGTTAGCAACACAGGATACGTTCCAGCCTTATTAGGTCGATATATATTCGCATATAACTTCACGCCGTCTCTAACTGTACAAGGAACATCCCTCTCAATTAGAACTTCCGTATTTTCATTCATTTTTAGCACCTCACAATAGATAGTAAAAGGGTCTGTGCCTGACCGTTTATACAGCTAGACACAGACCTCTTTATTAGTTACCGATCATTTCATTGACTTTATCTTGGTTGTTATCGATCCACTCACGAGCAACTTCCTCTGGATCTTGTCCTTCTTCTTCAATCTTTACAATCAATTCTTCAACATCATCAATGGAGATATTCCAGTTGCTTAGAAATTCAAAAGCATCTGGTGCTCTATCTTGCAATTCATGGTTCGTAATGACATGAACAGATGAAGTCTCAAAGAAACCTGCATCGTTACTTAACACTTTGATGTCAAATTTGTTGAACATCGTATGTGGTCTCCAACCGAAGAAGATCACTGGTTCTTCTTGTTGCATCAGACGTTGAGCTTGAGCTAACATACCGCCTTCAGATGAGTTGATTTGTGTAATATCTAGACCTAACTCCTCAATCATTTCGTTAATTTCACCTTGAGCGCTTGTCCCTTCTTCTATTCCAAACATTTCATTATTGAACAAGTGTTCATTGCCAATGATATCTTCAACTGTATTAATATCTTCCATGTAATTAGGTACCACCCATCCCGTTTCCGCTTCAGGATAACTAACAGCTGTATCAACAAGAGTATCCCCGTAACGTTCCATATGAACATGGTGCATTGGGAACCATGCATCCATGAATACATCTAAGTCACCACGAGATAGCCCCATGAAAACACTACCAACATCCGCATTAGTTTCTTGGACTTCATATCCCATATCTTGTAAAATAAGACTAACAATTTGAGTTGGTGGAACTGTACTTGTCCATGGTGTTACACCAAATGTGATCGTTTCTCCATTTTCATTTCCACTTTCTTCTGCCGCTTCACTACTTGCTTGTTCTTCAGATGAACACCCAATGGATGCCGCTACTAACATAGCCATCATTGAACCTAGTAAAAACTTTTTCATTGATATTCTCTCCTTTTTCTTTTACGCTTTTTTCGCTAAACCTTGTGTAATACGATCTAAAATAATAGCTAACACAACAATCGCCAAACCACCTGTTAATCCAAGACCGACATTGACCCTTGAAATTCCTGATAAAACGGTTGAACCTAGTCCAGGTGCTCCAATCATCGAGGCGATAACAGCCATCGATAAAGCTAACATCATCGTTTGATTCACTCCTGCCATGATTGTTGGTAAAGCCAATGGCAGCTGGACTTTAAGCAGTAATTGACGAGAAGTTGAACCAAATGCTCTTGAAGCCTCTACTACATCACTTGGTACTTGTCGAATCCCCAAATTCGTCATGCGTACAGCTGGTGGTGTCGCAAACACAAATGTCGCAATGACAGCTGGTACCCCACCTAGACCAAATAACAAAATTGCAGGGATTAAATAAACAAAACTAGGCAATGTTTGCATAAAATCCAATATTGGTCGCATCATTCTTTCAATTACCTTATTCGTCGCACTAAGAATCCCTAGTGGTACTCCAATCAGAATTGATAAAAACGTTGACACAAGAACAATTGAAACAGTTTGCATGGCAGCTTCCCACAAGTTAACGGAACCAATAAAAATACAACCAATTAACGTGAACAAAGCTAGTCCTTTTCCTGCTATTTTCCAAGAAAGTAAGACTAATAGAATCATAATAATTTCTGGGGGGACGACGACTAATAGATTCGTTACTCCCTCAATAAACGCACGAAGCACTGTACTAATACTATTAAAGAACCCACTCATGACTGGGAGCAGCCATTCATTAACAAAGTGGTTCGTCCAATCCTCTAACGGGAAATAGAAGTAATTCATGATGATACCACCTCATCTTTTTCTTTACCAAGAACCAATCCTGATAGGATCGATACACGTGAAATAATACCTTTTAGCTTTCCATCCTCAACCACAACAATTGGATATTTTGTTTCAGCAGCAATACCAATTAAGTCATTCAGTGGTGTCGTCGGACTAGCGAAGTGCACCGTATCAAGAAGTACATCTTCCATCGGGATGTTCTCTTTATAAGCCTTAATCGCATCATCAATGGTTAACAAACCTTTGAAATTATTCTCTTTGTCAACAACGAAAATGCTAGATACTCCAGCTTCTTCCATTTTACGAACGGCCATTCGAGGACCATCTTTATAACTTAGTAGCACTCCTGGTTTTTTCATGACATGCGAAGCTTCTAAAACTTTTGAACGATCGACGTCTTTGACGAAGTTCGATACATATTCATTTGCTGGATTTTCTAAAATTTCTTCTGCTGTTCCAACTTGGACAATCTCGCCGTCTTTCATGATTGCAATTCGATCACCAAGTTTTAATGCTTCATCTAAATCATGGGTAATAAATAGAATCGTTTTCCCAAGCTTATTTTGAAGATCAAGAAGTTCATCTTGCATTTCCTTTCGAATAAGTGGGTCAAGCGCACTAAACGCTTCATCCATCAATAAAATATCAGAATCATTTGCTAAGGCCCGAGCTAGTCCTACCCTTTGCTGCATTCCACCACTTAATTGGTTTGGGTAACTTGCTTCATATCCTTTTAAGCCAACATCTTCAATTGATTTTAAAGCCTTTTTCTCTCGTTCGGCTTTATCAACCCCTTGAATTTCTAACCCATAGGCAACATTCGTTAATACTGTCCGATGGGGTAACAATCCAAATTGCTGGAATACCATGGCTAATTTTTTACGCCTCGTTTCAATGAGCGTATTTTTATCCATCTTCGTGATATCTTCTCCATCAATAAGAATCTCTCCATCCGTAGGTTCAATGAGACGATTGACTAGACGAATTAAAGTTGATTTTCCACTTCCAGAGAGACCCATGATTACGAAAATTTCACCAGCTTGTACTGAAAATGACGTTTGATTAACCCCAACAGTCATCCCAGTTTTTTTCAGAATATCAGCTTTTTGTTCACCATTCTTTAAACTTTTTAACCCTTGCTTTGGATGAGAACCAAAGATTTTCGTTAAATCAGTTACTTCAATCTTATTCATAAACATTCTCCTCTTTTATACGCACAAGTAACAGCCTTATCGCTTTTTGATTCCGATCTGTCTACCTACTTGTTTTGGGGGATCTAAATGTTCATGTGCGTTTCGTAACGTTTCAATATTGGCTGCCACTGATTCAGGGAAAGGAGCGGGTCTGCCCTCCGCAGTATCCATTCCCATTAACATTTGTTCACTAGTGGCAATTTCTATACCAGCACTATTTTTCATAACGAAGAATACATGCAAGCGCTTTGCATCATCATCAAGTAATTGCAACTCAACCGTTAACTCTTCCCCAACGTGTGCTTCTTGTAAGTAGCAAAGATGTGTTTCTAATGTAAAAATTGTATAGTTAAGACTATTGCGGCTCTTTTCATCTAAGCCGATATCATCCATAAATGAATCAACAGCTAGACTAAACACTTTTGCATATTCTGCATCATTCATATGACCGTTGTAGTCTACCCACTCAGGGCGTACGCGCTCTTGATATCGAAAAGACATCTAATCCCTCCCAACCTCTTATTTCGTAACTAGATTGTTAGATTCTGGCCAATATTTTTCGACTAGATCAAGTAATTCAACTAAAAATTCATTACGTTTCTGTTCAAGTTCTGCAATCGACACATCACCAGCATGACTTTCACAGCCTTCAATGACCTTTTCTTTTAACTCGTCTGTTAACTCAGGTGCATCTAATTTCGTCCATGGAAGTTTAAGGGCTGGACCAAATTGATCTAGCATGTGACGCATACCTTTTTCTCCGCCAGCTAAGTGGAACGTTAAAAATGGCCCCATTTGTGCCCAACGCAGTCCTGCACCATAAATAATAGCCGCATCAACTTCTTCTGTTGTAGCTACACCATCATTAACAAGATGTAAGGCTTCGCGCCACAGCGCCTCCATTAATCGATCTGCTAAGTGTCCTTCAATTTCCTTGTTAATAACTAACGGTTTCATCTGAATCGATTGATAGAAGTCGCTCGCTCTTTCAATCACATCCGCTTTCGTTGATTCTCCGCCAACAAGTTCAACAAGTGGTAAAATGTAGACCGGATTAAATGGGTGAGCAACGATAAACCGTTCTGGATGTTGCAAACCTTCCTGTAATACACTTGGCATTATTCCTGAAGTACTAGATCCAATTATTGCTTCTGACTTTGCGAATTGATCAATGCTTGCTAATACATTTTTCTTTAACTCTTCACGTTCAGGAACATTTTCTTGAATTAAATCCGCATTTGCTACTGCCTCTTCTATTGTTGAAGCAAAGCGTATACGATCTTGGGAAGCCCCTTCTGCCAAGCCTAACTTTTCTAATGATGGCCATGCATGGGATACTGCCTTACGCGTTCTCTCTTCCGCTCCATCTACTGGATCAAATGCAAGGACCTTGTACCCTTGAGCTAAAAAGCGCGCAATCCAACCGTTTCCGATTACACCTGTACCGATAACAGCAAGTTGTTTTACTCCATGACTTTTGTTATTCACTTGTTACCACCTCCGTGTGGATTTCTTAATCCAAATTGTTCACGTGCTTCTTTTGGAGTCATGACCCCAATTCCGTTGTTTTGCATGAGGCTCACTGCCTTTTCAACCAATTGGTCATTGCGAGCAAATACACCCTTATCAAGATATAAATTATCTTCTAAACCAACTCGTACGTTTCCACCTAACATGGCCGTTTGCAACATGATTGGCATTTGCATCCGACCAATCCCAAATGCGGACCAGTGCGCATTTTTTGGAAGTCGACTCTTCATATATAACATTGTCTCCACGTCTGCATCTGCTCCCCACGGAATACCGAGACAAAACTGGAACATTGGATCGCCATCAACCAAGCCTTCATCAATTAGTTGTTTAGCAAAACGAATGTGCCCTGTATCAAAACATTCCAACTCCGGCTTAACGCCACATTCTTGGACTAATTTCGCTTGTTGGCGCAGCCAATCCGTCGGACTTAGATAAACCATATCCCCAAAATTCACACTTCCGCAGTCAAGTGTACACATTTCAGGAAGTAATTCTCCAACAGGTTCATGACGCTCTTCTGGGGTTTGAATATCTGTTCCGTTCCCTCCAGCTGCTGGTGTAGCTAAACTTGGGATAAAGTCACCACCACCACCAGATGTAATATTAATAATGACATCTGTTTCCGATTCACGAATTCGATCAACGATTTCGCGATAATGATCAACGTTATGACTGATCCCTCCCGTTTTCGGGTCTCTCGCATGAACGTGAGCAACTGTTGCTCCAGCTTTTGCAGATTCAATCGCAGCTTCTGCTATTTCTTTTGGTGTAACAGGGACATGTGGGCTTTTCTTCGTTGTATCTCCTGCACCTGTCACTGCCGCTGTTAGTAAAACTTTTTGCATCATGTCTCCTCCTCTATCTTTACCTTACGTTTTCTTATACATAACACCGTTACTAAACCATCCAGACGGTTCACTAAATCACAAACGTAACTATACCATCCGGACGGTAATGTGTGCAAGTCGATTGCATACAAGAAAAAAACTTCATATCCCTAGTTGTACTTTTCTATTGCCTTTAACGTTTATGACATCAAGGTTTTTTGTTTAATCAAAAAAAATAAAAAAAAAATTAGTCACCCAGTTGGATGACTAATTTTCATATCTATTCATCTACCCATTCTTTTAACGTTTTATAAACCATGTCCTTCTTTTCGTCCCCTATATGATAGATATCAAAAAGCTCAGCCAGCCAAATCCCGTCAGTTGCTAGACGAATGATTGTCGCTTTAACTGGATCGATTCCATCATCTTCAATCGAGCTTTGCCATTCAGTATATAACTCACGAATCGGATCGAGCAAGTCAGAATTCACTGCTTTTGCAGCTAACAACCCAGAATGCATATCCTTATTTGCATATACTTGATTAAATGTTACATCAACATAAGCACGGATCCATTTACCTTTTTCAACTGGATCCATGCTTGCATTACCTGCTATCTTTTCCCTATAATTATTTGCTAAATGCTCAACCATTCCTTTAACCAATTCTTCTTTTGAAGGGAAATGATACAATAAACCACCCTTACTAATCCCCGCTTCTAAGGCAACAGCCTCTAAAGTTAAATTGAATATACCTTTTTGACTAACAATTTTAGATGCTGCATGAAGTATTTCGACTTTTCTAGAAGTTCTACTCACTCTATTCTCCTTTCAAAAAAATTCCGTCTTAACTATACCATCTGGACGGTATATTTTTCAATTGCATAGTATTAGTTTTAAAATATAAAAATAAGTGTATACATATTGGTATAGTTTTATAAGTTTAATTACCATTCAAGGATATATGTTATTTTAGCGAGTTACTGTTATTATAATTTAATAGCCTAATTGGTACTCTTTTACTTATTTAGTTTACTATTTATTTAGACTTAAATTATGCTTCCCCATTCAATTTGGCTTGAGTAGTGGTCGCAGACATTAATGATATAGTGGTGTTTACCTTTAACTACAAGGAACTTAATACTTACTCCATTTTATTATGATACTGTTTTGATCATAAATAATCTTGTAAATACTATTTTTTATCGGGTGATTAATTTTTAAATAAACTGAGAAATGCATGCATTGCAGCTCCGATAGCAGTAGAGTCCTCTCCCAGGCTTCCCTTCTTAATCATGATTTGGTTTCTCTTTGTGGAATAAATATGTTCTTTGGCAACACGAATAACTTCATTATAATATTCATTGGATTGATAAATTAATTTTCCATGTAAGACAACGGTAGTTGGATGTAATATATTAACCATATTGGCAATTGCAATCCCATAGTAATAAGCCGATTCTAACAATTTTTTTAAAATATAATCGTTGTTTAAAAGCCCCAACAGTTCATCAATCATATTAATTTTTAAAGGAGGCGAGATATTGGTTTCTTCTATAGCTTTAAAAATTGCATCAAATGATACATAAGCATTTAAACACCCTTTTCTACCGCAAATACATTTCCTTCCGTTTGGTTCAATAATGATGTGACCATAGGAACTTGTATCTCCTTCGCGAAGATTTAGAAAAGCTCCCTTACTAATAAAACCACAGCGAATGCCAAAACCACTTATACAATACAGAATATCTTCCTCCTCTAATCCCTGTATTTCATATTCTGCTAAAGCGGCCGTGTTTGCTCCATTATTTAAGAATATTGGAACTGAAAATTCCGACTGTAGCATAGAAACTATTTGAACATTTTCCCAACCATCTGCGAGAAATCCCTCTGGATTTAAGATAATGCCTTTTTCCCTATCCAACGGTCCAACAGCTCCAACTCCAATACCTAATAATAAATCAATTTTTATGGAATGCTCCTCTAATAAAGCGTTTATTTTATGTATTATTTTTTCAATAGTTATCTTAGGTGTATGGTCCTTTGTCAGTGTAAAACGTATCTGACCAAGTACATCAAACATAATATTTAGTAAAGTAATACTGACATGGGTTCTAGATATTTCAATACCTATAACATAACCGGTATCCGGCACAACTTCATATAGCACAGGCGGCCTTCCCCCACTTGATTCCCCATACCCTCTCGACCGGATTAGTCCCCTTTCCTCAAGTTCACTTACCATACGAGTTAATGTTGTTTGAGGTACATTGATTTCATTTAAAAAATCAATTTTCGATGTAATTCCTTTTTTGTGTATTAATTTATACAAGGATTTTTTTAGTTTATTTTTAGCATTTTGATCTTCAAGAAACTCCTTTAACACCTCACCGACACCTTCCTTTCCCCTTAAATTGAAAGCTAGATAAATTATGATGTAACTTTTAGTATTAATACAATTATATCTTCATTCCTTATATAAAACTTTATGAGAGTGTTCAAAAAGTGTCTTGCATTCAAGTCTGTTCAAACGGGGAAAAACAGCCCCTTCTTGAACAGACTCTTTAAACGTTTCCTAGTTAATTAAAATCTCATGGTGCCCTTATTTTTTAACATTTTATCTAAAGTCTAATAAAATAACAACACACTTTTAACCAAAATGGATAAAAGTGTGTTATGATGTGATTACTATTATTAGAAAGGGCGAAATTATCCATGTTAAATAGAATACTTCCCGCTGCAAACTGGATAAAGGATTATCAACGGAGGGATCTATATGACGACTTAAATGCAGGGATAATCGTTTTTATTATGTATGTTCCTCAAGGGATGGCCTATGCAATGTTAGCTGGTCTCCCTCCAGTTATGGGATTATACGCAGCAACTATACCAGTGATCATCTATACACTCTTTGCTTCTTCTAAGCACCTTGCAGTCGGTCCTGTAGCATTAATATCATTATTAGTTTTATCTGGGGTTTCCACAATAGCGGAACCAGGATCACCTGAATATGTTTCTTATGTCCTATTACTTTCCTTTATGATTGGGGTAATCCATTTTTTATTAGGAATTCTAAAGATGGGAGTACTACTTAATTTCCTTTCCCATGCTGTGATTAGTGGTTTTATCTCTGCTGCAGCCATTATTATCGCCTTTAGTCAGTTAAAAAATGTTTTAGGTATTGATTTACAATCTAGTATGTATTTTTATCTAGTTGCTTTTGAAGCAGCTCAAAATATAAATAATACAAATCTTTATACCCTTTCCTTAGCATTGGGAAGTATTTTCGCTTTAGTAATATTAAAAAAGTACTTTCCAAAATTTCCAACATCCATTATTGTTGTCGTTGTTTCCATGCTAACCGTTTATTGGTTTAACCTAGATCAACAAGGTGTAAAAATTGTTGGGTCCGTCCCTAGTGGTTTGCCTGGATTCTCAGCACCAGTCTTTACCTTAGAATCTATTAGATTACTCTTACCTACAGCTCTAACCATTGCATTTATTGCATTTATGGAATCCGTTGCCATAGCTAAATCTATCGCTGCTAAAGAGAATTATCGAATCTATGTAAATCAAGAGTTAAAAGGTATTGGCTTGGCTAATATCATTGGTTCATTCTTTTCTAGTTATCCAATTACAGGAAGCTTTACTCGTTCAGCTGTCAACTATCAATCAGGAGCTAAAACTCCGTTAGCTTCTATTTTTACTGTTGTATTCTTAATTATTACTTTATTATTTTTCACTCAATTCTTTTATTATCTACCTCACGCAACTTTATCAGCCATTATACTAGTTGCAGTCTATAAGCTTGTGGATTTTAAGGAAGCAAAGCACCTTTTTAAAATGAAAAAGACCGATGGGTGGATGTTAGTTGTCACTTTTATTTCCACCTTAATCATCGGCTTAGAGCTTGGTATCTTAGTTGGGATAATCTTTTCTTTAATAACAGTCCTTCACCGCACTGCGAATCCTGATCCTTTTATTGTGGAGTTGGGATACATAGAACAGAAGGATGCGTTTCAAAATATCCATCGAATTCCTAATGGAAAAACATATTCTGGAACTGTAATTTTGCGTATCGATTCGTCTTTATATTTCGCCAACATTTCACACTTTGAAAAAAAGTTGGAAGAAGTAATACAACAAAGGACGAACATTAAATCCATTATTTTTGATATGTCCGGCGTCAATTCTATCGATTCAGAAGCAGTTCATCGCTTTGAAGAAATTTTAAAAGATTTAAGTGATAAAAAAGGAATTCAGTTTGAATTTACCCATATGAAATATTCCGTAAGAGAAATTGTCACAAAATCACAGTGGGATACGAAATTCGGCTTAACCATTTCACATCAGTCTCTCAAAGCAGTTTTAACGAGACAAGGCCTCATGAAAAATACTGGATAAATCAATATATATTAAAGAGATCGTCATTATTTATTGACGATCTCTTTTTTATCAAGGGATATCATTACTCCAATAAAATATTGCAAAGTTATATGACCACTTTCTCCTTCTTCAATCCCCCTTTAGTTTTCCGTAAGCAGATATAACGTTATCGTTTGGTGCATATTTTTGCTGTAAATTCGCTGCTGCTTAACGTATTTCCAAGGACCCGTCTTCACAACCTTCTAACACTGTTTTCCACATAACCCAATGTAGCCGTGATCATCTGTAATACTGCAAGTACTCATCTAATAACTCGGGCGGTGACAGGCATCTCAAAGTGCGATTTGTGATTGTTGTTTGTTTTGTTTAGAGCTTAGGTATTGTGTTGTGATGATGACTGCGAATATGGTTATTCCGATGATATCCGTTATCCAGTGGAAGTGTACGAGCATGAGTGCCGTGATGAGTGCTCCGATTCGTTCTACTTTTGTGTAGTCTCGTAATAACCAGTTTTGGATAAAGGATGAGAATGCGATAATTCCCAGTAACGCTGTGATGATGCTTTTTACGACCATAAACCATGGGTCATCTGTTAAGAGTAAGATGGTTGGGTTCATGGCGAATGCAAATGGTAAAAGTAGTGCTCCGGAATCGTATTTGAAGCCTTGGATACCTGTTCGGACAGGTCCAGCTTTGGCAATCCCCGCGGTAGCATAGGCCGGCAAGTTTATTGGCGGTGTATCATCTGCCAACACTCCGTAATAGAGCACGAATAAGTGTGCTGCTAAAACGGGTAATCCTAACTGAACTAACACTGGTGCTACGATTGCAGCTAAAATAATGTACGTAGCTGTTGTCGGTAGTCCTAGACCTAATAACAAACATGCAAACAATGATAGGATTAACGCAAAGTATAATTGTGTATTATCTGTAACCAAGAATGATGGCATTAACGCCGTTAAATCCGCGGAAAAACCAGTTACGATACGTACGAACTTCGTTGATAAACCAGATAATTGAAGGACCCCGATTAAAATTCCCGCTGTGGCACAGGCAACGATTACCGATAAGGAATTACGTGCTGCTAATTCAAAGCCTTCCAGCAATTGTTTTATCCCAAACCGTACTGGCGCTGCCTCAATATTATATTTTTTCTGCATTAATGCAAAAACGAGAGCTAACACTGTTCCTAGTACTACCATCATCGCAATTTCCGAATGCCAACGAATAAAGTTTTGATCCATGCTTCCTAAAATAAACTCCATTCCAAATGCGATAGCAAAGAGCACTCCTGCGTAAATCAAGCTGCGGCCAATTCGCTCTTTAAATTTATGAGCGAAGAAGGCTAATACTAACAATAACATGATCGCGAAGAAGGCTGCGAAAAACACGGATCTTCCTTGGAAAACTAAAAAATAAATTAACACGAGGACTGGAACAATTAAGTAACCTTGCTGAACGAGTAGCTTCTTTCCAGAAACTAGCTCGCTTTTGTCCATCCCACGAATATTGTTTTTCGATGCTTCAAAATGCACCATAAATAAAATCGCTACATAACAGAGTATCGCTGGTATTAACGCACTTTTGATAATATCAACATACGGGATCCCCGTCATCTCTACCATGATAAAGGCTGCAGCCCCCATGATTGGCGGGAGGAACTGTCCACTGGAGGAAGCTGCCACCTCTACTCCACCGGCAACATGTGGCTTAAACCCAACCCGTTTCATTAATGGGATCGTAAATGTTCCTGTTGTAACCGCATTTGCCGTGGAGCTCCCCGAAATACTTCCGAGCATACCACTGGCAACAACACTGGCTTTCGCAGGGCCACCTTTGTACCGGCCGAATCCCCGTAGCGCGAGGTCAATGAACATTTTTCCCGCACCAGTCGATTCAAGTACTGCACCGAACAAGATAAAAATGAAAACATATAATGCAGACGCATAAATAGGTGTTCCAAAAATACCTGTTCGAGTATAGCCCATTTCGTGTAAAAATCTCGTTAGATCCCCACGACTATGATAAAACTGTCCTGGCATATATTCACCGAGGAAGAAATATAAAATAAAAATACCTGCAATGATTACTAATGGCTTCCCTACTACACGCCTCGTTGCTTCTAGTACTAATACGATAAGGGAAAAAGAAATAAATAAGTCAAAGTCGGTTGGATTTCTGTTTAAAATATGGGTTGCTGTTTGATTCGTCATAATATGGAACCCTATATAAACAGCGTACAAAGCAATCAAACAGTCATACCAAGGAATGGTAACTTGACCTAGCCCTCTTTTTATGGGAAAAATAAGAAAAACTAATACTAAACCTAATGTTAAATGGAGTACGAGAAACTCTCTTGACCCCATTCCTGGGAGGAAACCAAATCCTGCAATATAAAGGTGAAAGGATGCCATCAATACACTTACTACTAAAACAATTCCAGCCCAGCCTTTTCTAAGGTGTCGATCGCTTCCTTCAAGCTCTAATAGTGCTTTTTTTTGTTTGTCTTCCACCTTCCAATCACTCCCTTCAAAATTATTGCCTACCTATCATTAAGGATTTGAATCCACTACCTTCCATGAATGGATGTGAAACCACTTCAAACCATGTCATTGGAATTACTTTAATTTTTAGCCGTTTCCCTTTAAACGGGGCTTCGGATAAAAGTAGTTCCTCGTCCCGAAACTGAAATGTGTGAGGATACAAGGAAGATGGCTTCATTTGTAATAATCCACCATGTATCGGTCTATTTAAATCTTTTAATATATAAAACCCATCTTTCATTTCCACCGTTCCTTGTTGTTCGAACGGCATTCCTGCACCAAATGACTTCGTCCAGCTTTCCATTGTGACGATCTCCCCAGCTTCATTCACCTTAAATTTTTCAATTACCGGTGATTTTTCAACAGAGTGAGTGTATTGATGAGAAAACCATTCCTCTCGTTGAATATCTGTTTTCCATAAAACTTCTTCCCCTTGACCTGCGATAACTAAGGAAAGATAAGGGCTTGATACATGAAAAGAAGCAAATAATACAAGAAGGAAAAGTGTGATAGTAAGATATAACATAGCAACCCTTTTTCTTTTGAAAAGGACACTGCTTCGCAGCAATGTCCTTTTCGGATAAAACGTTGATTTATTGCTCATCATAGAAACGCTTAGCACCTGGGTGTAGCTCAATGGACATACCATCTTGAGCAGTTTCTACCGTAATATCATGACCTCTGTCATGTGTATCTTGTAGAACATTTAGGTTTTCAAAGATTGCTTTTGTCATTTCGTATACTTGATCTTCTGGTAAGTCGCTGCGTACGATTAACATCGCTTGAACCGCAACCGTTGTTACATCTGTAGGAAGATCATACGTGTCTGCACTAATTGTTACACCAGTATAGTAAGGATATTGACTAACAATCTCGTCAATCACACTTTGCTCGATACTAACGATACGTACATCTACCGTTGCACCTAATTGCTGAATGGAACCAGTTGGTGTACCCGCTGTTACGAATGCAGCATCGATGTTTCCATCTTGAAGTGCAGTAGAAGCGTCACCGAAGCCCATATATTCGACTGTAATATCGTCGTAAGAAATTCCGTGAGCTGCTAAAATTTGGTTTGCGTTCGCTTCTGTACCAGAACCAACGTCACCAATCGCAACACGTTTTCCTACTAAGTCTGCAACTGTTTCAATTCCAGTGTCAGCAGTCGTTACAATTTGTACTGTTTCAGGATAAAGAGTAGCTACTCCTTGGAAACCGGATAATGGACCATCTTCTTCAAACATTTGAGTACCTTCTATTGCAAAATACGCAATATCATTTTGAACTAATGCCATTTCTCCTTCGCCTTTGTTTAGCTCAGCTACGTTTACAAGAGAGGCACCACTTACAATACCGGAAGCACTAACTCCATCCACGTTTGCGTCAATAATATCTCCCATTGCAACACCTAGTGGGAAATATACACCCGCTTCTCCACCAGTTAAGATTGTAACATCACTTACCCAGTCATCTCCGCCACCAGTCGATTCGTCCGAACCACATGCAGCAAGAACCATAGCGAATGCAAATAAAACTCCTAATAAGAAACCAAACTTTTTCAAAATAATCCCCCCATATTTTTTTATTCTTAATAATAACGAAGGTTTAACCTTCGAAATGACCAAAATATAAAATATTACGAATATTGAAATACATTTACAGTTTTAATGATACAGAAGTCTCTTCTAGAGAGTAAGTCCAAAATATTTATAGTACCTTTCGTCAAAATACGACAAAATTCATTTCGTTTCTTTGCTATCTTAGTAATATAGTAACAATAGACTCTAATAGAAATGGGCATGATTCTCTATGAAACAACAAGTTCGTTTTCTTCTCATTGTTATGGTAGCTGTCGCAATATTAGGAGAATGGAGAATATTTTTGTTTGACCACGCTTTTCGTTTTAGTCTAGCGGTGATCTTTTTTGCCTTTATTTTACTTTGGAGAAAGGATATATCCCCTCTCCTAGTAGGTGTTTGTGTTGGGTCCTTTGTTGTATTTTTCCGGATTGGCTTGGATGTACTTGTGGGAAAAAATATGCTAGATTCCTTTTGTATCCATTTCCCAGCATTTTTCTTTTATATTACTTATTCCTTGTTATTTGTTATCTGTAAAGTAAGAAAGCATCGCAATTCCGTTTTTCTCGCTGCTGGTTTACTTATCATCATCGAAATTCTCTCCAATGTCGTTGAACTACAAGTAAGAGCAACGATCACTGACTTCTCTGTCCAATTTTCCGATTTACATATGATCATGTTTATTGCTTTCATTCGAAGCTCTGCTGCTGTTGGCTTTTTTACCTTTTTATTATTTCGCGAAGCAAAAGTGAATGAAGAAGCGACGAGAGCAAAGAATGAAAAAATGTTAGCTATCTTATCTGATTTATACGGTGAAACCATTCAATTGCAAAATTCCATAAAAGACATTGAGAAACTAACCATTTTTTGCAAGGAAACGGTTAGAAGGCTTGAGAACTCTCGTTTTCCAGAAAATCAAAAAATAGCTGGTGATGTTTTATGGATTACTTGTGAAGTTCATGAATTGCAGAAAAACTACCATCGCATCAATGCAGGCTTACAGCAAATAATTACGAATAAAATAGCTCATGATACGATGAATATCCAAGAATTAGTTCAATATGTTATCAATTCGAATAAAAAGTATAGTCTTCATTTACAAAAGGACATTGAGTTTACGAAGTATATTGAGCCAAATGACTATGATGTCCAAATTCTGAAGCTATTGCCAATTTTTCAAAACCTGCTTGTGAATGCTGTGGAAGCGATTGATTCTACAGGTAAAATTGAAGTGGAAGTATATCGAGTGGACGATACATTTTCGATTCATATGAAGGATAACGGCCCTGGAATCCCTGATCAGGAAAAGCCCTATATTTTCCAATTAGGGTATTCTACGAAATTTAAATCTGATGGAACGATGTCTACTGGGATTGGGCTATATTATGTTCATGAAATTGTGACAAAGCTAGGTGGAAGTATTCAAGTGAAGGATGGTGCCAAGGGTACTTATATGTATGTTCAATTGCCTTTTGAAAAAATAAAGGTAGAGTAGGAAATCATTGTGAAAATTTAAAGGTAGACCTCTATGCAAGTGAAAATTTGCACCATGGAGTATGAAAATTTTATTACTCAATCTAACATTCCAGTTTTATCGAAAAAGTTTCGCGGAAAGTATTATGTACTATTTGAATGAATTTCATAAATTTATGCCCTTATATACCAAGGCTTTTTAAGCATGAAAAAGGAGTACCTCCCAAAATGTCTATTTTACTCTTCTTCTATTTTGAAAAGAAAATGGAAGACTAGTTAGAAGTTTACTTGTCTCATAAACAAATTCATGGTACATGTATCGTACCAGAAGCATAGTTACCTGTCTCATAAAGCTTTCATGAAACGTGTAACGTAAAGGAAACGTACTTACCTGTCTCATAAAGCTTTCATAAAACGCGTAACGTAATGGAATCGTGACTTTCCTGTCTCATTAAAGCCTCCATGAAACGCGTAACGTAATGGAAACGCCACTTACCTGTCTCATAAAGCTTTCATGAAACGCGTAACGTAATGGAAGCGTTACTTACCTGTCTCATAAAGCTTTCATGAAACGCGTAACGTAATGGAAGCGTTACTTACCTGTCTCATAAAGCTTTCATGGAACGCGTAACGTAATGGTAACGCCACTTACCTGTCTCATAAAGCATTCATGAAACGCGATTCTTAATCCACACAATTTTGTGAAAACACGGAAAATATCATATGTAATATTAACAATAGTGGCTACCCTTGTTCCCCCGCCAGACTTTATTTCTGCGATCATTGTCATTGCACCGCTAATCCTATTATACGAACTAAGCATTACGTTGTCGAAAGTAGTTTATAAGAAAAAGCAACAAACCGTACTTAAACAAGCAAGCTAGTGGATGTTAATTAGGGACGGTTCTCATTCTCCCTAATTAGAATTACTACTAAATAAGGCGAATGAGAACCGTCCCTTTACGATCACTAATCGGAGTGTGATATTGTTTTAGATCAACTGCATTTCCTTCGCCTTTCGAGCTGCGTCTTTGCTATTAAACGAAGACGTTTTCTTAAGTATGTTTGTGATATGATTTTTTACAGTTTGAAGGGTGATGCAAAGCTGCTCTGCAATTTCTGTTTGAGTTAATCTTAGACTAATTAGTTTGAGGATTTTTAATTCCGTAGCTGTGAGAAGTGATTTAAATTTCTCCCTTTCATACTTTTCTACGAGTTGTTGGAGAGTTAGCTTTTCCCTCACTTTATTGAAAACGCTTACAACTTCAATTATGTTTATTGGTTTGTTAATAAAATAATCGATACCAAGAGTATATGCTTCTCCGATAAATTGTTTGTCTTTCACTTGAGAAAGCATGATAATACTGCCCTTATAGTCTTTCTTGTGTAAGTCCTTTATGCCATCAATCCCACTTTTTACTGGCATAATAAGATCGGTCATTATCACATTTATTTCTTTCTTATAAAATTCTACATCATCAACATAGGATCCATCTTCATATTCAAAAATAACCTTGCCAATCCCATTATCTTCCACAATGTTTTTTAATATTTTTCTAACAGCAGGATCGTCATCTATTATAGCAATATTCAACTACTCCACCCCCTATAACAATCGTATTTAGTATTCGATACAAACGACACTTTACGGATCGGACAATTATTTCCTATTACAGACATTATAAAAGAATGAATCAAATTTTATCAAGAATATTTGTAATATTATTGAAAGTTGTTTGTAATATAACGTAACAAAACCCATTCACTATAAAAGAAGCTAGGACAAAACGATGTCCCAGCCTCTCGTTGATTCTGTTAGAACCGTCCGTCTATTACATTTTTAATCTACTATTTGGTGCTAGTCTTGCCCTATTCTTTTCCCATTGTTCGTATTATTGTTGCGGTTTTCGTTATCTCTTCGGTTCTCGTCGTCTCTACGCTTTTCCCCATCCCTGCGATGCTCTCCATCCTTACGTTTGTCTTCTCCTGGAGGTCGGTGTTCTTCCGGGTCTGCGTCAAAGGCCATTGCACTTCCTCCACCTCGGCGTACCGCTTCGGCTACTGCTTGTTTTTCACCGTCCTCCGTGAAGGCAATACCATTGAAAGAGCCAATTCCTTGGACAAGGTTAGAGATTTCAAATTTATGTCCTAATGCTTTCAACTCTTTGTATTCTTGTGTTTCTGTAAAAAATCGTTCGATGACTGTTTCTCCAGAAATTTTGTTTTCTTGAGAAATTCGTGCTGATTCCACCGCATCTGGTAAGGACATGCCTCGATCAAGGTATTGTAGCAATATTTTTGACACGGTATTTGGAATGGTTAAGCCACCTGGGGCTCCTCCTGCAAAAACAGGCTTGCCGTCTTTAATTATAATCGTTGGAGACATGGTACTTAATGGTCTCATCCGAGGTGCTGCCGCATTTGGCTCGCCCTCTTCTGCAGAAATTGGTGTACGATTTCCAATTGCATTGTTTAATAGGAATCCGTAACGGGGAACAACAATTCCTGTTCCACCAATGTTCACAATCGTCGAAGTATGAACAACTACGTTTCCGTATTTATCGGCAACAGTAAGGTTGATCGTTTCCCCCTCTTCAGAAGTTCCCTCGGTTATTTCCATCGTAATCCCTGAATCGTCTACCTCAACAACCTGAATTTCACCTAAGCGAACTTCTGCACCAGTACTTCCGAATTCATAAGCACCAAAGAACAATGTTCCAGCATCACTCACAATGTTTTCCTCTGTCACATATGTCCACTCACTTGGCTCCGCTTCAGACGCGTTCCATATTTTCACAAAAAGTTGGTTGTCCACGATTCGGAGACGGAGCATTTGCTCTTCTTCGGTTCCAGCATTGGAAATATTATGGAACCATGTGTTACTTCCATTCACCGCTCGAATCAATCTTATGCGGTTTTCACTAGGACGAATGTCCACTCCTACACCATTCGATGGAGAAACCGTTGGGCTAGGATTTCCATCAGAGCGAAGCCAGATTCGTAGATGAGGATTGGAATTCTCCCCTAAATGGCTAAAGCGAAATGGTACGAGTAACTCTTTATTTCTCGCTGGCAACATGTTAGCCGCCCCGTTGGCATAAGAAGCGTTTCTCGGTAAATTCATAATACCGTAACCATCACCAGAAAGGGTTTGTGATGCATCCCTTGTTGTTAACGTGAAAAACTTGCTCGCATCCCATGGATCACCGGCATTCCCTGCAAAATCATAGGTAAAACCAGGCTCAAGCTCGCCAACAACGGTACGCTCGTTCGTTTCCATGATGTCGATCTTACCAATTCTGATGTCTGCACCAGCATTTCCAAATTCATAGGCACCAATCATAAAGCTTCCCAATCGATCCACAGACGGTTCTTCTGTTACAAATGTCCACTCATTCGGTTCCCCTTCCGATGCATTCCAAACCTTCACCGAAATTTGCTCATCTACCACCTTAAAGCGAAGCATTTGCTTTTCATCACCACCATCAAAGGAAATATCCTGGAACCATGTATTACTTCCATTTACCGCTCTAACAAGACGAATTCGGTTCTGATTCGGACGAATATCAACGCCAATCCCATTTCTTGGGGAAATGGTCGGACTCGGTTCATCCGCACGTAACCATAAACGTAAATGTGGATCTGAATCGGCAGCTAAATCATTGAATTGGAACGGAAGCACGACCTCTTTATTTTTTGCGAGCTTCATATTCGCAATCGCATTCCCATAAGAGGTATTGCCAAACAGATGTATCCTCCCATTCCCGTCTCCAGTAAGTGTCTGACTCGCATCCCTTGTCGTTAAGGTACTGAATTTCTCCCCTGACCACGAATCCCCTTCATTTCCTGCAAAGTCATAGGAAAAACCTGGCTCGGTTAACGTCAGCTTGTCTGTTTCCTCTACATGGATATCACCGATTGTAAAGGAACCTCCAGCTCCATTTGTAAACTCATAGGCACTGACTTTAAACGTTCCTTCTCCTAAAACTGGGTTGTCTTCGTCCACATACACGAAGTTCCAATCCCTTGGTTCAGGTTCAGAAGCATCCCAAACTTTCACAGAAATTTGGTTATCTACGAGCTTAAAGCGAAGCATTTGTTCTTCGGTTGATCGATCATAATGGAATCTAGCAATCTCCCCTTGGCTACCGTTTTGTGCCTTGTGGATACGGATATTGTTAAAACCAGATTTTATTTCCACACTATAGCCGTTTTCAGGGAAAGTGTTCGATGCCCAATCATCGGCACGTAGCCAAAAACGGAGTGTCCGACTGCTTCCAAGATCGTTAATTTTATACGGAACAGTGAGCTCCATATTTTTTGCCGGAAGCATCTTCGGCGCCGCTCTACCATAATCATGCTGAGAGTCTCCAAGTGTAATCCTTCCATAACCATCACCTGTTTGCTCGATGACGGTAGGTTCTCTTACCTCCACTGTGAAGACAGCTTCATCCCACGGATCACCGGCATTACCAGTAAATTGGTGGAAAAACCCTGGTGCCATGCTTAATTCATCTGTTTCTTCTAGTACAATCGGTCCTACCGTAAACGCGCCACCTTCCGTCGTATTGGCAAGCTCTACTGTACTAATTAGTAGACGCCCTGGTTCGGTGAGAGAGTTATCCTCGTGGACGAAATTCCATCTACTAGGCTCCTCTTCCCCATCATTCCATAGTTTTACAGACAATTGATTATCTACCACTTTAAAACGTAACCACTGTATATCTGTCGTACGTTCATGATCAAATCTAGCAATTGTTCCACCAGAACCATTGACTCGATCTAATAGGTGAATTTCATCACTGCCAGAGCGAATTTCCACTGCATAGCCATTATGTGGACTGGAGCTTAAATTCCACCCATCTGCTCTTAGCCAAAAACGGAGTCGGCGGTCTCCACCGAAATCATTGATTCGGAAAGGAACGAGAATCTCCATATCCTCTGTCCAAATCATATTCGATGCCGCTCTACCAGCAGAGTTCCTTCTCGCACCAATTTCCATACGGCCAAAACCATTTCCATCTAATTCATAGGTTGTATCATAAGATGTATCTACGTAAAACTTTGTTTTCTCCCAATCCTCCCCCGCCGCTCCTGCAAAGTCGTAGGAGAAGCCTGGCTCTAACTTAGGTAAAGGAATGGCAGGTCGATTAGGATCCTCGTCATACGGCCACACATTCCCTGGTGCTACTTGTCCAACTTTCGCTGTATCACCGATTTTTTGGCGAAGATACTCTGCGTAGGATTTGGACATCATTCCATCTACAGGTACATGGACGTGGTCCGGATCCCCGTGATAGTTTCGATAATCGGCAAAAACAAGTCGGGAAGCTTCTATATAATAATGTAAAAATTCTGTTTCGGACATGCTCGATAGATCATAACCTTCAAGAATATTAAGTAATCCACCAATAATCAATCCGCCACTTGACACAGGTGGCATTCCATAGACGTCATAGCCACGATAGGTTGTATGAATCGGACTACTATGGACCGTTGTATAGGATGCAAGATCCTCCATCGTCATGACACCAGGGATCGGCAACGGGAGATCTTGTCTCCATTGTGATTCTGGGTTGTCTACATATGGTGGGTTTGTCACAGCTTCTACAATCGCTTCCCCTATTTCGCCATAATAAAAAACAGTACTCCCATGCTCCGCAATTAGTTCAAAGGCATTAGCCAAATCAGGGTTTTTCATGATTGTACCTGGCTCTGGCACCTGCCCATCCTCCGTTAAAAATAATTCACGAGTCGGCTCATAGAGACGGAACCTGGAAGCATTTTCCCTAATCTCTCGAATTAAATTGTCATCTGCAGCAAAGCCTTCTCTTGCATAACGAATGGCAGGAGCTAACACCTCTGCAAACGTCATTGTTCCGTATTGTTCTAACGCTTCTTCCCACGCCTTCACTGCACCTGGAACCCCAACTGCCATCCCGCTGCTCATTCTTGATTCAGATGGTAGGATGTTTCCATCTTCATCAATGAAGGAGTCAATGTTGAACGCTTCTGGAGACATGGAGCGATGACCAATCGTCACGACCTCATCCAACTCCGCCAAGTAAATGTTCATCATACCTCCCCCACCAATTCCACCAGAGAAGGGGCGAGTTAAATTGTGAACCGCATGAGCTGCAATGGCGGCATCAATCGCATTTCCCCCTGCTTCCATGATGTCCATGGCCGCTTGAGACGCTAACGGATGCTCGGAAGCCACCGCTCCCCCCGTCCCCGTAGCAACAGGCTGCTGCTCAAAATATGGATTAGAGAATGTTTCATCATAGTCGAATCCTTGAGCAAATCCTACTACATTCACAGGGAGAAGTAACAATAAAACTAGAAATACACAAAATAACCGTCTACACTTTTTCCTACTCATGACATTCCTCCTAGTAAAAATAGTATTCTATTTAATAGTAAGATAATTAAGAATATTGAATAAGTCCTAAATTAGTATAGTACCTTTCGACAAAAGTCGAGGGGATTTGAGGATTGGTTGGGAGTTGGGTTGGGGAATCTCACATGGTTGGGTAGCTAAAAAAGGGAAATACACCCTTTTCAGCAGTCTCGAATCGTCCCCATATGTTCATCATGTGTTACACTCTAGGTATCACTCATGTATTCGCAATTCGGGAGGTTATCCATGTACCTTTTACTAGGAATCTTATCAAGCTTATTCATCGTTGTTACGATAATAGGTCTATTCCAACCTAACTGGGTTTTTCCATGGGGAGAAAGAACAAGAAAACAAGCTCTATTTACTTATTTGCCATTAACACTAATGACCCTCATACTATTTGGGATGATCGGTAAAGCAGAAGCAGAGATTGATATGGAGGCAAAAATACGTCATTTGCAAGGGGAATCACTACAGGGTATCGAATTAACACTAGAACAATTAGATACCAATTTCGCGTATTATGAAGAAACTTCCAAACTATTAAACGATCAATTTGATTGGTTACGTGAAACCGTTCTTCCTTATTATGAAACTGTGGAAGGGATTGTAGATATTACAGACTATACGAGGCACCTAAACAAATTCCAATGGTTACAAAGTATCCATGAAGCCAGCCAATTCGGTAACTTTACAAGCACAATCGGAATTAGTTCTAGAATCCTATCCGCAACACTCGGTGAAGTCGCTATTCATATGAGGAACCTAAATACTTTTACGGATTTGGATGAGGAGATTTCTACTTCCATAAGCAAGCTGAAGGCATTGCACGAAGAATATAAAGAAACAAAGGAATTAGACGTTCTAGTACAAATCGATAGAGAGTTAAATACGACCTATTTTCCGTTAATCAAAGAGCTAGAATCCTTCATTCAAGAATCAATAATTACATTCCATACGCTCGCAACATTTTTTTACCAACAACAAAATATAAAAATGTTCGCCTCCGATGCACTTGATGCATTCATGTTCTGGAAGGAACAAGAAGACGACATCGACGCTGATCAACGATTAACGGAATTAGCAGAAAACCTAGCCCTCATCGAAAATGCACCAGAAGAATTCCGATCAAGAATTCAATTAGACACGGAATCTATCATGAGTATTCATTCACACTTAGCAGTCATACAGGCATTGGAGGAACTGAACCACTAAATCCTCCCCTTCCTTATCCTCTTCGCGAGGTGCCTGGCATGAAATTCCATCGCTAATGAACATAGATGGGTTAGGAATCACTAAAACAGAAAGTGTTGAAACGTGGGTGATAACGACAAAACCCGAGCAGTGGCAGGCTCTTAATTTTAACGATCTTTTGTGCCACCTATTTTCACGGTAGACCCCAAAAAAATGAATAATTAAAAAAAGACACTCCCATACTATCCAATTCACAATTTTTAGCCAATTCGATTGCGTTTAAACCCATAGAATAATCTGATGTTAAGCAATTGGTGTCCAAATTATACCAAGGTTGTATTTAAAAAGTCACATGAGTTATAAATCTATCAAATATATTATTAGCCTTATCATAAAAAGGACATACACTAATCTCATTTCTCTTTAAATGTTTAATAAAGTTTGGAATTATAAGTTTTATAAACCCACGTCTAGTCCTCGGAAGGGTACTACCTCTACTATGTGTAAACCTCAAAGAGCAGCCCACGTCCTATGGGCATCGGCGTAATGTTACCGTCCTGGTTTCCGGACAATGCCTCAGTCTCCTCGGGATAAACCGACCTCCAGGGTCTTCATCTATTGCTTTTCCCGCTGGAGTCTCCGCCTTTCGCTACTCCAAGCTTTTTAAAAAACAACAAAGTTTACGAAAAGAGCCATTTTATAAGACAGGTAAGTGGCGTTTCCCTTTCGTTACGTGTTTCATAAACGCTTTATGAGACAGGTAAGCCGCGCTTCCAATACATTACGCGTTACATAATCGCTTTTTAAGAAAAAGTGGAGTTCCGTCGAGACAACTCGAAGCGTATTTGTTTAGTAACGCTCGTCCCTGGGGTGTCTTCAGCTGCTCCTGCGATTACTCGTCGCAAGAAAAGAATGTTGCTTTTCCTTGTGGAATAAATGTGATCTTACTTGCTATTATCATTACGGTAATCATGGATGTTACTAAAAGTCTTTAAGTGTATGTAGAGGTTAAGTTAGATAAAAATTGATGAAATCATATTTTTATTAAAAGGTGCTTGAGGCCAGTGCTTTAAAACGTTGGCTGCAGGTAACGGGTTCCGTATCCTATCGCAAAATTGTAAATTACAATTGAAAATGTAAGGCTAATTTGTATCTGTATTAGCAGTTTAATTTGTGGTAATTCAATTTAATAAAGGATTGGTTTTCAGATGTAAACCGATCCTTTTTACCAGGTTTTTCTAATTCACTTCTATAACTATCGCTTTCCCGTTTGTTAAAGAAGACTTACTCTTCATTTATAAAGGTAGTTGCAATGGATTTAATTATATAGCCAATCAGTAGTCCTGGAATTAAAAAAGTCATCGGTAGAAAAACTGGACCCAGCTTAATGCCAAACAATGTTAATTTGGTGGAGTATATTAAGCCAATTGTAATAAAAAATGCCCCAAATACAAATGGCAGATATGCCAATGCTGAAGTATCTCCTTCAGCGTCTCGGTAGGCATCCCAAATACTAAACATATATAAACAAGGATAAAACATTAGCCATTGATAATTAGGTGTCTCAATTGCTTTGTTTATTTCTCCCATAAAAGAAAGCATTATAGTCAAGTTAAAATTACTTTGGATGTTTACGATAAACTCTAAAAGGATGAGGACAATCCCCTTCACTATTTTACCGTTTAAAAACTGACCAAAACCAGGTAATGCTATACTCCATAATAAAGCCTCGTGTTTTTTAGGCTTCCTTTTCATAGCTTCATTCCGCCGATTGGTTTCCTGTTGAGTTCTTTGATAGCTTTTCTCTGTCAGCTGCTGTTGGCGGCTCTTCTAACCAACCTTTTTCAATCATCATATTCAATCCATCATTACCATACTTCCCAATGCTTGCTGTAAGCGTACCAAATTGAATATGTATATCGTGCCTCATTATTTTTGAAATTGCTGTTCCATAATTTTGTATTCCTATCCCATTAGAAAGAATACCGTGATAAAGCAATAGTTTATCCGAGAATGGAGAAACAGTTGAATCAGTAATATGTGCATCCATAAGCTTTGGAGTAGGAAGATTATCATTTATAAGAAGTTTTCCTAATTCAATAATTTGCTCCTCTGCTAGTTGAGCACCTCTTCGAAAATAACCCCTTAATTCTTCGGATGATGCAATCTGACTGAATGCTAGCATCATCGCTTTGCCTAACGTATTTGTATTAATATTGATTTGTAGGTGCTTAATTTCCAATGCGGTTAATGGTCTCGTTTTACCTGCTAAAACTGAAATAAAAGAATCCTTTTCCACAAAATCCACATTCTTAGGATAAGGAATTGTAGGTGGTGCAATATCCATCCCCTTCGATAATAACAAATGAATTCCTTTATTATAGGTTATTCTCGTATCTTCAAGACACATAGAAAAATAATCAATGATGTCTTGCCTGAAGGATGAGGTTAAAGTATTAGCGTAAGTTTGAAGACCAGCCCTCGCCATTTCCGTTATATAAAAAACCATAAAGATATCACTAAATAAGCGAGGGGCATCCTTTCTAATATCTTGCTCACCAAACCCAACTGGAATTGGTATATTTTCTTTTTCATATATTTCTTGGATTACTTGAATGTGTTTCTTTCCAGTATGTAATGCAAATTCCATAAATTCTTTTACTTCATTATCTTCCACCACTTGGAGATGATGTTCAAACACACAGCTAAATAAAGAGTCCCCTAAATAATTGGCAAATAAATCCCCTATTTCAGAAGCAACAAGCTTTTTGTTTTGTTGATGCTCTTTCATTTCTTCGAGTTGTATTTTACCTAATGGATTGTTTTCCACAAATATATTTCCCCCTCAAATATATACAATCTAAGTGGTATTATATGTAAAAAAGAAAAGACTATACAACTAGAATACATTTTTAATATGTATTGTTGTATAGCCTCTTTTTTATTTGAGAATTCTCCCCTTTTCTTGAACAAGGGAAGCGACAGCCTCTTGTACGATCGCTTTCCCGTTAGCTTAACAAGAATTTTACGTTGCTTAGCGAATAAAAGCTAAGTCCCTATTGGCAAGGGCATCATTTAACCATTGAGGGTGCATTTTCAACAAGTCTTTTGGTAAGTTCTGTTGTTTAAAAAAATGAATTTCCAGTGACTCAGGAGAATTACATCTTAATTCACCTCCAATAATTTCAGCTAAAAAGCAAGTTGTTATAAAGTGTACTGCTTTTCCATTTGGATAAGTAAATACTTGAGAATTAGGTTCAGAGTACACACCAATAAGCTTTTTAATTCTTATTTCTAAATTGGTTTCCTCTTTAACTTCTCTGATAGCTGCTTCAGAAACTGTTTCTCCTTTTTCTATGTGTCCTGAAGGAATACCCCAAAGTCCTACATCGGACCTCTTTTGTAACAAAACTTGATTCTTCTCATTCAAAATAATAACTGCGACACCTGCTTTTAAAGCATCAATTCTTTTCATAAAATATAGCCTCCCTTAAATTATAAATGTATAAAAAAAGGCCGAGGGGAAAGATTTCAACGCATAACAAATACGCTGAACCTTTCCCCTCGGACCTTTTATGTCAATAGGTGCCTTTTACATATTGTAAAAGATGTAGCCCTCGGTCACTGACCTACCTAGTAGCGGAACCCTAGCTACAATTTTCCAGTTCATATTAATTTTACAACTATTAATGACGTAATAAAAGTGCCTCTTTTATTAAATGCTTCGTTAGTCAAAGCGTTCCTGCTTGCTGTTGCAGAAACCTCCCCGTTTTTTCAAGAATATTACTTCACAAAGTTCTTATTTTCCTAAGTTAATACTAACATAAATACCAAATCTAAAATCCTTTTATTTACATTTATCGAATACAAACTTGTAATCAAATTTACATACTTACAATAGCTATTGTTACCTAAGATTTTTGTGTGCAAATAACCATACAATTTAAAAGCATAAAACTTATAAAAACTTTATATGGAACAAAAAAAGACTAACAAATCGGTTGCAATTTGCTAGTCAGTTTGAGTTACTTTTTTCATGTTTGCGATAGGTAATGGAACCCATTAGGCTGCAGCGGCCTTTTTTTAGTTTTTTTGTAAAAATAATTTTAAACAAGGAAATAACGTCTGCTGATCATGGGACTAGGAATTTAATTTCAGTTGATTCCATAACCTAATAAATGCTCGATAGAACTTGTCTTTTTATCTTCAAACAATTATAACAATTCCATTGCTGAAAATCGGAATAACTGTTTCGAAATTCAGCACGATGTATTAGGGAGGTGAAAAACTTGACTAGGATTGAAGAAAGTATACCATTTGACATTTATCCATTAAGTGAAACAGCAATTATCCTCCAGTTTGGAACACGTATTGATATTCATCTTCATCGAAGAGTGAAAACATTTACGGATTATCTAGAAAAATATCGGTTTGAAGGGTTCATTGAATGTGTCCCTGCATTTTCAAGTGTGACAGTCTATTATGATCCGATTCGAGTGCTGCAATCTGAAAAGAACGGAGGTCATTCGTTATCGAAAAACAGGTCAGCCTATGACATCGTTTGCTTACATATGAAAAAGATGGTGGGAGAGCTAACAGAAATGAAAGAGGATTCTCCTAGAGAAGTTGAGATACCGGTTTGTTATGGGGGGGAATTTGGTCCCGACTTAGAATTTGTCGGCAAGCATAACAATCTTACGCCTAATGAAGTGATCAAGATTCATTCAAGTGGAGAATACCTTGTTTACATGATTGGATTTGCTCCAGGGTTTCCTTATTTAGGTGGGATGTCGGAAAAGATTGCAGCCCCACGTCGCTCGAGTCCAAGGGAGTCTATTGCAAAAGGCTCAGTAGGAATAGCAGGGGGTCAAACGGGTGTTTACCCGATTTCAACCCCTGGTGGCTGGCAATTAATTGGACGAACTCCAGTAGAATTGTTTTGCCCTAATGATACAATCCCTTCTCTCTTACAGACAGGTGATGTCATTCGGTTTAAGCCGATTTCTCTAGAAGAGTACAACGAGTATAAGGAGGGTGTGAAATGAGTATAAAAATTAATCGCCCAGGTTTACTAACGACGATACAGGATTTAGGGAGAGTTGGGTTTCAAAAATATGGTGTAATTGTGAGTGGAGCAATGGACTCGTATGCCCTTCGAATTGCCAATTTGCTTATAGGCAATGAAGAAGGAGAAGCGGCTATCGAAATCACGTTAACAGGGCCAACTGTGGAGTTTGAACAGGATGCACTGATTGCGATTACTGGTGGGGACATGTCTCCGACCATTGAAAAGGTTCCCGTCCCATTATACAAGCCGGTATATGTAAGAAAAGGGAGTGTTCTTCAGTTCGGGCCATGTCTCTCTGGGTGCCGAGCGTATCTGGCTATCGCCGGTGGTTTGGATATAGAAGAAGTCATGGGAAGTCGAAGCACCTACCTCCGTGCCGGGATTGGTGGATACAAAGGACGCCCATTAAAAGCTGGAGATGAGCTAGCCATTAACACGCCCGGGCAGCAATCAGCACGGTTGATCGAGGATTTATCTACATCAAGCAATGGACCATTTTCGACCACTTCCTGGAGGGTCACAACAAACTTTCTTAAGCCAGTTTCAGTCAATACGATCCGGGTACTTTCAGGTTCTTATTATGAACGGTTTACCCCTGAGAGTAGACGTTCATTTTTTGGCCAAACATTTAAAGTGACCCCACAATCAGATCGCATGGGGTATCGTCTATCAGGTCCATCACTGCAACTCTCCGAATCCTTTGAAATGATTTCAGATGCGGTGGCTTTAGGTACGATACAAGTACCCTCTGATGGAAATCCAATTGTTTTATTAGCCGACAGACAAACGACAGGCGGGTACCCGCGGATTGGTCAAGTGGTGTCTGTTGATATTTCGCTCATGGCCCAATTAAAACCAGGTGATAGTTGCCGTTTTAAAGAGGTAACTGTACAGGAAGCGGAACAGCTTTATCTGAAACGAGAACATGAATTAAATGAGTTGCGTACAGGCGTAATGTTTAAATTTTAAGAAGTATCAGGTGTCGGTATGTCAAACGTACAAGAATACTTCTGATGGATACGGAAAAGTTCTAAGTGTTTCATAGAGTTGACAACGGTATTATTTTTGTTTTTGCACGAGTTTCACCTCTCCCCCCTGATGGAAAAATTGTTAATACAAAATAAAATTGACCTATTTCGCACAAAGTACAATTAAGAAGTATGATCCTTGAAAAATGTTTCCTTAATTTTTCCTAAAACAAGAGGTGATTTCTAGGTGAGTCCTTAAAGCTGTGGTACTAACAGGAAATCATATTGTATATTCGAAAGGGTGAAACAACATGAAAGAGAATACAATGGATGAGCGACAACGAATGACACCGAAGGAACGATTAAGTGCCATGACGGGTGCTGCCTTTTTGATGGCAACGTCCGCGATTGGACCAGGTTTCTTAACGCAAACGGCTGTTTTTACAGAACAACTCCTAGCTAGTTTCGCTTTTATTATCCTTGCATCCATCATTTTGGACATTGGGGCGCAAGTGAATATCTGGCGAATCATCGCCGTTTCAAAAATGAGAGGACAAGAAATCGCAAATGCTGTGTTTCCTGGATTAGGGTATGTGGTGGCGTTTTTCATTGTCCTTGGTGGACTAGCCTTTAATATTGGGAACGTTGCTGGTGGTGGTTTAGGGGTCAACGCATTACTCGGTTTCGATCCGAGAGTCGGTGCTGTCATGACCGGTATTATTTGTATTATCATTTTTTCCCTTAAAGAAGCGAATGCTGCGATGGACAAGATCGTTCGCTATTTAGGAGCATTAATGATTTTATTAACGACGTATGTGATGTTTGTCAGCAGGCCTCCTTATGGTGAAGCGGCTCTTCGTACGATTGTTCCACTGGAAATCGACTTTTTGGCAATTATCACGATTGTTGGTGGTACGGTTGGTGGATACATTACATTTGCAGGTGGACATAGATTATTAGATGCAGGTATTTCCGGAAAAGAAAGTGTACGTCAAGTCACCAATACGGCGGTATCTGGAATTATCGTTGCGTCAATCATGAGGTATATTTTATTTTTAGCAGTGTTAGGAGTTGTTTCAGCAGGGTTTGCCTTAAATGCTGATAACCCGACAGCTTCGGTGTTCCAAATTGCTGCTGGAGAAATTGGATATCGAATTTTTGGTTTAGTCCTATGGGCAGCTGGAATCACCTCTGTTATCGGGGCAGCTTATACGTCTGTTTCATTTTTAACAACGTTCCATTCAAGCATCCAAAAGCACCAACGTTATTGGGTGATTGGATTTATTGTCTTTTCCACGATTGTCTTTGCACTGATTGGCCGTCCGGTTACGTTATTAATTTTAGCAGGTGCCTTTAATGGACTTATTTTACCTTTAACATTGGGATGTATCTTATTAGCCGCTAATCGTGCAAAAATTGTTGGTGATTACAAGCATCCTGTTTGGATGACAGTGTTTGGAGCGATTGTTGTTTTGTTAACCGCCTATTTAGGCGTTCGTACACTACTTCAAATGATTCCACAATTATTCTAAGAAAAATGTGTAGGTGATAGGAATGAAATCCGTTGATTTGAATTGTGACTTAGGAGAAAGCTTTGGCTCGTTTGTTGTAGGACAGGATGAACTGATCTTAAAGCATATTACGTCAGCTAATATTGCGGGTGGTTATCATGCGGGTGATCATAATGTGATGGCAAAAACAGTTCATTTAGCAAAAGAAAATGGAGTAAGCATAGGGGCACACCCGGGGTTCCCTGATTTACTCGGGTTTGGAAGACGTAACATTCAAACCGACCCAGAGGATATTTACAACTTTGTGATCTATCAAATTAGTGCCCTGAAAGGATTTTGTGAGCTCAATGATGTTCCATTACATCATGTAAAACCTCATGGTGCATTGTTTAATATGTCGTCTCAGGATCCTGTGATGGCTGAAGCCATAGCTCAAGCCATTTATGATACGGTGTTAAGGAATATAAAAGAACCGCCCTCTTCAAATAGAAGGGCGGATTCTTTTTAGGTAATGAGGCTCATGGATGTTATTTATCCTAACTGCTATGAACCACAAGATGTCCTAATTCCTTCGAGCATGCAACTTTCACACCGTCAATATATACAGCTAACCCTGTTCCCATGTTGTACTGAAGGCCGTGCTTATCATAAATGATTGTGATGTCCTTACCATGGTAATACAAACGGTCTAAACAGAAATACTCCCATTCTTCAGGGACGAGTGGATTCACCTCAAAGTTACCATCTTCTTTTATACGGAACCCGATGAGGCCTGTAATGATTAGATCGTTAAATGTGGAATGGTTGTAATCCTTTCCTCGTTCAAGGCCTCCTTTGTTTTCTGGCCAACCCCATTCCTCCAATATCCGTCTGGACAGCCATTCTCCTGTAAAAGGATCAATGTTTTCATCCAACCAGGATACCGAACTACCGTCAGCTTTTATACGGTAATGACATTTGGCGTAAGTGCTTAATATGTTCCAGTAATCTTCCTTATTAATCACTTGCTGTTCGTAATCGTTTAATACGTTAGCCATTGCCGTTAACGTCTGAGATGTGGCGAATGGCCAAGATGGTCCATTCCACAGACATTCGTGTTCATAGGAAAACATGAAACGAGAATGACGTTGTTCTGCGGTTGTGGGACCGTATGGAGCATAGAAACCATTAGTATCCAATAACTGTGTCCAAGCTCGTTCGTAACCGGAGTCTGGAAGGTGAAAAGCCCAAGGAATATATCCAAGTTGCTCCCTGACGTTATAAGCTGGGTCAATCTTTTGGAAATCCCAATGTTTTACCATGTCCTTTGAGTTTTTCAGTGGAATGACCTTGAAAAACTGCGCCTGATCGTCCCATAGATGCTTTTGGACAAGCTGTTTTAACTGATTCGCTTTTTCCTTAAACCTTTTGCTCGACTCAACGTCGCCTACTAGGCGTGCAATGTTGGCAATCGCCATTGCATCGGCGTACATATAGGAATTCAGAGTTGGTCTTAGACCAGATCCGCTAATGGAAATCTCCATCGCATCGCGGTCGTCAATTGACCAAAATAACCCACTTTCGTTCCGATTGCTTTTCTCCCACTCTGTGTAGTTGTGGATCATATCTGGTAGTAAATCAATTGCTAGCTGGAAGTCACCATCTACTTTGCAATAATTCCACACCGCATCAGCTATCCAACAGCTATAAGAGCGAAGACTTCCGTTTCCTTTAAACCAAAACAGGATATAATCTCTTAAAATGTCTTGACGGTTTCGCAACCAGCGACCTTCATTTAGATGATGTCCTACAGCACAGTTGATTGTGTTATGCATGCCGGCCCAAGGTACGGAGGGATGAAACTCAGTAATCACAAATCCGTCAGGAGTTAGCTTAATATGTTTTCGATACACCCACCAGCGAAAATAATAAGTCTCTTCCAGGTAAGAATTAGGACAATGGAAAAGAGGAATCTGATCACGGAGCCAGTCCCAGGCTGTGGCATTATCAACATGCTGGATTACAGTTTCTTCGTCATGCCTGTTAAACGTTTCGAAATGTATTTTAAAAGTTTCTGGAGCTAACAACATTATACAATCTCTACCTTTCTGCGTATTCTTTCAATCAAAAACATCAAAATAATAACCTTACAAAATAGTATTATAACGTTTATAATAAGTAGAAAATATAAGGGAATACAACCTAATTATTATAAAATTTCACACTAATATATTTTGAACAGAGAGGGATGATCTACATCAGCACAACTAATCACCTTTCCATCTTTTCGCCACCGTTACCTTATTATTTGGAATGCGGCAAAGTGTCCTACTTTCCGGGAGAACAGCACCCGGATCGAAATCGTATTGGTGTCTTCGATTTGCTGGTAGTCGTGAGCGGTAAACTTTATATAGGAGAAGAAGATCAGAACTGGGAGGTTTCTCCGGGTCAAATGCTCATATTGTGTCCGGATAAGTATCATTATGGAGTAAATCCATGTGATGATGAGACTTGCTTTTATTGGCTACATTTTAAAGAGGCATCCCGGCCGGAGGAACACGACACTTCTTCTTCTGTATTGAATTTTAAAGAGAAGGTCCAGTGGAGCAGACCAGAATCATATCACATCATACTACCTAAATATGAGGATCTAATTGAATCAATGCAGGTATACGCTTTAATACAACGGTTAATCGAACTTTCTACTGAACATCGAAGTCAGGCGTTCTGGCAGGAACAACAGTTGTTTGTGGATTTAGTAAAAATTATTGAGAATATTCAGAAGGCCGAGGTTATTTCACCTGCCGTTCAGCTTGCAGAGAAGACTGAAGCTTATATCAAAAGGCACTATCGTTCGCAAATAAGTAACAGAGATCTATCAGAGGCTTTGCATTTTCACCCCAATTATATCACTCGGTGTATGCAGGAGGTTTTTAATTGCACCCCACTTGCCTACCTTCACCAATATCGACTGGACCAAGCTAAACTTCTTTTGATCAAGACAGATTGGACAATCTCCCGAATTGCAGATTATGTCGGATTTCAATACTCTCCGTATTTTTCAAGTTGCTTTAAGAAACAAGAGGGAATCTCACCATTACAGTTCCGTAATCAGTATGTAAAGTAAAGAAAATTTCAAGAGACAGGGGGACAGGTACCTTGTCCCTCTTGTCCCTTCAAAACCTAAAACAAATAAACGGCCTTAGCCCTATGGAATATGGAGCTAAAGCCGCTTAGGTCACTTTTTTATAATTCGGGAAGTGACAGTCATGCCATACGGGGCCGTATTTTTTTCCAAACAAGAATTCTTAATAACATACTAATTTCTTAGGCTCAGGGTAGTGCTTATTAATAATTATTCATTCTTCATTTTTAAGTCATTTTCCAAATGGCATCACTGATACATAATTCATTCTGTAAGGATATATGGAACTTTTAGGTGATATTTTTTCATCCAGAAAGTATCCTCATCAAATAGGTTATCTAAAACCTTTATTGCGTAATTAATAGCTTCTTCTACATCTTCATACTTTCAACCATAGTCCTCAATAATTTCATCCATTGTCATTCCATCTCTTAAACATGCTAGGATTAACGATACCTGAATTCGAGTACCTTTTACCATAGGCATACCTCCAAGGATAAAAGGACCATATTGACGAAAATATTATTTTCAGAAAATTTCTTCAAGTATTTTTTCCCAGCCATATTTACCATCTAATCAATTTCTGAATGTTGGCTCTATATTCTCATTTTACATGAGATTATTACATCGACTAATGACCTAAAGCTGGGCTACTTCTCCAAGAAACTTCCAATTCAGCTCTCCCCATTGGGTTAATTTATATATATGAATAATTTACCATCGTATTTTATTATTGTCATTACGTTTGAACCTAAACCATTATAAGATTTTCATTTTTTAGATTGAATTTACTAAAAATATATAGGCAATACAGAACAACGCATGTTCAATTATAAGTGAAAATCGCACAAAACTATAATTACTTATTGATGTAAAAATGTGTTTCTCCCCAAAACTAGTATCTGTTCCTTATACCCCAACAGCAGTCTTAACATTCGATTAGAGTAATTCATTTCTTGTCTCAACCCTTTTGTGGTCATACTTGGATTGAAAGCTAATAACCTTTGTATTCTGGTTGTCTCATTTAATACGATCAATAACACTTTTGGAAATCCCTGTTACTCTTGAAATCTGACGAATGGATACTCCCTTAAGTTTTTTAACTTGGGTTAGAATCTCATTCCGTTTTTCCTTGTTCATCTGCTGTAGCATACTATTGCTAGTAACGCCTAACTTTCGAAAATACTCTCTAACCTGATCATCAGAAAGCTTTACTCTTTGGGTTAAATCCAAACACTGATCCTCATTATCTTCTTGCATGTAGACGATGAATCTTTCTATTGCCGATTTTCTATCTTGAGAAAATAAATTCAATCCTCTATCAATATCGGTTATTTCTCCTTTATGCAAATACTCATAGATACTAGTCCACTTACTATCCCAAACGCTATTCACCAGTCCTGCCTTTAGGGGATTTTGATGAATATACCTCAGTGCTGTTATAAAATAAGCATCGCTTTCAACATTCTCACTCTTAAACCTCTCCTGAAACAAATGGCCACAACGATTATTTTTCCTATTGTACCAATACACATAACTGGAGCTAATTCTCTTCAAGGCCGTTGACAAAGGCTCTTGCCTTTCCTTCACTAGTAGATGAACATGATTATCCATTAAACAGTAACCGTACAGTTCAAAGCCACTTATTTTTTTATACTTTGCTAGAGCCTCTATAAATTTGTTCTTATCCTCATCATCCTCAAAAATAGTTTGTCTATTTATACCTCTAAGCATAATATGATAGACACCTGTATAGCTCTTTTTTCTTGCTTTTCTTGGCATATAATGTTCACCTCATCACAACTTTTTATACAAAACGGTAAATCAATGATTTACTATTAGAAAGTTATATTTGTAAGGGGATTATGTAGTAGCTAAATTAGCGAAAAGGCATATAGGTGAGGTGCCCGAGAATATAGACTTTGAATAGATAAAAACGGGTGTATAGGGGGAAAGAACAGGGACGTGGAATGAGCTGTCCCCCTGTTCCTTTAGTAATGTAATTGTCGCAATCCAAATGCTTCGGAGAGTGTTTCATTGGAAATTCTATCCTCTCCTTTTGAGTCTGCGATTGTTCGTGCTAGACGGATAATCTTAATTTGTACGCGATTACTATAACCCTTTTTAATGGATACACACTGCAATTGATGCTGCTGTTCACTCGTAAGAGGATGTTTCGCGATAAGTTGCTCAAATTGGAATCCTCCGCTCTTTAAACCAATACTAGTGATTTTTGCCGACATGGTACTGCTCCTCCATTTTATATTAATTTAAGGTATGAAAAGGAAAATTGATGTAGGGAGTAAGTTGTAAAGAAATGTTAAGTATTCCCACGTGGAGAAGAGATTCTTTTCATTATATTAATGAGGGAAAAAATCAAAATGAATAATGAGATATTTTAAAGTGGTTGTGAATGGTGTAATTTAGTAGTATGTACGAGGGTAGTAGATTTAAACAAACTTCTACTTTATTATAAACGGTTGATTTAGTATTGTCGACTTTTACATCGTCCTGTCTCTTTCATTACCAAAAGAACAATAAAAATAAATAACTACCAGGATGAGTTCCGTTAACCTTAATCACTTAAGAGATTCAAAATGAGATATAGAAAAGGAAAGATTATTAGGGATATACAATAGATAGATTACTATTCCTCACCATGAGCAACAACTTTGAAAAAACCAATACTCCCTTACCCTCTTACATAACAAGCAGGGACAAGGTACCTGTCCCCCTTGTCCCCCGTCCCTTCTCATTTAAATAATTTAAATAATTTTCTCTAAAGCAAAAGAAACCCCGTCTTCCAGATTGGATTTAGTAACAAAATGAGCTGCTTCTTTTACTGCTTGAGGAGAATTAGCCATGGCTATTGCAAGTCCTGCATTCTCAAACATCGTTAAATCATTAAAGCTATTTCCCATTACCATGACCTCATATGGGGCCAGGTCGAGCATGTCCATAATATATCGAAGTGCCTTTCCTTTGGAAACTTCTAGGTTCATTACGTCTAAAAAAATATCGTCAGAACGAGTTATATAGAGTTCATTCTCATATTTTTTTGCTAAGTGTTCAAACGCTCCATTTATCCTTTTAGGAAGATCAGAAAAAATTAATTTAGTTAGGCTCTTCTCTCCCACAAATGAATCAATAAGGGTTGCATTTACCTTTTCCAAATTCCAATGAAGTTTAACCATTTTTTCATCAAAGGTAAGTACTTCATTTTCCCCATAAAGACTTATGGAGTAATTCTCAGACCTGCCAAATTCTATAATTTCCCTTGACAACTCTAGTGGTAAAAAAGAGGTGAAATGAAGCTTTTCTGTGATTGGGCACTTAATGACGGCTCCATTTGCTGCTATAACAGGTAAAGTAAGCTTTAAATCTCTCACATATGGTAAGATAGATTCAAATGGCCTACCACTTGCTAAAATAAAATCTATCCCTTTTTTCTTGAAGGAATGAATGGATTCCTTATTCTTATCTGAAACGCTATGATCATTAGTTAAGAGGGTTCCATCCATATCTAGCACTACTAGCTTATAGCTCATAAATACATACCCCACAGTTCCTAACATAGTTACATGATTACCTTGATTAAAACGCTACAAAACCTAATGTAGCAATCAGAACACCTACTCCTCCACATATAACGGGAGTATTAACTAGAAGAGCTGTCTTATTAGCTACTTCCTCCGTAATCCCCCAACACCCCTGTATTACATTTTTTCACCCAACTTAGATTAATAAATATTATAGATCCACTTTTAGGGTGTTAGTAATACTTTAATAGACTCTATACTTTCAGCCCTTTTAAATGCTTCAGCAAAATCTTCTAATTTATAGCTATCGGTGACAATCCCTTCCGCCGTAACAAGTTTACGTTCAAATAAATCAATGGCAATTGGATACGTATATGGTCCTAAGTGCGATCCTCTTACATCTAATTCTTTCCTGTCTCCAATGACACTCCAATCGGTAGTAACATCTTGTCCGAATACACTAAACTCAACAAACCTACCTAACTTCCTAATCATTTCAAGTCCTTGTGTAACTCCAACTGGCGACCCTGTTGCTTCAATATACACATCGCAGCCATACCCATCTGTTAAATCCTTAACTAGCTTTACTGCATTTTCTTTTAAAGGATTAATACAAATATCGGCACCAAGCTTTTTTGATAATGCTAATCTGTTTTCATCTGTATCTAAGACAACCAACTTCTTCGGTGTTTTAAGAGCAATTAACTGGATCATACATAGCCCTAATGGACCTGCCCCTGCCATTACAACAACATCTTCAAATTCGATTGTTGCCCTTTGAACCGTATGAATGGCGCATGCCATAGGTTCTATTATACTAGCTTCCTCATGAGACAAGCTTTCAGATATTTTATGGATTTTAGATGTCTTGCTAAACTTCATATATTCTGCCATTCCACCTTCGGCAACATCTTTTTGGAATCCGTAAATATTATGAACCTCGCACATATAATAATTTCCAGTCTCACAAAACTTACATTTTCCACAAGGGTTAATCTGGTCTGCAGTTACTCTATCGCCAATCTTCAGGTCGAATTTCTCTGCAGCTCCCTCCCCTAATTCAGCCACAACACCGTAGAACTCATGTCCTGGAATAACAGGTGGTTTTAACCAAGGATCGTCTCCTCCCCAGTACATTTTTGACCCATAATATGCTTTCACATCACTTCCACAAATACCGCATGCTTCCACTTTAATAACCACTTCTTCTTTACCAGCCTTTGGTGTTGCCACTTCCTCAACTCGATAGTCTTCTGGACCATGACAAACAACCGCCTTCATACGTTCTGGTAACCTACTCATTCAAATCCTCTCCCTGTAATTTTTATATTTTTTAGTAGTAAACCTCAAAGTATTGAACAGTAAATCTAATCTTTTTGTCTCCAGCTACTATAGTAAATAGCTCCAATAATGATTACACCTTTTAATACTAGTTGGACATACGGTGATACCCCCATTAAGTTCAGGCCGTTACTTAATACACCAATGAGCATAGCGCCTAATAACGTACCAAAAATATGCCCCCTTCCTCCTGCTATGGCCGTACCACCTAGCACTACTGCTGCAATAGCATCTAATTCGAAACCAACCCCTGCCATCGGTTGACCAGAGGCTAGACGTGAAGTTAAGATCATTCCCGCAATAGCCGCAGTAACACCACTAATTAGATAGGCTAAAATTTTGTACCTTTTTACCTTCACTCCAGATAAGCGAGCTGCTTCTTCATTTCCACCAATAGCATATATATATCTTCCAATTGGCAAGTGGTTTAATATAATGTAAGCAAGAATATATACAATAATCATGATTAGTACAGGCATAGGAATAATTCCAAAAGCATAGCCTCTTCCAATAAACGTAAAAGACTGTGGTAATCCTGAAAGAGGGTAACCACCAGTATATAAAAGTGCTAACCCTCTCGATGCTTCCATCATTGCTAAGGTAACAATAATCGCTGGGATTTTAGCATACGCTACTAACATACCATTGATATATCCAATTACTGTTCCTAGTGCAATCCCAATTAACACCGCATAAACTGGTGGAATTCCTACTAAAAGCATCATCCCAGCCATAATAGTTCCCGTAAAAGCCATTACGGAACCTACTGATAAATCGATTCCTCCAGTTAAAATGACAAACGTCATACCTACGGCCAAAATAGCATTAATGGAGATCTGTCTAGCTACATTTGTTAAGTTGGAAGCCGTAAAAAATTGGTCATTAATAATTGTCATAATTACACATAGCAATAAAAAGGCTACAAGTATGAGGACTTCTTGATTTTCAAATAAATCCTTAATCTTTGCCATTGTCTTATTCTTCGTTGTTAAGGTAGTTTCTGTATTTAGATTACTCACTTGCCAACACCTCCTGTTGCATAATACATAACTTCCTCTGATGTTGTTTCTTTAACATCTAATTGAGAAATGACTTTCCCTTTGTGCATGACAAGAACTCTATCACTCATGCCTAATATCTCAGGAAGTTCAGAAGATATCATAATGATGGATAGCCCTTGTTCCGCTAAAACTCTCATTAATTTATAAATTTCTTCTTTAGCCCCAATATCGATTCCCCTAGTTGGCTCATCAAAAATTAAAATATTACATTCTGTGTTTAGCCATTTAGCAAGGACTACTTTTTGTTGATTACCGCCACTAAGATGCTTTACTTTTTGCCACATAGTAGGAGTTTTAATAAGGAGATCTTTTATTGATTTATTTACAAGGCTTTCCTCTTTTTTGCGACTCAAAAAGCCTGCTTTACTAGATATCTTATTTAATATGGGTAAGGTAATGTTGTTTTTTACGGTCATCCCTAGAATTAAACCTTGTGTCTTTCTACTTTCTGGAATTAAGCCTATACCATGTGTTAACGCTTCTGTTGGAGATTTAATCGTTGCTCTCTTTCCGTTTATATATACTTCCTTTTCATCTGTAGTATCTGCTCCAATTAATGCCCTAACCGTTTCTGTTCTCCCTGCACCAACTAATCCTGCTATACCTAGGATTTCTCCCTTTTTTAAAGAGAAACTTACGTCTTTGACAACGGAATTAGTTAATTTCTTTACATCTAATAGAATTTCTTCTTTCTTCTTCTCCCAACTTGTTCGATCGGGATAGGTATTCGTAATCTCTCTTCCTACCATCATTTTTACAATATCCTGCTTTGTACAACCTTCTACACTCCTTGTTCCTACCCATTCTCCGTCTCGCAAACAGGTAAAGCGGTCACACATAGCTAATATCTCTTCTAAATGGTGGGAAATATATATAATTGTTACTCCACTTTTTTTCAACATTTCGATTAACTCAAATAGTTTATCAATTTCTTTTCCAGTTAAACTTGCCGTAGGTTCATCAAATATCAATACTTTTGTATCGATAGCAATTGCCTTCGCAATTTCAATAAACTGCTGGTTAGCAACACTTAATAGAGTTATTGGTTTGCTAAGGTCAATGTTTGCATTTAACCTTTCCATTACTTTTTCTGCTTCTGTCTTCATCCGCTTTTTATCAAGTAATCCGTTTTTTTTTCGAAGCTCTCGTCCAAGAAAAATATTTTCAAATCCATTTAAATAGGGAATTAAACTAAATTCTTGGTGAATAATACTTATCCCTACTTCTTGTGCATCCTTTGGACTCTTGAATACAACTTCTTTTCCATTTAAGTAAATCTTTCCTTTACTAGGATCCTGTACTCCCGATAGGATCTTCATTAGAGTGGATTTACCTGCACCGTTTTCCCCAACTAAAGCGTGTATTTCTCCTCGCCGAATATTAAAGCTAACGTCATTTAGGGCTTTTACTCCTGGAAATTCTCTCGTAATATTTTTTATCTCTAATATATTTTCCACTAGCATCCCCTTCTTCCTGTTACTCTGTTGTATTTGTGATAGCGCTCCTTTTTTACTAGGAGCGCTCCGATGACGCTTACCAGCTAAAGTTTGCTGCGTTTTCAATTGTTTGTAATTCTACATCAATAGGTACAGTTTCTGGAACAACTTCTGCTCCCCATAGCTTAGCAAGGGCCATCCCTAAACCTATTCTTACTTGGTCTCTTGGAAATTGTGCTGTGGTTGCTTTAAATACTCCACCATCTAAAATAGCTTCGATTACTTCCGGGTGTCCATCCACACTGTATAACCAAACGTCACGGCCCGTAGCTTCAATCGCACCAAGTGCTCCTAATGCACCGCCGTCATTCACACTAAAAATTGCATCTAAATCTGCATTCGCTTGTAACATATTTTCTGTAACATCCATTGCAACACTTCTATCCTGTCTTCCATTTTGAATATCTACAATTTCAATTCCTGGATATTCTTCCACAGCATCTTTGAAGCCCTCAACTCTTTCTAGAATAGGTACTACCGGTATTCCATCTAAGATTGCAACCTTACCACTTCCACCTAAATCTTCCGCCATCTTCTTACCAGCTAAATATCCAGCATCGTAGTTTCTAGATCCTACAAAGGAGTCGATTGGCCCGCTCGCTTGAGCATCAACAGCAACTACAATGACACCAGCTTCTTTTGCTGCAAGAACCGCTGTTTCAATTCCATCACTATCTGCAGGGTTTACTAGTAAAATATCTATACCTTGTTGAACCATATCAGCAATATCATTTGTTTGTTTGTTTACATCATGTCTGGCATCTGTAACAATTGATCTTGCACCAATGGATTCTGCTGCTTCTTCAAATGCTTCCTTCATTGTAATAAAATATGGATTATTCATATCCTGAAAAGCCATTCCGATTACTAATTCCTTTTGTCCCTCTTCCTGTTGATTTGCGTTAGTTTCACTATCTTGGTTTCCGCAAGCAAATAAAATAGTAGACATTAAGACTAAAAGAAAAGCTAAGTATTTTTTCATGATAATTCCCCCAATTTGTAATTTTAGTTTTAAAATCTTTTAATACATATTGTTTTACTTCCCACAACCTAGTAATCGCTTTCAATCACTTCCTAAAAGAATATGGTTGGGAAACCAAACACACAGATGCTGTTCCGTTTTGCTTTTCCTCTTTCTTCCTGCTTTCCAATTTACCTTTTCAACATCTATGTTAATGTTTTTTTAACTTATACTCACCCCTTTCAGTAGCTTGTTGTTTTCTTACAGAAAAGTTGTCTGGTAGATACAAAAAATGAGTGCCTCATTTACGAAATTCATCATGTTTAAAATAAACATAATAAAATACGTAAACAAGGCACTCATAGCCATGAAGATTTCATACCAGCCATTAGTATAAAATCCCCTAATATTTAATTGATATTAGAAAATAAGTTTACATTTGTTCAAGATAATATGCTATTAAAAGCCTGCCATAAGCTTTCGTTAGCAGTTCTTTAAATTGAAATATTCTGTTAATTGTATTATAGTATCTTATTTTTTAAACGTCAAGCATAGATTTTAATTTTTTCGTTCCGTTCAACTTTTATGTTAATTACTGCTGCTTCTGACTGGTTGTTGCTGACAGTGCTTCCATCTAATCAACATTCTTTCCCATTCGTACCTTCCCTACTGTTGAAATAAAGAATCTGCTTTAATTAGATCTTTAGCTACATCTACTAGTTTTTGGTTATTATCCCTGCTCATTTTCTGCAGTCTTTTCATAGCTTCAGGTTCCTTCAGTTTCATCCTATCCATTAGTATTCCCTTTGCCTTTTCAATATGCTTTCTTGCATCAAGGGCTTTTTTAGTATCCTGTAACTCATCCTGTAATCTTTTAAATTCTTCAAACCTAGCTGAAGTAATCTCTATAGCAATTTTTATATCTTTAAAATCTATGGGTTTTACTAAATAATAAAGTACCCCTTCCTCTGTAGCCCTCTTAATTAAGTTTTCATCATAATATCCACTAACAATAATGCTAGGAATAAATAATGTTTCATTTATATTTTTTATAACTTCAAGCCCGTCAAGGATCGGCATATTAATATCTGTTATAACAATGTCTGGTTTTTTCTTTATTGCTAATTCAACAGCACTCTTACCATCTGTTGCTTCTGCTATAACCACATGCCCCAGCTCCTCAATATTAGCCCTTAAACCTAACAAGCATAAGTATTCATCTTCAGCAATTAAAACCCTTAATTTTTTTTTCATATTCTCCACTCCAATTTTCTTTGCTAAATACTATGCTCCAAAATCTCATTAATCACTTTAAATTAATAATGTAAAAAAATCTTATCTATATGAAAAGTAATAAATACACTTGTACCATCTTTATGGAAAAACTTCATTTCTCCTTTAAATTCATTTCTTACAATAGAATGTAAAATGGATAAACCAAGGCTATCCAATTTATTTACATCAAAATCTTCTGGAAGTCCATTTCCATTATCATTAACCGTTATACAAACCAATTCTTGTATGCGTTTACATTTTATGTGGATAACACCTTCCGTTAAATGATCAAAAGCATGTTTAAGGCAGTTGGTTACTAACTCATTGATTATCAAGGCAATGGAAGAAGCTTTACTATATGGAATAAAAATATCATCTAGATCTAAATAAATAGATATATCAGGATCCACATGGTTAAAGTTTACGATGGCTTCAATAATCTCTCTAACGTTTATGATACTTCTTCCTAACCTTTCTTTCGATAACAAGTCATGAACAGCAGCGATACTTTTAACTCTGCTAATAATATTGTCTAACGTGTCTGTAATGGATTTTTCTGAATTCTTTTTAACAAATTGTTTTTGTAAGGTCATCAATCCAACTATGGATTGGAGGTTATTTTTTATCCTATGATGGCTCTCTTGCAAAAGGGCTGACCTTCCCATCAGTCTAGTACTATCAATCGCTATAGCCGCATGACGGGCCAATGCAGATAAATATTTCACTTCCTCTTTAGAGTAAACATAAAAGTTTTCATAGTAAATTTGAATCAAACCTGTTACTTGCGATCGAATTAAAACTGGAACACATATAATCGTTTTTACATTATTGTTTTTTTCAAAGAGTGTGTTAAAATCTTTTTCATTTTGATTCACATAATAAATATCATTTTCATGCGCAATATTAATTATAGCATCTTTCTTTAACTGTGTTTGCAGATGTTTCTTTTTTTTGAATTCATAATTATCAATAATAGACCCTGTACTCTCGTCAATTAAATAAATGTTGGAACCATCTGAATTTAATATATTGGTGGCTTCTCTAGCAACAAGTAATAGTATATCCTTCAATTCATACTCCGAAGTTAAGAACTCTGAAGCTTTATAGACAGCTTCCAAAACATGCTGTAAATCGTCTTCCCTGTCCTTTTCTGCGCCTTTATGTTTATAGTTTCCCATTGCCTTTAAAAGTCGTTCAGGATCTTTTTGGGCCGTCGTTACCGACATTTCATCTGTTATTTTTCCTTTTGATAATATAGTAATTCGGTCTGCTAGTTTTAGCGCTTCTTCCCATTGCTTTGTAATATAAAGGATGCTGCATCCATCCTCTTTATATTGCTTGATTATTTTATACACCTTTGCGGCGTTCTTTGCTGATAATCCGTCCATTGGCTCATGCATAATAATCACTTCCGGTTTATTTAGAAGAACACCAGCTAAATAAACAATTCTTTTATTCTCATTCGATAAACTTTTCACCTTTGTTTTCCAATTAATCTGAAAGTCAAGCTCCTCTATAATTGATTTCGCATTTCTCTTTACCCTTCGCCAATTTATAAAAGGAAGAAACTTTATCTGAGGGATATTTGTTAATGATAAGTTCTCAGCAACGGAGAAGTTATTAATTAACAAAGGTTTTTGATGCAATAGAGCTATGTTATTTTCCGTAATTTTTCGTCTATCGAGCATTTTCCCTTTAAAAATAACTTTCCCCTTTATATTCCTTTTCTGTTCTAATAAATTAAAATACTCCATCAGGAGATTTTGCTCTGAACTGTTTTTGATAATCAATGCATGAATTTCTTGATATCCCAAATTTAAATGTAAATTATTAAATTTTCCATCTGTATTACTATAGGTTATATCATGAAATTCAAGAATATTCCCATACAATTGAATCCCCCCATCACACAGTAATTCTTTCTAATATCATAAACGAAATTAATTTAATATGAAATGTTTAATTTTTTTCAATAGTTCAATAGATGCTTTTTGAACCGATGAAAAAATTTCTATCTCATATTACTCAAGAAATAAAAAGAAACTTCTCTTAAGTTTGGTCAACTTAGGAGAAGCCTCCACTATTCAATGTTAGCATTTCACTCTCACCTTACTACCTAGCCCACTCATATCAAGGGTTTTAGGATCATTACATCATGCCGCCCCTAAGGTGAGAGTGTGTAATATCTTTAACGCTGTGTGTGAAAAGTGCGGTATATTAAGGTTTTGCTAATTTCTTAATGTACATCTCCACCTAAATTTTACCGTTTTTTGGTATTTAAAGCTCTAAGTCTATCGATAAAACCTATCTCAAAAATCGGGTGGTGACAGGGACTCAAACCCCATCCTAGTAGTTTAAATCTATTTCTTCAAAGTCCCTTATATCCAAATTCTCTACGTTAGCTATAAATATCTTTGTTCCTCTACTAAAGCTCACTAAAGGAAATGAGCCATCATAAGGGCTTTTGAGAAACTCAAAAGCTTTTACTTCATCTTCTGCTATATCTACTATTAATAATTTTGAATTAGGATTAGTTTTTCTTTGGTACCCTTTGACTTCGTTGTTTTTATAAACATCTATAACATCTTTTAAATCTGAGTTTGGTCGAACACCTGTCTCCGTTAAAATATACTCTTGTAATAAAGAATAACTATACCTCAGTCCTATAAGCTTTTCTTGTTTAAAGATAAAACGAATAGGATGATATTCTACACTACTGTCATAATACAAACGGTTATTAGTTGAATTAGCTTGCCAAACAGGTTCATCTGGCTCCCCAAGAGTATTTATAACCTCTTCTAGATGAACTCCTAATGATAACTCACTTGCTTTTCTTACGATTTCCTCATTACGTTTTAGTGTTCTAGAATATTCACTTTCTTCCACAACTAAAACTCGTTCTCCTGTTTCTTCATCAATTATAAAAGAAAATTCATCTTCCACAACTTCATCCGTTTGATTACTTTCTAAAGTTTCTTTATTGTTCATTTTTTGGTTTTCATTATTATTAGGAGGTTCAATAAAACGATTACTATCATTTTCAACTGATTCTCCATATTCTTTCTCTCCAATTTGACGAAGCACGTCTGCCATATCATCGTTACCATTTCTTAAAGCAATCTCTAATGCCTCCATCAAATAATGAGCAGCAATTTCATAACGTGTGATGTACTGAAAATGACTAACCTTATGTTGAATAACAGATTGAATAAGGGTTTCACCTAGCAAAAATGAACGATTGGATTCGTTAAGCTTGTGATAATCTAAGCCTAAATCCTGTGAAATTGCACCTAATAACGTTTCTGCAATGATTCCAATTGCTTGATTCGCTATATAAATTTCTTCTATATTACCTTTACTATTTACATAGAACATCAATGACTTATCTAACTGATTATCAAACAAAGCAATAGCTACCTCATCCATTTTCTCATCAAATGTAATTATTTCTATATCATTAACTTGCTCATATAACCGATAAATCTTATCTGCTGAATCTCCTACAGCAATATCTTTTTTTGTAGAAAAGGAAGGATCACTTGTTTTAATCACTCCTACAACCTGCTCTTGTATGTAGTAAATTGTATCCCCATATCGGTATAAGTCAAAAGTACCGAATGGAGTTAAACGATTACTTTGTATTTCCTTTGTTTCACCAAGCAGTTCAACCATTTGTTGCTTTGAATCCCCAACGGTTATTAATTTAGAGGTTGTTATATCACTACTGCTCTTCTTAGTTGATGTATCTCCACAACCAGCAAGAAAGATAACTAGTATTAACACTGTTAATAATATTTTCATAATTTAATTTCCCTCTTTAATTGTGTTTATTACTTCTTTCATTGACTATTTGCAACGAACTGTAATATTTTATTTTCCTCTTTATGTATTGGACCTATAAAGTCATTCACAATTTCTCCATTATGAATCAAAAATACTGCTGGAATTGGACTAACTCCATATAATTCAGTTATTTTTAAATTTTCATCTACTACGACTGTAAAATCTATTTGGTGTTCTCTTAAATAGTTATCTACTACCCTTTTCTCTTCATTAACATTAATGGCAATAATCTCTAACCCTTTATTTTTATAATCTTGATAGAGATTATTTAAAAATGGAAAATCCCTTTCATGTGTAGGATTATACGTGCCCCAAAAATATAAGATTATATTCTTATTTTGAAAATCTGCTAAATTAATATTATTCCCATACAAATCTTTCCCCTCAAAAAAAGTTGCTTTACTAATGCTAATGGACTCCTCCATTTCTTGAGGCTGAGATTCATTAATATAGAATTGATTGGTATTTGATATATTTGAGCCCAAATAGCTTGGGTTCTGATAATATTCGTTTATTTCTTTTTGCAAATGATAAAGACTTATTGCTGCAATCCCTAAAATAAGGATAGTACTTGCAATAATTCCACCGAAAAGGCCCCATAAGCTTGTACCACCCTTATATAATAGGGCATTTTGAATATCTCGAGGTGAATGATACCTCTTTTCAATCTCTGTAATCTTAACTTTTGCATGATTATAGTACAGGCGATTAGCAAATCCACCGACTATTAGAAGAATAATAGGGGTTGATAAGTACATCAATAAATTAATTAAAGCATGATCAACTGTAAATACAAAAGCTGTTACAGCAATTTCATAAAGAAACAAACAAAACATATAAAAATACATTTTTCGATAACCTAGCCAAAGAAAACCTAAAAACATTGCTGACCAGTTAAAACCCCATTTTACAATACGATCATCTTCAAATTGCCATTTATAAAAGTAATATTCCTGATTACTACCAACAAACCTTTCCAATTTTACCCGTTCTGTTAAATCATCTGAAGAAGTACTCTCCACTGTCGCAGCAACTATATTGAACTGTTCACCGCAAGATTGACAGAAGTTTGCTTTATCAGAATTTTGAGTACCACAATTTGTACAATACACTGTTGTTACACATCCTTATATAAAAAATTATATATTTATTGCGAGGGACAAGGGGACAGGAACCTTGTCCCTTTCTTTTTTGGATGGCTAGAGTATGAGCTGACCCCCTTCCACAGAACGCTTATCCCTTCAAACGGTTTTTAGGCGATGAACCTTTCCATTTCTAGTTTTCTATCAAGAGAAAATAAATTCAATGCTCTATCATTATCGGTTATTATTCCTTTAGCCTTCTAATCTAACCACAGAACATCAGAACCTAGTCGAGTTGTCAAATGCTCTCCTTGACTGGTCACCTAAGTTCCGAGATACTCCAAAATAATGAACAATAGAAAGGGAGTCTTGTCCCATCAGCACTAACTTCTTCATCAATATCCGGATTTAAAGTGTTAGATAATAAATCGCAGTGTACAGACACCTACACTATCTCACCGTCTTGCATAACAAGCAGGGACAAGGTACCTATCCCCACGTCCCTTTAAAAACGACTAATCATCTTCTATGTTTGCGTATATTCCTTTAAAATATCATTGCGTTGGTACGGCAGGACATATATATGTAATTCGTAACTTTAGGATTATTTACATAATGCTACGAAAATTCAGTTGCCCTCTTTCGTATTTTTCTATTGTCCTTTGAATATCCACAATAATAGGTTTCAACGTCTTTTCGTAGTCATAACTTCCCTTTAAACGACTTTCGACATTAACTAGAGGAATTCCCATTCTATCTTTTATGTATCGGTAAAACCTTTTATTGATTAAAGCAATGACGTACTCCTTTTTATTTTCAATAGCATATTTAATATAAAACTCTATCATTTTGGTCACAAAATTCCCTCCTCGATACGGACTGAGAATAGCAACTTTTTCAATTTCAAATACGTTTTTTTCGTTTGAGGAAATCTCTTCTAGTCTAGAAAAGGGGTAGATACTATCCAATGGACCATTCTTCTCAAAAGGGAAAATTTCAAAACATCCTACAACTTCTCCTTCAGGAGATAAAATTAGGAACTTTTCTCCTTCATCTGGGTATTCATCCACATAGTTTTTTTCCTCCCAAACCGTCTTATAAACCTCTTCATGTTTCACTAATTCCCTTTCTGTTTCAACCTTCTTTATCATTCTTACTACCTCCATTTAATTTCTGTGCATATTCGAACCCTTTAGCGTCGAGTTTTTTTAAGTGCTTTTTACCTACAGTAAATAAATAGACAAATAACAAAATAATGGTCCATTCATACCACCCCAAGAACCTTTCACCAGACGTATAACTCAAAAAGAAAAGGTAAATGTCCAAAACATAGCAAAGAAAAAGGGTAATAACCAAACTGAGCCAAAAGAGAATCTTTGATTCTAAGAAATATCGGGCATAAATCATAACAAATGTGAAGCCCCACCCCAATATTTCAGATAGAATGAGTAAGTGCCATTTATAATCTATTATCCAATCAGTCATTTAAGATTTCTTCTCCTTCTATTACACTCACATTAACCCTACTTTCTGATCGTTTTTGTAATTGTCAAAAAAAAGAGGTAAGAGACTACTTACCCAGGACTTTAACACTATGAAAATTGTTATAATATTAAATTATTAAAAAACTACCTGTTTCGTCAAGGAAAACATTCCCATTATTTAAAATAGGACACGGGGACTGGTACCTGTCCCCCTGTCCAAAATTTCTTTGTTGATTTAAAGGAATAATTCAATAAAGGATCAAATAAATAAAGAGATGGGGATATTAAAAATGATGGGAGAGAGAAGATGCAATATAAGACGTTAGGAAAAAGTGGTTTGTTAGTGTCTGAGCTTTGCTTAGGAGCAATGACCTTTGGTAATGAGATGAATGAAGCAGATTCCATTAATATGATTCATCACTTCCTTGACCGAGGAGGTAATTTTATCGATACTGCCGATGTATATGTTGGCGGGGAATCTGAGAAAATTGTTGGAAAAGCAATTAAAGACCGTCGTTCTGAGGTTGTAGTAGCAACCAAGGTGCGGATGCGAGTAGGTCCAAATCCGAATGATTTTGGTTATTCTCGTCGAAGGATCATGGAAGGAGTAGATCAAAGTTTAAAGCGATTGAATACAGATTATATTGACCTTTATCAATTGCATGTATGGGATAATATTACTCCTATTGAAGAAACGATCAGAACGTTAGACGACTTAGTCAGTTCCGGAAAAGTTCGATACATAGGCTGTTCTAACTTTTTAGCTTGGCAAATGATGAAAGCCTTATCATATAGCGATTATAATAATCTTGTTCGATTTATTTCGATTCAACCACAGTATAGTCTTATCACTCGTGATATGGACCGAGAAATTTTGCCACTTTGTAAAGAAGAAAACGTTGGGGTCATCCCTTGGGCTCCTATTGGTGGTGGATTTTTAACGGGGAAATATAAACAAGGGGAAACACCTACTGCTGGAAGATTATCTCATGGCGTAGGTGAATCCAGCTGGGAATATCGAGCAAATAATAAAAATTTCGAGATATTACGAGCTGTACAAGAAGTAGCTCAAGAGATCGGTAAAACCCCTGTTCAAGTCGCTCTAAATTGGCTACTAAACAAAGAAGAAATTACATCCCCTATTTTTGGTGCCAGTAGTCTAGAACAATTTGAAGAGAATATGGGAAGTGTTGGCTGGCGCTTAAGTGAAAGCCAATGGAATAAACTAGATGAAATAAGTAAACTTCCTAGTGAGTATCCAACAAGATTTCTTGAGAAGTTTAAGAGATAATAGGACAAAGGGATGAGACAAAGGGACAGGTACCTTGTCCCTTTTTTGTATGGCTATATTAGTAGCCCCCCTTCCACAGGACTCTTATTCCTTCAAATCACTTAATTACGACCAATAACACTTTTAGAAATCCCTGTTACTCTTGAGATCTGGCGAATGGATACTCCCTTAAGTTTTTTAACTTGGGTTAGAATCTCATCCCGTTTTTCCTTGTTCATCTGCTGTAGCATACTATTGCTTGTAACGCCTGCTGTTCGAAGATATTCTCTAACCTGATCATCAGACAGCTTCACTGTTGTGGTTAAATCCAAACACTGATCTTCATTATCTTCTTCCATGTAAGCAATGAATCTTTCCATTGCTAGTTTTCTATCAAGAGAAAATAAATTCAATACTCTATCAATATCGGTTTTTTTCCCTTTATGTAAATACTCATGGATGCTCGTCCACTTACTATCCCAAACACTATTCACCAGCCCTGCCTTTAGGTTTTTTTTGATAAATCTACCTCAGTGCTGTTATTTCAACATTCTCACTCTTAAACCTCTCCTGGAACAAATGGCCATAACAATTATATTTCCTATTGTACCAATACACGTAACTGGAACTGACTCTCTTCAAGGCCGTTGACAGAGACTCTTCCCTTTCTTTCACAAGTAAAAAAGTTATATTAATAACAAGATTATGTAATAGATAAATTAGCGAAAAGGCATATAGGTGAGGTGCCCGATAATATAGACTTTGAATAGATAAAAATGGATGTATAGGGGGAAAACAGGGACATCAGCCCTCTGTCTCGCGTGTCTCTCGCACGCTCCCCTTAACTCATAAGCATTGAGATACGATGTTTTTTCATGTTATCTAAACTAGCTAGGTCACTCTTTTCAACTCTACTATAAAACTTTAACTTTTTGTAATCTTCTTCTATCATAATACTATTCTCAGATAGAATAATTGGATGATACCTAGTGCCTATAAATAAGAAATCCCGTTCCATTTCTCTGGTTCTTAATTGGGCTTCCCCATTTAACCACACACTTTTACCGTCATTTTTGCTACTCCGTTATCATATTCACTTCTAGTAAAGTATCTATCCATAAACCAAGCAGCCTCTTCATACTTGGAATCACCTAAGTAAATACCGAATTTAGGCATTCCTGCACACTGTAAGAAAATGTACTGATGGTCTAGTGAGTTTGAATCTCTTTTAACCCACATTTCCTCGATTACTCTCTCTCCATAGTCAATTAACCAAGTTTTATGATCTAACTTGAATATATTTTTACCAATTGGTGAATCCCTCTCCCCTCAGTCCACCAAAATTGATTAGGCTTCTTCCTTTAATGATTGCTTGATCATTTATTCTTTGAATAACTATCTATTGGGACACAGGGAAAGGTTAATTATCCCTGTCCAATCGCAAAATCCTCTGGGACGAGGTACCTGTCCCTTCCTGTCCCCCTGTCACTCTCCCTATTATTTCGACTTATTGAAATATCGGTAGGCAGTATTCGAGATATTATTCGAGTTAACTAATACGAATGGATTATATTTTGGAGAAAATTCTATAAGCACGTGTCCTATCAGGGTACTATTTGTCTAAAAATTACTAATTTTCACTGTTTTTATTTAGTAAACATTTCTATACAATGATACTTACGAAATTAATTTATTGGAAAAGGAGGTTCCTAATTTTGTAGCTAGTTTAGTAGTGAACAATCTTTCTTTGAAGGAAAGCGTGGAATCAATGATGAAGAGGGCTCACTATGACAGTGTTGTAGATGCTCCTAGCAAATAACATAGCTACAGGAGTGGTTAATGCTTGAGTTTGCACGTATATATCGCGCTTACAATACCGATTAAAGAGATCCGCTTTATTGCATTTGGTTCAGGGGAAGGGGGCAATTAACGAGAATGATACTGATTATAAGCTGAGTTAAACTTTGATGGTTATAATGCAAGCTTTGTTACATACTCTGTAACTCCATATGTTACGTCTGATTTATAAACTCGGACTCAGCTTTCTGACCTTGATGTTGTTCAAGGGAAAGTAGCAGTAACAACATCTATCAAAGGGAACCTATCAGCTAAGGATTGATATAGGAGGCCATACTGTTAAGACAGTCCAAGTGAAAAATAGAATAGTGTAACGTAAGTCCAAACTATTTAAGCCGAATATTTAAAAGAGAGACTAACAGCTGAAAAAGTAGTGTGAGAGTCAAGAAGTATACAGCTATGTTAAAAGAAAGGATGAAATAGATGAAAAAGTTATTGTTTATTTGTTCGATGGTTGCTCTTCTGGCGGGGGCTTTTACAATGCAGGCCTTGGCTAATACCGATGATAACACTCTGCAGACGGTCATAGATGAGTTCGAAGCGCTTGATGAGAATGTTTATACCCCAGCCACGTATCGGTTGGCCAAAATGGAATACGATAGAGTAAAGGCTCTCATTGACGATCCAAACGCCACGGCGGACGAAATTAACGCTGCAATCGATGCTTTAAACAAACGTATCACAGCACTGAGGGTCCGAAACGGTTCTGAGTCACTTTGGAAAACCTATGAGAATTACTTCGAAATGGGTAACATTTATAGCGGCCCTGGCAACTTAGATCCGAGTAATACTCGCGGTTTGTTGACATCTACTCACTTTAACTCACTCACCGCAGAAAATCACATGAAACCCAGCCTCCTTTCTTTTGGAGGTGCCGGGGAGGAGGGTACTTTTAGAATTTACGAGGGGTCGGACCACGTCTCCGACCAGTTTGTTAGAGAAGCACAAGAAAACGGCATAACCGTGCACGGACACGTGCTGGTGTGGCACGGCCAGTCTCCTAACTGGCTCAACGGTGGTACTAATGGCGACTACACGAGAGAACAGGCCAGAGAAAACATGGAGCGCTATATCAAAACCGTAGTCGAGCACTTCGACACATATTATCCTGGTGTAGTCACAAGTTGGGACGTCGTCAACGAGGCATTCGTTGATGGAGTGTCAACCATTCCTGAAGACGCCAATTGGAAAGATTATCTTCGTCAAGGAAACCAGAGCGGCTGGTATAAGGCTTACAGCAACGGTATGGTAGAAGGCGAAGACCCGAGCGACTTCATCTATGATGCCTTCGTGTTTGCCCGTAAATATACTGACGCGAAGTTATTCTACAACGACTTTAATATGTACCAGGATGGCAAGTCGAAGCTGACCGCGATGATGGTTAAAGAACTTAACGAGCGCTACAAGAAAGAGTATCCAGAAGATCCTCGCCAGTTAATCGAGGGTGTGGGTATGCAGTCCCACAACTACATTATGGATACCCCGCCTTCCAGCGTGGAAAACGGCATCCTTAATCTCCTGGAAGCTGGAGTCGATCTTATCATTAGTGAGCTTGATCTGTTTGCCTGGTTTCCCTGGAACGCCCAGCCCACTGGCAATTCATTTGCAGGTTACATGGATTTGAGAGATCGTGGGATTGAACATATAATCGGTTCGCAAGGCACAGAGGAACAGAGAAATTACTGGATTGATCGCGGTATAACTAACGGCTCCGAGATTGAAGTAATCCAGGCCGAGATTTTCGCCGAATACTTCAGAATCTATAAGAATTACGCAGCTAGTATCGACCGCGTTACATTCTGGGGTCTGAATGACATGCAAAGTTGGAGAAGAGGTCACAATCCGCTACTGTGGAACAGTGATTTCTCCCCGAAGGACGCTTTCTACGCTGTGTCCGATCCCGAGGGTTACTTGGGCGTTGATCCTTATTATGTAAAACCAGTCCCTGCCTCCAAAGTTGCTGAGATAATCCTTGATTACAATGATATGAAGCCTGCTTATAGAAATGGAAGAAATGGCGGGAATTTTATCAGCGATGTTGCCAGGTTGATGGGTCCTAAGAAATATTTTAATAACGAGCCGCACTCCATTAAGGTGGGAGAATTGGAATTATCCAATCGTGCATACAGGAGAGCAGTATTTGATTTTCTTAAATCCCATCCAGTGATGGAAGATAAGATTATAATCATGCCTCCAGATACATTTTTTATTAATAGTATGAAATAACTCACATGCAGTTCTACTACAAAATTATAATGATAAGATTTTAGATAGATAAAGTAGTCCCCTTGGAGTTTTCTCTACGGGACTGCTTTATCCAAACGTAAATTACCAGTGTACACGACGAAAAGGCCCTCAAAGTTTCTTTTGAAGGCTTTTTGGGTTAATCTACGAGATTGTGAAGGAAAGGGAGGTGGAAGAAAACCGTCATCCTCCTCCCTTCCTAATACTAATCTACTTTAACATTTTAATAGTAACTTTCGACAAAATCCGAGCGGTGATAGGCACGGAAAACCAGAACTCCTAAAATTCAAATACTTCTTCATAACAAGGGACGAGGTACCTGTCCCCACTGTCCCCATTAGGTACCTGTCCCCATTATTTGGTTAAAACTTTTTTATTATCACTTTCATAGTCAATTCGATTACTTTTATCCATTAAGCTCACGGAAACCATGATAATAAGTGATACTATTGCACCTAATGGACCACCTAGAAATGGATTAGGCATTGGGATAAATTGAGTAATTAAAGCGATACCAAAACCGCCGAACATACCTGCTAAAGCACCATTGGCTGTAGCTTTTTTCCACCAAAGACCGAGAACTAACGGTACTAAGAATGCACCAATCATCATTGATTGAGCCAGAGCCATAACAAAAAGGATTAACTGAGGAGGATTTAAAGACACAATTATTGCTAAAGACCCTAATATAACCGCTATAACTCGGTTAATTAATACAACCTTGGAAGAGGATATAGGTTTTCCATAAATTACACTGTAAATATCATTTGTTATAGCCCCAGTCGCATTAAGTAATTGAGCATCTGTCGAGGACATCGCTGCAGCTAAAACAGCAGCAATAAATAAACCGACGATAACAGCTGGAAACACATCTAATGTATAAAAGTATCCCATGTCTGGATTTTCTATGGAAGGGAATTGTGACATAATATAGACTGCAACAAATAGAAGTGAAAAATAAAATAAACTTAAGTATGTTGTAGCTAAAGCTGTTGTTTTTTGAGCAACTTTCTCTGATTTTGTAACCATGTACATCATATAAACATGCGGTGAACTCATAACACCTAAGCTCATCATTAAACCAACACTTAAGGAATACAATACTCCCTGCGATCCCCATAAATTGAAAAATGCTGGTTCCGTTGCAAGGGCTTGTGTAGTTATTTCACCCCAAGGATTTGAGAAAATAGCAACCATTACAACGGAAAACATTGCTATTACCATCATTAAAAATTGAATAAAGCTTGCTTTAATAGAAGAGTGACTACCTCCTAATACGACATAGATAATGAAAATGGATCCAATTATTATTACACCTTGAGAAAAGGTAGTACCTAGAACAAACTGCATGGCATAGGCGCCACCTTGTAATTGAACCATAATATAAACAAACATCGTTGCTATCGTAATTAAAGCACCAACCCCACGAACTCTTTTATCATATCTACTTTCAAAGAACTGTGAGAAACTTACTAATCCGAATTTTCTGAATTTAGGAGCTAAAAATAAAGAAGATATTAGAAACCCTATTAATACTCCTGTGTTCTGCCAAAGTCCAAAGGAAATTCCGAATACATACATAGCTCCTAGGCTACCTAGAAAACTTGATGTACTTGCATAAGTTGATGCTAGCGCTCCACCACCAATAATTGGTCCCATGCTTCTATCTGCAACTAAATAACTTTCCATACCTTTTGACGCTTTTTTCCGGTATAAAAACCCGATAATTACCATGCAAATTAGATAGACTGAAATTACAATAATAGTAATATCCATAAAGTACTCCTCTCATATAATATTAGATTAATTAGTTTTTATCTTGCTAAACAAGAACCACATAAAAGGAATTACTAAGATCATAAATATCCAAAGAAAAAATAAGTCTAACGGAAGTCCCAAAATAGTTACATTATTGGAAGCTATCCCAATACCAATAAAAATAAACAGAGAAGCAACGAATAGTAGGATTAGTAGTAAAATTCTTTTATTACTATACTTTGTATTACTCATACTAACACCTCCCCTAAATATAAAATTGCCTAGCATTTAGTTTCTCACTTCTATTTAAGGAATACATAAAGTATTTTTCCTTATATACTTTATATAAAAATTCTCACGATGTGTCAATACTATTTCGAATATTGCAACAATTAGAATATTTAAAACAATGGCTATGTTGTTAAATCAGTATAAAAAAGACCTACCTGTAAGTTAAAGACTCTTTCTGCTAGAGTAGATTCTTATCTAAATTAATAATACTTTTTAACATAAGGTTCCCGGCCTTTCTAATATCTTCTTTCGCGCTGTATTCTTCCGGACAATGACTCTTTCCGTTTATGCTCTTCACAAAAAGCATTGCCGTTTGTGCAACAGATGCCATATGTACTGCATCGTGAATTGCCATACTTGACATGGTTATATTCTGTTCATTCATCTCCTCTGCTGTATTTTTAAGAATATCCACTACAGATGGATCTAAAAGGATTGGAGCTTGCTCCAAAAATACATCCTCATGAAAATCGACTCCCCTGTGTTCCGCAAGGATTTTCCATTTTTCTTTCACCTTTTCCACCACTTGATAGATTCGTTTTTCCTCGCCGCCTCTAACCTCAAAATGAAATTCTACTTGTCCTGGAATGATATTCGTAGCATTTGGGAAAACATTTAACTTCCCTACTGTTCCCACTAAGTCTGAATCATCCTCCTTACATTGACGTTCTACTTCTAGAACCATCTCAGCTGCAGCAGTTAAAGCATCTGCCCGATGTTCCATCATTGTTGTTCCGGAATGATTAGATTGTCCAACTACCCGAACATTGCTCCGATACATCCCAACAAACCTATCTACTATAGCAACGGAGCAATTACTGCTTTCTAATCTCTTTCCTTGCTCAATATGCAGTTCAATAAAAGCTTTTTTTTCCTTAGCCATGGTCCTCATCATAGGAAATTTATCTAAACCACCCCCCACCTTCTTAAGCTCGTCTTTAAGCATTTTCCCATTATGATCGCTTGCTTTTTCTAGCTCTTCAACAGTTAATTTGCCAGTAAACGAACGGCTTCCAAATGTCGCTAAGTTAAAATCATTGGATTCTTCTGCAGTAAATGAAACTATTTCTAGGTCATGATGTAACACAACCCCCTTTTCAAATAACGTTTTTATTAGCTCTTTAGCCATTAAAGTACCTAATGCACCATCATATTTGCCCCCATTTGGAACAGTATCCAAATGGGAACCGATGACAATGGACCCTTTTTTATTTCCTTTTCCTTTTTTCTTGCCCCAAATATTTGCAGCACCATCAACTGTAACAGCTAAACCCATCTCTTTTAATTCTTGTATGAATAAACAACGCACTTCTCGATCTGCCTCCGAAAAACTCGGCCGTGACACTCCGCCTACATCACTTGCTCCATATGCTGAATATCTTTCTATATCTTGAAGCAGCCGTTCTACATTTATCTCCATATTAAATAAGCCTTCTCCTTCTCCTAATTGATAGCAGAAAATTATTTATCCCCAATCACACCGTAAGAAGGGGCTCGTGCAGGGTTAAGTGCCCTCACCTTATAATCTTCCGCCTGAGGGCGATAGATTTCCCACACTTTTTTCAGATCTCCCAGGGGATCATCACTATAATCCACTCTAAGGTCTACCACTGGAAACGGAACATCCTTTTCATAAACTAATAGTGCAATGGAATGCTCATCATCCATTTCACCACCAAGCGCAAATCCATGTTCTAATGACAAGATTAGTCTCTCTGGAAAGGATAGAGAGGAATTTTCCTTAAATTTTTGTCCCATAGCTTCTGGAATCTTAGAATCAGATAACAAATTTCCAACACATGCTATATTCGTATCACAATATTCTCCGTGGACACCAAGAGCTTTTTCCCCTGTAAACACACTTGATTTTCCTGAAGCATCAACTACTGCTAACTGACGATATTCTTTAAAGTCAGATGCTGCCACCATAGTGCGTATCGCTGCGTTAGCATCATAACCATTTGCCAGAGTCGATAGACCTATCTCCCCTAACCTAGGATCTGTTACATTTTGTGATAAAACAACACCAACACCTGACTTAACCCACGGACATCTAGCACCAACTGCGGGACTGCTAGACGTAACAATTGCTCCTAAGGCACCTGTTTGATCACACCTGCCCGCTACTGAGAAAGTAGTGGTTACTTTCATGTTTCATTCCTCCTTCTAAAAACGAAGAGTACCAGTAAATAGATTGCTTTAAACACTATTTTCATTTATTTAATTTGCTATTTATTCTTCACCAGTAATAACTGCTTCCACATCGATCTCCACAAGCATTTCCGGTAATGCCAGCCCATCTACCACTAATCCTGTACTAACTGGATAAACGCCATCAAAATGTTTTGCTATAACACTATAAACATCTTTTCGGAAGGAACGGTCTGTAACATAGGTTGTAAGTTTACAAACATCCTCCATTCTCCCCCCTGCTTCTTCAAGGAGCTGTTTAATACACCGGCAAGCATTTTCTGTTTGTTCAATAACATCGTTTTCTCCGTGAAAGTTACCCTCTAAGTCAAAACCTGTTTGTCCCCTCATAAAAATATGGTTTCCAGCCCTGACTACCATGGAAAACTCATTTGAAACGTGATGCGAATCCTCTCCCATATGTGATGGGTAAAACTGTTCTGTTTTAAATTTGCGAAACCGTTCAATTTTCATTAGACCATACCCCTTTCAGGAAAATCATTGAAATAATAGATTTTTCTTGAGTTTACTTTCGTATTGGCATTATTTAAAGGTATAATCCCCTAAAAGCCTATCTGCTTCAATTATTTCGCCTTGTTTCAGAAGTTCCCGAATACGAGAGGAAGAAATCATTTTCCCCTGAGAACATATAAGCAGACTTACAATATTTACGTCGAAATGTTTTCGCAATACTTCAATTGTTCCTTCTCTGTTTTTTCCAAACAAAAAATTTGGTCCTTCCCAGATTTCTAACGGATTTAAGTCGTGTATCTCTTTGATAAATTCTGAAACTTCTTTTTGCATAAATGCTTTATTAAATTTAGCGATAATCACGTAGTCCACGCCTATTTCTTTCAGTCGTTCCAATTTATCATCCAATGGCATAAGTTGCTTACAGCCAGTCAAAAAAACTTTTGGAGGAGGATCAAATGTAAATACAACAAATGGAGCATTAAGACGATTTGCTCTTTCTTTAGCTTTTAATAGAAGTGTCTGATGTCCTTTATGAATTCCGTCAAAACTCCCTATCGTAAGAACAGAGGCTGGAAGATGTAAGTCCCCTGCGTCATAGATAATCATTTAACCCCCCCTTGCTTCCATTAATTTGTAATCGTTTGCCCAGACTTTAAATCTGCGGCTTTTCGTACCATTTCTCGCTGGGCCTCGGGATCAAAATTATTAAAAACTGCCATTTGTTGAGCAAAAGGCGGACTTTGTGCAAACAATTCAAAAGTTGTTCGATGGCCGGCATAGGATGAATTTAAAAGATCTCTTGCAAAATATAAGAGTTTTGCCCTTTCATCCGCATTCCATTCACTGACTGAATAGTATCTATCTATATATTTTGATATAGCAGGGTCTACCATTGTATCAGAATCTGGAGTTACTGCTAACTGCCCCCCTACAAGTTCTCTAGTTAAGTGTGCCATTGCAGGGAAATTAGATAATGCAAACACACGGCCGGTATACAGCAATGATTGATTTGGCATCATTAAACCACCTGCGCTTACTTCTGCATTAGCTACAGCAGCGGTTAAATGAGCATTAATTCCTTCCCGATAATTAATTAATTCGGAAATTTTTTCTTTTACAGCTTGCAGCTTTGTTAATCCAGTTTGTTCCACATTTAATAATGCCGTACCTAACAGATAATCCGCTCTGCGTAAAATTCGTAATACATAGTTAAAAGCAGAATAGCGGTGTAATGTGGAGCGAATATATGCTGCTGACTCGAGTGAGCGATGGAATAAAACGTTTTCCCATGGGATTAATACGTTATCAAAAATCAGGAGTGTATCAATCTCTTCAAATTTTGTAGAAATAGGATAGTCCTTTTCGTTTCGATTGGTACCTAATGAGGTTCTGCAAATATGTTTTAGACCAGGTGACCCCATATCCGCAATGAAGCCACATGCAAATGGCGCCATCGACTCTTCACCTGCTCCCCAATCCAATATTGTTGGTTTTACAAATGCTTGGTGAGCATAAGCTGCAGCTGTTTCGAATTTGGCTCCTTTTACAACGATTCCTCTGTCGTTTTCTTCTACGACATGCAATAAAGTGCCACCTTCTTTACCGCTAAATAATTTACTACGGTCCCCTTTCGGATCTGTGTTAGCTGATACATGGAATAAATCTTCCCTTGCCACTCGGTCAATGTGATAAGCGATATTTTTAGCATAGGTCGGGTCGATCTCATTTAATTTATCTTGCGCGTCAAATAGTGACCACATTTCTCCAATTGTTTCATCCCCAACCCTGTAAACTACTCCTCCCAGGTCATCCAAGACCGTCTCTACATACTTACGAATTCCACTTAAGTCTTCTTTCGTTTTCGGTGTTTTGTAGGCACGGCAAATAAGTTCCCCATCTTCTAAAGTTGTTGTTAATTGATCTTTATACTCAGCCATATGATTTAGATCATACATTCTAGCTCTTACATCTACAATTGGTTTAAATGAAGGATGTTCCGCTACATTCTTTACTTTTTCTCCGTCAATATAGACTTCCCGCCCATCATTTAATGATCTGCGATAATCATCACCTGTCATTAATGCCATTATTTTTTCTCCCCTTTACATTCCATAACATATTAATAACTGTTTAATCTAACACTTCTGAAACTGGCCAAACTGTCCTTTAAAGTAAACTAACGGATCTCCTTCAACTGCACTAGCATTATGCACTTCTGCAAGAAAGATGGAATGTGTTCCTCCAGTCACTTCTTCTACAACACGACATTCGAGTACTGCTAATTGATCTTTTAATACAGGATTCCCAAGTTCCCCAAAGGCAAAATCCACACCATTAAACTTTTCTGTATTTACCTTTGCAAATTGTAAAGCTAACTCCCCCTGGTTTTCCAAAAGAATATTGACAGTAAAGCTCCCCTTTTCTGAAATTGCGTTACATGTCCCCGTTTTTTTATTAACACAAACCAATAACATCGGGGGGTCTAGGGAAACAGAACTTACAGCACTTGCTGTAATACCGTAGTTTGTTTCATTATTCCTTACAGTAATAATAGAAACACCACTGGCAAAATTCCCAATTACGTTTCTAAATTTCTCTGAGTCAACCAGTCTGTTTTTAAAGTTCTTATCGGAAGATATTGAACTCAAAATTATTTCCTCCTTCCATTAAAGGAATTATTCCTTTTGTATTCCTTTAATAACAATATAAAGTGATTAGGTTAATAAGTCAACAGAATTTTCTAAATTTTTAATGTTATTTTCTATTTAAATAGTGATTAACTTATAAACAAATGTTTCCCTTTCATTTTTTTACAAATGTTATAATAAAAATGAACAAAATAGCAAGTATCTGAAAGACACATAAATGGTGGTGAAAGTAATGAAAGCGAGGGCTGGAATTGTAGGTCCTAAATACTCTGTTGAACTTATCATTGACATTGCGGAAGAATACACGGATAAACTGCAAACTGTTCCTTTTATTTATCAAAATACAGAAGAAACGATTCATATTTTGCAAACAAATCAAGAGAGCGCTGACCTCTGGGTTTTTGCAGGACCTGCTCTTTATAAGCCTTCCCAAAAAAGTGGCGCCAAACAACCTTTCTTTTACCTAAATCTAGATGGGGCAAGTTTGACCAAAACTTTAATGGAAATCAGCAATAATAATAAAAAGTCTGTAGAGCGGGTAAGTATCGATATGCTATTAGAACGGGATGTTTATGAAACATACGATGATCTTTATATTTCTCGTGAACAAGTATATGTTCATGAATATACTCATGATACACCACTAAACGACCTCCTTTCCTTTCATCAAAAATTGTATAGACAAGGAAAAGTTGATTGTTGTATAACTTGTTTACGCTCTATATATGAAACTTTACAATCTGAGGGAATTCCGGCTTACTGGGTTACTCCTACTAGAAGTAACATACGAGAAACCTTGAAGACAGCGATTCAACAATGGGAAACACTTCAGTTTAAGCAATCCCAAATTGCAGTGATATTAGTTAATACAGAAATTATGAATAAACATTCAGACAGGCATGTTTTATCCTATGATCAGCACCGTTTAAATTTAGACCTTCAATCAGCAGTCTTGAGCTTTTCTGAATCAATCTCAGGTTCTTTCATGCCTTTAGGAATTGGTTCATTTGTTATTTTTTCAACTCGAGGTTCGTTAGAGGATTCGAAACAACATATTCAATTACTAATCGATAAACTAATGCTAAAAACTGACCTTCCTTCCAATATTGGTATTGGGTATGGTGATACTGCACTAACAGCAGAGGAAAACGCACGTCTCGCACTAAATCATGCACAAAATTATGAGACTTTTTGTGCCTTCCTTGTCAATAACGAAGGAATGATTGAAGGCCCATTAAAAGAAGATAAGGAAATTTCATATAGCTATAGATCAGAGAACAAAATTTTAAATGAAAAACTAGCTAAATGCGGTGTCACTATAACAACCTATAACAAAATTTATTCTGTACAAAAAAGAATGGAGAATAATTCGATCACTGCAGCTGGTTTGGCAGATTGGTTAAAAATGACCCCCAGAAACGCTAGGCGAATTCTTAATGGATTGGCTGAACAAGGACTCGTGGAAATTATCGGTGAAGAAGCCCCGAAATCTAAAGGGCGTCCAAGTAAAATCTATAGGATAACTACAAGTAGAAAGATTTAATTTGAAGGGACAAGGGGACAGGTGCCTTGTCCCTTTCCTTTTTTGGGTTGGCTAGAGTATGAGCTGATACCCTTCGACAGGACGCTCATTCCTTCAAACATTTTTTATCATTTAATACGATCAATAACACTTTTTGAAATTCCTGTTACTCTTGAAATCTGACAATGGATACTCCCTTAAGTTTTTTAACTTTGGTTAGAATCTCATCCCGTTTTTCCTTGTTCATCTGCTGTAGTATACTATTGCTTGTAACGCCTGCTGTTCGAAGATATTCTCTAACCTGATCATCAGAAAGCTTTACTCTTTGGATTAAGTCCAAACACTGGTCCTCATTATCTTCTTGCATGTAGGCGATGAATCTTTCTATTGCCGATTTTCTATTAAGAGAAAATAAATTCAAACCTCTATCAATATCGGTTATTTTCCCTTTCTGTAAATACTCATGGAAACTAGTCCACTTACTATACCAAACACTATTCACCAGTCCTGCCTTTAGGGGATTTTGATGAATATACCTCAGTGCTGTTATAAACTTGTTTCAGATAAAGTTAAGAGGTATTATATAACAAATAAAAAGTTTAACGGTAAAATCTATTGTTTTGATCATCAAAAAAGTGCTCAGTAATATAGAAAATCCACTAAGTAGCTGTATACTATTTATACGCTCTCGAAGTGGATTTTCTTTATTTATTTAATAGGTTGTTTGTCCTTTTCGTTTACAGAGTATACATTGGCACTTTCCTTGAAAGAAGCTATTCGTTCTTGTCAAAGTCGATTACCTTTTTCCTTTTCAGTTTCAGTCATGATAAACTCTATAAGTTCGTTTCTTTAAGAAGATTATCACCTATACATAAACTCTAATAGAATACTATTCTCTTTTGCAAAATATCCCCTTTAAGCCACTGCTCAAGGGGAATAAACCAATTAATTTATCAACATAATCTAGCATATCTCAGGTGGTGACAGTCACTCCCCAAAGGTTATCTTAACTAACCGTTCCAACGCCGAATCTATAGCTTCGGCAAAGGCTTCGGGGTTAGATGTTGCTTGCCATCTATTTTCACGGACGACTTTCATGACATCATCTAGTGATTTGTGGTCTAGACCTTGCTCTTTTAATAAGTTAATTGCCTTTTCCAATGTATCTATCATTCTCATGGGGCCGTAGCTTTGGGGTTCGCGGTATAGCCCTCTTGTACTTGTTAATACATAGCCAACGAAATCCAAGAGACGTTCCTGTGACTCATCGTTCACAGCATTAATTTTCGCTGTAGTTGTATCTTTCATGAGATATTACCTCCGTCACTGACTTAATCGTTTTTGGTCTTGGTTTTTGATCTGTGTAACCGAGACTAATTAAAAGCTCTGGATCCACTTCCTCAGGTAATTCTAGTATTTGTTTAATAGATTGCTGATGGAAGGATCTGGCCGGACAGTTACCAACTCCATGTGATTGGGCTACTAGAATAATAAAGGAAGCCACAATACCTAAATTGACAAAACGTAGAACCTCCGCTGTATCCTGCCCTCCACGTATTAAGGCTTCCTGTTTGTTTGAGCACAAAACCACAATAGCCGCCGGGGTACCTGAAACTCCTTGGGCAAAACGTTTTAGTTTGAGAATTTGATTCTTATCTTGGACAATGACAAAATGAGATTCCTGTGCATTACTTCCGGACGGGCTGTGCATGATAGCATCTTTAATATCCGTAATAACATCCTCCGGTATAGGTCGATCTTCAAAGGACCTTGAACTCCTTCTCGTTTTAATTGCTTCCATTATTTCCAACTCTTTCACCTTCCTCCTCTTTATTTAAGGCAGTTTTCTAAAAGATTGTTGTTTTTAGAGTAATATTATATGGCTTGGATACACTACAGGCGGGCAGTATGCTCACACCAACCGTATTCCACTCCATCACGTTCTGGCTCCCCTGCTATGGAAACACGTCTGCCGTCATACGTTCTTCGGGAAATCATTTGTTGATCATAATCAGTTAACCCATCCTCCAAATGCTTTATGGAATACTCCTCGTGATGAACCGTTACTTTTTGCGGTAAACGTGGCTTAACTCCTCGGCGTACACCTTCCTTTTCAAAACCAACCGCAAGTCCCACAAGGGCAAATACCCCTCTCGGTAATTTTAGCTTTTCCATTACCTTTATCGGTTCATTTCGTAAAGAACCAACAGGCACGGCTCCTAAGCCTAATGCTTCTGCTGCAACAAGGGCATTTTGCATCGTAAGGGCAGCATCCATTGAGGCAAGGAGAAACATTTCCAAGGAATCCCCCTCGAATAGAAATCCTTGCCGCTTTGTAACATATTTTAAGCGGTAAATATCAGCGCAAAATACGAAGAAAACAGGTGCTTCCCTTATAAAATTTTGGTTTCCGGAGTAGGTTGCTAATTTGAATTTCCTCTCTTTATCTGAAACAACAACAATACTATACGCCTGCAGATTGGAAGAGGTTGGTGCTGATCTGGCAGATGTAATAATGGCATCTAGGTAACCATCAGGAAGTTCCTTTGCTTGAAACCCTCTAATAGATTCATGAGACGTTAAAACACCAATCGTTTTATTGGAAAAGTCCGCCAAAGAATCAACACCCTCTAGTTCCACCCTGCTGCGAATAATCTCTCTGTCCATATAAGTATCCTCCTATAGATTAAACCTTCCCCTTTTCCACTACTTTTTCGTCTCCGAACCAAACGGTCGGTTCCTTCGTGACACAATCTAAATGAACTCCGGCATCAATTGTTCCACCAAAGGTAACATTGGACCCGAAGGCAACATGAATCGTCCCAAATGCCTTTTCATCTTCTAATATATTTCCGGATACTCGGGCGGTATTATTCGTTCCAATACCAAATTCCGCAACACATCTTCCATCTTCATCTCCCAGCAACTGTAAAAGTCGCTCCCCATCTTTTCCAGTTGCTGAAACGAGCCTGCCATTCTCTACCTTTAGTAATACTGGAAATGATACCTTGCCTATTCCAGCAATAGATCCATCAATGAGAATTTCCCCGTATGAGTTTTCCAGTTGAGGAGCAATATAACTTTCCCCAGATGGTAGATTACCTGAGGCACCTTCCGTATTAAAAACACCTGTGCTGCTAATTCCATTTCTGTCTGCTACATTCAAAATTAAAACATACTTATTTTGTTCACCGGTATATATTGTTATCGTTTCACAACCATTTAACTTTTCCGTAAAGGTATGGGTGAGCTCCTGGACTTTCACGTAATCGGCTTTCATGGCCCCATCTGTAAACATATCCATTGTAATTCCGGGCATCGTTATTACTTTCGTTCCTGTTCGACTTGCTTCTTTTCTCGCTTTTGTATGTGTTAATGAATGCTGACAAATACAAAAACAAATGTCTGCAGTCTTCATTATGGCAGCTACGGTTGCCGGGGGCTCTTCCCCAGACTTGGAACGTGTCTGCATAACGACATAATCCCCTTTGAATCCTAACTCACATAAACTATCAAATACGCGTCGTCCAATCTCTTCTTTTACTAAATCCGTTAAAATAACAACATGTTCCTGTCCATTGGCGCAGACATTTTGCTCCATCATGTTTTTTACGATTGGTATAAAGGTATTAAGCTGACTCACTTTTCACCGACTCCCTTCTTTTTTGGTAATTCATTAAACCGATACTTATAAAAATAAAAACTAATCCAATAATCATACTAGCCGTTACACTCTCATCTAAGAAAAAATACCCTAACAGCAACGTTACGATAGGCATAAGGTAGGTGATAAAAAGTGCATACACTGGACCGCCATAGGCAACTAAATAATAAAATACAACAAAGCCTAATCCAGAGCTTAACATGCCTAAAATGAGGTATACAGTAAAATTGGAACTATCAAATAAGTATACATAACTATCCGGTTGGATAAACATCATCAAGATTCCACAAATAATGGTTGCAGTAAATAGTGTTGTAAAAGCTAAAATGTAAGGTGATGTTTGCTTTTGATATTTGCTTGATAAAATACTTGTAAAAGAATAGCTGAAGGTTGCACTCAGAAGGATGACAATTCCAAGAAACTCTGAAGCCTGAACACTTTTATTTTGAAGGATAAAAATAAACGCCACTCCAAAAAAGCCTAGAAATATACTTAAACTATCCAAGGCCTTTGCCCTTTGTTTTAGTACTAAAATACTTAGGAGCATTCCGAAAATAGGAGTGAGAGCGTTAATAATACCTGTTAAAGTCGTTTCTAAATATTGCACACTTACTGTCATGAATGTCCATGGGACGGTGGCTCCTAATAAGCTTATACAAACTAGGGAGGGGGAAAGTTTAATTCTTGAAAAAGCCCTTTGTTTTATAAGAAATGGGAGTAAAAAAAGAATTCCAAATAAGCAACGAAAAAATACGATTGATATAGGATGAAAATCCTCTAGTAATATTTTTGTCCAAAAAAAGGTTGAGCCCCATAGGGCACTCAACATTACTAAGGCAAATAAATATATGATATTCACCTTCTTCCTTCCTGCAAAGGAGTAGAAAGAGCGGTCAAGACCGCTCTTTCTATTTCTAAGCCATTTCTGCTGCAATTCTTGCGACAATGCTTCTTGATAGAATGGTAGGAAGACCTGTCGCAGACTTTACCTTTTCTTTATGTGCCTCTGTGTATCCCATACAGTCGAGAACAAAGATAGTGGCGCCCTTTTTCTTTAATTCTTTAGCTGGTGCTTCAAAATCCGCTTCCTCATAAGGTGAAACAGCTGCAGCAACGACAGGAACATTTCCCCACTTTTCCATCAATTGATTCTTTTGCTCTTCTAAGGGGACGATTAAACCTAATGTTCCATCCCCTATCACTGCTTGCACCACGCTTTTCAAGATTTGATCCGGAAATAGTAATGGTTTCTTATACGTTAAAGTAGGGAAGCTCCCAGTACAAACCACAATGGAGCTTGCTACCTGCTCTTCTACCTTATTTAATTGGTCTTGTAAATAAGGTAACAGTTTCGCTTTGGAAAGCTTCACGCTTTTCCCACTTCTTAATCTTGAAATATAGGTAACCTCATTGGCACTAGGTGCAAGATGTTCAATTTCTTTTTCCGATAAATCATCTAATGCTCCCACTTCCATAAAGGAAACGGCCGATCCTAGTAACGGCTTCATTTCCGGTGTCATATCGGAACGGGGAGATTGACCAATGGTAATTAAGCCAATCTTAGCTACCATGGTACGCTTCCTTCCCCATTGTCTGTAACACCTTCATGGAACCATACAAGTTGACTAAATGATTAAATTCTTTTTCGTCATAGAAAGAGACTGTTCCAGCTGTGAATTCCTTTGCTACTTCAATAGCGAAACGAACGGCTTGAGCGATATCTACCTCATGACTAGCCCCAGTTCCACACCCTGGAACAGCGGAAGCGGCTGTAATAGCTAACCCCACAACCGGTACATTAGTAGCAACAGAAGGCTGCAGAATAGAGTTTATATGGTAGACATCGTTACCATAAGGAGTAATATCCTGTGTTGTTACTGTAAAGGTAGCTGGTAATTCTCCAGTCGTCATTTCTAAAATACGCAATAAATCCTCACTAAACCGTAAAACATACCCCTCTTTGACAGTTGGTGATAGGGCAATACCTTTATGGTTAATCACCCGATTCCCCTTGGTAGTATCAATGGAAACAACCGCTTCCATTTCAGGTAATACCTCGTGTTTATTCATCGTTAAAATATCTACTGGAGATCCCATGAAGTCCACAGGTTCATGAGGTTGAGTCGGCGCATCAGGGCAGATATGGGTTGTGATATACACATCTCCCTCCAGGCGATCCCCCTTTTTAGACATATCGGCAAGCTTAGCCGCTGCAGCTACAGCAGCTACTGCTCCATCAGCATCAGAGACAATCCCAATTCTGGAAGGGCGAGCCCCTATTCCACCTAATCTACCAACGAGCCCGAAGGTTTTAGCAGTTCCACCGGTAGATTTTCCGTTGTATCCTTTAACTAAAATTTTTATGAAATCTGTAGAACCTTTGTCACCTTGTACGGTGACACTCGATGCTTCCACATGGTCATATCCTTCAAATTGTTCAATGACTTTTTCTCCTGTTATGGATGGATCATCTAATAGTTCAATAGCCTGCATTGCATAATGTAATGACATACATCCTCACCCTTTCTCTCTTAGTTGAATAAAATCTGTTTATTTACGACGGATTCTACTGTTTTCAACAACTTATTATTAGACATAGTTGTACTCAGTAGAAGATGCTCCTTCGGTACGGAAATAACAGCGATCTTTCGGTCATTCTCTATCTCAGCACTTACAACAGGTAACCCTGTCTCCGTATCAAAGGTCATTAGCAAATCTGGAAATGTTCCTTTACGATTCCCATTTTCCTCTGCTGTCATATACTCATTCCAAAATGTGAGTTCTAAATCATCTACATAAAGCTTTCCAACATCAAATCCACCCTTTGTTTCAATGGAATAGCCATGTGTTTGACCTACCTTGATAACACGCCCTTGAAGCTTCGTAGCCACAGCTTCAATTTTGTTAAGGGGATCTTTTTCTTGAAGAAATACTTCTCCTAAGGCAATTGCTTGGCTAATGCCACCAACAGCTGCATTTTCTTTAATATATCCTGTTTGTACAGGGTTTCTTGCTACCCCTACCATTCCACCAGCTTCCACAGACATTTGACGTATTAGGTTGGAAGTATGTTGGATGGAACCTGTCACATACCCAGAAATTTCGTAAGTCCCTTTCCCTCCAGCAGCCGCTTGGTAAGAAATAAAGTTCTCTAATTCTGATAGATTCATAGACCCCATGGAGGCAGTCGGATGTGCTCTTCCATTACATGGAGCATCTATTACTGGAAGCCCTGTTAAAGCTGCTTGAATCCAACCATTAACAGTAGTTGCTGCCCCATTTTCATTCGTCATTAACGCTTTAATAGTACTATGAAAATTTTGCTGAAGTAAGTTTACTGTAGAATATAGTTGTTTCGCGCTTACGTATTGATTTTTAGCGGCTGGTGCCCCTACGAGGGACACGCATGTAACAAAGTCTTCATCCGCTAATTGGTCGACGGTAATCAGGTTCACTTCGCCTATTTCAAGGGCAAGCTTTCCCTTCTGTAAACCATCTTGAATCCATCCACCACCGCCGCCACCTAAAATAGCGCCTCCATATACTGCTTGTTCCATTAGCTCCACTGTCATTGTTGTTCCTGCCATTTATTGCACTCCTTTAATTGAACTAATTCGTATGTCAGTTATAGTAGCTATTATCGTGCTCTCCATAAGGAGTTAAAGAAGCTGAATAGTGCGTCCCCTGCAATGAAACCAGCTGCTGTTGTATACATCGTCGCTTCCGCTTGTGGTCCACGTACTTTAAGTATAATTAAGCGAATAGTAATACCAGCAATAACTGCCCAACCAGCTAATGGGAATGTAATTAATAAGCCTGTTGCAAACAAGATACCCATTTGTCGCTTCGGTCCACCAATTAGCTGTACTAGTGCACCAGGAATAGCCCAAAGAAGTAAATACATCCCCGTGCTTCCTGTGATACCACCCTCAATAGTTGCTGCATAAACATGGTTTACAGGTGGAACTAAATCTTGTGAGAAGAAAACATTATGGAAAAGAGCAACCATGACAATGGCCACACCGAAACCAATCATTGCTGATTTCAGCTGCATCTTTCGTCCATAAAGCTCCATTTGCATATTCTTCGTATTTCGAATAAGTGTACCGCTCTTAAAGTCATATCCTAAGTCTGCAAATGCTGGACCTGTTGCAGCCGTATAACCTACTAAGAAGGCTAATGCAATTGGAGGGAAGCCCATAAGCAAACCAATGATTAAAGAAATTAATGTAACTGCAAACGCCGGGAACCAACCAGAGTGCATCGCTGCAACACCAACGATAATTTGAGTAACAAGTGCTGCGAATGCTGCAAAAACTAAGAATAAGACTAATTGTCCTAGGGATAATTCTGTGATAAGTCCACCAATTAGAGCAACGATCAACGCACCACCAATGAAGGCCACATATCCAAATCCAAACGCCTTCGTTACATCTTTTTCTGTTCGAGTATTTACCCATTCATCTTCTGTTGTTGCTGCTGCTTCTGAATTAACTCTAGCTTTACGGTCTTTAGTAATAGTTATGATAAATTGGACAAGTGCTACTATACCAGCACCAATCATCATCCCATGAGGAATGTAGTACTGATCCAAGTTAATGTTAAAAACAGGAACAGAGTATCCTTTAATTAATAATCCAATACCAAACATAGATAATGCCCAAATGTTACCGATAAAAGCTACACCAAAGGCTGACATAGGAATCCCTGCCCAGGCACCTGCAATACCTCCAGCAATACCGAGCCCAAGATATTTCGCTTTTTTACCACCTTGATCCCCTGCTTTTAATGCTTCTGCTGTTGCCACACCAGGAGGCCACGTCTCATTTGCTCCAAATAGCTTAGAATCAAAAACTTTATAAAGAATAAGTGCATCAATAATTAATGCTATACCTGCACCAATTAACATTGGAATAATAAGATCGGGTCTTCCTAATACAAACGGTAAACCAATAGGAATAAGTAAACTGTTGGCTGCACCAAAGGTTGCAGAAGAGATGGTTGTCTGTATGAGATTTTGATTCTCTAAAGCCCTGTAACGATAGAAGATTTGCATAGGTATGCGAGCAATAAGCATGGCAACTAATGCACCAATAATGGATGTATTAGGGGTAATCCCTAACGTTGTGATAATCTGCATTCCAATAATAGCACCGACGATGGCAATTAAAATGGAAAATATCACAAAAGAAAAGTCAAACTTTTGTTGGTTCAAGGTAATTCCTCCTTTTTATTTTCGAGTTAATGAATAGGCTATCCCTTGCGCTTCGACTAGGTCGATGATTGGAACATGAATATGTTTCGCAAGCTCCATTTTCAATCCAATCGTTGAAAAACCAGTACATGCAAATAAAATACTTGTTGCACCTTTGTTGACAAGGTTTTGGCAGGCATCAATAGCTCTTTTCTTTGCATCCTCTTCTAATAAATCTACCGTTGTGGAAACTCCCTCTGGCCAAGTGTAATCTAAAAGATGATCACCAAGTATTTTTGCAATGTTAGGAGGTACATCCGGTGTAATTCCAAGAACACCAACTTTCCTACTAATCATAAGGGCTGCATGTGCACCAACCTCTCCTGCACCATATACAGGTACATTTACAAGCTTTCTGCTAGATTCCACCGCAGGATCCGCTGCACAGCTAATAGTTACTGCTGTTACCCCATCGTTTTCTACCATACTTTTTACTAATGCTTCAATTTTAGGCTCGGCTAACCTCTGTGTTGCCTCACTGTGTATTCCATTCCATTGATCTGGAATACATCGTGATATGGACTCAATATTAAACTCCCGCTTCATGACTCGCGAATGTTCTTGAAGAATATTTTCGTCATCCGTCGTCAAAACACGAATAATACCTAACATATTGTCTTGTACCCCCTTCCTTTTGATTTATTATAAATTTTCAGAAAAAATATTGTAATGCCCATTTTGAACAATCATTTATCTAAATATTTGTTCAAATTGGACATTCTAAGAAAATTAGACAAGATATTATTAGAACAAAAAAAAGATATAACAAAAATAGCCGCTAATTGCGGCTATTTTCATGAATTTTTCTCATTTTTAATAATAAGAAAAGTAAGAAACGTGTTTCACTATCATCCAAATTTATATTTAGGGTCGATTCTATTTTTGTTAATCTATACTTTAAAGTACGTCGATGAATATATAACTTTTCTGAAGTCTTTGAATGATTACCATTTTCTTGTAAGAAAACCTCAAGTGTACGAATGAGCTCCCCATTCTCCTTATCGTCAAATTTTATAGTTTCCAGCATCGCCTCAATAAAGTGAAGTACATCCCTATCATTCTTTAGCTTTAATAGTATCTTATTAACACCCATACTTTCATAAACAATAATTTTATCGTTTAAGTTCATATCGTTTCTTGTTTGAATTGAGACCTTTACTTCATCCAACGCTTTATATAAATCATGGAAAGATTCATGGGCGAGACTCACACCACAATAAATGTTACTATTAAACTCTTTGTCAAATTGTTTAACAATGTGTTGGAGTTTTTCTATTAAAGCAGGACGACTTTGTTGATTCTTACATATATAAAGTCCACCAAAGAAATGTCCCTCGTTAAATAAATATGTGTTTGGAAGTGCCCGGTCTACTATTTCATATATCTTTTTAAAAAGGAAGTAATTAGTGACCAGATCCTTCTCTTGTATAGACAGTAGAGTCTCATTCATAAATGAAAAATCGAAAGCAAATAAACCATATAAATGATTTTCTTCTAGAGAGATATATTTTTTTATATAGGATGGACTAATTTGCTCCTTTTCTTCTAATAAATAATGAATAAATTTATTATCTTGAAGGTAACGTTTTTCTATTTCATACCTTTCTTTCAACAACAGTAATTTTGTTTGTTCTTTTATGCTTGCACTGCAATTTTGAAGTACATTTAATAAGGATTTTGATTTAATTAATAATACATGTAAGTAACCAACACATTCTCCTGATTCGTCAATGGGTATCACCAATCGATCCTCTTCAAAAACACAGTCTTCTGTATAATCAATCTGTGGGGAAGTAAGCTCTTCTGGTTTACTTAGGAAGGAGAAGATTCTACGCTTTTTATCCCTCTCTTTTTTGGCATATACTAATAACCGGTTATCACCTGATTCAAAATACACATTATCCCCAGTTATAGACGACAGTTCTATTACAAAATCCTGTAGACTCTTAACCTCTGTATTAATTAACTGGTTCATTAGCTGCAGTTGTTCTTGTCTATATGCTTTCTTTTCTTCATAGATTTTCTCAAATAGAGCAGTCAATACATTAACAAAGGAAACTTCAACAGGTATCGAAATAATTGGCATATTATGTTTATTTGCTAAATCATACATTTCCTTTGGGAGGTCATTAACATATCTCCCTAATTTTATGATAAGGGCTGCACCGTTAACATTAATCAAGGTTTTAAACATTTCTATTTGTGACTGGGGGGAATCTTTTATAGAGTAAAAGGTGGAAATAATTACGATTCCTTCCGTTAACCACCCACTTATATCGGGAACCTCCATGACCTCAGCTGCTTTAATTTCACGATTTATACCATTAACCCCAGCTAAAACAGTGGCCTTTTGTAAATCTCCTAATTTCAATGCAGCTGATACATTCATGTTAATCCCCCTAACAAATTTTTAAATTGTTTTTAATATTCAATATTCTATTATAACCCTATCATAAATTCAACTTTGCTATGAAGAATACGGACACGAATTTAACCATAAAAAAACGAATTTTTCAGAAAAATTGTTGTATTCAATAAAATGCTGTGATAGTATATCTTTTATATTTACTTTAAAGGGGCAAAGCGTTAAAAGACTTATCTTTTCAGAAATTTATTGAAGATTTTTCTTCTTTTTTTTCTAACACTTACCTAACTAACATTCGTTAGGTAAGAAAGGAGGGGTTAGATGTCAACAAAGGAAAAAATTATGGAAGCAGCGACGAAGTTATTTGCTGAAAAAGGATATTTAGGGATGACAATGAAGGAAATTGCCAATGAAGTTGGGATTAAGCCTCCTTCCGTTTATGCTTTTTTTGATGGGAAGGAAGATATATTTTTGGCTATTTACCGAGAAGCGCTCGATGGTCATTTATCGACGGTGGAGTCACAGTTCAAAAGTAAGCCTTCTGCCAAAAGTCAGCTCTACTCTATTTTAAAATCAGCAGTTGATTTTCAATTTCAAGAGGAACTAAAGACGAAAATACTAATACGCCTTATGGCATTTCCACCAGACTTTCTTAAGGAGGATATTGCAGAGCGATTTAGTTTCCTGGAGCAAAATGAGTATGAAATTATTTACGCCATTTTTGATCACGGGATAGAAAATGACGAAATTAAGGAAGCCGATTCTCATGTTTTAGCCCTCTCCTTCCAATGTTTAATGGACGGGTTATTTTGGCAAATGCAGCGTCACACCGAGGAAGAAGTTTATAAACGGTTAGATATGATGTTTCATCAATTTTGGAATGGTATTTCGAAAGAAGTCTAGTTATTCTGACCGTTCAATATAAAAATATGAGTTTAAGGAGAGGAAATATAATGGCAAATGCATCAAGAGAAAACTTAGTAAAAGATTATGAACGGGAACCAGTACCCCAAGAGAAGAGAAAAGGTTGGTTAAGGTTATCCATTGTATGGATGGGGGGAATTGTTGCTCTCTCTGCCATTATCTTAGGAGGAACATTGGCAGGTGGCTTGACGATGCCTCAAGCAATTGTAGCAACGTTTATTGGAACCTTCCTACTGGCATGTTTAAGCGCACTTTGCAGCTTAGTAGGTGCTAAGACAAATTTGTCAACGGCTTTAGTCTCTACTTTTGCCTTAGGAAGATATGGTTCCTATGCAGTATCCACCGTTATAGCTATAGCCTTATTTGGATGGTTTGGAGTCCAACTAGACTTGTTTGGAGCAAGTTTGGCTCAAGTCATTTATAACTCATTTGGTATGGAATTAAATACAAGATTACTCATCGTCATTGGTGGAATTTTGATGACGGCAACAGCAGTAATTGGTTTTAAAGCAATTGAAAAACTAAGCTTGCTGGCCGTTCCATTGTTAGGGATTTTAATTATCGCCTCACTAGTAAGAGTTGTTTCAGGTTCAGGTGAAAGTCAAGTAGCAGACAATATGTTTGGAGAACCATTAACAATAGGTGTTTCTATTTCCCTTATCATCGGCTCACTTGCAGTTGGTGCCATTATTGGTCCAGATATTTCCCGTTACGCCAAAACACCTAAAGATGCTGTCATTTCTTCTTTTGTTGGTTTCTTTGCTGGGTTTAGCTTAGTACTTATTGCTGCGGCAGTAATTGCAAAGGCTACCTCTCAGGTAGACATCGTTGCTATCATGTTAGGTCTTGGATGGGGATCTGGTGCCTTATTGGTACTCATTTTGGCTCAATGGACGACAAATGACAATAACTTGTATTCTTCCGCTTTAGGATTCTCGGTTATTTTTAAAAAGATACCAAAGTATGTTTTGACCATTATTGCTGGAACTATCGGAACGGCTTTAGCTGTTGGCGGTATATATGATAACTTCATTCCATTTCTGATCTTCTTAAGCGCACTTATTCCGCCAATTGGAGGAATTTATGTGGCAGATTATCTAGTAAATAAAACAAAATATACTTTTGAAAACTTAAATAATATGTCTGCCGTTAATATACCCGCTATTAGTGTCTGGGTTGCAGCATCACTCGTAGCATTTATGACAACACCTGCACCTAACGGCTTTGGATTATTTTCTTTAACAGGTGCCTCTGGATTTGATGCCTTTTTGATTGCACTCGTTTTGCAGGCTGTTGTTTCTAAAGTGACTCAGAAAAACGCAGCGAATACAAAATCTCTAGCTGCGTAATAAAATTGGAGGGACATTCATGAGATTACTAGGAAAGCAAGAAATAGAAGACATCGCTGTAGGGGCAGCTTTATTAGGAACAGGTGGAGGAGGCGACCCTTATATTGGAAAACTAATGGCGCTCCAAGCAATTGAAGAGCATGGTCCCATCAAATTAATTGATCCAGAAGAAGTACCTGACGAAGCAGTTATTGTTCCTTCAGCAATGATGGGAGCTCCGACAGTCATGGTCGAAAAAATTCCAAGTGGTGAAGAGGCTATTACAGCTTTTCATTCGTTACAGGAGTATTTAGGGGAAGAAATTTATGCAACCATGCCAATAGAGGCTGGAGGAGTTAATTCCTTGCTCCCATTCGCTTTAGCGGCTCGACAAGGTCTGCCAGTTATTGACGCTGACGGTATGGGGCGTGCTTTTCCAGAGTTGCAAATGGTTACTTTTTACTTAGACGGCTTAGAAGCAACGCCAATGGTGTTATCCGATGAAAAAGGAAACAGCATGGTATTGAATACAATCAACAGCGTTTGGGCGGAACGGTTAGCACGGGGGGCAACGATCGAGATGGGTGGATCTGTCATGTTGGCCATTTACCCTATGAAAGGGAAAGATGTGAAACGTTCGGCTATTCAAAAAACGTTAAGCCTTGAAGAAGAAATTGGACGTAGTATTCGTGAAGCAAAAGAAAAAAATTATGATCCAATTGATGCGGTTCTAAAGATCACAAATGGTTATCGTCTCTTTGAAGGAAAGGTAAAAGATATTAATCGTAAAACAGAGACTGGCTTTGCAAGAGGAACAGCTACCATTGAAGGAATAAATGATAATAAAAATGAAGAATTGGAATTAAACTTCCAGAATGAGCATTTAATTGCAAAAACAAAGGATAAATTACTATGTGTCACTCCTGACTTAATCGCAGTCCTAGATGCTGAGACAGGGATGCCAATTACAACAGAAGGGTTAAGATACGGCGCACGTTGTATAGTAATTGGGATGCCATGTGATCCAAAGTGGCGAACAGAAAAAGGAATAGCAACTGCTGGCCCTGGTTACTTTGGATACGATGTGGATTTCACACCTGTCGAAGAGCTTGTGGGAAAGGGGGAGAAATAATTGGGTAACTATAGAATTGGAATAGATGTTGGTGGAACACATACAGATGCAGTAATTTTAGATGACCAATATAACGTTATTTCAGAGACGAAAGAGCCAACAACAGAAGATGTAAGTACTGGTATTTATAAGGCAGTAAAGAAAATTATTGATGCTGCCAATGTTCCAAAAGAAGAAATTAAGTATGCCATGTTAGGAACGACTCATTGTACGAATGCGATTGTAGAACGTAAAAGATTAAATAAAGTTGCCGTTATCCGGATTGGTGCCCCTGCGACGTTAGGGATTAAGCCACTTGTTGGTGTTCCTAATGATTTAAGAGAAATACTTGGCAAATACGTTTATATCGTCCGTGGTGGTAATGAGTTTGACGGAAGGGAAATTGCTGAACTAGATAAAAAGCGTTTATCTGAAATTGCGAACGAATTAAAAGGAAAAGTGGACTCCATCGCTATTACTTCTGTTTTTTCACCTGTATCAACAGATCATGAGCATGAAGCACAAAAGATTTTTCAAGAAGTATTAGGCGATGAAGTAGCCATCTCCCTCTCAAGTGAAATTGGAAGTGTTGGCCTTCTTGAACGGGAAAATGCGACGATTCTAAATGCTGCCGTTGTCAATGTTGCCCGCAGTACAGCAAACGGTTTTGTGAATGCATTGAAAGAAGAAGGTGTGAATGCAAAAGTCTTCTTTGGACAAAACGACGGAACGCTTATGTCTGTTGAGTACACGGTTAAGTATCCGATCCTCACCATTGCATGTGGTCCGACAAATAGTATTCGCGGTGCTTCATATTTAACCAATCAATCCAATGCTCTTGTGGTAGATGTTGGTGGAACAACGACAGATATCGGTGTGCTTGTGAACTCGTTCCCACGTCAATCTTCCCTTGCTGTAGAAATTGGCGGAGTTCGCACAAATTTTAGAATGCCAGATATCACTTCCGTTGGTATTGGCGGTGGAACGATTGTACGAGTGAAAGAGGACGGTACAGTAACGCTCGGTCCTGACAGTGTTGGCTACCGACTTCAACAAGAAGCATATGTTTTCGGCGGCAACACTTTAACAACAACGGATATAATCGTAGCTAAAGGTATGGCGGAAATCGGTGATGTTACTAAAGTTGTAGAATTAGACAAGGATTTAGTAGAGAAGGCTTATCATATATTAGTAGAAAAAGTAGAAGAAGCGATTGATCGAATGAAAACAAGCGCTGAACCTATTCCGGTAATTCTAGTAGGTGGAGGAAGTGTACTACTACCCGAAAAACTAAAGGGCGCTTCTATCGTTCACCGTCCAGACCACTTTGGCGTTGCTAATGCAATCGGATCAGCAATTTCCCAAGTAAGTGGACAAGTTGAACGGGTATTCGCATTAGATGAATTAGGAAGAACAGAAACGTTAGAATTAGCAAAGCAAATGGCAAAAGAAGAAGCTGTTGTTGCAGGAGCAGATGCGAACAAAGTAGAAATCGTAGATTTCGAAGATGTACCACTAGCTTACCTCCCTGGAAATGCAACCAGAATTCGGGCAAAAGCCGCTGGACCATTGGCGGAATAAAACGGGACAAAGGGACAGGTATGATGTGATGTGCACCTGTCCCTATACATTGTCTCCCTAAACCACCTTTAATCACTTCTGTAATGCTCTCTAATGCCGCTTCTTCATCAGAACTTTCCGCTTGAATCGTTATCTCTGCTCCTTGACCGACTCCTAAAGACATGGCACCCATAATCGATTTTAGATTTACAGACTTTTCTTTGTAGACTAGTATAATTTCGGAACTGAATTGACTTGCTGTATTAACGAGCTGAGTTGCTGGTTTGCATAAATTCCTGCAGCGTCTGTGATCTTGAATTTCTTTTCGAACATGTCTAATCCTCCAGATTTTTATCATTTAGTTTCTAAACTCCTTAACTATAATTGTCCTAGTGTAAACAGGATACTTGCTTGTTTTAACCAAAAGAAAAAGGAAGCTACTATTCTGTAAGCTCCCAGTCCCGTTAATTAATTTTCAGCAAATTTTATTTATTCCGCATTTAATGATAGTAAAGGAATACGCTGATGATACTTTTGAATCAATGCTTCATTGTGACTGTCAGACCCTTCAATATTTCCACTTAAAAATACCGGTGGCTCAAATTCATTATCAGCCATCAACTTAATCGACTCCGCTAAGATACTATTGAGAATTGTCGCACCAACTACGGTGGAGGTAGGCGCAAATGGCTCTTTTACTTTTTCGTAGGAAAGGACAGCATCTCCTTTCACAGAGAAGTTGTTGATTACTACGTCTACAGAGTTATATAAGTGTTTTCCACTTTTATGTCTTGAAGGCTGACTTTGTGAATACTCAAGAGAGGTAATTCCAACGACAAAAGCACCTTTTTCTTTTGCGTAAAGAGCCACATCAACTGGAACAGGATTTCTGCCAGAAGTTGATAAAACAAAGACGACATCATTTGATTGAATATCCTGTTCTTCCATAAAAGATTTTGCATAATCATTCTTTCTTTCTAATTGGGAGGAGCGGAGTGCACCTTCATGGAGCATTAAGGGTTCAATTAGAATTGGCTTTATTGGTACTAATCCTCCTGCCCGGTAAAAAACTTCTTCTGTTAAAATATGTGAATGGCCACAACCAAATAATTGCACGATTCCACCATTCTGAATGCTTTCTGCCACTTTTTCGGCAGCTAATTGTAAATTAGCTTCTTCTTCACTTAATACTTCCTTTAACTTTTCTTCTATCTTTTCAAAATACGTTGTCAACATATGTTACCCTCCGTGGAAAAATAGTTCCTGTACTGCATCATCATGGTGTTGGATCAGTTCAGATTTAGAAAGAGGCAATTACTTTATTGTCCCTTTTACTTCTTCAATCAATTTCACGATATTATCAAGGGATGTTTCAATTATTTTTTCCCCTTTTTCTTTTGTTGCCAGAGTTGCATCCCCTAAAACAGCTGACTGCGTAAACTCCTCCCATGGGGTTGGAGTAACATCCGCGCTAAGGGGAATAACTGGGATATCACAGATGGCTTTGCCCATTTCCACGTATTCTAGAGCAAGATACAGCATAAATGATGTTTCTATTTCACACGCATGGAAATAAGTTCCGTGACTCGAAGGGGTTTCCCTTACTTCGTTCACCACTTTATTTATCCCTGGATAAAACAAGTACATGACTTTTAACTTTGGACACGTCTCGTAAAGCTTTCTTGCTGCTTCTTTCAGGGCAACAGCATTTCCAAGATGTCCATTTACTAAGGCAAAAATTTGGAACCCTTGTCTAAAAAGACTTTCCCCAATATCGACGAGAATATTTGTTAAAGATTCGTTGGAAACATTAATACTCCCCGGAAAATTCTTCAAGCTCCAAACTTGTCCATACGGTAAAGTTGGTAAAACAAAGGCATCAACACGTTCTGCAACCTTTTCACTTAGACGCTCTGCCAAGAAGTTATCGGTCCCTAACGGTAGATGGGGACCATGAGCTTCTACAGCACCGACTGGCAATATGGCAACTTTTTTCTCTTTAATTTTCTCAGCTACTTCATATGAATTTTCATGTTGGAATTTCAACTAAAGTCCTCCAAAAAACTACTTTTTAAACGTGAAGCATCGTGCAGGATTTTCAACAAAGAATTTTTGTATGAGTTTTTCCCCGTCAAATCCATTTTGATTTGCTTCATCGATAAATCTAGGTACCCATTTAGCAATGATGTATTCAAAGCCTAGCCCATGATCATAATGCTTTAAATATGTTTTGCGAGCAGTGTCACCAGAAACTAATATTTGATCTTCGTAACCCTTTCTCACTAGATCTAATATACAGTGAATTCTCGTTGATTCAGGGGCATACTTAATTTTTGCAATACCGTCAAAACTTAAATACGCTCCTGTTTTCGCAATTTGCTCATGATAATATGGGTCTGGATTACGGTCCATATGACCGATACTTAAACATTCTAAGTTCACATTTTCAGATTTCAATAGTTCAATTTGTTCTAAAGCCATGGTTCCCACTTCCGTATGGGAATGAACGGGAGCTTTGGTTTCGTGATGGGCACGTGCTACAGCACGTAACGTCTTTTCTTCCAATGGAGAAATCCGATTATATCCAGTTCCAAACTTCACTTGGCCTGCTCTAAACGGTGTTCCTTCTAAACCTTCCTCCACCTCACGAATAACAAATTCTGTTATCCCGTTAATAGACGCTTGCTCAATCCAGTTTTCATACGTGTCATAGTTTCCAATAATCGGTTTTAACTCCTCTTTTATTTTCGCATCCCATAGAAAACTTTTGTTAAAACCAGCTGTTCCAATAATATGAATATCTAGTTCATCTGAGATCTCTTTTACGGCTGGTACATCACGACCATAATCCACTGCTGTCGCATCAACGATGGATCTCCCACCATGAGATTTAAAGTCTTGGACGTCTAACTTTGACTTATCTTTATCATCGAGAAGTAAGTCATCCTCCCCCCGTTGCACCCAATAATCTGGTCGACAAACAATATGTTCATGGGAATAGGTGAAACCTAATTCACTTGGGGATATGTCCCCTCTTAATGTACGGATAAAACTCATGAGAAACCTCCTTAAAAATAGATACAACAGATATTTTTATTGTGCATAAATAATTTAAATGAAACCAACATGATATTTTCACCATGTTGGTTTCATCGTATTTACTAATGAAGTCAATATCAAAAATTGATGCTATTAAAATACTAACTGAGCTAAAAATCTAACAATTGGTCCAAGGATAAACATATCTGAGTCCGCTGCCCACATGGCTGTATCTGGGTTCGTGGAAGAAATCAAGAATTTAACCATGATAAACTGTCCCCAAGCAACCACCGTAGATGTAACGAAGCCTCCTAAAAGAGCTCCTCGTACACCACCAGTAGCGTTACCGAATACACCTGCTGTTGCTGAGTGGAAGAACAATACAATCATTGTTGGAACGAAAATGTACGCTACTGTATTTCCAATGACTACTAACCAGATTAAGGAACCAACAAATGCCCCTAAGAAACCTAAGATAACTGCATTTGGAGCCATCGGGAAGACAACCGGGCAGTCTAATGCTGGGCGAGCCCCTGGTACAAGCTTCGTTGAAATACCATTAAAAGCAGGTACGATTTCTCCAATAAACATTTTTACCCCTAGTAAAACGACTGCAATACCAGCTGCAAATGTAAAAGATTGAATGATAGCATAAACGAAAAAGCTTTGATCTCCAGCTTGAGCCATTAATTCTTGTGCCCCTGGTGTATCTTTTGTAGCAAGAATAAACGCTCCTACTAAGAAAAGAATTCCCATTGTTAATGCTGTAATTACATTTGAATCTCGCAAAAATTCTAATCCTTTTGGAAGTTTAATTTTTTCTGTATCATTTTCTTTATTTCCAAAAGCTTTTCCTAAGAATGAAGCAAGCAAGGCAACGGACGCAGAAGTATGACCTAATGCAATATTGTCATGCCCCATTACTTTTTTCATAAATGGTTGAACGATTGCAGGTTGAACTGTCCAATAAATACCTAAGAAGATAGCAAGAAACGTTACTAGTTTCCAACCTGGTACATCGCCAACTGTATGAACAATAATCCCAGCGAAAATTGTCGCCGTCCAGAACATCATGTGCCCTGTTAAATAAATAAATTTCATTTTTGTGAATTTAGCAAGTAATACGTTAATAAGAAACCCAAGGAAGAATGCTAACGTAACGGCACTACCGTATTTCGCATTAAAGCTTTCTTGTCCCATGAATTCCCCAAGCGGCTGATCTTGAAGATTAAATACTTCTTTCCACATCGGTTCAAAAACGAGCAAGGCGTTAACAATAACCCCTGCCCCTACACCAATAATTAAAAATCCAATAACCGCCTTAAATGTTCCGCTGATTGTTTTGCTAAAGCCTTTCTTTTGCAGTAGTAAACCTAATAACACAATTAAACCAAGTAAAATTGCGGGCTGACCAAAAATGTTCATTGCAAACCATTGTACTATTTCCATGATTCTTCCCCCTTAATGTGTTTTTTAAGAATTCATATTTTCTTGCAATGCTTCCTTTATTTCATTCATATCAAAGTAGTTGTTTACAATGATAACCTTCGCTGGATGGTTTTCTAATGACTGAGCAAGCTCGTTGCTAGTAATAATGTAATCAGGATTTTCACTGGAAGCACTGGATACATCAGTATTTTCCACATCTGCTTCAATGTCTAACTGATTTAATACCGTTTCCACATTCATTTTTAAAATTAAGCTTGTCCCTTGTCCTAAACCACATACACATAAAATTTTCATTACCCATTCCCTCCAATTAGTTGATTAATTTCTTGATAACTTTTTGCTGATAATAGCTTTGAAACATTGTTCTCATCACCTAGTAATTGCATTAGCTTTTGCAGTACTTGTAAATGCTCTTCACTAGAAGAGGCAGCTAACGCAAAAACAAGTTGAACAGGATCATTTGAAGCATGACCAAACCGAACAGGTTCATTCAGACGAATGAGCGAGACTGCCGCCTCCGCCACCCCATCTTCAGGTCTAGCGTGGGGAAGTGCTATTTTTGGTGCAAGAACAAAATAAGGCCCATTTTTTTGAAAAGAAGCTACCATTGCCTCGATATATTGTTGTTCGATTAATTCTAAATTAAGTAGAAGTTTGCCCGCTTCACGAATGGCTTCTTCTGGTTGAGAAACCTCTATATCTAAAGCGACTAACGACTCTTCTAAAAATTTCATTACGATTTCCTCCAACATTTTTTAATTTAACGAGAAGCTACTAATTTTAGTATCTCTTCTTTCGAATTCGACGCTATGAGTTTATCCATTACTGTGGATTGACTCAACATATTAGTCAGTTGAGTTAATGCTTTTAAGTGAGTTTCACTATCAATTGCGGCTAAAATCACAATAATGTTTACATCATGTTTTGAGTTTGCAGAAAATGGCACCGCATTTTTTACACGTAACAAACTCATGCCTAATCTATTGACCCCATCTTCTGGTTTAGCATGGGGAATCGCGAATTGAGGTGAAATGACAATATAAGGACCTAGTTTTTCAATGTTGCCTATCATTGCTTCTACATAATTGTTTGTAATCCAGTTTCTTTCTAAGAGCGGCACGGAGGCTAATTTAATCGCTTCTTGCCAGTTGGGAACATGTTCCACCAACTGAATCATCTCTTCCGTTATTAAATTGGCTAAATTAGGCTTTTTCACGGTCACCTTTTGTACTGATGCCTTATTTAAAAACAGTTTCAGTTCCTTCATTAAAGATGATTCATCAAAAATATCTGCATGACGTTTAATAAGGTCCATAAGCCCTTCAATGGATTTATTTTCTTGCGATGTTTGAAACAGTGAGTTAACTTTTTTTAATAAGCTTTCTTTTTCTGCTTCTGTAAGAATCGGATTGACAATAAAAACTGGTTGGTCATCCTTGGCTACTTGTGTAGTGGAAATAACAAAATCTACGTCATAATCTTTACTCTCAAACTCTCTTATAGAAGCAACCCCAACAATATCAATTGTTGAAAACAACCCCTCTAACTGTTGCTTTAGCATCTGCGAAGTACCTAATCCACTAGCACAAACAATTAACGCTTTTCTTCGTACGGCTGGAGTTGTTCCTTCCCTTTTCATCCACCCACCAAAGTGCATGGCGATAAAGGCAATTTCATTATCATGAACTGGTTTATTAATAAACCGTTCTAAATGGTGGATGATTTTTTTCGTTAACAGGAAAATCTCGGTGTATTTTTCTTTTATAGACTCAGCAATTTCATTTTCAATTTCAAGTTCATACTTTATCCGATAAAACGCCGGTTTAATATGCATAAATAAGTTCTTTTCCAGTAAGTCTCGATTTTGAAATAATACACAGGCATATTTTTGGAAATCATCGACCATTGCTGAAATGATTCCAGCCAAATCTTGAAAGTTAGAAGTATCGGATAGAGCAACTTCGGAATATTGTATCTTTGCACTTAATAAATGGGTCGTAAGATACAATATTTCATCCTCTGGAAAAGCTACTTTAAAAATGTTTGTTAGCTTTTCACAAACAAATTGGGCAACTTTATACTCTTTTGTTTCAATCAAAACTTCTTTTTCTACTGGCTCTATATCAACGATTTTCCCTTTAGAGATTCTTTTCGCAAAGAGAAGGAAACGTAAACTCAAACTGTGTAATACATCATCCGCAAAGTGAATTTGCAATATCTTTTCACTTTCTGAAATGATTGCATATATTGCTTTTAGTTGTTCTACATTAAAAAGGGTAGTTTCCGCTTCCTTATTGGAAGTAATCAGCAATTGAAAAGCGGATACTAACGATTGCCACGTTTGATCTGGTAATGCTAACGATAAATAGTAAACAATTGCTTTTCTCTTGCTTCTTTCATCACCAATAATGGTATATCCTGACTTTCGATCAAATTCAAGTTTCAATTGGAACTTAACTAACTCTTCTTTTAAAACTTTTAAATCTTCAATGGTAGTATTACGACTAACCCTTATTAGATCCATAAGATTATCTAAATAAAGCTCCGTATCTCTCCCTAACAAATGAATCGCCAGCCAAGATTTTCGTTCTTTTGCAGAATACTCATAGTGCCATGGCTCAAGCTTTTTTATTTTTTTTGGAATGATGATTTTTGTCTCGTTATCAATGATTAAACCAGCCGAGCGTACTTGTTGCACGGGTGAGAGACCTTGCTCTTTTAACCAGTTATTTATTTTTTCTAGATCGTTGTAAATGGTTCTTCTTGAAACATTAAACCGTTCCGTTAGTACTTTCACTGGTAAATAGGAGGTAGCATTTACTAATTGAGTCAGGATTGCAGTACTGCGTTGATCTAACATATATAATTCCTCCTTGCACAGGGATCGGTGCAAAAAAGTTTTTGTGCAATTGCTTAACTTTATATTAAATAATTTATATAAGAACTGTAAGACCGAATCACTTACGGCTAGTTTGTGCAAATTTGTACCTAACTATAAAAATAGTATTTTGGAATAATAATTAGAGGACTGTACCCACCACGTTAAAGTTTTATCGCAGTGGGAACAGTCCGCAATATTTCTTATAAAGTTTGTTTTTTTTGTTCTACTAAGCTTAATGCCGCTCTGTCTGCAACAATTGTTTTTCCCATGGATAAGCTCATTCAGCGCCTTTGTTTTCAAACAAACAGGCATTGGCCTCTCGAGTGGAGTCAGCCATTTAAAGGGTGTACCTGGTTCATTAAAGCCAAAATGCCCATTGCTTCTAACACCTAAAAGCTGAATATCAATCCCACCTAAACCATCAATAAGTTGTTCATAACGGACACATTCCTTCTCTAGGTCACTCGCTTCTCCGTTCGACAAATGGGTTTGGTTCATCGGAACATTAATATGATTAAATAGTTGATTATTCATAAATTAATGATAGCTGTGTGGATGATCAACAGGAATTCCAATATATTCATCTAAGTTCACTGTATGTTCAGTGGTCTCGTCACTAAACACTAATAGTTAATAGCACCTCTTAAAAGTAACTAAAAATTGATGTATAATCCTTCGAATAAAGCCGTTATTTCTATGAATCATTGAAAAGCCACATAATCCTTTAATAGAATCTATAAAATAAATTAACACACACTAAAAAAGACCGAGTTCGACAATACTCGGTCAGGGCAACTACATGCCGCTTTAATAATCTCTTTCCTCAGTTCCCTTCTCGCTCGGGTGATGGTCAACTGGGGAAGCACCGGAACCAGTGAAAAATTCCTATAACTTTGTCCCTGCCCTTCCCCCGATTTCCCTTAACCCAACACGGCTCCATCCTCTATCAATATCTCCTGCAAGACTTTCACATCCACTTCTATAGGAGTAACATTTGTGTCAATAGCAATGGATACTGCTGTACCAACCGCTTGCCCAGTTGCCATGGCACTTGGCGTAATCGTGTCGTTGCTAAAGCTTCGTGTGAAGTAGAAATACAGCGACCCGTTACTAGTAAATTCTTTACTTTCTGTGGTACCAAGGAACGATACGGAATATCAAAAGCACCGTCTCCGGACACCCACGCTTTCATTCATTGTTCCATCCTATTCCCTAGTAAACTGGAATCTAGTGACGAATTTTGGAAGAATTTAAAATTTTATTGCTAGAAACATAAAATCAAACTATAATTATATCGATTCACCCAATTAAAAATTTTATATTAGGGAGAAATGAAAAATGACAATGAAGAAAGTTCTTATGATAGCAGGGATTTCCGTGCTTACTATGTTGGTTGCTATTGGTGGGTATGGTTTCTATATGTATAAGAATGTTCAAGATACAGTAAGTACAATGCACTTTACTCTGGAGCGTGAGAAATCGGAGAGACGTGACATTGCAGCAGATATTGGGGATCCACTTTCCTTCTTATTAGTGGGAATTGATTCAGAGGAATCGGCCCGTGGAAGAGCGGATACACTCATGGTGATCACTGTGAATCCGATGGATAATTCCATGAAGACAGTAAGTATCCCACGTGACACGTATACGGAAATTGTTGGTCGTGGTATGAATGATAAGATTAACCACTCCTACGCTTTTGGTGGAGCAGAAATGACGATCAATACGGTGGAGAATTTTTTAGATATTCCCATTGATTATTTTATTTCCGTCAATATGGCTGGCTTTAAGGATATTGTTGATGCCATTGGTGGTGTTACAGTGAATAATGCTTTTTCCTTTACACAAGGAAGACACCAGTTTGAGGAAGGGGAAATCTTCTTAAATGGAGAGGAAGCCCTTGCTTACTCAAGAATGCGTATGCAGGACAGCCGCGGTGACTTAGGTCGTAACGATCGTCAGCGTCAAGTTGTTGCTGGAATCATCGAAGAAGGTGCACAAATTTCAAGTATTACTAAAGTCGGGGACATCCTTGATACGTTAGGAACGAACGTGAAGACAAACCTTGAATTCGATAAAATGATGAAAATCACGCAAAACTACCATAGTACAAGACATAATTCAGAAACACTAGAATTCTCCGGACAAGGTGGAGGAAGGAAAAATGGTGTATGGTACTTATTCGTACCGGAAGAAGAAAGACTACACGTATCCAATACCCTTCGCGCACACCTTGGTTTAGATACGAATGGAGAATCTGTCGTGAAAGCCGATGACGAAGATTAATAATAGGCTGGTCCTTGAGGATCAGCCTTTTTTGTGCTTTATTATTATTTTTGCGGGCCTTTAGGTAATGATTGGGGCAATATTATTTCTCCTACATACATTGGATTAAACTTATATATTGGAGGTTTTCATTATCATGTTTCCAAGACCGAGACCGACCTTCCCACCTGTGGGTCCTAGACCAGCCGTTTATCCGCCACCATTCTGGTTTTACCCACCCTACTGGGGAATTCCAGCAAGACCGCCCTTTTGGCCACCGCCGTTTCCAATTATTCAACAGAGAAGGTTTTAGTGCAAAATAAACCCGCAATCCTTTGGATGTAATTGCGGGCTTTATCATGTATTATTGCTATTTCCTCTATTTATTTATAATTTCCATATAAAGTTTTCTACTTAATTTTTTACTACTAAGTCGTAAAGCATTTCCAAAAACTCGTTTACATCCTCAGGAAGTTCTTCTGGCAATACAACCTCTGTATTCGTAGCATTCATTGGACTCAGCTCCTTAAGAATTTATTTCCTTTCTAGTAAGCTATTTTTGACATATGGAACTAGATTTAAACGTGTTGATGGTGATTTTTTAATAGATCATGGTCAAAAATATCCTATCTTTATTTACACCACAAAAAATTTTTTGCTGTGCTAAATTGGAATGTTGATTTACGTTCCAGGTACTCCCTTTCGCTTCCATCAACTTCGTTTGAAAATAACAAGGTATTAAAACATGTTTCCGCATACCAAAACCGACCTTTTTGACAGATTCTAATAGAATTTTTCTTGCTATGGTCCTGTAGATTGGAAAATTTAGCTCAAATGGGAATAGTTTGGGGAGGTTTTGGTTATATTACTTGCGTATGCAATTATTGGTAAGGTGGGAAATGAAATGAATGAGGAGCAACGATCGCAGTTAAATGAAATAAGATCGATGGCAGAAGATTTAACTAAACGGCAAATTGAATATTGGCAAACGTACTCTGATTTTGGGTCCTGGGAATTCTGGGTTGTCGTACTGATGCTCATTGTTCCCCTTATTGTTTTATTTATATTCATGGATAAGAGCAGAGCCCTGTTGTTAGGATTCTTCGGGCTCAATTATCATGTATGGTTTCACTATACGAACGCCATTGGTATTAGCTTAGGACTGTGGGAATACCCCTATTCCTTACTTTCCTTTTTACCGAGCTTTGCATTGGATGCCGCGCTCGTACCCGTTTGTTTTATGCTTTTGTATCAATGGACGTTGAATCGGGGGAAAAATATATACTTATGGGCTGTGATCTTGTCCGCCTTTTTCGCCTTTATTATGAAGCCGGTTATGGTGTGGTTGCATCTGTTCCATATGCATTATTGGGTCAATTATTTCGGATTGTTTGTCTTTTATGTGTTGTTTTTCTTAGTGTCGAAAGGGGTCGCGAGTTTGTTTTTGTGGCTGCAGCATAAGGGGACCTAACAAAAACACCGAGGTCTGGTTTGCCAGACTTCGGTGTTTTTTTGTGTGATACTTTTATGTATTATTGTTTTGTAAACCAAGGTTCAATTAAATGGAAGAGCTTTAATCTTTTAGCTTCTTTAACTAAATAATCTATTACCTCACTTTGTTTTCGAGTCCGAGATTTTTTACGACGTTTAGAAGAGGAATTTGTTTTACGAATCATATCATTGGCCTGTCTGATTTTCTTAAATATTATCATCAATATCCTTTAACGTTATTTTCCTCATTTTTCATCCCCTTCTGGTGAACCGATTTTGTAACAGTTACTTTGAAAAGGATATCCGTTCTAGAATGTTTTGTGTATTAATATAACATGTTTTATTGCTTTCCTACGTTTATAAATTTGGATTTTCATTTTCATTATTCACTTATCTTGTATCATTTAATCTGCGGCTTTTTCCTATCATTTTACGGTAAATGTTTAAAACGGTTCCAGAAACAGGTTATTGTCATCGGTTTGGGCTTCTAATAATTACTCGTTTTATGAGGTTAGCTACTTTGTTTTTCCCAGAATTATGTTGGGTTTCCAGTGGTGTTATCATATCTCCAATACTTACTAGTATAATTTCTAAGTTGTTATTCTGTTGTAATCTTTCTGAAATATATTACGTGCTAGAATGGGATATCTAGTTCACGAGAGTTATAGACAACTTAGAAAAGGGAGTATTTGTATGAGAAAGTTTACGGTGGTTAGTTTGGCATTTGTGATGCTGTTTACGAGTCTATTGTTTTCGCCTAGTGAGGTGAAGGCTAATAGTTTGCGGGATGAGGTTATTCGGATTGCGAAGCAGTATCAGGGGGTTCCTTATCAATGGGGTGGTACGACGCCGGCGGGATTTGATTGTTCTGGGTTTGTGCAGTTTGTTTTCCGTGAGGCTGGGATGTCGTTGACTCGTACTACTAGGACTCAGATTACGGAGGGTACAAGTGTTAGTAGAAGTAATTTGCTTCCGGGGGATTTAGTGTTTTTTAATGAGACGGGAACTGGGTCGACTCCTTCTCATAATGGGATTTACATTGGGAATAACCGGATGATTCATTCTGGATCTTCTAGGGGTGTAGAGATTGTTTCTATTGGTAGTGGTTCGTATTGGGGACCTAAGTACATAGGTGCGAGAAGGGTTATTTCGGATGCTCCGTTACCTGCTGGTCAGTTCCATGATGTTCCAAGGGGATTTTGGGCACATAGTGAGATTTCTGCTATGAGTTCTCAAGGGTATATTGTTGGATTTGAAAATAGCTTTTTCCGTCCGAATGAGCAAATTACTCGTGCGAGTGTAGCTGCGATTATTGCTAGAGTGGAAGGTTTAAATGGTTCTAGTAACAATCATTTTAGTGATGTTCCTTCTGGTCACTGGGCTGCGAGGTCTATTGCTGCGACAGTGGATGCTGGTTTTATGGGTGGTAATGGGGATGGAACGTTCCGTCCGAATGCTCCTATGACGCGTGCGGAGGTTGCTTCTGTGTTTGATCGTGTGTTTGATTTGAGGAGTGGGGCTCAGAGTCGCCAGTTCTCGGATGTTAGCAGTAATCACTGGGCTAGAGTTCCAATTCAACGGATGGCTGCAAGTGGTATAACGGTAGGCTATTCTGACGGAACCTTCCGTCCAAACTCGCCGATTAGCCGTGCGGAGTTTGCGGTGTTCTTGCATCGGGCGATGAATCAGTAATCTGGTTGGCAGGTAAGTGCCAATTAAATATAGTCAATGGAAACAGACACTGGTGTGTCTGTTTTTTTTTATTATCTGTTAATGATTTTCGCTACAGATACTCGAATTTACGCCTAAAGGTATAAATGTTAGGCATTTTTGATTATTGATGACTGTACAAAATTACTCTTCCTTCTGCGATAATAGCATTTATTTAATTTCGGAGGACATGGTTTTCTGGTTCTTTCGAGTCTTGTACTCACATCGGGATTCTGAGGACATGTTTTTTCTTTTCCTTCAAGTCTTGTCCTCACATCAGGCTTCGGAAGACGTGATTTTCTGGTTCTTTCGAATAGTAGTTTTATAGAATTTTTCAACCGAATAAAAGAAGAACAACGATATTTAGCATACGGAGAGCATTCCTTTGAAGAGTTATTAAGACTAAGCTTAAGGATCGTCGGGTACGGAATGCATTTGTTTTTTTATGTATTATCTGAACCAGAGTACTATCAAAAGTTTATAACATTAGCAGAACATAAGCACACCGTTCGTAAACTGCAAACTTCTTTATATAAGACCCTATGGGAGGCGGAAAAAGGACATTTATATCGGCCAGATGTACGACAACTTGCAAAGAAATTGCGTAATAAATACCTTCCTCAATCTCAAGTAATGCATGCCACTTAGCAAAAGGCAAAATACGACGAGTCAAAAGAAATGGAAAAGTTCTTTGTAACGGTTGTAAACTTCCTTCTTAATCAAAAAGAGGTAAGCCCTGATAGAGATTTTTTAACCAAATAAAAACACATCCTCTAGAACAGAAAGGGGATGTGTTTTTGAGTATTACTACGGTTACAGGCACCACAACCTTTTTTCTCTCCGTCCAAGCCTCCCCCCTTTCAAGGGAGATCCGCCGCCACCTGCTTACTTCTTCACTTTTTTCCTGTTGTCAGGTACTTGTGGTGGTTCTTCTAGCCATCCATTTTTAATTGTTATATTTGCCCCATCTTCACCGTATTGAAGGCTTTCTGTTAATACTCGTATGTAATTAGTACCTAGATCTCGTCTTTGTACTGAAGCTATTGAACGTCCATAGTACCCAATACCAGCTTGTGCTGCTGTAGCAGAAACTTCAAACATTAATAATTTATCCGAATAAGGAGAAATGGTTGTATCTTCAATTTTAGCAGACCAAAACATAGGAGCTTGAATATCCTCTTCCATTAAAGTTGAACTAAAGATATCGATAAATTTTTTTGCAATATCAGCACCCCATCGCATATGTTCCCGTACTTCTTTGGATTTTGCAACTCTGTATAACCCAGTAATAATGCATGACCTAAAGCATTACGGCTTATATCGAAGAACAATTGGTCAATTTCAATTGCTGTTAATGGCCTTCTGTCTCCAAACCACCCAGTTAAGAAACTTTGCCTTTCAACCGTATCCACTGTTTTTGGAGTTGGAATAAATGGTGATCTTACATACGTTCCTTTCGATAACATTAATTCCGTTGCCTCGTTAAAAATTTGTATAATAGTTGTTAAATAATGATTAAAAAAATTACGTATATCCGTACGTGTAGAATGAGATAAACACATGGAATAGGCACTTAAGTTCATATCCATTTTATGTTGAAGAAAGGCCAAAAATATGTATCTGCAAATAATCGAGGTGCAGTTACATCCACATCTTCATCTGTAAACCCCATTGGAATAGTATGATTTTCTTTTACATAAATTTGTTTAATCTGTTCTATATTTTGCTTAGAGAATTGATAAAGTTTTTCAGCAATTGGTTTGATATCTTCATCTTCTAAAATAAAATATAATTTAATTTTGTAACTAAAGCGGTATTATCAATATAAGCAGTCCAAAGGTTAGCAATTTCTGATGAAGTTAAGTCAACTTTTACCGTCATAAAAATCTCCTTCTAAATTATTTTAGGGGTTTGCTATCTTAAATTTCTCTTTATTTTCCACAAAGTATTGTACGCCGTATAATAAGAAGGTCTTATAAAATAAATAGATAAAAAATTGAAATTCGCTTAATTTACCCAACCTTGCTATTTTTATCTTGTTAAGAATTTTGGTTAATATAAACGCAAAGAGCCCATCTGCAACAATATTAAGCAAAAGAAATTTTTTAAAGTTTCCATATGTCAATTTCAATATCCACATGGATAGAGGTATATATGGACCTGCACTAAATGGCAATTCATTTGTAATAAACGAATTTGTTTTATTGTTAAAAATCCACCATTTACGCTTTTGCCCAATTTTAGCGTTGATTAATTCAAAAATTACAGTGACAAAGCTTGCTAAGAAATAACGTTTTATATTTCGCTTTCCTAAAAAAAATAGTGTTAACCAAGGAAAGATTATCATTACAATATTAAAAGCCAAGTGTCGTTTTGAAAGCATAATAAACCACCCTTTTCTTATTAATAATTTGTTGATTATCTGTAAAATATACTCCGAAAAACATAACCTTTCTTATTCTAATCAATCGGAATATTCCAATAAATCTATTCAAAAAGAAAAAGCGATTACCTGATTGTAATCGCAATATTCATTGTCATTATCAATTTTAATTTTTGTTAAAATCAATTTGATCGTCGTCTTTCTTAATCGCCACTAAAGATAGCTTAGGAATAAACGCTGCGGATTTTCTCATACGATCCACCAATGGATGTTCTTTCTTATCACTGTATTCTGCATCTGCAAATGCACACTGCAAAGTATAATCCTTCCCTTGTTCTTTCCTTATAGTTATATTCATTATGGTTACAGTTCCTTGGGGTTAGTCCGATATTTTATGGGCTGAAATCTGCCGTATGTTGCTGTTCTCCATAACCATTCTAGTGGTCCATAGCGATATTTTTTTAGCCATAGGTAGCTGAAAAGGATTTGGGCTGGGAAGAAAATAAGGCTGACGAGGACTGTTAATCCTAGATTTATCTGTCCGTACAAGCCTAGCCCCGTAAATATGGTGACCCCTACTACCGTTTGCATGATATAATTCGTTAATGCCATTCGCCCTACGTAGCTTAAGGGATTCAGAAGCTTTTTCCACGTTTCCTTTTGCAGTAAGAACAAGAGGCTGGTTATATAGAACAACGACATGCTGAGTCCACTTACGGTAGTTAAGGATTGAATGGCAATTTCATTTACTATTCCAAAATCTACTATGTGTAGATGGAGAAGAATGATTAGAATACATAAAGGAATGCTTTATGGTTAAGGTCATCCACCATACACGTTTAGCAAGTTTCTGATGGGTAGTGAAATGGCTAATTAATTGGCGTTTTCCCACGTAGAGTCCCACAAGAAACATATACAGGGCTGCGAGGATGGAAAATGGCATGTGCTGTAAGATTGGGATTACTTCATTATGGAAGCGATAGGATAGCCATTCAGAATAGCTACTATGGTTGTAATGATAGATGGCTTCTTCTACCTTTCCTGCCCCTTCTGTTTGCAATGTGTTGATTTCTTGTTCTAGCATCTCCGTAGGGACTAGGAAGTTGATTGCTAGTAAGGCAATTAATGTGACTGTAAAAAAGAGAATGAATGTTAGAATGGTTTTGGATTTTCTTTTGTAAAATAAAATTAATAGGAAGCCTGCTAATGCATAAGTTAGAAGGATATCCCCATACCACAACAGAACCAGGTGAAGGGCGCCGAACAAGGCGAGGGTTAGTAATCTGCGAATATATAAAGAATAATAGCTATCCCCTCTTTTTTCAGCCCGATCCATGAAAATATAAAAGCCTAGTCCAAATAAGAAAGAAAAGATGGAGAAGAACTTATTTTCGACCAATACGTCCATGAGAATTTTTATCCAAAGATCACTTCCCGTTAATTGCTGGGGCAACACATACAAGTCGAATATTAACTGTGGTGATTGAAATAATGGCATGTTCACTAGTAAAATGCCGAACAATGCAAATCCTCTAATGATATCCAATGACTCGATACGTTCCTGGGCTAAGTGTGCGTGGGGTGGTGTTTTTATTTTGGTATCTATCTTTGTTCTTCCTCTCTTCCCTCGACTTTACTAGTTATATAGTAACATTCTTGTTGACAAAATTACCCATTTATTTTTGATCTAGGAATTCATCTATTTTGGATAAAATCGTCTGGATGGTGGCGTGGTCAGAGGGTTCCGAGTCAATATGCTCCCAAAGGATCTCCCCTGTTGTGTCCATTAACCACGTTCCCCCAAGCTGGTAGACATCCTGATTGAACATTGCTTCTTTTACAATTTTCATTTGTTCTTGGTCTTTCGGGAAGATTTCCCGTACTTTTCCAGAAAAAAGATACTGTGAGATGATTTTAGCTGATTTCGCCATGGATACCCTTTGAAGCTGAAGGCCTTTATAAGCATGGAGCTTTGGATCCCCTACGATTTTAAAGGGGTAAGGGCCATAAACATTTAGGAATTCTTTCATAGGATTGGAATCCGCTGGGATAACAGCAACGATGGATACTCCCTTGTTTTGAATGGTGTCTGCATGCTCACGCAACTGCGCGAGGAAACTTCGGCAGATGGGTCAACCTGTATGCCTTAATAGGACTAATAAAATCGGTTTTTCCGCATGTAAATCAGACAAGGAAACTTGCACATTTTCGTCTTCCGTTTCAAACAAATAATTCATCCCTTGCTCTCCTTTTTATTTTCAATTTTATTCAACGGCAACTTGTCAGGATTCATGATTAGAAAGTTTTCTAATTAATTCTTCGAGAATGGCCTTCGCATTTCCTTTTTTTAGGGGCGTGCAGTTCGCCCGCCAACCTTACTCGATGAGTCAGGTTCGATTTTTGTGACAAAAAAACAGACAAAAGACATAGGGACATTTACCTAAATGCTAGGTTATAATGGATACTGGTAAATTTAACTATATTTCTTAGAGTTAGGAAATGCCTGCCAATACGGAAAGGATGTTCAACATGATTATTTCCAAACAGTTTTTAAAGAGTATTCCACAGCAGTCTAAAGATACTGTATTGAAAAAGCTTGAAAGCTTTCAGCAAGTATTAATGGAATCGGAAGGTATGATTCGCGAGATTCCTGCTGGCTATTGGATTCGTAAGGTGAAGAATACGGACGTTTATAAATTTCGACTGAACAACAGTGATCGAATTCTATTTACATTTTTACCAAATAGAGATAATGCCAAAGGCTCTTCTAATCTACTATTTTTGAAGTATGTCACACACGACAAGCAAATTAGGGATGCCCATAATCTATCGCTACCGGATCCATATGGCGCTTACTTTGAATTGGATCAATCCCCTTTCAAGGAAGAAAGGATTGATGAAGAAATTAATAAGGGAGCAGGGGAAGAATATTACGGCAATTTGAACGATATCCCAGCCATCGTTGTGGAAGATGATTATTTAGCCATTATTGGCGGAGAAAACAACGAAGACTATTTATACTATTTATCCGATGAGCAGTATGCGCCGTTGCAATCCTTCGGCAAACCGATGATTATTTCCGGTGCAGGTGGTACTGGCAAAACTGCCGTTCTCCTGAATAAGCTATTTTCATTGGCAAAGGAAGATATCCATACTGCCTACTTTTCCTACACGGATTTACTTGTTGATGATACGAAACGACTATTCCAAAAATATTCTCATTCAAGGAGTTCCACCGACTTTTTTTCCATTAAAAGATTTTACGCGGAGCATTGTCATATCCAAGTGGAGCAAATAGTAACCTACTTCGACTTCCTTGAATGGCTAAAGGAAGTGCGGTATAAGCATAGAAGCATTAAACATTTGGATGAATTATCGATCTGGACGGAAATCAAGGGAATTATTAAAGGGTATTTGGGGTTGGAATACACGGAGGCCTTATCCCTTACAGAGGAGAGTTTCACGCGATTACTCCCTTTTGACCAATATTTGCAGCTTCCGAAAGGCTACTCCCCTTTTTCACCGAAGGAAAAGGAAGGGATCTACAAGCTTACTTTGGAATATCAGAAATGGTTAATGGAAAATAGTATGTATGACGAAAACGATTTAGCTGTCGCCATTATTCAGCGAATCCATGGAAACAAAATAAAACCGTATGATTTTCTTATTGTAGATGAAGTTCAGGATTTAAGTGAAACACAATTATATATGGTTAGTAAACTAGTGAAGAATCAGGCCAATATTATCTTCGGCGGTGACGTTCATCAGACGATTAATCCTACCTTCTTTCATTTCGGCCGTGTAAAAAACTTATATTTTACTTTTAACTTAGATGTACAAGATTTTATTCTGACAAAAAACTACCGAAATACAAAGGAAATTATTGATTTAACGAATAAGCTTTCTTCTTATCGTCAACGTTTAATAGGAAAAACACCTTACGACTACGATGCTAAAGGGGTTCGAACTGGTCCTACCCCATCTATCATGGATACGTCAAAGGAAAATCTCATGCAAATTCTCGAAGTAATTAAAGATAAGCATTATGCTGCGATCATTGTCGCCGATGAAGAGGATAAAAATGATTTAGTGAAGAAATGTAAAGAGGCTGAAGGACGGATTTTTACCGTTTATGAGATAAAGGGTTTAGAATACGAAACAATTTTTTGCTATAACATCATTTCTAAACATTATGCTTGGTGGGAAAAAATGTTCAAGGGAGAAGGAAAAAGGAAGGATCAGTTCCGCTATTATATCAACCTTTTTTACGTTGCCATCAGCAGAGCGAAGGACTCTCTTTTTATTCTAGAGCCTAAATGGAAGGAATTACCCGAGGATTTACTCAAGGAATGCACATTTAGACAGAAGGCGGATAAGGAAGCCCTTCCTATTTTTAAAGCCTCTACGACCAAGGATTGGGAGAAAGAGGCAGAACGTTTGGAGAAAACAGGAAACAAAGAAAAGAGCCGAGTTGCTCGTGATTTCAGTAAGGAACAGAAGATTCTGCAATTAAATCAGCTTATTGATGGCCGCTATATGGATCCGGGGATGAACCACCCTAAAGTAGATTTAAATATTGGTAGAAAAAACAAGTATCTGAAGGATGGTATCAAGTACCTTCGTCTTCAAAGATACACGCAATCTATTCAATCCTTAAATACCTTTATCGAGGAGTTCCCTGACCATCCTGATGGATACTACTATTTAGGATTGGTATATTCCTACGCTGCCTCGGGGACCGACTACGCCATTTCATTTTTCAATGAAGCTCTGAAATTAAAACCAAGCTGGTATGAGGCGTACCTAGACAAAGCTGCCTCTCTCCGGTTTTTGGCTGAGCCGAAAGAAGCTTTGGAAACTTTGGGCCTCGCCATAAGAGTAAACCCTAAAATCGGAAATGCCTATTTCATCAAAGGAATGATCCTGTTTGATGACGGGAGGGTAAAAGAAGCAGAAACTTGTTTTAAGAAAGCATTAAAATTGCCGTGCTACTCCTTTGACAGCGTGAATAAAGTGTGGAATCCAAATCCACCATCGAAAGAAGAACAGGCTTTCAAAAACAACATTAAAATGCATTTAAACCGCTGCCTGACAGCCAAACAATCTGAGCCTCCCCCTGTAAAGGAATTACAGGACTTGGTTGCTTTCCTTCATAAGTCCTATGAGGAAATTAGCTCCACCATTGAAAATACCAAGAATATGGATGTAGTTGATTATTCCCTATTGGTGTTGGATGAAGACCAACGCTCCATTATTTCTTGCCGGGAAGGAGAAACCCCTTTAAATACTGCCTACAGTTCTTCCACAAAAAAATTTGTCGTGCAGTTTGCAGTAGACGTATGTAAACAGTGTGAGAAATATCCGGTTTGTCCTATGAATGGAGCCAATTCCAAAGGGGAGCTAAAAATCAAAAAGAAGCAGTTGTTTAGTTAAATGGGAAATCCCCCTAGGCGTAGCGTTTGAGCCCAAGGGGGATTCTTTATTCCCCCATTGTCTTTGTGCCGTTTTTATTTTTATTTAAAGTTCTGTTAGTGGATAGTGTTGATTTTGTATATGCGTTGATTTTGCGAAAGGAGCGAGACTCCAGTGGGAAAAGCAACTGCGGAAGACCCCGCAGGGACGAGGAGGCTGAGGCGTTGCCCGCGGAAAGCGAGCTCCTGTAGCATAAATCAACAACAAAGACTAACAGAGCTTTATTTAAAGAATAAATTAAAAAACACATTTTCTTTATAATGCATTTGGGTGTTCCAATCCGTATAAAGTTCAATGAGGTATTTATTTGGTAATCCAATGGAATCACCAGGTGCTTGTTGAATAAAATTTAAAACATTAAGCTCCATTACGTTGATGACCAAATTAGAACGGATTACGATATCCACCAGTTGATCATTTTCCATTGTCTTAGGTCCATTATCAGGCTGCGAAGAATTATAGAGTTTCTCCCGAAGAACGCGGTCATAGACATCTACAATTCCATGAATGAAAGGCTTATCCTCATAAGTAATCAGGGACAAATTTTCCACATCCCGAATCACAAGGGTATGGTTAACAAATAAAGTATAAAGATGCTCGTCTACCTCTGTTTCTATTAAATCCTGTAAATCAAGGCTTCCCTTTTCAGAAACGGTGTTTAAAAGCTTTTCGAAACTGTATTTTTTCTTTTCTAGTAATGGTTGTGGTTGCTCCAACGCGACTCTCACCCTTTTTTTATTTAGTATTTTTATATTAAACTATATTTGAATCAATTTCATAATTCAGTTTCATATAAAGAGAACAAATTTAGAATAATATTTATATCTTTTTAAAAATTAATTAAATTTACCCGTTTCATAAAGTTTTATGAGACACGTAAGTGGAGTTTCCATTTCGTTACGCGTTTCATGAATGCTTTTTGAGACAGGTAAGTGACGTTTCCAGTTCGTTACGCGTTTCATGAATGCTTTTATGAGACAGGTAAGTCACGCTTCCAGTTCGTTTCGCGTTTCATGAACGCTTTTTGAGACAGGTAAGTCACGTTTCCTTTACGTTACGTGTTTCATGAACGCTTTTTGAGACAGGTAAGTCACGCTTCCAGTTCGTTACGTGTTTCATGAACGCTTTTTGAGACAGGTAAGTCACGCTTCCAGTTCGTTACGCGTTTCATGGACGCTTTTTGAGACAGGTAAGTCACGCTTCCATTTGGTTACGCGTTTCATGGAGGCTTTTATGAGACAGGTAAGTGGCGTTTCCATTTCGTTACGCGTTTCATGAACGCTTTTTGAGACAGGTAAGTCACGCTTCCATTACGTTACGCGTTTCATGGAGGCTTTAAGAAACAGGTAACTATACTTCTGGTACGATACATGTTCCATGAATTTATTTATAAGACAAGTAAACTTCTAACTAGTCTTCCATTTTCTTTTCAAAATAGAAGAGGAGTAAATTAGACATTTGGGGAGGCACTCCTTTTTCATGCTTAAAAAGCCTTGGTATATGAGGGCATAAATTTGTTAAATTCATTCATTTAAGGAAAAAAATAGATAAGACACGGTTTGCTTTTCAGGACAAATCAAAGATAATGGCTATATATGAGAAGCAAGTTTTCAGTTATGATTAGACTATTAACATAGTTAAAGGTGGAGTAGGGACATGGTTGGATCAAGTAGGAAAACGGGGTTTTTTCTTGTTATAACAGGAGCTACTTTATGGGGTGTTGGGGGCACTGTTGCCCAGAAGCTCTTTCAACAATATGGGGTGGATGTGAATTGGCTCGTGACGACTCGATTGCTCATTGCCGGCTTGTTACTGCTGGGGATACAATTTTTTCTAAAGGATCGTTCTCAAATTGTTGGGGTTTGGAGAAGTAAACGGACGGCTGTTTCGTTGGTGGTGTTCGGGTTGTTTGGGATGCTGGCCGTTCAGTATACGTATATGGCATCCATTAACCACGGGAACGCGGCAGTGGCAACACTGTTGCAATATTTAGCGCCTGCGATGATTATTATTTATTTGGTTTTACGGAGATTGGCCGTTTTAACGAGGCGGGATGCGGTGTCCGTTTCCTTGGCCTTAATTGGCTGCTTCTTCCTGTTAACGAATGGTTCGTTGTCTGAACTGTCTGTTCCGACACCTGCCATCGTTTGGGGTGTGTTGTCTGGGGTGGCGCTGGCATTTTATACGTTGTATGCTATACCACTGCTGAAGCAGTTTGACTCCCTGGTGATTGTGGGCTGGGCAATGGTGATCGGCGGGTTTGCTTTAAGCTTCATCCACCCACCTTGGAAGATGGATTTTGCAGGATTGCCGTTGGAAGGGTACTTGTATTTAGTGTTTGTCATTGTGTTTGGGACGATGATCGCCTTTTGGTTTTATATCGAGAGTTTGCAGAGTCTATCGCCTCAGGAAACTAGTTTGCTAGGAAGTTTGGAGCCATTGGCCGCCGTGATGACAACAGTGTTCTGGTTAAGGGAGCCTTTTGGTTCGTTTCAATGGGTAGGAACCGCTTGTATTATTGGGATGATACTATTGTTGGCTTTGCAGAAAAAAGCTGCCGATACGGACGGGAATGACACTGGCGAGGCAAAGCCCCTTAGAGTTAGCTGACTGTGAGGGGGACTCTAAGAACGCGTTTGCTCCTTCCTCAAGATCAATTGCGTTCCTAGTTTGCCTCTTTTCTAACTACGTAGGTGATGGCATTTGTTTTTAATAGAATTGGCTTTTCGTTACGGGTAATTTCGTACTCTAATGGCTTTACTATGTGCTTGATGACTTCCCAACCTTTATAGATGGTTTGTAATTTTGTAATCATCTGCTTTGTTGGCATGTTAATTTCCATTAGTGCATCTAGCTTTTGGTTCGTTTTCAAATCTATTTCTTCCACTTCAGAATTGACGATAATACAGTTTATGCCTTGGGGGTTCGTCCCTTCCGCCATTCGGTGGAGGATTTTTTCAAAGTCTGCTTCTGTGGCAACGTGCTCCAAGCTGGAAACAGCTACAATCAAATCATATGTATTTTTGGGGATTGGATAGTTTCCTATGTCGGCCTTGATCGTCCGAATTACATCCCCTACTCCAAATTCTTTACTGTATGTATTTAGTTTTTCAATAGCTGAATCTAGTAGATCCACACAGACTACTTTCCCACCGCTCCCTTTGATTTTTTCCGCAATGGGAATACTGTTTCTCCCTACCCCAGAGCCTAGGTCCAGAACGCTTGGCTTCTCTATATTTCCAAGTGAGGGAAGCAGATCCATTACTGTTTTCACTGGCTTATATAACCATGAACCCTCCTCAAATAACTTGTAATTATCATAGCAAAAATCATGGTACATCTTTTCTTCATCACGAATGAACTCTAGCTTGTTCATAGCTTCCTCCTTCTGTTTCACATGAATGGAATTTTCACACAAATTTAATTTGGGTTCTAATGTAGTTTGGTTGCACAAACTAGTGAAATAAATAATGTAATCACGATCAAGGAAGATATCATTGTTAACATCTCTGGGATTGATAACGCAATAAAATCAAGGACTAACCCTAAGGAAAAAAATATCAAGTAAAGGAAAATGACTAAAAAGGAGTAAAATATAGCTTTTTGTCTTATAAATTTTGCACGTACTTTATCCTTAAAATGGGGGTGAAGAGAATACATACAAAAAGACATCACGGAAAGAGCAACTGCAGAATAGGTTTGATATAGCAGTGGAGTCTGCTCTATTATTGCTCCTATAAGAAAAACTAACGATAAAATAGTCATCATTATACCTATTGCAAGATAAATAATTCGAGTGTTCATTTTCCATCCCCTCCCCCATTCAATACAAAAATTTCTTCACTGCCTTTCTAAGAACGCGTTTGTTCCTTCCTCTGGTTATTGCGTTCCAAGTTTGCCTCTTTTCTTACTACGTAGGTAATGGCATTTGTTTTTAATAGAATTGGGTCATCAATCGTTTTACTAGTTACTTTATTATTAATCTTCCATCTTCTTTATAGTTTTTGAGGAGTTTATCAAGGTGATCGTCAATTTTTTGCCCCCACTCATCAACGTCCTCGCCTTTATCTGGGTAGCCAAATTTCGCATCGATATACTTTTCCACGTATGCCTGTATTTGATATGTCCTTTCCTCCCATGCTTCAAAAAATTCTTCAGGTGATACACCGAGTAATGATGCTTGTTGCTCGTAAAACTCATATAACTCTTTATTTTCAATCATTTTATACCTTTCACTTGCATCCGAGCCAGGAAAAATAGCTTTTTTACTTTCTTCAACTTCTTCGTCGGAAACAGTTATCCCCATTTCTCTTGCTTCTAAAATAACAATCTCTTGTTTCAAATAGTTAATAACCGTTTCTTCTCTGTTTTCGTCTACAGAAAATTGCACCATTATATCTTCGTATTTCATTTCTTCACCATTTAGAATTGCAGCCGTATCTTCTTTTTCAAAACCTTGGTCTGAACAAGCCGCTATAAAAACGAAAAGTATGGACATAATTAAAACTTTTGACTTGATTTTTATCACCTCTGCATTAAATTCAAAGTATTCGTACATGAACCTAAAAATGTCTGTTATCAAATTAAAAACAATCATTTGATAAATAACAAAGAGACATATAAGAAAGAGATATTCTTTCCATTTCGAGTTCCCACCTCATTTTTATTTAACGCTTATTAATATTTCTCCCCCCAAGTGTAACACTTTTTTTCCAATTAGTTGGCAGAAAAGATAAGTTGTGTAGTTGAAAATTAACAAAAGCTTTCTCGCCAGTAGAGTAATAATTACTTGTTGACTATTGAAAAAGCTTTTTGCTTGTAATTTAGTATATATTTCGACAAAACTCGAGCGGTGATAGGCACCCACAAAAAGAGCGCTGACCCTTTTTTGGATCAACGCTCTAAGTACTTTACTATAATTAAAATATATTGATAGTGTTAGGTGATTATTTCCAGCCAGATCGGTCAAAGATTCTGATTGCTTCTTGTTGGTTTTCACCTAAGATTGTTAAGTTAATATCTTGTGCTTTAAACTCGCCCCAAGCAGCAACTGTATCAGACCAAGGAACGTTTGGATTAGCTGGATACTCATTGTTACCTTCAGCAAATACTTGTTGTGCATGTTCACCAGACAAGAACTCCAAGAACTTAATAGCATTTTCTACGTTTTTAGAATGCTTTGTAATTCCGGCTCCACTAATGTTTACATGAGTTCCAGTTGTGTCTTGGTTAGGGAAGAATACTCCTACTGCTTCTCCAACTTCTACATCACCTGGATCTTCTGAGTTTAGTAAACGTCCAATGTAGTACGTGTTCATTAGTGCTACGTCACCTTCACCAGCAACTACTGCTCTTGCTTGGTCCGTGTCTCCACCTTGAGGATCTCTTGCCATATTGTTTGCGAACCCATTAGCCCACTCTTCTGCAGCCTCTGCACCCCACAATTCAATGAAAGAAGCCATAATAGAGATGTTGTACATGTTCTCAGATGTACGTGCTAATAATCTACCTTCCCATTCAGGTCCTGTGATTGCTTCGTAAGTAGAAAGTTCAGATGGATCAACGCGGTCTTTTGCGTAAACAAATACACGGGCTCTTTGTGTTAATCCGAACCATTGATTGTCTGCATCACGTAAGTTTTCAGGAATGTTGTTAAATAAAACTTCACTTTCGATTGTTTGGAATAAGTCATCCATTTTCGCAACATGGAGGTTACCTGCGTCAGCTGTAATAAATACGTCCGCTTCTGTAGCTTCGCCTTCGATGTTCATACGCTCGATTAGTTCCGGACCACTACCTTCGATTACGTTAACTACGATTCCAGTTTCTTCTGTAAATAAATCGTAAAGCTCACGATCTGTATCATAGTGACGGCTAGTATAAAGGTTTACAACACCTGCATCTTCAGCTGTTGCTTCGTCTTCTTCCGTAACATCATCTTCTGGTGTCTCTTCTACTTGTGCATCCTCTTGATCTTGTTCATTCGATTCTGCAGCATCACTATCACCGTTTCCGCAAGCTACTGCTACAAGAAGTAATAATGCCATCATTGCAAAAAATAATATCTTCTTCATTTGTGACTCCCCCTATGTAAGTTTTTCATTTGTAGTTTTTAATTGAGAATGATTATCATCCCCAACTCACAATTCTAAGTATAGTGGTAATGAGAATCATTGTCAACTAGGTTAGGAGAGTTTTTTTTAAAGAAAGGTTAATTATGAACAAAGTTTGAACAAAGATAGTTTTCCAGACTTCCATTCATTAACAAGACCACATAATCATTAGTTTCAACAATAGAAAATGTCTACCACATTTATTTGATAGACATTAATCCAAACTCCTATTTAAATGTGCGAAGTAAACAACTGTAAATTTTGGGCGGACGGAAATAGATGTGCTGCAGATCGAATTTATGTAGTCAACCATACAGGAAAAAGAGCAAAAACAGACTGTAAAGCTTTCGATACTGAAGCTTTTTCAGTAAAAATTTAAAAGTTCAAATGTTAAATAACATGGAACTTGATTTTTCCTTTAGGATAGTAAAATCCTTGTACCTTTTTATCACGTTCATAAATAATTCTTTATTCTTAGATTCCAGTGCCCGATCTATCTGATACTTCAAATAACAGTGTTCTAATTCCAGGTCAACTAATGGTTGAATTTTCTTTGATTCCATCGCTTCTTCCAAATCTCTTATGGAAGCAAAAACACTTTGCTTATTATTTATTGTTACTAAAATATACCAACCCATTCCTACTATAAACTTTCCTACATCCATGATCTCAAAAATGTCACCCTGCTTTGTTTCTTCTATATTACGAATAGCATTATCTTTTTTATTTCCGTAATATAGACAAGCCAATTTTAAACCATCAGCATTAAAAACGATGAAATAAGTACTCATAAAACCCTAGAATTCACCTCCAAATCTTTTTACTTCATTTGTATGCCCCCCCTTTTGTCCAACTTTCATACTTCTAAAATTTGATGAAACTTTAATCATACGTCATCATTCTCTTAACTCCTGGACAAATGTAGAACATTTACTTCAATTCTTCTCAGGTATAGGAGCCAGTTTTATGAATGCTTCTATGAGACAGGTAAGTGGCGTTTCCTTTTCGTTTCGCGTTTCATGAATGCTTCATGAGACGGGTAAGTCACTCTTCCTTTTCGTTTTCGCGTTTCATAAACGCACTAACAAACAGGTAACTAATGCTTCTGTTCTGGTACGATACATGTTCCATGAATTTGTTTATGAGACTTCTAACTATCTTCCATATTCTTATCAAAATAGAAAAAGAGTAAATTAGACAGATGGTACTGCTTTTTCATGCTTAAAAAGCCTTGGTATATAAGGGCATAAATTTATGAAATTCCTATATTATAAACATATAAAAAGATAGCTAAGCTATTAATGAACTATCTTTCTGAAATTTAAGGAACTATACTACAAAATTCCCCAATCCCTTGTTATTCTATTTGATTTTTCGTAATAAATATAATAGATAAGGTGTGCCAATCAACGCTACTACTAGTCCACTTGGTATATCATTTGGTACAATAATTGTTCTTCCAATGAAATCGGCTACTACTAATAGTAAGCCACCGAGAAGCCCTGATACGATTATCAAAGGCAAATGGTGGAATCCCACTAATCTTCTTGCAATATGAGGTGCGACAAGTCCGATAAAGCCAATGGTACCAACTAGTGATACGGCAGCTGTACTTAAGGAAACCCCGATAACTAATGCCCAAACTCTAGTAGATCGAACGGATAATCCTAGCCCTGCAGCAACATCATCACCAAAGGTTAAGGTATCTAATTTACGAGTCAAATAAATAGCAGGTCCTATAAAAGTTAGAAATAGAAGGAACGCAAACTGAACGTCTTTCCACCCCAGGGCATATGTGCTTCCCGATAACCATACAAGGGCACCTGCCACTGCGAGTTTCGCTTTTACAACGAAAACTTGAGTCGCAGCAGAACCAAAGGCAGCAATAGCGATACCCATTAGTGCTACAAGCATTGGCTGAAAATTATTTTTCCAAGCTGTTACTAGTATAATCATTAATGCTGTTGCCGCACCTATAGCAGCCCCTAACGTCATAAACGAAGGTGGCAATCCTGGGAACATGACGAGGAATAACATAGCTCCTGCTCCACCCATGGAGGTAATTCCAATGACACTAGCATCTGCTAAAGGGTTTCGAAGTACCCCTTGCAGTAAAACACCACAAACAGCAAGCATCATACCTACTATGAATGCCGTTAATACTCGTGGTATACGGAAGGTCCATACGGCAGGATTCGTCCATTCGAAACTCCATGCTACCCCGTTATAAGAAAATGCAACTACCATACTCACCGCGATGAATAAAGAGAGTATTGGTAGAATAACTCTTAGCTTAATAGGTTTCGTCGTTCCGCCCATTTGTCGATCGGAGCTTTTCATCGAACGAGCGGTTCGCCAGGCTAAGTAAAGTAACCACGGTCCCCCAATCAAAGCAGTCATTGCCCCTACGGGTACTTCTTGTCCAGGTTGTATTAACCTTCCTAACACATCTGCGCCAACAATCATGATGGCTCCCCAAAGGAAAGAATGAATAAAGATCATAAGGTGACCTTTAATCCCTAACATCCGAACAATATGTGGTGCCATCAAACCAATAAATCCAATTGGTCCCACAACACTTACGGTTACAGCTGCTAAAACAATCGCTACAGACCAAGTGGCTAGCTTGATGGAAGTTACCTTTTGCCCCAGTGATGTGGCAATGTCCTCTCCAAGGGATAAGGTATCCAATGGTTTAGCTAAAAGTAACGCCCCTAGAAATCCTACTATAATGACCGGTAAGGCAAAGGTGACTCCATTCCAATTTAGTTGGACAAGTGTACCTGATCCCCATAAGAATAGCCCATTTGTTTTGTTCTCAAATAAAAGTTGAAGTGTCCCAGTAATGGAGGCAAATAATAAAGATATAATCATTCCTGTTAATGCCACACGTACAGGCTCCATTTGCCGCCCTGCTAAGGTAACTACCATGATGGAGGAGACGATTGCCCCTAGTAAAGCCGTAACAAAAGGAAAACTACTGATGAAACTTGGAAAAAATATCGTGGATGCTACGACAAAGAAAAAAGCACCGGCGTTAATACCAAGTGTTCCTGGAGCAGCTAAAGGGTTTTTTGTTAACGTTTGTAATGCTGCACCGGAGACGGCTAAGGCACCTCCCGCTACTATTCCAATAACAAGCCTGGGAAGACGAAGGGATAAAACGATATCTTGGACACGGCCCTCTACCCATACTTGATCTAACAGTTCAGAAATGGAATAGTCCGCTTGACCTTGTGTTAAATGAATAATGGATAAAATAACTAGTAGAAAAAAGCCCCCTGTCAGTAGGACAGGAGACTTTATTTTTTGCTTAACCATTAGTTATTCACCATGGTATCGATAATTTGGTCAAGTAAGGTACCGGCTGACAGTGGTCCCCCGTATAACCACGTATCTGCACCAAGATCAAACAGTCTATTTTCTTGTACGAAGGTTAAATTTCCCCAAACTTTATTCCCTTTTAACTGATTTTCATAAATATTGTCCGTGTCTGGTACCGTAAATAAATAGTTTGCATCTTCATATTTCACTAATCCTTCCACGTTAAACGTGCTGGACCCAAATATTTCAAATTGCTCTGGCTCGTGAATGTTGTTCAGACCGATTTTTTCTAAAATAATCGAAGCCATTGAATTCGGTGTAAATACGCGAATTTCTGGCGCTTGTGGACCTGAATAAGCAAGAGTTAAAATTACATCATTCGTTGCAAGGTCCGCTCCCTCTATTTTAGCTGCCGCCTCTTCATATTTCTTGTCTAGATCTAATAGGACCTGCTCCGCCTCTGCTTCTTTCCCTACTGCTTTTGCCATTTCCTTAAACGTCATTTCCATTTCCTCATATAAATCAATACTTTCGTCATCTGGATAAGGATTAAAAATAACCGTAGGTGCAATGGATTCTAACTCTGCAAGCATTGTATCATGGCGGAAGCTTACACCAATGATTAAGTCTGGTTCAATCGAAGCAATAACTTCTAAATTTGGTTCTTGTCTTCCTCCAACATCTACCACACTTCCATCCAGTTGTGGTTCAATATTGACATATTCTCCGTATCCCTCTATATCTGCCATTCCAGCAGGCTGCATGCCAAGAGCTAATAAATTCTCTGCATATGTCCATTCCAAAACAACAACTTTCTGTGCAGGAAAATCTAATGTAACCTCCCCATTCACACCTTCTATCGTTATTTCATTACTATTTATTGAATCAGATTCCGTTGCTACTGCTTCTTCCTTTGTTGACGAACAAGCTGCTAACAATACTATTGCAAGTAAGATGAATAATTTCTTCTTCATTAAGATCCCTCCAAAGTTATCCTATTGTCCTATAGGCGGCTGCAATTGACTTTGATAATCATTCTCAACACAATCATTAGTCTAAATACTTTTTAGCCTTTTGTAAAGGGGTTTTAGAAAATAAATGAAAATGATTCTCACTGTCATTTATTTTGTGTTACACTATATTCATTGAGAAATCTTATCATTTAGTCTCAAAGGAACATGGAGGGATTTTGTAATGAGGACACCTATTGAAGCGAATAAATTGTCTATAGGTTATCATGACCATTTACTATTTGAAGATTTAAACTTATCGATCCCACGAGGTGAAATATCTGTATTTGTGGGAAGTAATGGTTGTGGGAAATCCACACTACTTCGTTCCATGGCACGTTTGTTAAAACCTGCAGATGGTTCTGTTTTATTAGAAGGAAAAGACATCACTCGTTTGTCTTCAAGAGAAGTGGCAAAAAAATTAGGTATTTTACCACAGTCCCCTATCTCTCCCGAAGGACTAACTGTACAGGACTTAGTAAAACAAGGGCGATATCCACACCAGTCATGGTTAAAGCGCTGGACGGAGGAAGATACGGAAAAAGTGGAAGAGGCAATGAAAGCAACGCGTGTCTTTGAACTCCGTGACAAACCAGTAGATGAACTATCAGGTGGTCAACGTCAACGAGCTTGGATTGCCATGACCCTTGCACAAGATACGGAAATTATTTTGCTTGATGAACCGACAACGTATTTAGATATGACACATCAAATAGAAATATTGGACCTTTTATTTGAACTAAACGAAAAACAAAATCGAACCATTATTATGGTTTTACATGATATTAATTTAGCCTCTCGCTACGGGCACAATATCATTGCCATCAAAGACGGAGCTGTATTTAACCAAGGAACACCTGAGTCTATCATTAATTGCGAGCTGGTAAGAAGTGTATTTGGAATGGAGTGTCAGGTAGCTACGGACCCTATTTTCGGAACTCCCCATTGTATTCCTTATGGTAAAGGCCGATGTATTCTCCCCACTATGAATGAGGCGAAAAAAAGTGTTTAACTATGAAGAACTTAAACTTTACCAGGTTCATGTGGAGAATAAAGCCACTGGGTTTATGACTGTTCATGACATCATTCACGGGAAATTTAAACAGTTGATAACCTATGTTAAACAGTCATTTGACACTCCAAATGACTCCGTAGCCACTTCTATCTTCATGCGGCGGTATGGTTTTTTCATAGCAGCCCAGCTTTTTTTAAAAGCACATCACAAAATATGGGACGGCCCTCTAGAAAATATATATTTAGTAGAAAATGAAGGTGGAATCACTTTTAACCTTGATGGAAAGTATGTAAGAGCTGCTCAGGAAAACGACTTAGAGATGATAGTGGAGAAATATGGACATAACGTCGTTCAAAGGATGTCTATGCTTGGCCATCTATCCAAAATTACCCTATGGGAAAACATATGGGGATATGTTCAGTGGATGTATAGTCAACTGGAATTAGAACAAGGTAAAAAGGACTTAAAGACACTGTTAGATGATGCCGTTTGGCACCCCCATACCCGCACATCCATGTTTCGAAAGTTCCTTGCTGGTCAAAAGTTCGAAGAAGCGGCTAAAAATTACAAACGGATAACATGCTGTTTATTAAAAGAATTACCAGCTACAACTAAATGTCCCTACTGCCCACATCTGAAGAAATAATAGTAATTTGGTTATTTCATAATTGGCTCTTTTCTCATAGATTGTTGTTTTTAAAATTATAGCATGGCTTGGAGTCGCTACAGGCGGACGCTTTCCGCGGGCAACGCTTCAGCCTCCTCGGGAAAACCGCCCTGCGGGGTCTTCAGTTGTTGCTTTTCCCGCTGGAGTCGCCGCCTTTCACTTCTCCAAGCTTTTTTTAAAAATCAATTGCCTAAACAGCTATATAATTTAAATAACCTATGATGAAACCAATGTGAAAGTGTTTGTTGATGGGTTAAAAAATAGAATAGAGAAACCACGAATTCTAGCATAATATTAGAATTCGTTAGAACGAAAGATTTTCATTCCAACTTTTCTCTACTAGTAGTCAATATCAATAGTGAAACACCGTTTTTTGAAGTCGGGGCAAATACACCCAAAGGGAAAGGGATCTTGAAAGACTAAATAACGTAAAAGCTAACCATAATCCATGGTTCCCCCATATGGGAATGAAAAGCCATACACTCACTAAGAAAACGACCATCGATATAATTAAGGAATCTCTAATCGGAGCTGCTTTCGTTGCTCCTGAAAAAATTCCATTTAATTGAATTCCCCAAAAAATAGTTAAAGGAAAGAGTAACATCCATATCAAATAGACATGTGTTTGTAACTGAACGGAGGTAATACTAGTAAATAGCGGGATAACCAAATCCTTTCCGATAAATAACAGAATCATTAAACTAATGGAAGCGACAAATGCCCAAATCGCTGATAGCTGGATCGAACGTGTATAGAGTCTTTTATTCTTTTCACCGACTGCTCTTCCAACTAGAATGCTTGTTGCATTTGAAATTCCATCAAAAAAATAAGCCATCAAAAACTGAATTTGCAGTAAAATAGCATTTACTGCTAGTGTAAGCTCCCCCATTTTTGCCCCTTGAGCCGTAAATACAGTAAACACGGTTAATAAGCAAGCTGTACGAATGAATAAATCTCGATTCATCTTTAACATGTTAATGAAAGGAGCTTTCGTAAAAATCCCTTCACTTTGACGAAGATCACGTAATTTATAAATACCTAAGAAAATCCCTACACCAATTAAAGCACCTGAAATCTCAGAAATTAAACTAGCAGCTGCTACCCCAGCAACTCCGTAACTAAAAACAAGTACAAATAACACATCTAGAATAATATTTAATACATTCATAAAAACTTGTAAAATTAAAGCTAATTTTACTTTTGACGTACCAATTAACCAGCCTAAAATAACATAATTGACAAGGGCAAACGGGGCTCCCCAAATACGAATGTCAAAATAAAGCTCAGATAAAACAGCAACTTGTGCAGATGGACTAATGATGGATATAGCTGCCGTTTTTATCGGTACTTGTAAAAGGATAAATACTATCCCTACCACTAATGCAATAACGAAGGGACGTAAAAATGTGGTTTGGATTTCGTTTTCACTTTTCATACCGTGAGCTTGCGAAGAAAAAACCGTTGTGCTAACTCGTAAAAAACCTAGCAGCCAATATAATGTATTAAATATTAATGCACCGACAGCCACCCCACCAATATATGACGGATTATTTAGATGCCCAACCACTGCCGTATCAACAGCTCCTAACAGTGGTGTTGTTAGGGTAGATACGATTAATGGAATAGCTAGCATTAAAAAAGCTTTATGACTAACTATTTCTTGCTGTATCATCGGTTTCGTTTCCGTTATCATACAACCGCCTTGATTTTTTATATGTTGAAAAGCTCTCACTCAAGAGTTGCCGCTTGAACTAAAGCTTTTGTATAGGGGTGACGATGGATATCATAAAGATCTCCCAGTCTAAATTGGTCCACAATAGAACCATTTTTCAGAACTAATACGTTATCACAAAGATGTGCTACTGCTCGTATATCATGTGAAATAAAAAGAATTGCCATATTTGTTGTCTTTTGAATGTCTTTCAGGAGGTGTAATATTTGAACTTGAATCGTCACATCTAAACTTGCTGTCGGTTCATCACAAACAAGTAACGATGGTTCAATGCTTAACGCCCTAGCAATACTGACTCGCTGCTTTTGTCCACCACTTAGTTCCCATGGATACCGATCGGCCATTTCTTTATCTAACCCCACCATTTCTAAAAGCCTTTCTGCAGTTTCTTTTTGTGAGAAACTACCTTTTAAAAAGGAAGGAGTGAAATCCTTGAAATTGTTTAAAGGTTCAAGGAGGCTTTTCCATATCGGCAATTTTGGATTCAATGTACTTGTCGAGTCTTGGAAGATCATTTGAACATCTTTTCGGTACTGTCGAAATAGGGACCGTTTTTTCGGTGGGATTTCCTCGCCATTAAACGTGATACGCCCTTCCTTATAAATTTCGAGTCCTAATAAGAGTTTAGCCAATGTACTTTTTCCACTTCCACTTTCCCCAACAATTCCAATGCTTTCCCCTTCACAAACCTGGAAGGATATATGATCTAATGCTTGAAAACTTTTGTTGTATTGTTTAGATAATTTATCTACTACTAATAAACTCATATAGAATTCACTCTTTCATTTACGACTAAATTGTTTTCCCCTGGAAGGGAAAGCAAGCAAGAACATAGTTTCTTTGTATAAGGATGTTGATGATAACAACGAATTTGTTCTGGATCACCTTCTTCTACGATTTTACCTTGATGCATAACGTATATGTGATCCGTACGCTTGTAGGCCTGCATTAAATCATGTGTAATCATTAATACCGCACAACCTGTTTCTTTACGAATATGGTCGATGTAATCTAGTACTTTTTCACCACTCATCACATCCAAGGCAGTCGTTACCTCATCACATATTAGTAAAGAAGGTTTTAATGCTAGGGCAATGGCAATGGCCGCTCGTTGAACCTGTCCGCCACTTAATTGAAACGGATAACTTGAATAAACACGTTTAGAATCCAATCCCATTTCCTCAAGAACTTGTAAAGAGATGTTTTTTGCTTCTTTTTTACTGACGACATGATGCGTACGAATCGTTTCTGCCATCTGCTTTCCTATTTTAATAAACGGAGTGAAGCTTCCACGATAATCTTGAAAAATGACCCCTATCTCTTTTCCAAGTAGTTTTCTATGCTCTTTTGCAGACATGGTTAATAGATTTTCATTTTGAAAAAAGATTTGACCTCGAACGTTCATACCAGACGGGAGTAAGCCTAATAGGACCCTCGCAGTTATACTTTTTCCACTTCCACTCTCTCCAATTAAGCCAACAATCTCACCTTTGGCTACTTCTAAGTTCACCTTATTTAAAATCGTTTTCTGTCCAATGCTACTTTCAATCAATAAATTTTGTATGGAAATTACGGGTTCTCTCACAAATAATCCCTTCCTTTCCGAATATCAAAGTAACTTTTTAAGCCATCTCCGAGTAAGTTGCAACAGAGAACCGTTAACATAATGGCAAGTCCAGGGTAAATCATAAGGGAAGGTACCACTTGAAAATAGGCACGCCCATCATTAAGCATTGCACCCCATTCTGGTATAGGTGGCTGCGCACCAAGACCAATATAGGAGAATGCCGAAATAAGTAAAATTACTTTTCCAATATCAATCGCAGCCATTACAATAATGTCTGGCATCACTTGAGGTAATAAATGCATTCGAATAGTTTTGAAGGTGCTAGAATACGAGACCTTTGAAACTAACACGTATTCTTTTTCCTTTTCAGCTAGGACTAATCCCCGAACAACACGAGCATAAACAATCCACCTAACTAAAACTATCGCAATAATGAGGTTTGTTAAACTGGGTCCTAACATCCCCGCAATTGCAATCGCTAAAATAAAATCAGGAAACGCTAAAACCCCATCAATCATTCTCATGAAAAACGCATCGATTTTCCCACCAATATAACCAGAAAGAAGACCGATTGGAACACCAATGCATAATGCCATAACGATGGCAAACACCCCTAGACCGATCGTTAACTGAGCACCATATACCATTCGTGCAAACACATCACGCCCTAATTGATCTGTTCCAAACCAATGAACAGATGAAGCACCTTGGAGTCTGTTTCCCATATTAATTTCAAAGGGACTATATGGAACGAAAGCCCCCCCAACAAAAATAATACCAGCAAGAAAAATAGTAAGGATCATCCCAAAAACCATACTTGGATTATGAAGGAGTCTTGCTTTTTTGATAACTGTTACTTCCACTAGACAACTTCCTTTCCTTGTTTGATTTGAGGATTAATCACTAGGTACAGTAAGTCTACGATAAGATTTGTAATGACAACGAGGAAACCTACAATCAGGATGTAACCTTGAATGACAGGGTAGTCACGCTGCATTACCCCTTGAACGATCAGTTCCCCCATCCCTGGCCAAGAAAAAAGGATTTCAATCACCGTTATTCCACCGAGTAGACTACCGATACTTAATCCGAACATCGTAATTAACGGAACGAGACTCCCTCTTAACGCGTGAAAAATGAGGATTCGCTCTTTTCTTAGCCCTCTTGCCTTCGCTGCTTCAATATAGGAGCTTTGTAGCGTAGAAATAAGTCGTTCTCTTAAAAGCCTAATATATAGTGGTGCCATAGCAACCCCCAAAGTAATAGAGGGTAAAATAAAATGGGCTAACGTTCCATTCCCCATAACGGGAAGCAGGTTAAGCTTTAATGAAAAGAAATAAATTAATAAAAGTCCAAGCCAAAATCTAGGAATGGAAGCACCAACTAACGCAAACCAACGACTTATATAGTCTGGCCACCTACCTTCATAAACAGCTCCTAATACGCCAAGGGGAACGGAAATCAAAAAGAGCACCACTAAACCTCCTGTTGCCAAAGCTATGGAAGCTGGCAGACGTCCCATAATCATGTCTAAAACCGGTTTATTTGCTATGAGTGATTCACCCAGATCAAATTGTACTATCCCCAGTAACCATCGACTATATTGGATCAAAATTGGTTGATCGAATCCATACTCTTCCCTTAATTTCTCCTCTTCCGCTGTTGTCGTTATCACATCGTCTACCTTTAAAATTGCTCGAATGGGATCTCCTGGTGTGATTTTCATCAACAAAAACGTTACAAAAGATAAAACCAATACCATTACAACTAACTGAATGAGTCTTGATCCTATCATTGATAAAACTATACGCACATTAGTCACCTGCTATATTATTAACTAAGACCGAAAAACTAAAAGTGGCCTTTTGTTTTACAAGAAAAGAGGCTAGGACAAAAGTGTTTTATCAATGAGAAATCCGAACGAAACAGAAAAAATTGTGGTGCATATAAATCACTTCGGAAATATACTTCGCTTTCCGCGGGCGGCTGGTGAGCCTCCTCGCGCTTACGCACTGTGGGGTCTCACCTTTGCCTTTGCTCCCGCAGGAGTCTACGTATATTTCCTCCGCTATAGTGATACATTGTTCGTATTTTCATTTAAAAACTTAAGTTATTTCCCAGCCTCCATTCCATTACTGAACATCCATTTTATTGGTAATTAGATAGTACTCCTCTGATCCTGGGCTCCAGTTTTTAACACGTTCATTTACTCCTACAATGATATGAGGATGTAAAATTAACGATTGTGGAACCTCTTCCTGGATAATATCTACAGCTTTTTTCTGTAAATCAATTCGCTCATTAAAGTCGGAAGTCATATTTAATTTTTCGATTATTTCATTTAATTCTGGAATGTTAATTTGCCCTGGATTTAATGACCCATCTGGTAAATACGCTACATTTAAAAAGTATCCACCATCACCACGTGGTGCACTCAGAAGAGTGTATGTAACTAAATCCCATTCATCTTGTTGATCCCATAAATAGCTATCAATATTCTCAACCGTTACAATATTAAGCTGAATTCCTATATTAGCTGCTTCTGCTTGTAAGTATTGCGCCATTAATGGGAGCTCCGGTCGCCCTTGGAAAGTTGTTAACGTTAACTCTAGGATCTCTCCATCTTTTTCAAGCTTCCCATCTTGATTTTTTTCATAGCCAGCCTTTTTTAATAACTCCTCTGCCTGTGCAGGATCATAGCTTTCAGGAACCCCTTCTTTAGCAAAAGGAAAATCGGAATGAAACGGACCATTTGCAACTGTAGCATGCCCATTCATAATCTCATTTACTGAAATTGGCCGATTGACTAGTAGATCCAGCGCTTTTCGAACGTTTACATCTTGTAATGCTGGCGTTGCGTTATTATAAAGAATGAAATGAACACGTAAACTAGATACAGATTCTACACGAAGGTCTTCCTAACGCTCGATTGGTTCTAACGCCTCTGGTGGTAAATGATAAGCAATATCTGCTTCACCCGATTGAAGAGCAAGAGCCCTGACATTTCCATCAGAATTAAACTTTATCGTCACGTCGTCTATATTTGCAGCACCATCCCAGTAGGCCTCATATCTTTCTAGGTTAATCTCTGTTTCAGATGTAAAGTTAACCACTTGAAAAGGACCTGTTGCGATTGGTTTTTCACTGACATTGTCAGAGTCTGCCTTAATAATAGAAGCATTTACATGGACCAGTTCAGAAGGAAATACAGGGTATTCCTCTAATGTGATAAAGGTAATCTCTTGACCATTTGCTTCCATAGATTCAATTTTTAACGTAGATGCCATTGCCTGATTTACATCAAGTAGACGTTCAAACGAAGCCTTTACAGCTTGGGCATCTACTAACGTGCCATCGTGGAATGTAATGCCATCTCTGATCTTAAATGTCCATGTTTTTTCATCCGTTTGCTCCCATGATTCTGCTAACCAAGGTTGAATTTCTAATTCCTCATCAATTTTCACTAACGTTTCTGCTATACCTGCTCGAACCCCCATCCAGTCCTGATGAGGATCAATGGTTGCAGAGGGAAAACTAAATAGTAGTGTTAAAGATTTACTCCCTTTTTCAGAAGATTCACTTGTACCTTCTTCCTGTGCTTGAGAAACACTATTCTCGCTTTTACTTCCACATCCCGCAGCAAAAGCAAGAAGGGCAATCAAAATTAAACCAAAAAAAGCATATTTGTTAAACATTCTTTCATTCTCTCCTTCTGTTATAGTGTTTTAAAATGAAACTTAAAAACCGTAAATAGTAATGATTCCGATTTACCTATATTAAACTAGCTAATTTAATATGTAAAGTGAATAAATTCCCAATTAATCTCTTACAAACTTTTATTTTTGTTGTCCTATTTTTCCTATGTTTATCCTTCCCTTTAGGTTAAATGTTACGGATCCTAATACAACTAGAAAAAGGCACGCAGAACCGAAGTTCTTTGTGCCTTTGATGATTTTTTACCTATTCAACTACCCATAATTTAAAAATGAAAGTGTTAGTGTTTTTATAACTTCTTCGAGACTTTCTCCACAGTTTCTCGTTGTTTGTCTATACCTACAAAAGTACCTTCTGTAGGTTGAAACCCACTACCATCAAATGAAAGACTTAATTTCTCTTCCATTATTTCACCTGTTAATAATGATTCAACAAACGGAGGGGCATCTTCACTTGTCATTTCCTTATACCAGTATCCCTCTGGGTAGGAGATTAAAACACATTTATCTTGACATCGCCCATTACAAAGTGTTCTTGACGTATGTATTCTACCATCCAAGCCTCTTTCTCCAATTTCCTTTCTGACGGCTTGAACTAATTGTTCCGCCCCTGCCTTTGTACAGCTTCCCCCGTTACAAATAAATACGTGATGCGTGGTTTCCCTTAAAACCCATGTTGCCATTTCATTTCCCCCTTTTTAAGCCGATGTACACTTTTCAAATTGCTCTTGGAACCACTTTCCATCTAAATCTTTCCCAATGACAACCATTTCACTCATCCGTTTTTCATTTCGCTCCCAAGGTCGATCTGCGTGACCTGCGAATAACATATGAACACCCTGAAACACTACTCTATTATCTAAATTTTCAATGTTAAAAATTCCTTTGTAACGGTACATACTAGGTCCAAGTATTTCAATAACTGTATCCATCCACATTTCTACTTTTTTTAGGTTTAATGGCCTATCCGTTCTTAATACAATTGCTTTTACATGGTCATCGTGATGATGGTGGTGATGTTCACTTAGAAAATTAGGTGCTATTTCAAGCTTTTTATCTAAATCAAAGGAATATAAATCTAAGATTTTATCTAATTCCACATGACTATGCTCTCCATATTGAATAGCAGCAGATGGATTGATTCTCCTTAACCTGTTTTCCAATGTAGTTAATTCTTCTTCACTCACTAAATCTACCTTGTTAAGGAGGAGCACATCTGCGAAAGCAACCTGTTCTTGTGCTTCATGTGATCTGTCTAACTGATCATGAGCATGATAGGAATCAACTACGGTAACGATGGAATCTAAATGATAGTATTCGGATATAGAAGGATCTACGAAAAAGGTTTGAGCAACAGGACCTGGATCTGCAAGACCTGTTGTTTCAATAACGATGCGGTCAAATTCTAACTTCTTCTTTTCATCACTACTACTTCTTTTTTCTTTTAATTCATGAAGAATACGAATCAAATCTCCTCGTACAGTACAGCAAATACACCCATTATTCATTTCAAAAATTTCTTCATCAGCACCAACTACTAATTGGTTATCAATGCCAACTTCCCCAAACTCGTTAACAATAACGGCAATCTTTTTCCCATGATTGGCACTTAAAATATAATTTAGTAGCGTGGTTTTCCCAGCTCCTAAAAATCCAGTTAAAACTGTAACAGGAACTTTATTACTTTTATTCATTTTTACTTCCTCCAATTTATAGTATTGCCATCGATAAATCGTAATGATCACGATTTATACCTTAAAAAAATTTTATCACTAAGTTTTACTTTAAAGTTTTTTCATAAAAGTGCTGCTATTTTTCAACACCTTTATAAGCACTTACATCAGCCAATAGTTTATCCAATGCTTGCCACGCCATTAAAGCACAGTTGTGACGCGCTCGTAGTCTGTATACCCCCCGTAACGACATTGCATCCCCAAGATCAATATCGTCATTGGACTGTTTACCCTTACGAATTAATTGTTCAAACTCATTCCTTACTATGGAGACATTATTTAAATCCTTATTTTTAATGAGCTCTGTCATCATAGAGGAGGAAGCCATACTAATACTGCATCCCTCCCCTTCAAAGGCAACATCGTTAATTCTTTCCCCTTCTAATTGAATGTATAAGGTTATTACATCCCCGCAAGTAGGGTTTTTATAATGGACCTTCCGTACATTCTCCCCTTCTAATCGCTTGTGATTGCGCCTATATTTCGCATGCTCCATGACTAACTTTCGATATAGATCATTAAGCATTTAATCCCTCCCCTATCTCTGTATGTAAATCGTAATAATTACGATTTACATACAGTTTAATGGATTTAATACTCACGGTCAAATTCATTTATATAATGGTCAAAATAAAAAAAACATCGTATCTGTTTAATTAAATCTCTCTGGATGAATCTACCCTCAGTTGTGGTTTATCTATGGTGCTAAGACAATCACTGTTCCTCATATACTAATTGAGATTGATTTCAATTAAATGGAAGGAGGAGTGATGTGTGAAGAACTTTACCCTTAGGAAAACGTACCATCCTTATATTAGTCCTTTCGATCCCTGTCCACCAGTTCGCGAGAAGACATATTATACTCCGGCCCAACTTTATTTAGGTTATCAACCCCAGAACTTAGAACAATTTTCACCAAAAGAAGCACTGAAGGCTGGAACTCTATGGAAAGTATTTTATGATCCTTATTACGGACCCAATGAGAAAAGGAGAGGTCCTTATGAGTAATAAGCAGCTGCCTCAAGAGTTTTATACGATGATGGAAGAGCTTCAAACGTTAGACTTCGTTCTAGTTGAGTTAACTTTATACTTAGATACTCACCCTGATGACTATAATGCAATAACACAATTTAATGAATTCTCTCACGCAAGAAGAATCTTAAAGAATCAATTTGAAGAAAAGTTCGGTCCGCTCCAACAATTTGGTAACAGCTATAGTGATTATCCATGGAATTGGAACGATCCACCTTGGCCATGGCAGATATAAATAAGAAGGGGGAGAAAATATGTGGATTTATGAGAAAAAGCTGCAATATCCAGTAAGGGTAAGCGAATGTAATCCTAGACTAGCTAAATATTTGATTGAACAATATGGCGGAGCCGATGGTGAACTTGCCGCTGCACTCCGTTATTTAAACCAACGTTATACGATTCCAGATAAAGTCATTGGTTTACTCACGGATATTGGAACGGAAGAATTTGCCCATTTAGAAATGATCGCAACGATGATTTATAAGTTGACGAAGGATGCCACCCCAGAGATGTTGAAGGCGGCAGGAATTGAGGATCATTACGTGAATCATGATAATGCGTTATTTTATCAAAATGCTAGTGGTGTTCCTTTCACAGCATCCTATATTCAAGCAAAAGGAGATCCAATCACAGATTTATACGAAGATATTGCTGCAGAAGAAAAGGCACGGGCAACCTATCAATGGATTATTGATATGAGTGATGATCCAGATTTAAATGACGGCCTTCGTTTTCTTAGAGAAAGAGAAATCGTTCATTCGCAACGTTTCCGTGAAGCAGTAGAAATGCTTAAGGAAGAAAGGGACAGAAAGAAAATATTCTAAATAAACACTTAAAGTCCCCCAGCATCAAGTCTCCTTAAAAGATAAATAGATACAGGGGAAATCCAAGATGAACCGATTTCCCCTGTAATATCAACTTCCTTTTGATTTTTAACAAAATGTAAAAATTTCACTTCGTTACTTACATATTTCCATTTCATTTCAGGGAATAGTAATACAGTTAAAAAAAGGAGGTTACATACATGACTCATGAACAACATAATGAAGACGATATGTTAACGAATCGTCAGGGACATCCAATTACAAATAACCAAAGTGTCCGAACGGTAGGTAATAGAGGTCCCACAACATTAGAGAATTATGATTTCTTAGAAAAAGTGACCCACTTTGATCGTGAAAGGATTCCTGAACGTGTCGTACATGCCCGTGGAGCTGGTGCGCACGGGTATTTTCAGTCATACGGTAAAGTTGGAGATGAACCTATCTCTAAATATACTCGTGCTAAAGTGTTTACGAATACGGAAAATCAAACTCCAGTATTTGTTCGTTTTTCCACAGTAGTGCATGGAGGGCATTCCCCTGAAACATTGCGTGACCCAAGGGGATTTGCTGTAAAATTTTATACGGAAGATGGGAATTGGGACTTAGTCGGAAATAATTTGAAGATTTTTTTCATTAGAGATCCGTTAAAATTTCCAGATATGGTACACTCCTTTAAACCAGACCCAGTTACAAACATACAAGACCCTGAAAGGATGTTTGACTTCCTATGCCAAACTCCTGAGTCCATGCATATGATTACCTTTTTATTTTCACCATGGGGCATACCTGCCAATTATCGAGAGATGCAAGGCTCAGGTGTGCACGCGTATAAGTGGGTAAACGAAGAAGGGAAAGCAGTATTAGTAAAGTACCACTGGGAACCTGTTCAAGGAATTAAAAACTTGACCCAAAAGGAAGCAGACCAAATACAAGCCAAAAACTTTAATCATGCTACTCAAGACCTTTATGAAGCAATTGAACAAGGAGATTATCCAGAATGGGAGCTTTATGTTCAAATTATGGAAGATGGGGAGCATCCAGAGTTAGACTTCGATCCATTAGACCCTACAAAGCTTTGGTATAAAGAAGACTTCCCTTGGTATAAGGTCGGTAAAATGGTCCTTAATAAAAACCCGGAAAACTATTTTGCAGAAGTGGAACAAGCTGCATTTGGAACAGGTGTCTTAGTGGATGGGCTTGATTTCTCAGATGATAAATTACTCCAAGGGAGAACATTCTCGTACTCTGATACACAACGCTACCGTGTGGGATCTAACTATTTACAACTGCCAATTAATAAGGCCAAAAAGCATGTTGCAACCAACCAAGAAGGAGGACAAATGGATTTTAGAACGGATTTTGGAAAATATCAAAATCCACATGTAAATTATGAACCTTCTATTATTGGTGGTTTAAAAGAAGCGGAGAATCCAGGTAAAGAACATGAACCTTATGTTGAAGGAAATTTGAAGAGAGAGAAAATATCAAGGGAAAATAACTTTGGACAAGCTGGTGAAACATATCGAAGATTTAGTGATTGGGAGCGTGAAGAATTAATATCTAACCTCTCTAGTGCTCTCGCTGCTTGTAGAAAAGAAATTCAAGACCGCATGGTAGACATGCTCACTCAATGTGATGAAGACTACGGAAGAAGAATTAAAGAAGGAATAGAAAAAGCAGGTAATGATAATCTTGATACAAAAATGGATGAAGCTGTTAGAGAAGCAGAGGAAATGGGACACCCATCTGACCCATATTAAAAATGAGGACTGGGACAAAAGTGTTTAATTAATGAGAAATCGGAACGGAGCATATAAATCGCTTCGGAAATATACTTCGCTATGGTATTGCATTGTTCGTATTTTCATTTAAACACTTTAGTTATGTCCCAGCCTCATTTCTATAATTTCTTAACCGCATCCATGGAGCCTCTCGGTGCATTGTCCATATTATCTTTAATAACTATTCATCTGAACTTTACTGAAGGTTGTAACCCTTTCTTTTTACAATATTCGTTAGGGCAATGATAAAATCATAGGAGTCGGTAGGAATCTCTGTTCTTATAAATTCTAAGCCCCACTTTTTACATAATGGCTGGCAATCATATCCGATATCATATAAGACTTCAATATTAGAAGTAACAGATAACAAATCACATGCTACATCTTCCACAAAAGGGGCAGTATGTTTATAAGCGGTATACCCTTTCACTTTAGCTTCAAAATAGGGTTTCAGCGAGTGTATTAAAGCCTCCCCTTGGCGTTCTGTGATCGAGCATAGAAGGTCTGTTTTTCCAATATTATAGATATTGTTCTTTAACAGCCTCCATTCCTCCTCACTTGGTGCATTGCCATGGCGTATATGCGTATAGTATTCTTTCAGATTGTCCATAGAACCAGGTGCTCCATAGGCAAAAATTATCACACTAGACATCACTTCCACTCACTTTCATCATTTAATTGGCTACTTTCAAAGCTATTAAGCATCCCTGTTTTTCGTACGTGGTCTACTGATTTATTAAACAGTCGTTTCCTCCATACTTCCTTCTAAATCTAAATACGTATTTCTTAGCTCATTTAACTGCTCTTCTGTCGCTTCCCAATACCCTCGCTGGTTGCTTTCTAATAAGGTTTCTACCATGTGAAGATAAGCCCATCGGTTATTTTCCGTACATCTTTTTTTCAACTCTTCATTTTCAATATAAGTAGAGTGGAGACGATTAAAAATCCAGTTATCCACTTTATTTGTAGTGGCTGCTAATCCTAAAATATTTTCAAACCTTTCCGCAATCTTTTGTACACCGTGATAATCATGCTCTAGCATGGCATCGATCCATTTCGGATTCGTTATTCTTGTTCTTACCCCTCTTGCAATGGCATGCTCCACGTCTTCCGTTTCAATTTGACTTGTGGTTGTATCACTTATATAGACTTCTGCCTTTGCCCCTTTGGCATTCTCTACCGATTTAGACATTCCACCGAAGTACTCATAATAGTGGTCTAAATCTACTACTTCATGTTCAGGCGTACTGCGAATTTGCGAGATGATTTCAACCTTCTTTAAATGGGTAGTTAGTAGTTCTTTCATCGGTTTACCGTAGTGATTTTTCGTATACACATGCTGTAAGCTGTTAAGGTAGGATTGACCAATTTGAGCTTCCTCTTCCCAATTTTTCGTTTCAATTAAACTTGTAACATTGGTACCGTATTCCTCTTCCGAAGGACCAAAAATACGGGCGGAGGCTAGCTCCATAGCCTCTTCATTACCTAACCCCTCCGATTTTAACTGCTCTAAAATTTGATTTGTATTTCTTTTCATAAAGTTTTCTTCTTCTGTTTCCTTACGTTCACTTATTTGGATGAATAAGTCACTAAGATCCTCTATCATATTAGGGAACATGGCTCTAAACATGCCGCTTATATTTAATACCACATCGATTCTTGGCCGTCCTAATTCTTCGATTGGAACTATTTCATACGTCTGCCTAATCATTCCTGGCCGATGGATCACTTTAATACCTAAATAATGCAGGATTTGTCCTAACGTTTCCCCTTGTGTACGAGATGTCTCTAAGCCCCAAAGAACAACCCCTACCTTATCTGGATAATTACCCGTTTTATTTAAATATTTCTCTATCGTCTGATCGGCTACTTTCTTCCCTCTTTCATAAGCACTTTCGCTAGGAACGAGCCGCGGATCAAATTGATATAAATTACAGCCTGTTGGAAAAACGGAAGGATCCCGTACCATATCTCCTCCTAATCGAGCAGGGATGAACTCACCGTTTAGAGCTTTTATTAACCCTTCTAATTCATTGTTTTGCTGACTAGCTGTATAAGCTTCCATACCGAACTGGAGTGTGTCTGTAATCTGCTGCTTTAACTCTTCTTTACCAAATACATGATGGCAAAGTTTACCTTCTGTCACATACTCTTTAATAAGTTGATCTACTTCTTCATTAATCATTGCAATCTCTTTTGTGTTATTCTCCCCTGTTAAAACATCATAATTTAATTGTTTGGATTCCGCTATGAGCTTAGGGAGTGACTTGATACTGCCCCGATCAAACTTCAACACGAATTTCATATAATCCGCTGCTTCCTTCTCCGAATAGGCTGTACCAAACACATGTAGCCCAGTCGGAATTAAGGAACTCTTTATACGGTAAAGCTCTTTTTCTAATTCCTCTATATCTTCCACAGCAAAATGTAATTCTTTTGATTTTTCCATTAGCTTTTGTTCTAATTCTTTCCCTTGCTCTGGATTGGTTCTTTCCACTTCATGATATTCATTAAACAGCGTCTCTAATGGCAGCAGCTCCCCATATAATTCACTTTCTTGGAATGGCGGAGACTGATAGCTAATAAGAGCGGCATGAGAGCGGCGTTTGGCTATCATGGCTTCCGCTGGGTTTCCAGTATAGTAAAGATATAAATGAGGAATATCATTAACTAATAGGTCAGGGTAGCAGTCACCTGACATGCCACACTCTTTTCCAGATAGAAATTCTAATGTGCCGTGTGTACCTACATGGATAATGACATCCCCTTTGAACTCTTCCTTTAACCACTGGTAATACGCAATATACTGGTGATGCGGCGGCAGGCTTTTATCATGGTATGACTTCTCAGGGTTCTCGTGAATACCGCGAGTTGGCTGCAAACCGATAAATGTCTGACCTTCCATAACCCCAGGGATTAAAAATTCACCTTCATCCGTCATCATGGTTTGTGTTCGTCCCCATTCTTTTTCTACATCGTTTAGGATCTTGTCATTAAGCACAGTCTCATATTTATCTCTTTTATAGCGAATATAATCAATTTGTTCATCACCGCTTACCCATTCAGGTGAATTTACGATTTTCCCTTCAACAAACTTTTTTTGTAATTGTTCTTTCGTTAAAACAGGGATCTCGTATCCTTCCTTATGAAGGCGTTTTATTATTGTTTCTAAGGAAGCCAACGTATCAAGGAAAGATCCACCAAAGACGTTCCCTTCTCCTGGAGGATAATTATATCCAATAATCGCTACCTTCTTTTGATGATTTGGTTTTCTCCTAAGATTCAGCCATTGTTCTACTCGAGAAACTAATTTCTCTGCACGGTCTTCAATTAAATGGAGTTGCTTAATTTCCACATCGAACGCTTCATTTCGTTCTACTGAATCCATGACACCTACTGGTATCGTTTCAATATTCCCGTCCAGCTCCGGAAGCATAACAGAAACGGAAAATTCTGAAGAAGTTACCCCTTGTGAAGATGCTTCCCAATCTTCTCTTTTTCGTCTTGTAATAAAAAATGGATGTAAGACTGGTACATTTAATTCTTCCAAAAATTGCTTGCCAATTTCAGGGTTTCCCCCTACAGGACCTGCCCCTAAACGGAATGGTACAAAGTTCAATAGGAGATCAATTCTTGATCCATTACTGTCTATTAAAAATTTCCGTAGTTTCTCTATTTCCTGCACACTTCCCCTTGAATAGGAAATAGGTACAACATTTGCAAACTTCTGCAGTCTTCGCATCATTTCTGAAATGGCGTCTGTTGTACGAACAGGGTAGCTGTAATTCGTAAATACAATCCCAACAGATGGTTTCTTTTCATCGAATTCACTATGTTGAACGAGTTCTTCATAAGAGCTAAAAATCTGATCCGTTATTGGATTATAGATAGCTGTTTCCTGTACGCCTTTTGGAACATCGAAGGAGGGAATCGCTGCTTTTTCCGTACTGGATAAACCGAAATAGCTTCCATATCCTTTTAAAAGGAAGAAAAGAAGACTTTTCATATTTGTTTCTCCAGCTAATCTCCAATATTCTACGATTTTTATGTAATTCTTAAAATCCTGTAGTTTTTCCTTTGATAACTTCTCACTAAGTCTTTGCTTTTTTTCTATTAAGCTTAATGGACGACCGTGTTGCTTCTCCCCTTCTAAATCTTGAGCAGATAAACTTCCTAGCTTAAAATAGTTTTGAAGCTCACCTCTTTCACCATTGATGGGAACTACAAACTGGGTCGATAATGATAAACTACTTATTACTTCCTGATTTAGTTGTTGTGGCGTACCATGTAAATCTAGTAACACTATTTGAGAATCTATAATTCGAGCTTTCATTTTTGGTATTTGAGCTTCTACATAATTTTCCACATCAAATAATTGTAAATCAATTAATTCCCCGACCGTTTTCGGAATTCTACTCTCATACGTATGAATAAGGTCACTAATTGCCGCTGTCGATGTAGTTAATACCGTTATCTTCATTAATCTTGCCTCCTCCTTGAATCAGATGTTCTTTTTAACTGCTTCGTAAATACTGGATGATTTCATTTCATCAAGTTTAACGTACATTCCACCGAGGTGTTCGGCCAGCTTTTTCGCCAACCCTAAAGGAACCCTGCTTTGTTCTGTATCAATGATAAGAGAAGGAACATTTTCATTTCTGATTTCTTTCGCGATTATCAGGGCTTCATCTAATGGTGGGTACTTACCACTATAGGCTTCGTTTGCCCTTCCATCTGTAACAAGAATTAGAAAAGGAATTATATTAGATCCCTGTTGGTTTACATGATTTAATTTCTCATAACCTTTTACTAGTGCTAAAGCTAAAGGGGTTTTTCCTCCCGTAGGTAATTCCTTCAATTGTTTATGTGCCATATCAACACTGCCAGTAATATCTAAAACGACATCGGCACGGTTGTTACGAAAAGCTATCATTCCAACTTCGTCTCGCTTTTGGTACGCATCTTGCAACAAAGAAAGGATGGCTCCCTTTACTGCCTCCATTCGCTTCTTTACTCCCATAGACCCACTAGCATCTACTAAAAATAACAACGTATTACCAATTGTTTTTTCTCTTACCTTTTGACGCAAATCTTGTTGTTCAATGGTAAAAAATATTCCTTCTCGTTTTGTACGATTTTTTTGGTAAGGTGCAGCTGCACGTAGCGTAGGAGCTAATGCTAAATCTGTTACTTTGCCACGTGGTATAGTCGCTTTAACATAACGTCCCTGTTTCGTTTCTGTCCTTGCAACGGAACGCTTCCCGCTACCTTCTCGTACCTTCTGGTCGCTAATAAAGGCTTTAAGATCCTTTAAAGCCTTTATATCCATTTCTTCACCGATCTCTGCTATACCCTCTTGTTCGTTCGGAATAGGGTGGTTCGGTTTTTTTTCGTTTGGATCACTATCTTTTTCCTGTGAGTCCCCTTCATTAACGATTCTATTTAAAGGAGAAGAATTTGTATGCTCTGAATTCGTGCTTTCTTCTTCCGCCTGTTCATTCTGTTGCTCATCTAGATCATTTGCCATCTCTTCTGCCTTGTTGGATGGATTTTCATTATTTTTCTCCGACTGTGGTGTAGAAGAGTTTTCTTCTTTCTGTCGGTGAGGAAGGACATATTTAGCAGCCTCATAGAAGTCCTCTGTTTTAACTTCTTCTCTTCCATCTAAAGCAGCCATCGCCTTCGCCGTTTCAATTAAAACTAAATCACTACGATGCCCTTCACAGTTTGCCTCCTTAGCAATTACAGCAGCATCGCTCATCATTTTTTCCGTAACATTCATCGAGGCTAAACGTACTCTACTCTCTTCGACTTTCTTTTGAATTGCATGGGATTCATCTTTAAACTGTTCCATAAAGGTTTCCTTATTTGTTTCAAACGCTAACCTTCTTTTCATTACTTCTACCCTTGTATTGACATCTTCTTCCCCTTCTACATGGACATATAATCCGAAGCGGTCAAGAATTTGCGGTGATACATTACCTTCCTCAGGGTTCATGGAGCCAATTAAAATAAATTGTGATTCATAGGAAGCAGAAATTCCTTCTCTTTCTACAACGGTAATTCCTGATGAGTTGGAATCAACGAGCATTTTTATAATATGCTGGTTCAATAGATTCACTTCATCAATATATAAAATCTGCTCGTGCGCTCGATGTAATACACCAGGCTTAAACTGCTTTATTCCCGTTTGAATTGTTTTTTCTAAATCAACATCTCCCACTAATTGATCTTCTGTAATGCTAAGGGGTAATTCGATCACCTTTTTTTCGGAATCAATATGTGATATACCGCGAATAATTGTAGATTTAGCCGTTCCTTTTTGACCAGATAAAAGAATTCCCCCGATTTTTGGATTTATTAAGTTTAATAGAATCGCCTTTTTCACAGAGGTTTGACCGACGATTGCTGAGAATGGATAGGTACTGATACGTTCCACGCTTATTTGACCCTCCCTTACACGACCTCAAGTTCATTAATGAGAGCATCCACTTGTGTCATATCTACACCTTTGTCTTGGAAAGGGGTTCTCCTCATACGATGCGGGTAAACAAATTTTGCAACAGTTTGAACATCTGCTGGTAGGATTTCGGTTCTTCCTTCAAAGACAGCCAAGGCTGCTGCCGCTTTTAGAACGGTCAAATCTGCTCGATGTCCGTCCACTTTTAACTGGATCGATAGCTTTGCAATCAGTTCATAAATATAATCTGGTACCTTTACGTCCCTCAAAAGTTCTTTAGCCAGTTTAATCTTATTGGCTAATTTCTCTTGCTCCTTCCTATATTTTTGTTGGAACTTCCCTTTGTCTTCTTCAAATTCCATTCTTCTTCGGATAACATCTACTCGATCCTCTAAATGCTGCTCTCCAATTACTTCTACAGAGAGACCAAAGCGGTCAAGGAGTTGAGGACGCAAATCACCTTCTTCTGGGTTCATTGTCCCCACTAACATAAACTGGGATGGGTGTGAGTAAGAAATCCCTTCTCTTTCAATCGTATTTACACCCATTGCTGCCACATCTAGTAAAACATCGACAAGATGGTCATCTAATAAATTAATTTCATCTATGTATAAGATTTGCTCATGGGCTTCCGATAAAATACCAGGTTCGAACTTTTTTTCTCCATGTTTAATCGCTTGTTCAATGTCTAACGTTCCAATGACACGATCTTCTGTCGCATTCAATGGTAATTCTACAACCTTACTATCTTTTAATAAATCGGCTAAAGAACGAACAGCTGTAGACTTCGCCGTGCCCTTTTCTCCTTTTATAAGAACCCCGCCAATGTTTGGGTTAATACTATTTAAAATAAGGGCAAGCTTCATTTTCTCCTGACCCACAATGGCAGTGAGTGGATAACAAATTCTATCTGCTTTCATGATGTGTTTTAACCTCCAATTAACGTTTTATTTTTTCTATCATTCAATTCAGCATGGTGTGCTAACTCTTGTGCGATACAAACTGGTTTACCATGTTTTTTATCAATCCAAATATCTGCTTCTACTCCAAAAACACTTTTTAAGGTATGCTCATTCATGACTTTAATTGGAGATCCTTGTGCAAAAATCTTTCCATCCTTTAATACGATTAGTTCGTCTGAATATCTCGAAGCATGGTTCATATCGTGCAATACCATCACGATAGTAATTCCATATTCCTTGTTAATCGATGTGACAAGTTCCATTACTTCTAGCTGATGAGCGATATCTAAAAATGTTGTCGGTTCATCTAGAAGAAGAATGGATGGTTTTTGAACAAGAGCCATTGCAATCCAAGCTCTTTGCCTTTCTCCCCCTGATAACGTATTTACTAATCTGTCGGTAAAAGAAGTTAAGCCTGTTTTTTCTATTGCCCAACTGACTATCTCTTTATCCTCCGAGGATAACCTCTCCCAGAATCGTTGGTGGGGGAAACGGCCATATTCCACTAAGTCCTTTACGGTTAAATAAGGAGGGGATTGAGGGGACTGAGATAAGACTGCCATGATTTTAGCAACCTCTTTTGTGTTCATTTTATGGATAGCGCTTCCATCTAAATAAACCGTACCTTTTTGTGTCTTTAAATTCCGTGATAATGCTTTTAAGATAGTACTTTTCCCTGAACCGTTTGGCCCTAAAAGGGAATATATTCTTCCTTCCTTAATAGAAAGATCGAGAGATTCCACAATTAATTTTTCTTCATAGCTTAAGTCAATCTGTTTCGCTTCTAAGATATCCATTATGTCTCCCTCCTTAGTAAATAAAGAAAGAATGGTGCCCCTACAACTCCCATAATAATTCCAACCGGAATCTCTACTGGGGCAAATACTAAGCGCCCAATGGTGTCACTAAAAGTAACAACGGCAATACCTAAAAAGCACGATGCTGGCACAAGGAAGCGATAGTCATTACCAATGAGCAGCCTGGCTGCATGGGGAACGATTAGCCCAACAAATCCTAACAAGCCAACAACACTTACAGCACTTGCAGCAAGTAAAGAAGCCACTGCTGTCATCAAAATTCTCGTTCGCTCTACATTTAATCCTAACCCTCTCGCTGTTTCATCTCCTAATAGTAAAATGTTCATCCATCTGGTACCAATAATGGCTAATGCAATGCCGATTAAACTGTAGATAATGATCATATCTACGTGGTTCCAACTTCTCGCTGATAACCCACCTACCATAAACATAAGTGCACCATGTACCCGGTCACTGTAAAAAATCATTAAGGCAGAAATCCATGATCCTAAAAATGCAGAAACAGCTACACCAGCCAAAATGATACGAATAGGTTGTATTCCTCGCTTCCATGCAAGAATATAAATCATAACCGCTGCGAACATAGCACCTAGAAATGCACCTATTGGGACAAGGTTTTCATATTGAGGAAATAATACGAGGATAATAACACCTGTTAAGCCAGCCCCAGCACTAATACCGATTATGCCTGGATCAGCTAACGGATTACGCATAACACCTTGTAAAATAGCTCCAGCTAAAGCTAAATTGATACCAACTAAGGCACCGACAATGACTCTAGGAAGACGAATATTCCATAAAACCTGTTGCTCCGCATCCGTAGGCGAAGTCAAAAATGTCTTCCAAATGGTTGACCATGATATATCCATTACTCCCTTTGACAGACTAAAAAAGATACTTAAAATGGATAATAGGATAAAGCTTGAAATAACAAAGAGACGCCATGTTCGGCGTTCTCTTAAGTTACTCCAAAAAGATTTTTTTTCAGTGACTGTATTACTCAACATTTCCAAAAACCTCTGGATATACAATTTCAGCTAAGTAGCGAATAGATTGATGATACTCAATTCCAGGATTAGATAAAAATAAGTTTCCTGGCAAGAAATGTACATTATCCTCTTGAACAGCTTTTAATGTTGACCAAGCGGGACTGTTTTTCATATCTTGATCCATTCTATCCTCTGCAACAGTTCTTTCACCATGATGCACAATAAAGATGAAATCAGGATCCTCTTCCACGATCTTTTCTAAACTAAACGGTGTCTGCGTTGGTCTGCCCTCAATAGGTGACGCTCCTTCTGCAATATTAGTAAGCCCTAACATATTTGAAATTTCACCGGAAATCGTATTTTCCATTTTTACAGAAACACTGCTTGGGGTAATATTAAAAATAACTACCTTTTTCTCTTCACCTTCAGGAATCTCTCCCTGAATAGCAGCTATTTCTTGTTCAAGATTGGCAATATGCTGTTCCACCATCTCGCTGTCACCAAGGAACTTTCCATACAATCTAGCATTTCTTTTTACATCATCTATTAATTTCATATCTAAGTTAATAAACGAAATATTACTATCTGCAAGAATTGGGATTAACTTTTCATGTAACACCGTATTCCCAATAACTAAATCTGGAGCCAAAGCGACTATAGCTTCCACATTCACATTCGTATGGTGACCAACATCTTCAATTTCCTCTGCTCCTTGTGGGATACTATGAGGGCTTAACGTCGTTCTGGCAATTGCTTCTCCACCAAGATCATATAAGAGAGTTAAATGAGATGGTGATAACACAACAATCCTCTCTGGCTTTTCCTCTAAAACTACTTCATTTCCTAAATCATCCATTAAAGTTATGTATGTTTCAGCTTCTTCTGTCGTGCTTTCTTCTGCTTCTTCGTTATCTGCTTGTGTAGTTTGTTCTTCTTCGTTCTCTAATTCACTAGATTCTACTACTTCTGTACCTTCTGCAGAACAAGCAACTAACATAATGACAAACAATAAACTAAAGAATAAAAATTTAATATTAATCATTTTTATTTTCCTCCAATTTTTATAAATCGTAATAATTCCGATCGTAACGATTACGATTTACATTGTAATTCCTTTGTTTTAAAATTGTCAACAAAAATTACTTTCGAAGAGTGCTATTACTTTTTAAAAAGAGTTTCAACATAACAAAAAACCAAAGAGTAACCGAATCTCAGTTTACTCTTTGGCTAAAATTGATTATATCTTTTGTGCTTAATACCTGCCGTTTCCGTTACCATAGAGGCTTCTAATACGGCATTAGGGTCAATGGATAACACTCTCTCTTTTAACTTTGGATACATAAATCTGTTAGTGATGCAGTAAATAATCTTTCTCTTTTCTTTTAAATATCCACCTTCACCGTGCAAATAAGTGAGTTGGACATCTAGTTCCTCGATTAATACCTTTCCAATTTCATCTGGTTTATCCGATATTATAGTAATCGACTTTTCCTGATTTAATCCATCCAGCACAAAATCAATGGTTTTAGAAACAATAAAGAAGATTGCAATAGAAAACATAGCTTGTTCCAGTGAAAATACAAAAGCAGCTATTGCTAGGATGATTGCATTAATACCAAATAAAAAAGTACTAAAGGGAATGTGGTATTTCTTATTAACCCAAATTCCTATCATTTCCGTACCATCGACGGCTCCACCCATTTTTACAACCAATCCAATACCCACTCCAAGGAGTAAGCCACCATATAAAACAATTAATACTTCTGAGGTAGTTATTGGAAGCATTGGTGCCATCCACATTAGACCAATACTCGTTACTACGTTTGCATATAAAGTTCGTATTACAAATTTCCTTCCCATGTACTTCCCTGCAAAAAGGAGTGTAGGAATATTAAGGGTTATAAATACAATCCAAATTGGGAAATTCCAAACAGCGTTTGACATAATGGCAATTGCCGTTACCCCACCGTCAACAAGTTCATTCGGAGCAAGAATGAGTTCAAGTCCAGCCGCAACGATAAGTGAACCACAAGTTAAAGTAAGATATTCCAAGAACTTTGACATAGATTCCCCCCTTAGACATTTACTATTTATATTTATAATTATACCAACTAATAGGGAGAATCATAATTAATAACACCTATGTAAACCCTCTGATAGAGTATTCTGTCGCAGTTAATATAACCCTCCATGATTTTCTAGTTTACTATATTTCATTTAGGGTCGCCATCTGACCATCACCAACTTGGAGCGAAATATTCCATCTTTATTTTTTATTTATTGGAATAAAAGATGTAAAAATTTAGGATGATATACTTTGTTAAGTAATTTACAGATATTAGGAGGATAAAATGATTACCAATTATTCCGAATTCGTTCCAATCAAAAAAAACTACAAGCAAGAAAAAGTCAACCTAGAGGATCTCTTTAAAAAACCATTAATTCATCGGCAAATTAAGGGCGATGAAATATATACTCCGTTAGATCCCAAAAGACTATGGGGTTTCTAATGATTAAACTAAATCAAGACCCCCGTTAAGTGAAGCTTTATTAAAAATCAGGTTATTAAAGGAATCTTTAATAACCTAATCACTATTCCATAAAGTAACCTCTTTTGTATTTACTGTCTTAATCCTTTGGCACTTCAGCACGATTCGATCGACGAAGTGTCAATACTTCTCTTATGCTTTGACACTTCAGCACGATTTGAGCAGCGAACTGTCAATACTTCTCTTATGCTTTGACACTTCAGTGCGATTTGAGCAGCGAACTGTCAATACTTCCTTTAAGCTTTGACACTTCAGCACGATTTGAGCAGCGAACTGTCAATACTTCCTTTAAGCTTTGACACTTCAACACGATTACATCATCGAACTGTCAATACTTCTCTTATGCTTTGACACTTCAGCACGGTTTGATCAGCGCACTGTCAATACTTCTCTTATGCTTTGACACTTCAACACGATTCGATCGACGAAGTGTCAATACTTCCTTTAAGCTTTGACACTTCAGCACGATTCCATCATCGAACTGTCAATACTTCCTTTAAGCTTTGACACTTCAACACGATTACATCAACGTACTGACAATCCCCATTAAACCCGCAATAAAACAATACCTACAAAGACGCCAACCAAGGTGGTCGTTTGCATTAGTGTCAATTTTTCCTTGAGATATAGAATGGATAATAACGCCACAACTAAGCTGTTCGTGGCGAAAATGGGAGAAATGATGCTTGCAGGACCCGTTTGCAGCGCCACCGCGTATAACTGCATACCGCCGTAAGAGAAAAGTCCGGTGACAAGGCCAAGGGCAAAGCCCTTACCTTGCTTGGCCCCCTCCTCCATCTTTGTTTCCTTCGACATAAGGTAGGCATAGACAGACCACACTGCTCCCACGAAATAGCCGACCATTAAGATTGTCGTGTTTGGCAAGGCCATTTCTTCTGTCACTTTCAGTCCCCCGTTCCGCAAGAAAAACAGGACAGTTGCCACTAAAGCATATACGTACCAGATTCTGTTTGGGATACTCAATTTTTCCTGGGGGTCAAGGGGAAGGATGCTGATGGCTACAATAATCAGGAGAATACCTATATATTCTAATATCCCAAGACGCTCTCCGTAAAATAACACGGACATAATGACAATGAGAAGAATGTTTGTATTGACGATAGGGGAGGTGAGACTCGCAGGGCCGTGCTGGAAGGCTCTCATCAATAGTAGATTCCCGAACGTGGAGCCAATGCCCACGACGATACCACTGAGGATGATCATTGGGGTGAGATAAAGTACACCTTCCAAATTTGCCGTAACGATAAATGCCAACGTGCCACTTCCATAAACGCCACCGAAGAAAGGGAGCAGTGGCCAGTTTTTGAAAGAATTTATTTTAAAAAAGAATGTGGAAATTCCAAAAACAACAGCGCTCGCAACGGCGAGAACAAACCAAGTGGACATAGACAATACCTTCTTTTACTTTGAAATTATTATTACACATCTGTTACACAGCGAAATCCGAGGTGCCCAGCTGAGCTATCTGGAGTGTTTGAGGTACGTGCAGCGACTCGATAACGGTTACAGTAAGATTTATGACACATATAGGATCCGCCTCGCATCACCTTTGTTTTTCCTGTTGAAGGCCCCTGAGGATTTTCCCGTCCCCCCCGATTATGAATACTTTTGCTAAACCAATCAGAACACCATTCCCACACATTTCCCGAAACATTATAAAGTCCATATCCATTCTCAGGGAAAGATTTTGCAGGGGCAGTTCCTGCATATCCATCTTCCTCCGTATTCTTATGAGGAAAATCCCCTTGCCAAATATTGCAATGATGGACGCCATTTGGAGTCAGCTCATCTCCCCATGGGTACTTTTTCCGTTCTAGACCTCCACGTGCAGCATATTCCCATTCAGCCTCTGTTGGCAAACGTTTCCCTGCCCACTTACAAAACGCAATCCCGTCGTTCCAGGTGACATGGACAACAGGATGATCCATTCGGTGTTCAATCGTTGAGTTCGGCCCTTCCGGTTGGTACCAGAAAGCTCCTGTAACAGCATACCACCAAGGTGTACTAACTACTCGTTTTACCTGTCTCGTATCCTCTTTGGATAAAAATCCATAATAAACATACGACCACCCAAACTTTTCTGTCTCTGTTATATACCCTGTATCGTCGACAAACTCCTTAAATTCCTTGTTAGTAACTGCATAACTATCCATTAGAAAGGAGTTTATCTTCACCTTCCTAACAGGTCCCTCCCCATCGGCGATAAAGCCATCTTTATCAGTCGTGCCCATTAAAAATTCTCCACCAGGAATATACACCATCTTTTCTTTAAATAAGATTTGGTTGGGTGCATTTTCTTGAAAAGTTTCTATTTCTGTTGTTTTTAATTCTATCTCAGGGCTCATTCTACTTACACCACAACACGAATTATCTTTATTCCCCATTATTTTATACACCCTTTCCTTAGGAGAGGAAGAGGCAATTCTCGTATCTTCCTCTACATGACGCAACTATAAGATTCTGTTCAAAACTCCCATGTCTTTATAGACACCGTGATATAGGAAAACTATTTTTGGCTGTGCTAGATTTGAAGGTTGATTTACACAACTACTTTTTTCACAGTATTTTCATTCCTATTGCCAACATTTCTATCCATCATTATTCCTTTTTATAGACTGTTTCCCCATTGATTACTGTTCTTTTTATCTGTAAGTTAGGATCCATTATAACAAAATCAGCACATTTTCCCGAACGAATACTACCGATCTTATCTTGAAGTCTGACGCTCTTCGCTGGGCTTAAGGAAGCGTGATGCCATGCTTCATATAATGACATTCCCGTCCACTCAGCTACTTTTTTTACACCGTCTTTTAAGATAAGGGTGCTACCAGCAAGTGATCCAAATGATGTCTCTGCTTTACCATTTGAAATGTGTACATCATACTCTCCTAACTTATACGTTCCATCCGGTAACAAGCCTGCTCTCATGCAATCTGTTATAAGTACCATTCGATCTTTTAACATACGACTCGTAATCACCACAACATTCGGGTCAACATGATAGCCGTCACAAATAATCTCACTATAGGTTCCCTCTAATCGCAAGGCAGCCCCAACAACACCTGGAGCTCGGTGATGTAATCCGCTCATACCATTATATAAATGGACAAAAACAGATGCACCTTTTTCGACAGCTTGCTGACATATACTAAAATCAGCATCGGTGTGTGCAAGTGAGATGGTAATTCCTCTTTTTACTGCTGCTTCTATAAATGCTATTGCCCCTTTTCTTTCTGGAGCTAGGGCAATTTTCTTGATTTTATCATCCGATAACGTAAGCCACTTTTCCAACTCTTCAACACTTGGATCACAAAAATAATATGAATTTTGTGCCCCCTTATGCTTCTCCGTAAAATATGGCCCTTCTAAAAAAATTCCCTCTATAACAGCACCTGCTCCCCCCTCCTTTGAGGCTAGACTGATGCTCTGTATTACTTTATTTATCGTATCCATATTTCCTGACAAGGTTGTTGGTAGAAAACGTGTTACTCCTAAAGATGGTAGGATCTTCGATATTTTCTGAATGGACTGAGATGTTCCATCCATTACGTCATACCCTGCAATACCATGAATATGTGTATCGAACAAACCAGGTGCCACTATATAATTAGACACATCAACGACTGGAAGCTGCTCTCCTGGTAAACTTGTAAAATATTCTCCAAATACACCATTCTTCACTTCCAAATAGCCACCATGGGCAATCTTATCTTCTAACCAAAATTCTCCTGCTTTAACGTAAAATCCCCTCATATTTAAGCAATTTCCCTTCGTACTATTCTACTTCTTCCGATGAAAGACATTTTATTCGTCATTAAAGCTGTGAATCACTACACCTTTTACTACTCGGTTAATTTGACCTGTTATACTTGGTGTATCTGGTGTGATATTTAATTGTAAAGATTTTTTTAAAGCTAGGATCTGAGCAAATACTATATATAATAATGCTAACTGTATATCACTAGTAAAACTACTATTTTTATTACTACCTACAGGAATTACCCAATCAGCTAAGTTCTCTATCTCTTCCAATCCTTTTTCGGTTAAAACCACAATTTTGGCCCCTAACTTTTCATGAGCTAATTCTCGTAACATATCCAAATCATATTTTCTTGTGTATTCGTCCTGTGACATCAATATAATAACCATTGTCTTATTATTTACAATAGATTTTGGCCCATGACGAAAACCTAGTGAGGATTCGTGAATAGATACCACTTTCCCAGCTGTTAGTTCAAGCATTTTTAAGGATGCTTCATGAGAAGCTTCTCCTAATAAACCAGACCCTATATATACAGCACGATCAAAATCATAGGATAATATATCATCAACATTTTCGGACAGTTTATCTAGCAATTGATTGCCCGCTTCTATTAGACTGGTTTTCCACTCCTCCAATAAACTCCCTTTGGAAAAAAGCATATATGCTATTAATAACATACTAGTAAAACTACTTGTCATTGCAAGTGCTTTATCATGTGCTCGCTCCGGTGTAAGTATTGTGATAGCTTTCGCATCATTTTTTACATTCTGTGCTAATTGTCCATCTTTATTACAAGTGATAATAACCTGGTAAAATTCTGAAATCATCCTCTTACCAAGGTTTACTGTTGCAACACTTTCTGGGCTATTCCCTGATCTAGCGAAAGATACCATAACCGTAGGCACATTAGTTAAGTATTCTTTTGGATTGGAAACAATATTAGTAGTGGCAATTGCTTCAAATTGAATCGTTGGTCGTTGTTGTTTATTTAGTTCTGGCACAATTGTATTTCCTATAAAAGCAGAAGATCCAGCGCCTGTAAAGATAACTCTAACATGATCATATTTCTTATATATATTTTCTATAAACTCTATGAATGTACCTTTTTCTTTGTCAAAACTTTCTATTAATTCCTTCCAAACTTCTGGTTGTTGGTAGATTTCTGTAGCTGTAAAAATTGCTTTCCTTTCTTTCATGTTCTCAAGTATTGCTTTTTGCATATTTATCCTCCTCAAGTTGTAATAAAGATTTGTACTTACTTTTTTAGATTTTCAAAAGTCGACGGATGCAGCTCCGAAGCGAAGCTAGCAAACGTTTTTACGACGAGTAATCGAAAGAGCAGAGGAAGAGACACAGTTTTTTTCCCGAGGGGGCTGAAGAGTTGCCCACGGAAAGGGAGTGCCTGAAGCGTAAATCAACTTCCAAATGTTAGCGTATGTGATTTACAACTACTTCTTCCTTCAACCTTTCCACATCGTTTACTTTTACAAGACCAGCAAAAGGCTGTAATGCATTTGCACTGCCACATGCGACAGCAAGTGATAACGTTTCAGAGATCGTAAGGTTATCGTAGAAACCTTTTACAAGGCCTGCAACCATTGCATCTCCGCAACCAATCGTATTGATTACCTCTATTTGTGGCGGAATAGCATGATACACTTTTTCCTTTGTGCTGAACATTGCCCCGTCTTTTCCTAAGGAGATACAAATATTCTTTATCCCTTTACTATGAAGGAATTGGCATGCTTCTATTATATCTTCTTTTGTTACTTTCTCCTTTCCTAACAACTCTTTTATTTCGTGTTCATTCGGTTTAATGAGGAATGGAGAAGAATTGTTGATTGCCTGTTTCAAAGGAGCGCCACTCGTATCAAGGATTGCCCTTGAATCATATTTATTTATTATATTTATTAGTTGGGCATAACCATCCTCAGGACAGTTTACCGGTAGGCTTCCTGATAAAACGACATATTTACTTGTCTTGGAAATTTCCTCTACGTAAACACATATTTCATCCCAATCTTGAGGAGAGATGACGGGGCCCGTTTCTAATATTTCTGTTTCTTCGTTTGAACTTTCGTCCATGAGCGTTAAACATACCCTTGATTCTCCTTCTACTTCCACAAAATGATGAGGAATATTTTTGGAGGATAGGAGATGTTTAATTTTCTTTCCATTGTAGCCAGCTGCATAGCCGCTAACAGTGATTTCCTGTCCAAGAATATGCAGTATCTTTGCTACATTCACCCCCTTCCCTCCAGGCTCTACGAAACTTTTATTTACCCGATTCGTACAACCAAATTTAACGTGAGACAGGTAATATGTAGTATCAAGTGCTGTATTTAAAGTAATAGTCGTAATCATTTTGCATACACCTTTTTTTGTAATAGCCCAATTTTATTCATTACTAAATTCTTCACTGCTTCCTGTGCAGGTAAAAAATATTTTCTTGGATCATCTTGCCCAGGGTTATCAAAAAGGTAATTTCTAAGCTCTTTTGCAAAAACGACTTTTAATTCAGTAGAAAAATTTACTTTTGCAATTCCGAATTTGAGAGCATTTTGTAAGCTTGAATCTGGAATACCAGAAGCACCATGCATAACTAATGGACAATTTGTTCGATTATAGATTTCTTCCAGTATGTCTAGTCTTAACTTTGGCTCTCTCTTATACATACCATGAGCAGTCCCAAATGCAGGAGCAAAGGAATCTACTTTTGTTTCTGAAATAAACATTTCAGCAGCAACTGGGTCAGTATACGTAGCAAGTGATTCATCTACAGTTAGATCATCTTCTACCCCACCGATCGTTCCTAACTCAGCTTCTACAGGAACTCCGATTGGATTAGCTGCATCAACAACGCGTTTTACAAGTGCAACATTATCATTGAAAGAAAGATGTGAACCATCAATCATTACTGACGTATAACCTGATCGTAAACATTTCATTACAATATCAAAGGAATTACCATGATCTAAGTGAAGAGCAACAGGCACTTTAGAAACAGCCGCCATTTCTTCTGCAATTGCTCGAAGGAACCTAATACCGACATAGTTAATTGTTCCAGGAGTGGTTTGTAGTATCACAGGGGTGTCCATCATTTCTGCACCTGATATAATTCCTTTCATTATCTCCAAGTTATGTGCACCAAAAGCACCAATAGCATAATGATTTTCATAAGCATCTTTCAAGATTTCTTTTGTAGATACGAGTGCCATATCTATCACCCTCCATTTGATGGGTTGTTGGTACAACCCTTTCTAAAATTTAAACTCATAGGTAAAACTATGAGTCTTTATTTCTACTTTCATATTTGAAAATATCATAACACCCTAATATTGTCACGTCAACCCAACAACTAGGTTTATGTACTTTCAATACATTGACCAAAGCCTAGAAATGTTTACTGATTACTTCCCAGACTCTAGCAGTATTGATTCCAAATATAAACCGATAGATATTGAATGGACGACTAGAATTTGGACTGGAATGCTATGATGAGTCATGTATTTTGGGTGACTACTATTACTTTGAAGCATTAATACGCCTTGCTAAAGATTGGGAATTATACTGGTAAACGAAAGCGTACTAAAAATAGTAGGGGTTACGATTTCCCTACTATTTTTTAGTACGCTTTTAACTTGTTTCTTTAAGGAGATAAAGGGGGGCTGGGAAAAAAGTGTTTTTATAAATGACAAATTATGTCCCAATCTCATCCTATTTATTTTGTGAGTTCAGTGTAAAAACGACACCGATCCCCTCTAACTATCGACTTACAAAACTCTATAGGTACTCCTTTATCCGTATATGCAATTCTTTCTATCAACAGAGCTGGTTTACCTACTTCCGTTTCGAGGTAGTTACTTTCATTATCCCTTATTAATACTGGTTCAAATGCTTCCTTTGCACGTGAAACCGTGATATTGAATTCTTCATCCAGTAAATCATACAGAGAAATAGTTCCTATTCTGTTTAAGACATGTATATCTTTAATAAATTTACTTGGTAAAAAAGATGATTCTAAGATAAAAGGTTCCTTATTTGCACTCCGCAAACGTTTTATTTCTATTACCGATTCCCCATCGGATAATTCTAAAGCTTCCTTCATTTTTGAAGTTGGGAATACATTTTCTATGTTAAGCAAAGTATCACTTGGGTTCATCCCCTTTTCCTTTAATACTTTACTAAAGCTATAAAAATTTGTTAATGATTGCTCTAATTTAGGTTTAGAAACAAAAGTCCCCTTTCCTTGTACACGGTATAAAATTCCATCCTGCACTAATTCTTCAATAGCCTTTTTGGCTGTATTTCTACTAACTTCATATTGACTCATCAATTCATTTTCAGAAGGTATTTTATCACCCGGATTCCAAATACCATTATCAATGGAAGCTTTTAGTATTTCCTTTAACTGATGGTAAAGCGGAATAACACTATTATGCTGTAGCTGCATCATAACCTCCCCCTCCCTTTATATTGCGTATTGTCAAAACTTTTTATAGAAAATAGGTTATAAAATCTTATATATTGAGGGTTTTTGAGCAAAAAAATTGCCACCCCCTAAATTCTGTAGATAATTGAGGTTACCACACACCCAATTCCCAGAATAGGAAGTGACAAAAGTTGTACCCTCAAATTATAACCTATTTACTTACATTTATAAAATATCAAGACCAAATAATTAGAACTTTACTTACACTACTTATTGGTAAAAGTATGTTCGAAAAGCCAAAGTCTACGGAAACTCCTATAAATAAACCTTATCGAAAACTACAGGTAGACGATCTTCCGATCGTGGAAACCTACGAAAAGTTAGACTATAAGGAACTCTTACAGGATCATTTAGTAGCTAAAGGTAAGCCTCTCAAACTAGTGAAAAGACATGCAAAATCTACGCCTGTTCCTACAACAACAAAATGTCCAAAGTGTGGTGCTCCGTCTGAGTATTTATACGCTAATAACGGAGCTAAAGGACAATACCAATGTAAAGTGTGTACGTGTCTTTTCAGCGAAAAGAACCGTTATCTTAAAGAAGCTATTCTCAAGTGTCCTCACTGTTCCAAATCATTAGAAAAAGTGAAGAAAAGAAAAGACTTTGACGTCTACAAGTGGGTCCCCTTCGCCCTTGTTAAACAACTGTTAAACCATTGGCGTGTTTGTCAAGAGCGATTGCGGCAGCCTTCCACTTACCTGAGAGTAAAGCAACTACAGTTTACCGTGTTTTTTTCATAGAACTTTTGACACTACCTTATATTGTTTTTTAATACAATTAGTCTATATATCAAGTGAATTATAGCTACTCCAATTAGACGTGTCAACCCAACAACTTAAATATAGCTTTATTACTTTGTTTAACTTCTTCATCGGAAACTGTTATCCCCAAAAGAAAAAGTGTATAAGTCGGTAAAACTTAATTCTTCTCTCCGTTTGAATATTTGTTTTTACATAGTTAACATATTTTCCATTTGGTGATATTTGGGGGTGTTCCAACACATGAAGGCTAAATAAATTATTCCAGATCAATACCCACGCTTCCTCTTCGAATGGATGAAATAAAAAGGAGCTGGGACAAAAGTATTTTTACTAATAAGAAATCCGAACAAACTAGATGAAGGTGCAATCTACCCGCTTCGGAAATATACTTCGCTAAGGGAGTGTATTGTTCGTATTTCCGTTTAAACACTTTAGTTATGTCCCAGCCTCTTTAATTTAAGGATGTTTTATAAAATTTTTACAGCCCGAACTTATCGGTTTCGGTCAGTAGCATTCCGTGTTTCTCTGTTCAAGTCATTCATAATTTCTGAAAAACCGGTACCAATCTGATCGAATGGTGTGCCTCCACGAAGTTGGTTATCCATTGAGCGAATACGTCTTATCGTTTCCTTGTCTGTTACAACAATGACATTATTGCCATTTGCTAAACCACTTGCTGTACGTTCAATTTCATCTCTTATATCGACATTATTCTCTTCTGTGGTTACAGCAACTATTACATCATCACCATGTATGAGTGCTCGTGCTTCTTCCACTCCATCTATACTTTCAATTCGGTCAACTAGTCTTTGAACAGTTTGTCCATCATAGTCAGCATGGTAATTCATCCTGGATTGATCTTGATTATTACCGGTTCTGTTCCCTAAGTTGCGTCCAGATTGACCTTGTCCACTTCGACCCAACCCTTGTGTTCCAAAGGCTCCATTTCCACCTCGACCATTTTGGTCAATTCCTTGCCCACTTAAAGCTCCGTTTCCACCTTGACCTGTTTGATCAGCTCTTTGGCCATAAAACATGCCCGTTCGAGTTTCTCTTGATTGATCGATAACTGCACCCCCGAATGGACGTGTTTGACCTACTGCTCCTTGTTCTGTTTCTGGCCCTCGAAAATTATTAGCTCCTACATCGGCTGGGTCATTGTTACCACAGCCAGTCACCCCTGCTAAAAGCAATGTTGCAATTGAAATCGAAACAGCATATTTTTTCATTTTTTAACCTCCTTTCCCTTATATCATGGCTTGTTGTTCACAATATACGCAGGGTAGTTGTTGGAATCTTACTAATCCACTTCGAGAAAACTATGTAGCGGTTATCAATTCTTAGTAAAAACAAATAGAGAATAAGTTGAAATGCAACTATAAAAAATAGCTGAAACGGAAAAAAATTGCTCCAATAAAAAAGAGAGTATACATTATTATCGTATCCCCCCTTTCTTTGAACATAGTGTAATATTAAACATCTGATTGGTTAAAAATATATATTAAATACACCTGAAAAAACTGTATCAGATCCATTGTATAAATTAGCCTTTATAAGCCATTTCTCTTACACAAATTCGGCAAAGCTCAAATTTCCCTAATACAGAATGGGGCCGCCACATTTTTCGCAGCGACTATACTTTTGAACCTAAAATTTCGGAACTCGTTTTGCTTTTTCTATCATTGATTTCTTAGCCATATACTTAACTCCATTTCTATTAGCATTTTTTAGTTAACCCTTTATTTATTTTGCTGTTTCATTTGTAACTCCACGGAAATATAGGATTTTTATGCTATAAATGCGGAATGTCGCGATAACTTTCGGGTACCGACAAGTTGCTTGATGACGGAAGAACTACTTATAACTTTATCTTCCAAATACAAAGCCACCCACAAATTCTTATGTTATCACTACCGTTAAATAACTGTTTAAAGTAAAACACACAAAATGCTTGGTTTTTTTAAACCAAGCATTTGTAGATACAAGGACCGTTCAAGCAAACGACATATATAATGAAGCAGCGGAGCCGTCCGAAACCAGTGAAAAAGCGTATAAACTTTGTGGCAACGGCTTAGCTCATTGCCATTCGGACTGGTAAAAAAGGGGAAAGCACTCTTCTCACCAGCCGCGAACCGGCCCTATGCTTCTTTCTTCTTTTATTGTGCTGTGTACCCACCATCAATGATTAAGGAATTACCCGTCATGAAAGTAGAGTCATCGCTAGCCATAAATAATACCGCTTTTGCCATTTCTTCTGGTTTACCTAAACGTTTCATTGGTGTTGCATTTGTTAGGAATTCTCTATCTGCATCACCTAGAATTGGCGTTTCAATAAATCCTGGACATAAGGCATTGATACGAATATTACGTTCTGCAAATTCTAAGGCAAGTGAACGAGTTAAGTTCACGACACCAGCTTTTGCTGCATTATATGCAGCACTTCCAGGTGCGCCAACCCATCCATACATAGATGCCGTATTAACGATAACACCACTACCAGCTTTTAAGAACTCTTTAATCGCAGCTTGTGCCACTAAAAATACACCATCTAAATCAACTTCTACTGTTTTTCTCCATTCTGCATATGTTAATTCTTCTGTAGGTTTTACTGCACCAATTCCAGCATTATTAAATAGAATATCAACTTTACCAAAAGTAGATAATGTTGTACTAAAAATATTCTTCACTTCTTCTTCACTTGTTACATCTGCTTTTACAAAAAGAGCTTCAGCCCCTTGAGATTTTAGCTCTGCTTCAAAAGCAGCACCTTTTTCTTCATTCATATCTACTAATATTAATTTTGCCCCTTCAGATGCAAATAAACGTGCTGTTGCTGCACCAATACCAGATACGCCACCAGTGATAACTGCTACTTTATCTTGTAATTTACCCATTTTAAATCCCCCTGTTATAATATTTATATGCTATTTTCATTAGTATAACGCTTACAATTTTATTGTATGAGCATTTTGGTTATAGTCCAACCAGCAATATTTTTTTAATTGTCTACTAGATAGACATAGTTTGGGCAATTGTCTATTTACTATACTTTTGTTTTAAAAAAGTCGATTATTGGAGGGGCACACATGGAGGAACAATTTATAACACCACGCAAAAACAGAACAAAAGAACACTTTCAATTAGCACTCATTCAATTAATTAAAGAGAAAGGTTTCCGTACTGTCACAGTCAAAGATATTGTCGAATATTCCAAATATAACCGAAGTACGTTCTATACACACTACCATGATAAGTTCTATTTAGCAGAAGAATTACTTTATTCTATGTTCAAAGGGCTAGAAGAGGCTGTCGGAAAACCATATCAACACAATAAAGAAGTAAATACAGAGTACCTGAACACTAGATCTTTTGAAATTATTACTTATGTCTATAGGAATCGTAACTTTTTCGAATTAATAAACTTTCAAGATACCATTCCTGAAATACATATAATATTTCCAGAAACCATATTAAAAATCTACCAGGAAAATTTTGAATTTAAAACCATTAACAACTTACCTGTTAATATGGATTACTTCAAACGTTACACAGCATATGGCTTTTATGGTCTTTTAACTAATTGGATAAACACGGGTTTTAAAACTTCTCAGGAAGAATTTATTAAGGAAGTTATTAAATTGTCGCAGACCCATATGGCTTCGGTTCGCTACATTGGAGAGAGAGAGTTTTAAAAAGGGTGCCTGATCTTCAACTATTGCACCCATTTTGTTTAAATACTATAAACTCTCTTATTATATACTAATAAAAAAAGATGAATATTTTTAATTATTTATTATTACTTGGGGAACCTGGGGGATGGTAACGTGGTGGCTCTTTTAACCAACCTCTTGATTTCATAAGGCTTTTCAAAGATGCAGCATAATTCATTAGATTTACCATCATTTGTATAAAGAGGATACCAACATCACTTCTTATGGTTTGACTCATTGCTTGTGCACAAAAAGTTATAGAAGATGCTACTTTAACTGAAATTAAATTTGCTATTTCTTCATCAGTTAACCTAACTCCTTCTGGAACCTCGTTAGGGTTAGATTTTGTTTTTTCACCTTGACTTGTTGGAATTGGGATACCTTCATCCTTCATAAAGGTTAGAATTCGTTGAGTATCAGCAGTTGACCCCTGTAATGCTTTCTCTAATGCGTGCTTTAAATCAGTATCAACGGTCATATTTAAGCCTATTTGATAGAGTGCTTGCGCTTCATGAAAGGCAGTCATGGTTGCCCATAAATCCATAACTTCTCCAACATGTAGGGCAGGTTTTGGCTCCTCATCCACAAAAGTTTTTAATACATTGGTTATTGCTTCAATAGGACTTGTCATTATTTAAACCTCCAACAAAAATAATTTCGGCAAAAAAATATAATGTTTAACTTAAGAATTTTCACTTTTATAAAGCTTAATAACCAAAGTTTTTTACTTTGTTATTATCTGTATAAAAAAAGTAAATAATACAATAAATTCCCTTGTAACTAATTTTATGTACTCATAATCCCTATCATTATAATTATTCCTATACCTCTTTTAGATTTGCCTTCATTAAGGAGGAAATCTGTTGCTCATCTGTATTTGAAATTAGTTCTAGTTGATTAATAACTAGCTCTTGTCGTTGTAATGAATGGTTTTGACTTAATTAGCTTTTCCTTCTATCTTATTAATTTTTATTTTAAAACCTTGGACTCCTTTGTTCATACCAGCAAGAAACTCAGCATCTACTTCTTGTAATCTGTATGAACTGTTAGGAGCTTCATACTTCAATACCATATCCTGTAAAGAGTCAGTTAACTCATGTTCATCCTCTAAAAGCTCGACTTCTCCGTAAACATGAACAGTTACATAATTCCATGTTGGTACAGCTTTATTCGTCTCATACCAAGATGGAGAGATATAACAATGAGGACCATGAAATATCACTAAGACCGTTTGATTTAAGATATCTTTCCACTGAGGGTTTGAACGAGCAAAATGGCCATATAAGTATGTATTCTCCTTGTTCAAAATTAACGGTAAATGAGTAGCAAATGGTACTCCATTGTGTTGAGAAAAAAGTGTTGCAAAGCTATGTTCATTTATAATGTTGTAAATCATTGTTTCATCTTTAATTTTAAAGTGGGAAGGAATATACATGAGGTTTTCCCCTCTCAAAATTTTCTAATTTATACTGTATAAATTCTCAATGAAATACCAAATAACATTTCTAAAAGTGTTCTCCCCAATACTTCATTAGTAGCAGTGGCAGCTTCTTGTGCTACTGCATCCGTTAGCTTAACAACATCGTTATAGAAACAAAAAATACAAACAAAGAAGCAATAGTACTTGAATACCCCGAAAATGCCTTTTTATCTTTTTTTAGTTCAATTACTCCTGTCAGTAATACAGAAAAACTTAATATCAGCATTAAATAAGGCATAAACTCAAAATTCTGAGTGAAAAGACTATAACCTGCTAAAACAATTACGATAACCGATAAGATATTTCTTAACATTTTCACAACATTTCTCCCCCAATACTTATAAGATGAGCACTGCTCTGCTATCGCACTCGGAATGGCTATAAAAGTGTTGTCCTCTAGCCCCAGCAGCATAATTCATATTAACGGCTTCACCCGTTTTTCCTGATAATTCCTCTACCCACCAGTGAAAACTATAGTTTCCAACACCATAGTTTTCATAGCCAGAATTATTCTTAAAAGAAGTTGTAGATCGGACCACCCCAATTTTCTTTTTTTATTCGAGGCTATATATTGTCCTAGCTATCAATGGCAACTGAACATTAAATTTCCTAATTCAGACTCTTTTAGAAATAAGTTTTTAACTTCTTCAAACCTTTGTAAATCTGGCTTTGGTATTCTATCTATTTCTCCCATTTCACATGCCATTCTGTACCAATAAATCTGCCATTTGATGAGAAAACGTATATCATATGTTCTTTCTATTTAAGATAGCCTTAACGAAATCCGTTTTATCTTGAGCGTATTTATGTTTATTTCCTTGGCTTGCTGATATTAGTTCTTGTTTTAGTTTTTCATATTGATTTCTTGCCGTTTCATTTTCTCTCAAATAATCCCTAAAAAATAACTGCTCCAGTAAATACCTATTTCCACTTTGATACATATGTATTTGATGTGTTCTTGGATCACCTTTAGTAAAGTAATGTCTATCTGGCAATACCCTTGTCCCTTTATACGAGTAACCAAGTTCTTCTAGTGGGGTTCTACATTTGTCCCCATCCTCAAAATCTTTTAGTTCAACTGCAATATCTATAATTGGCTTGGCACTTAAATTTTTAATTGCTGTACTTCCTATATGGTGAACAGCAACTATATACTTACCTATTTTATTTTGCATTCTCTCTTTCTCTACTATAAACTCCTTTTCCCATTTATTAGTCCAAGGTATTAAAAAAACCTCTCCTTTAGGTAAACCTAGCATTTTATCACCTCCAAAAACACCCTAACACTTTAGTTTAATTTATAAAAAAAATATATAAAAACTCCAATAGCAACAACTAAAATTGTTAAAAATCTACTAAGACATCCTCCTCTTTTTAATTATTACGAATAATTAGGAAGTAAGTTTCACATTTAAGTCATATTCTATTAATTTCCCCTTCGTTTTAATGGCATTTCCTCATGATTAAAGGCATGAAAAAAAGGGCTACATCTATTACAGCCCGTGATTTTACTTTAGTTTAAAATAGTTTTTCATAAATGTAATTGGTATTTTCATGATAAAAGATATACAATGGCTTATTCATCTAAGAAACGTATCCATTCATTTGAATCCTACGTTTTCAGTGCTAACCCGGGGAAACAGCCAAATTTTTAACTGAAAATACGAACAATTATTACAATAGGGAAGTATATTTCCGAAGCGATTTATATGTACCATTTCTATTTCGTTCGGATTTCGCATTGATAAAAACACTTTTGTCCCATCTTCTAGACTACGTTTACTTTTTCTGTTTAAGAGATCCCTTTCACAATTTGAGTGAGCCCATCACTGATTGGTGTAGCTGGACGACCAAGAAGTTTTTCAAAATCGTTGCTTTCTATTTCAAGTGCACCTTCTCTTATACCTTCTTGAATTTTGACAAGAAAAGGAATGAGAACATCAGGTACCCCCGCCCCTTTCATTATGTCAGCATAAGTTTCGTCATTAACTTGTTTTACAGGCACTTCTTTGCCAAGGACTGTTCCAAGTACCTTTGCAAATTCTTCTTGAGTTAAGATTTTTCCAGAAAGCTCGTAAATGGTATTTTCGTGTCCTTCACCAGATAGTACATTTGCGGCAGCATCTGCATAATCTTGTTGTAATGCCCAACCTACTTTGCCGCTTCCAGCTGATGTTACCCAAGGTGCTCCTGCTAGAACACCTTGTATGCTTGGTATTTCATTTTCCAAGTACCAATTGTTCCGTAGGAAAGAATAAGGAATACCTGTTTTTATGATTGCTTCTTCTGTTGCCTTATGAGGAGGAGCAAGGAATAATTTACTTTCCATTGCGTTTGCAACGCTAGTATAAGCAATGAAATTTACACCTGCTCGTTCAGCTGCTGCAACTGCATTTGTATGCTGAAGAATTCTTGTTTCATTATCCCCATCCGCAGAATTGATAAGCAAGCGATCAACTCCAGAAAAAGCCTCGTCAAGTGTTTCCGGATGATCAAAATCACCTTGTCGAACATCTACTCCTCGAGCCCGCAATCCTTCTGCTTTTTCTGGATTACGAACACTAACAGCTAATTGGTTTACTGGTACCTTTTTTAATAAACTCTCCACAATTTTAGAACCTAATTTTCCTGTTGCTCCTGTAACTAACATTTTCATATATTATTCCCCCAGCATATTTTTTATTTTAATAATCTAACTAGGTTGAACCTTCAATCCAATACTTCACTTAGCTGTTTCTTTACGGACAATGGGAGCTACTTTTGTAGCAAATAGCTCAATACTTTCTGCCACTTTCTTAAATGGCAATCCTCCTATATCCATTTGTGCCATGAATCGTTGATGACCAAAATGTTCGTATTGTTGGAGAATTTTTTCAACAATCTGTTGAGGACTTCCTACGAATAAGCCTGTATTTGGAGCTGTCATGTATTCAAAATCTGCCCGTGATATCGTTCTTCCTGTCATTCCTCGCTGTCTATTTACATATGACCAATAATTTGAATAGTAAGGATAGAACTCATCTTTTGCTTGTTGAGTTGTTTTCGAAATATATCCATGTGCTGTTACACCAATCTTAAGATTTTCCGAGTTATGTCCAGCCTCGATGCCAGCTTTACGGTATAGATCGACCAGTCGTTTAAATCGCACTGGATCCCCGCCCAAGATAGCCATAGCCATTCCTACTCCGACTCTCCCAGCACGTTCTGCACTTTCTGGCGTTCCTCCAACACCAACCCATAAAGGTAAGCTGTTTTGTAATGGACGAGGAGCAATTTCAGCATTCCTCAATGATGATCGGAATTGACCATCCCAAGTAACTCTTTTGTTTTCATTTAACTTTAAGAATAAATGAAGATTCTCACTAAACAATTCATCATAGTTATTTATGTCAAAACCAAAAAGTGGAAAAGATTCGATAAAAGCTCCTCGACCTGTGATAATTTCTGCACGTCCATTAGACAGTAAGTCCAAAGTCGCAAAATCTTCAAACAATCGAACAGGATCAACGGTGCTTAACACAGTAGTTGAACTTGTTAATTTAATTCGATTTGTAATTTGAGCAATAGCTGCCAACACAACAGGAACCGCTGACGTGGCATAGTCTAATCGGTGGTGCTCCCCCACCCCAAACACATCTAGTCCTGCCTCATCAGCGAGTTGGGCTGCTTTTATAATCTCCTTTATTCTTAACCCAGCACTAATTGTTTCACCAGTCAATGGATCTTGTCCTATATCACCAAGTGTATATAGACCTATTTCCATTCCTGTTTTTTTAAACTCATCTTTTTCCCGCATAAATAATGCATCCCCTAACTTTTTTAGGCAATTAAGCGTATTCGATTCCCTGAAGGATCTGTCACCACAGCAGAACCATTTTCTTCTGATACATGAGCACCAATTTCTTTTAATTGGGTAATAATTTTATTTTTCTTTTCCTCACTTGAAAGGATTAGAGAAAAGGATTCAAGTCCGACACTATGAAGGGGTGGTGTAGGTGCCCCCACGCCATTCCAAGTATTTAAGCCAATATGGTGATGGTATTTGCCATCGGAAATAAAGAGTGCTTGAGGACCGAAACGGTTTACGACTTCAAATCCAAGTCCCTTCGTATAAAACTCTTCTGTGTTTTTCATATCCGATACATGCAAATGGATATGCCCCATAACCGTTTCAGCCGGTAGACCTTTCCATGACTGTTGTTTCCCAACAGATAGGAGGTCAGGGAAATTCAGTGGATCCACTGCCATTTCTACTTTACCGTTACTCCAATTCCATTCGGAAGGGTCCCGGTCTACATAGATTTCAATTCCATTTCCATCTGGGTCAGATAAATAAAGAGCTTCGCTTACAAGATGATCAGAGGAACCGAACTGTAAGCCAATATCCACAAAATGCTGCACAATTTCAGCTAAATCCGTTCGCTTAGGCAGAAGTAGTGCAAAGTGATATAATCCCGTCGTTCTTCCTTGTTTTGGAGTCACATTATCTGGTTGTTCTACTGATAATAAAGCTGTTTTTCCATCGGCACTAAATGTAGCGGACCTTGACGTTTGTTCCAACACCTTAAAGCCAATGACTTCTTTATAAAAAGCGATAGAACGTTCTAAATTTTGTATCTTTAGGTTTACTAAGCCTACAAATGTAATAGGTTCACGATGAAAATTCATTTTAGTTACCTCCTTGATAATTTATGAGACTTCAATACAATCCACTAGTTAGTTACTTTATGTAAGTAAGTATATTATTATAAATTAAATTAGTCAAGTTACTTTCTTACAAAAAGTAATTTATTTATTTTTAGAAACAGTCTATAATATAAGTAAGGAGTTGATTTAATTGGATAAGTCGATTTGCCCCAGATTTGAAAAAGGTATGGGTTTTTTGAGCCAAAGATGGACAGGGTTGATTATCTACCAGCTTCTATCTGGTCCACAGCGTTTTTGCAGTATAGAATCATCCATCGGTGTTAGTGGCAGGGTTCTATCAGAAAGGTTAAAGGATCTTGAAAACGAGGGTATAGTAAAACGAGAAGTTTTCCCAGAAACTCCCGTTAGAATCGAGTATTCATTGACTGAAAAAGGAATTGCCCTTGAACCTCTCATGCAAGAGATAGAAAAGTGGTCACAAAATTGGTTAAAAGCATAATAGTGACAACTATAGGTGATATATTTTCATAGGATACAATTAAGAGAAATTACTCCCCTTTGCATCCTTTTTATTTTTAAAATTCTTTTCATCAAAACAAGCCGAGTAGGTGTCCTAACCTACTCGGCTTCTGTTAGAGATGGATTAAAAGGGTTTCTGAATTTAATAAGAAATAGGCTAACAAAACCCCAACCATTCCGTATACAAGTGTAAATGGCATGTTATTAAGTGTGATGCGATATGGATTCTGGTTTATATTTATGGAAGTAATTGTAACCGTAACACCGTATGTACTCACACTAGCAGTCGCTAGTGCACCAGTAATTAATACAATTCCTACACTTAACGGAGTCATTATGTCATAGAGTGGTGTAACAACCTCCATTAATACACCAATTGTTGCAATCGGGTGAATTCCAAACATACTCATCGATAAAATCCATTCCCCTTCAATGCTTTCCTTCCCTGTACTCCCGGAATGACTCTGCTATTTTAATTATTTCTTCTTTGGGCATAGGTTCTGCATTACGATGCATGGGCTCCACTACATATATTCCGTTATCTATAGTCCAAACAAGAAATTGGTCTCCATAATCACTGGCAGAATAATACCCTACTTTCCCGCCAGCCAATTCTATTTTTTCATCATAAGGAATTTCCTCCGATTCTAGAATTACGGAGCTATCAGCATTAACCACCCTTATTCCCGAACCAAGATCCTCTTTGGAAAAATAAATTAATTCTATGCTCCAGTATTTTTCCTCCTCTTCATGAAGGTTCAAAAGTGTATCGCCCCTAACCTCCCTTGGACCCACATAATATGTCCCAAATGTAACTTCCGCTATTTCGAAAGGGACATAAGTTGGAAGGTAAATCCCCCTTTCCAACGTTTCCAGTTCCGTAAACTCCCTCATTTCTTCTTCCCCTGCAATTTCCCGATCCTCTCGACTATCACTAAAAAAATACATTGCCCCCATGACAATAAGGGCAATTAATACAAATGGAAAAGATTTAGTCATCATAACCTCCGAATAAGTACTTAAAGAGCGTGCTCAAAAAGTGTATTGCAATGGCTCCGCTCATTGTTTCAAGTCTGTTCAAACGGGGAAAAACAGCCCCTTTTTGAACAGACTCTTAAAAACATTTATTATATAATAACATTATATCTTGGTTATTTTAGGATAATTGTTCCATCTTTTAGAAAGGCTTTTTTTTAAAATTGCTTTTTTGTTATATATAATATGGCTTGGATATGCTACAGGCGGACGCTTTCCGCGGGCAACGCTTCAGTCTCCTCGGGAAAACCGCCCTGCGGGGTCTTCAGCTGTTGCTTTTCCCGCTGGAGTCGCCACCTTTCGCTCCTCCAAGCTTTTTTAAAAAAGCAACAAAGTTTGTGAAAAGAGCCTTTTAAAAATTGCTTTTTTGTTATATATAATATGGCTTGGATATGCTACAGGCGGACGCTTTCCGCGGGCAACGCTTCAGTCTCCTCGGGAAAACCGCCCTGCGGGGTCTTCAGCTGTTGCTTTTCCCGCTGGAGTCGCCGCCTTTCGCTCCTCCAAGCTTTTTTAAAAAAGCAACAAAGTTTGCGAAAAGAGCCTTTTAAAAATTGCTTTTTTGTTATATATAATGTGGCTTGGATATGCTACAGGCGGACGCTTTCCAGTTTTACAAGCTTTTACAAAGAAACTTTGAATATATAAGATTGCATAATACTATTTTTTAAGAAAGGTGTTAGTAGACATGAAAGAACTTATGGAACAAATCAAAACTGATTTAATGGATATCTTTACCCATTTGCATGAAAATCCAGAAGTAAGTTGGAAGGAATTCGAAACGACAAAATATCTTGCTAGTTTTTTAGAAAAACAGGGGGCCAAAGTTCGTACCTTCTCCGAGTGCACCGGAGTCATTGCAGATATTGGTGAAGGCTTCCCTGTCGTTGCTGTTCGCGCTGACATCGATGCCCTTTGGCAAGAGGTAGATGGCCAATTCCAAGCAAACCATTCGTGTGGACACGATGCCCACATGACGATAGCAATAGGGGTTTTGATGACCTTAAAAAGGCTTTCTTCTCTTCCTAAAGGGACAATCCGCTTTATTTTTCAGCCGGCAGAAGAAAAAGGTGATGGTGCTTTAACAATGGTAGATAAAGGGGTTGTAGATGATGTGGATTATTTATACGGCGTCCACCTTCGCCCGGAAATGGAGTTAAGTGACGGCTATGCCAGTCCTGCAATTATTCATGGGGGTGCCCGTTTTCTCAAAGGGACTATTCAAAGCGATGATGCCCATGGAGCAAGGCCTCATCTTGGAAAAAATGCTATTGAAGTGGGTGCTAGCTTCGTCTCCATGCTAAACGGAATTCACCTGGATCCTTTGGTACCTTATTCGGTGAAAATGACGTCCTTTCATGCTGGGGGCGAAAGTGCCAATATTATACCTGGTTCCGCCACGTTCAGCCTTGACCTAAGGGCACAGCAAAACGATACGATGGAGCAGCTAGTAACAAAGGTAAAGGATATTGCTGCATCCCTCGAAAAACTTTATAACACTTCCATTCAATTAGAAACGGCAGCAAATGTTGCTGCTGCTGAGGTTAACAGGGAAGCACAAGCTTTCATGGAGCGAGGAATAATCGAAGCATTAAGAAACGAGAAGCTCCATGCCCCTCTCGTTTCTACAGGTGGAGATGACTTTCACTTTTATACGATAAAACGCCCTCATCTAAAGGCAACGATGCTCGGTCTTGGGTGCGGTTTAACACCTGGCCTGCACCACCCGAAAATGACATTTAATAGAGAGGCAATGCTAGACGCGGTGCATATTTTGACCATCACCGTACTTGAAACGTTAAAAGAAGGAAAAAAATGAGCAAAGGCAAAGGTGAGACCACACGTGCGTAAGCACGGGGGCTCACCAGCCGCCTGCGGAAAGGGAAGTATATTTCCGAAGCGATTCATATGCTTCGTTCGGAATTCTCATTGACAAAATGCTTTTGTTCCTGCCTCATTTTTATCATTCGGGCTTACATTGTAAGGGCGATTAAGCCATTAACAGTCAGGAATAATATACACCCTATAATATAAACAAGCAGTTTCCTAAAGAACTTCTACCAAGCTACTATTACTGCTCCAATAATAACTAAAAGAATAAACACTACAAGAATAAACGCGAAGCCTGCCACAGGTCTTGTAGGTGGCGGGGCAGGGTGAACCGGTTTGAAATGATCAGTCATTGTTTATTTACCTCCTCTTATTGTATTCGATACCTATACTATGCTTAATTTACATTTGTGACTGGACAAATTATATAGATATAAAGTATAAATCTAATTTAGTTAAATCATGTAGTACAAGAAGCTTTCCAAGCTGAAAGGAGAATTTGGTGATTTTCAGGAATTTCCATTTAACGCATAAAGGTTTTCTATAACCTTCTTTTGCTTCTCACATACAATATAAAAGTATTCCCTTTGAGAATGTCATTTCTGAAACATTTATATAATTAAAAGGATGTGTTTAAACTTGTTCATGTTTAACAGAGGTGCTGTTGCTATCGTTAAAGGAGGACCATTAGCTCCTGAGATTAGTGGTGCAGTATATTTTAAAGATGTTCCAGGAGGATGTTGCGTATGTGCAGAAGTACATGGATTACCTGCTTATCAACCTACGACAAATGATGAATCTCCTATAGGTCCTCATGGTTTTCACTTACATGAAAAGGGAACGTGCGAGATCGGGAATCCAAATGAACCATTTTTAGCTGCTGGCGACCATTGGAATCCAGCCAATCAACCACATGGAAACCATGCCGGTGATTTTCCTGTTCTCTTCTCTAATAATGGATATTCTCATTTGAGCTTTTTTACAAATCGATTTAAAGTAGCTGATGTTATTGGAAAAACCGTAATTATTCATGAAAATCCAGATGATTATCGTACCCAGCCTTGTGGAAATGCTGGTAGGCGATTGGCTTGTGGTGTTATTGAATACCGATAAATAACTATTTAACTGAAAACACAGTTTGGAATATATTTTGTGAACAGCTGCCCTTTATTTTGTGGCGGCTTTTTTATAAGAAAGAAATTATTAAACAAATCAACCCTGATTTAATAGATATCTTTACCCATTTGCATGAAAATACAGAAGTGATCTGGAAGGAATTCGAAACGACAAAGTACCTTTGCTACTCCCCTCTCAAACTCTTCCCCATTGCTAAGACTTGAACACCCAATGACTGTTATCATTTCATAATTTTTACTGTAAATATATATGTGTATACCTGTCACCCTATTGGATAAAATAAGTCAAGTTCAAAATTTTAAAAAAGTGTAGATGCGAGGAGGCAAAATGGATGGAACAAATCCTTCCTTGGGTATTAATTGTAGCACCTTGGTTTTTACTATTACCTTTAGACTCCATAAGGGTTAGGCGTTTTATGTCAGTAGCTTTTTTAATCGTAGTAATAACGACCATCACTCACCAATTGGCCGAAATATATAATTGGTGGACTGTTACTAGTGATTTCCCTTTTCTTACGAATGTTTCTACCTTTGCATATGGATTGCTCCCTGTAGTAACCATTCTCATGTTTTATTTCACTTACCCAAATATTTGGTTGTTTTTTGGTGTAAACATTGTATTTGATGCGTTTCAAGCATTTGTCATTAGTCCATTTGTTTTTGAACGATTCGGCTTATATAGAATGGAGGAAATGAGCAATTTCGGACTCTTTATATTGATTATCATTCTTGTACCTGTTATTTATTTTTACCAAAGATGGTATGACAAAAAATTGAACAGTGACCATTTTTCTTAAAGGCTGTATTATAAACAATTGTTGTTTTTCGTTACATATAAAATAGTTTGGATACGCTGCGAAACTAAGCTATCAAATGTTTTTTCGACAAGTAATCGCAGGAATAGAAAAAGAGAAAGCCCACACAGGTTCCTGCAGCCTTCTTAAAAGAATGTTTTTCAAATAGAACTTATTTTTGCCATTATTTACTTAGGTTAGCTAAACCAAGCATCCTTTAACAGCATAATCCCCTCTTCGATCTCCTTTTCCGTCAATCCTCCAAATCCAAGTAGAACATGGGGCACACTCTTAGCATCATACTCTTCATAATAAACCGATGTTGGATAGACCTTTACTTTTTTGGACTGGGCGCTTTCTATTATTTCTGACTCAGTCATCCCATTCTTAACCTTCAATAAGATGTGCAGCCCCGATTCTTCTCCTATTATTACAGCTTTATCCCCTAGGTACTTTTCGATGGCGTCGATTAAAGCTTTATGTTTTCGACGATAACTCGTTCTCATTTTATTGAGGTGTCTTTCCCAATGCCCGTTTTTCATAAATAAGTAGAGTGTGTGTTGGTGCAGCCTTGAAACGGTTTGTTTATAGAGCCTGAAATGACAATTATATTTTTCTACTAAATCATTCGGCAAAATTATGTAGCTTATTCGAATGGAAGGTATCAAAGATTTCGAAAAGGTTCCTAAATAGATTACCCTGTTTTTATTATCAAGCCCCTGCAAAGATGGGATTGGCTTCCCTTTATAACGAAATTCACCATCATAATCATCCTCAATAACGTACCCCTCCGTTTCCTCCGCCCACTTCAGTAGCTCCATCCTTCGAGCGATTGGCATCACCATGCCGTTAGGAAATTGGTGGGAAGGTGTCACGTAAGTAACATTGGCTCCACTTTCCTTTAAGTGGCTGATATGAATCCCCTCCTTATCGAGGGTTATTGGCTTTATAGAAACACCTTGGTCTTGAAAAACTTGTCTCGTGCGGTGAAAACCAGGATCCTCCATGGAAAAAACATTACCTCTGCCGATAAGCATGGTCAGTAATCCTAATAAATATTGTGTTCCCGCTCCTATAACGATTTGTTCCGGTAAGCACCTTACTCCCCTTGATTGAAATAAGTAGCTGGCGATTTCCTTGCGGAGCCCTAATTCCCCTTGCCGTTCCCCGTTAAAAAATAGTAAGTTCTCTTCATCTTGAAGGGACTGAATTGTTAACTTCCGCCATATGGAGTTAGGAAAACCGTCCAAATCTGTTTTTCCATGGCTAAAATCTACTTTATATGAAATAGGTTGGTTCAAACTTTCCTCTTTACTTGGAAGGGTGACTGACTCGTTCCTATGGAATAAATCTTCATCCAGTTGATTAACGAAAATCCCTTTTCTCGGTTTACTTTGCACATACCCCTCTGCTTGCAGCTGCTCATAAGCCGTCTCGATTGTATTTTGGCTAATCCTTAAATGGGTCGATAATTTACGCTTGGATGGCAGCTTGTCCCCTGCTTTCAAATTACCTTTCTGAATTTCCTCTTTTATAAAAGTATAAAGCTGTATATATAACGGAACGCCCTTTTCTATTTCGAACATAGGGGTTATTTCTAACATGCGAATATCCTCCTAACCGGCATCTGACACCATAAATTATAACAGAACTGACACTTACAACAATGCCAGTCTTTTTTTATAATCAAATTATTCTTTTTTAGGAGGCATAGGAATGAAGAATATTACGTATGAGGTAAATGCACCTGTAGACGAAAGGGACCTCTCCACCTTGTTTAAGGCGTCAGGCATAAAGAGACCCTCGGATGACTTACCGCGATTAAGAAGCATGCTCGATCATGCCGATATTACACTTACAGCTTGGGATAACAATCAATTAGTTGGCATCGCACGGGCCATTACGGACTATAGCTATTGCTGCTATTTATCCGATTTAGCCGTTGATAGTATATACCAACAGGAGGGGATTGGGAAAAGACTTGTTGACATGCTGCGGGAACAGATTGGAGAGGAAGTAACCCTCATATTACTGGCCTCCCCCACCGCCATGGAATATTACCCAAAACTAGGGTTCGAAAAAATTGACAATGGCTTTAGGGTATTACGAAGACGGTGATTTGTTCAAAAGAAGCGTTCCATAAGGATATTGTCAGTGAAGGTGACTCAAAAGGTAAAAACAACTTTGTTTTAATACATTGCTTATTTTCAAACGAAGTTGATTGAAGCGTAAGGTGCTTTTTCATTAATCGTGGTGTCTGTAAAAACATAGAGTTTGAGTCTCCTTTTTTTGTGGATAATCATTATTTAATTACATAACTTATACGTATTGGAGGTGAAGGACCATGACAAAACAATCACATTCATCCAACGATGAATTTAAGAAGTCCATAGAGAAGGCTGGAAATTATGCTGCTAAAAATACGCCCCACGAATTGCGTGATATCGCAGTCAATCAAACGGAACGTACAACTAAAAAATAAAAATGAAGCGCCAGACATTGGCGTTTTATTTATGTACAGACTTTTTTCTTATTTTTTACTCCTTCCACCAATAATTCCATCTTTTTTCCTTAATAATGTATAAAAGTAACAATATATACAAACTTTCTATATATACACATTTATTCGGTCATTATACTTCCACTTATTACCAAGAAAATAAAACAAACTAGTTCTGAATGTTTTTTTGAATAAGGTTTAAGGAAGAAACTAACTATAATACCAGTGTACAGCCTATTTTATGTCTTTTAGCCTACTAGGAGTGGGTTTCTCCTAGTAGGTGCACCCAGTGCGTGAAGCCATTGCAATCCACTTTATATGAAAACTATGTTTTAATGCATTGATTATTTTCAAACGAAGTTAATGGAAGGGGAAGGTCGAGGAGGCTGAAGCGTAAATCAACTTCCAAATTTAACACTGTCAAAAATAGTTTCCATTTATTGTGGTGTCTATAACACGCACTTAACCTATTAAACCTAAAGAGAGGACTTCTAAGATGAACAATTTTGAAGAAACGCCTAATTCCACTCAAGACAAAAAAGGAACATTTTTAAAGGAGATTAAAGACACGCTGACAAATTTCGTTTCCCATAATCAGCCTGCTTCATCTTCGTCCAATAGACAACAGTTACCCATGCAGATGGGTAAACCAAGTATCCCCCATACTAAAGCTACTTTTATGGCTTTCGTGGATGTCATGATTCCATCTACCTTTGGGGCATTGGATTTAAGATTGGATGATTACGTTATTTGGTCTTTAGATCATTATATTTCTGTCCAGGGAAATTTTGGGATGGAGAACATACAGTTGTCGTCAGCAACGGCTGGAATGCTCGATGCGGCAGCAAAGCAACTTATTTTTTCCGGTAACCTTAAAGAGATTCCAAATTATTCAATACATCCTGAGGGAGGAGCCTTTGCTGCCCTTTCCTTCCCAGACAGGTTGGAAGTCATACATTTATTAGAAAATGGACAAGTGGATATGGAGAGCTTGCCTCTCCCCTATCGAAATAATATTGGTTTCGTCAAAAACATTTTAACTAACCTTCATCAAATGGTGATGATCGGGTACTATTCCGAGTGGTTTTCTCACGGGGCAACACGAATAGCTCCTCCTGAAAATCGACGTTTAGAAAGGCCTTTCCTGACATGGTATCTCGTTAACTACCCTGGGCCATCTTTGGGTTATCGTGACCTACGTGGTTTTCTAGTAAAAGAATTTAAGGAGTAGAAGGGAGAAGATTATATGCATACAGATGCGGATGTTATTATCATTGGGGCCGGTGGAGGAGGTGCAGTTGCTGCCAAGGAATTAGGAGAGTTAGGTATTAAAGTACTTATTCTTGAAGCGGGCCCCTGGTATGGAAATAAAAAATGGAGTCATCCTAACCAGGAGCGTGGAGCTACCACCAGCTCCAGCCCAGATGACTTAGATATCAATCTATTACGGCAACAATATACGAAAATGGAACATACGATGAATGATATAATATCCGGCCGTTTTCGCTGGGGGCCTGCTGATCGCCGTCGGTCACCATGGCAACGGATTATTCCTAACCATGGACAGCTTTGGCAATCCACTGGTGTAGGCGGAACAACACAACATTATTGGGCAAACTCACCACGTGCCTATGCTATGGCTATCGACGACGTATGGCCTATCTCCTATGGGGAGTTGGCTCCGTACTACGAAAAAGTAGAGGCAACCTTACCTGTTCGCCCTGCCCCAACCACGGCTAAGGAGGAAATGTTTTATTACGGAGCAAAAAAAGACGGCTGGTCCTTCATTGATACGAAAAATCCAACATCGCCTGGATACCGGCCACAACCGAATGCTATTTTACATCCTAATGAACATTTGATGGACACGGACGTTAGTTTAGAGGAATTATCCAAAATGGAAGGATGTACCCTTTGTGGTCATTGCGTTAACGGTTGCCCACACGGACCTTCCGTTGATAAAGTAGCAAAACGGCCAACAAATATCAGTTATGTCCCCCTTGCCCTTAGGACTGGAAATGTAGAGATCAGACCAAACACTTATACGACAAAAATATTAACGGATAGCGATTCACCGGATGAACGTCAAGCCATTGGCGTGGAATACAGAGATACATGGACTGGCGAAACTGGAGAATTATATGGAAAAGTAATTGTAATGGCAGCAGGTTGTATTGAAACACCAAGGCTTTGGCTTAATTCACAACTCCCGTACAACTCTTGGGTTGGGAGGGGATTGACAAATCATTATTGGGATTGGGTCACTGGCGTATTCGAGGAAAAGGATATTATGGGGATATTAGGGCAAAACCATATCAATCCATTTACGGGGCCGACTTCAGGTGGCAGATTGGATTACCCTGGATTAGGCTGCATCCAACCATCGGGGGTCAGCCCAGGTTTATTTTCCTCTTTAACCTTTGGATTTAGTGATAGCGGCTATTCTATAAAACAGGAAATTTCGACGGATGATCCTTGGGATTTACGTGGGCGAGTGGTTGGAAATGAGTTGCATGAGTGGATGCACAATTACCAAAACACCCTTAGCATCATGATCCTTACAGATGATCAACCCCATAAAAGAAATGGTGTAACGGTTGACCCTATTTTAAAGGATGAGCATGGGCCAATCCCTGTCGTCCGTTATACACCTAGCAAAGAGGATAAGAAGAAAAGAGATCAGTTAGTCAAAATTTCGGCAAATATCTTACGGAAAGCTGGAGCTAAAAAGATTATCCGTACAGATTGGCCTGCTCATTTGTTTGCCCATATTGAATCTACCATGCGAATGGGGCTAGTTGTCGATGATATTTGTGAGGCTTACCAAGTAAAAAGGCTTTTTATCGCTGACAATAGTGTTCACTATAACGGCATTGGCGGACCGAATCCAACTCTCACTACTCAAGCTTTAGCTACCAGAACAGCAGAAAAATTAGCAATGAAATATTTTCATTGATGGAAACTATACAATCGTTTTTAGAAAAAAGGAGAAGTTAATATGAGAGACAAAACCATATTAAATATCATTACCATATTAGGAATTGGAGGATGGGCATTTTTATTCCGGCGAAAAGGAGAACTTAAAGACTGGTTTCTCATTTATTTATTTAAAACATTAGTTTCTACTTTAATCGATGGCCCAGTAATAAAGAAAAAGTATGTTCAATATCCAAAGCGATATTTTCCTACCCTTTTTGACTCAAATATTGTATTTCTTTATGTATTGTTTCCTTTGTCCTGTGTCCTTTACAATCAATTCACGTATAAAATGAAACCATTAAAAACAATATTAAGTGTTTTCCTCTTTAGTGGGCCGATGGCCATAGGAGAGCATATAATTGAAAGATACACAAATCTAGTGAAATTCAATAAAGGGTGGAATGGCTTTTATACCTTCACTGTTCTTTCGAGTACGTTTTGGGTTGTTCGTTTATTTATTGAATTTATTCGTTTTATAGATAAAAGAAGGCAGCGGGCAAAAGATGATAAGACAACCAATGCTACATATAACAGCTTTAACCAATAAAAAAACTTCTAGCTTTGCTAATTACATTTAAAAAGAGGCTTGGACTAAGTGTTTAACTGGAAATACGAACAATGTACTACCATAGGGAAGTATATTTTCGAAGCGATTTATTTTTCTCCGTTCGGATCACTCATTGATAAAACGCTTTTGTCCCAGCCTCATTTTTTCATTCTACTCATGAAGGGTTTTATAGACAAGGGCTGCAGCGATGGCTCCTAAGATTGTCGCTACGATATAGATCCATAGATACTCCATATTTCCAGATACTATTGCTGGGCCGATGGAACGGGCGGGGTTCATGGATGCTCCGCTAATAGGTCCTGCAAACATCGCCTCCAATCCAACAGTTGCCCCAATGGCAACACCTGCAAAGGATTTGACCGCTTTTCCGTGAATAGCTGAACCAAAAATCACCATCATTAATATAAAGGTTAAAATAAATTCCAAGACAAAGGACTGTTCCCAAGAAAATCTAGGTAATGTAGCCCCTAAGTAAGCAACATTTCCAAACAACATAAGCAAGGTTGCACTTGCTGCAATACCAGCTACCACCTGAGTCAGGATGTATGGAACCGCTTCCTTCTTATGAATATCCCCGTTAACGAAAAATCCAATCGTTACTGCTGGATTGAAGTGTGCACCTGAAATATGACCAAATGTATAAATTAAAGCCATCACAACAAGCCCAGAAGTTAAGGCAATGCCAACATGTGTAATACTTTCCGTCAATGCATTAATCACAATTGCCCCAGTTACCGCGAATATTAAAAAATATGTACCGATAAATTCAGCAATTAATTTTTTCTTTATCATGCCTTTTTTCATAGTAACTCCTCTTTCCCCTGGTTAATTGAGCATTTACTTTTGTTCTCCTCATGTATAAGTTTAGACTTATATAAGCAATATCTTATATGATAATATAGATAAAGAAATGGGACAATCCCTTCTCTTAGTTTGGAGAAGTTGTTTTCTAAAAGGTTGTTGTTTTAGGTTGAAATTATTTAGCTTAGATACGCTATAGGCGGCCGCCTTCCGCTTCTCTAAGCTTTTTTATAAAAGTAACAACCCTTTTTTAAAATATCCTAAAAAGGAGATTGGTTACTAGGGGGAGGAGAAATGGTAGTAGAAAGGAATATAGATAATGTTGCAATACTATTAAAGCTACTTGGGGATAAAACAAAGCTAACTATGGTTAAAATTCTTGACTCTCATGATTGTTGTGTATGTGAATTTGTCGGGATTTTTAAAATTAGTCAGCCTGCTATTAGTCAACACCTCCGTAAACTAAAAGACATTGGCTTAGTGAAGGAAACGAGAAAAAGACAATGGATCTTTTATTCCTTAAATAAAGAAAGTGATCTATATCCTATTGTTCGGAGTTTACTCTTACACATTCCAAGTCAAGATGACAAATTAAAGGAACTGGAAAAGGAAGGCTTACGGATTTCGTGTGAGTAGCAACATCTTATATGAGGAGAGTGCCAAAATGAGTAAAAAAACAATTTATTTTTTATGTACGGGAAATTCCTGTCGGAGTCAAATGGCTGAAGGATGGGCTAAGAAGTTTTTAGGTGATGAATGGGAAGTAAAAAGTGCCGGTCTTGAAGCACATGGTTTAAATCCAAATGCTGTAAAAGCTATGCAAGAAGCAGGAGTCGATATTTCAGAACAAACATCCGATATTATTGATCCAGATATTCTAAATAATGCTGATTTAATTGTTACATTATGTGGTCATGCAGCTGACCACTGCCCTGTCACTCCTCCAGGCATCAAACGAGTTCATTGGGGATTTGATGACCCAGCAAAAGCGGAAGGTACGGAAGAAGAAAAATGGGCTTTCTTTCAACGAGTTCGCGATGAAATACGGGACCGCATTCAAAGGTTTGCAGAAGAAGGAAAGTAAAAACAAGTGACTTGTACTAACCTCCGAATGAACAAAAGCGCAATGCGCCTGCCAATCGAAGCGGCAACGCGCGCGTTGCCTATTCGAACGGAAAATGGTCTTACCGATAAAAAGCGCTTTCTGCTTTTTATTCAGGCAGAAATTTTCTCGAGCCGATGGCGTATGAAACCTAGACAATTATTCAGCTACTGTTATCCACATTCAGAAAAAATATAATTTCTTAAACAAAAAATTAAAAGAGGCTAGGACATAACTAAAGTGTTTAAATGAAAATAGGAACAATACAATACCTTAGCGGAGGAAATATACGTAGACTCCTGCGGGAGCAGAGGCAGAGGTGAGACCCCACAGTGCGTTAGCACGAGGAGGCTCACCAGCCGCCCGCGGAAAGCGAAGTATATTTCCGAAGCGGGTAGATTGCACCTACATCAAGTTTATTCGGATTTCTTATTAGTAAAAATACTTTTGTCCCAGCCTCACATTTCCATTATTGATTACCTTTTTTCACCCATCCCGCTACGGTAACCGTACGCTTTGCTTGATGTTTAACTGCTGCTTCTACGTCTTCAATCATTTTTCCATCTTGCCCCACTGTTACACTTACACCATATGGGTTTCCGCCTGATGTAAATTGAACAGGGTCGGTGTAACCAGGTGATGCAATTAAAGCACCCCAGTGATGCATTGTCGTGTAAAGACTTAAGATTGTAGCTTCCTGACCACCATGAGAATTTTGAGCGGAAGTCATGGCACTTACTACTTTATTGACAAGCTTTCCGTTAAACCATAAACCACCTGTTGTATCTAAGAATTGCTTCATTTGTGCTGGTATGTTTCCAAAACGTGTTGGTACACTGAAAATAATTGCATCTGCCCATTCAAGGTCATCTAATGTAACCTCAGGAACATCTTTCGTTGCTTCCACATGTGCTTTCCAACCTTCATTTTCATCGATGACATGTTGTGGAGCAAGTTCAGGTACCTTTACTACTTTCACTTCAGCACCTAGTTCTTTTGCGCCTTCTTCTGCCCACTTGGATAGTTGATAGTTTGTTCCACCCATGCTGTAATAGATCACTGCTAATTTTACGTTTGACATATTATTCGTCTCCTTTGTTTTTCCAAATAAATTTGCTAAGATTCCCATATTTATTCACCTTTCTCCTTAACCTTATCTACTTTCTCTAATAAGAACCACCTCCATTGAAAATGACTCATTTTCAATGTATTCAAGTTCTTTTGCTTCCCATAATCCTAACTTATACTTCCATTTCATTCTTCTCTAATTCAAGATAATTACGCTGATTTTCCCAAGGCATCGTTGTTTTCCTGACCTTTAAAGAAAAGTTGAGCCACAGATAACATTTGACTACCATTCAATACTAAGTAAATAGCCATGATCAGTAAAACAAGATCATAAGCGTACCCGCCTAAAAATCCTACTGCAAATTGCACCGTAAAAATGGCCCCAATCATAATAAGCCCTATTAATGCAGAAACAATTCTTGTTCCAATACCTAAGATTAATGCAATTCCTCCAACTAATTCAATCGTTGCTACTACATAAGCCAGCCCACCTGGTAAACCGATACTATCAAACCAGCCTACTATATTTTCAATTCCACCTTGGAACTTCGCCGCACCATGTGCTAAAAACACAATCCCTAACACTACACGTAATAAAAATGCTCCAATTTCATTTTTGTTTGACATACTTTTCTCCTCCAATTTTTTTAATTGATTGAATTTATTTTTAATTCAATTATCTCTACTCGATATACTACCATTTAATATATTATGAATTCAAGATATTTTTTTAAAAAAATAAATTTCTTACAACGATCTTCTAATGCGGTCCATGTGGATCTGCCTACATCTAATCACCTCACAATACTTTTAAATAATATATTATGAATTCGAGATATTTATCTAAAAAAAGTTAAAGCTCTATACCTTGAGCATAATAACCTAACTTTTTTAACTGTTGGATCAAATTCTTTTTTTCATTCAAGTCTAAACCAGCACATATTTCTTGAATTGCATGTTTATGTTTTGGAAAGATCTCATTCATTAATTCTGTTCCCTCTGTTGTCATTACAGCATAGGTGATACGCCTGTCTTTTGGACAAGGTTTTCTCTCTAGAAACTTCTTCTTTTCTAACTTGTCGACCACATACGTTATACTACTACTTGCAATCAATACTTTATCACCGATTTTTTGAATTGGCTGAGCCCCTTTGCTATATAGCAACTCAAGAACTGCAAATTCCGTTGGATTTAGCCCAAAGCTCTTTATGTCTTCTTCCACACGTTTTTTAATTGATTGCAAAGCACGGGATAATACAACAAATAACTTTAATGAAATATCCTCTTCCAATAGTTTATTGTCTTGAGTATCCATGTTAACCATTCCCTTTGCACATTATCTCGAATTCGAGATAATTATATAACATTTTATTTTCTAGTGTCAACTTTATTTCAAAAAATATAAAAGCATTATAATATAAATATTTTTACCAGAAGAAAGTTTCTTTATGAATTTCATCGACACTTTTGAGTTAAAAATTATTTTTTAACAGGTTTAGGCAAAATAGAGCTGGTCCATTACCAGCTCTCACTGTTTGTCGGTTTTAATCATTTTTATACTCTCTTCGTTGTCGTCTTCCTTTTCGACTACATGCTTAAGGATGGACAGTTTGTTATTCCAAAATTGTTCGTAATAGGAAAGCCATTGTTTTACCTCTCCTAACGGTTCGGGCTGCAGTCGATATATTTTTTCCCGACCAACCTTCTGTCCTTTCACCAAATTCGCTTCTGAGAGGACACGAAGATGCTTGGCAACGGCTGTGCGACTTATTGGAAAATGAGCTGAGATTTCGGAGATGGGCAACTCTTTTTTTGACAAAAGACGAATGACCTCTCGTCTGGTCGGATCAGCAATGGCCTGGAAAACATCATGCTTTGCCGCCGTCACTTATCCCTCCACAACCTTACGAAATGTCTCTACAATGCCACCCCAGCCATGTTCCATTCTTTCGCGAACAACGGAGCTTTTCTCGTTTGCCTTCGGAGTGATGGCATCGGGTGCTCCCCAACCTCCATGGATCAGCGTAAACTCCGTTTTGTCACCTAGGTCCTTTAAAAGAAAGGTAACCACCCAGCCATCTGTGTCCCATGCAAAAGAGATTTTCGTTGGCTCTTCCACCTGTAAAACTTTGCAAGGGGATGGGCCGAATGGAGATTGAATGTGAAATTGGTGCCCTTCTATTGGTTGAAAGTCATTTGGCATGAACCATGATTCAATACCCTCCGCAGTGGATATCTTGTCCCACACTTTTTGGATCGGTGCGTTGAATGTTACTGTTTGCTTAATATCTTGTAATGTTTCCATTTTACCATCTCCTTTAGGTTAGTATGTACTTTGGTTTGGCCCCGAAAGCGAAACCATTTGGTTTTGCTTTTAGATTATATAACACCTTTTGGTTTCGTGTCTATGGGGCTTCTTCAGAATGTTGATACTTCGCTCTCCGTATTGTGTTGCTTTCTAGATAAAACTACACGTTTTTTGCCATGATAATATAGGATTTGCCGCCTCTTTCAAATCTTTGATTAGTTTCTTCTAAACCAAATTTTTTATAAAAGATTGATTTGTTTTCTCTTGCATTGCACCATATGCGCTTGACGCCTCTGTACTTTGCTTCCGCCATTACATAGTTTAGGAGCATGCTTCCGTAGCCCTTTCCCTGCTCCTCCTGAAGGGTGGCGAATTTCCTGAACTGGGCTTCACCATCGTTTATAAAAAGGGAAATGACAGAGACGGGAACTTTATTTTTAAAAAGGCCGTAATGAATTCCCTGGTCGTCATCCGCTAATTTAACATACTCCAAATCCTTGTCCGGCCACATGACAATGTGACGCAGCTCCCATGCAATTTCCTTATTAACTGGTTTAATCTCGATTTCCACGATCCCTTCCCCACCTTATAAAATCTATGAATTAATTTATAGTACACCGGCTAGTCAAAGTCAATTCTACGTTCAATCTTTTGACTATCTACTCTTCCTATCCTATGTCCAATTTGATAATTAGTAGTTGTCCAACCTATACAAATAGAAAATACCACACATAAACTGTATTAATTGCGTAAAAGGAGGTGATTAACATGTTAAAATTCTTTACTGCTAGGTTAAGAGGTGAAAACGAAGTTCCTCCTGTTGACACGGATGCTTTTGGCTTTGCAAAATTTGTGGTTAATAGAAGTAGAACAAAGATAAAATTTGCACTAGAAGTTAGGAACATCCGAAACTTCGTACAAGCACACATTCATTATGGCGAACGGGGAGTAAATGGACCTGTGATAGCCTTTCTTTTTGGAGCCGATTTAGCAACGCTAGAGGAACAAAATGGGATAACAACGAGAAGAGGCCTTATTACGGGAACCATTACAGATGACGATATTGTAGAAAATGATGTGGGGATTGAAACTGTAAGAGATTTAGTAAGATTCATGGAACAAGAATTGACATATGCGAATGTTCACACGGAACAGAACCCTGCGCCAGGTGAAATAAGAGGACAAATAGTGCCTGTTAGATTACCACGCTAATACTCAATAAAAGAGTATGACTCCAAGATCTTGTTGAACCTTAACGTCATACTCTTTCACTTTTTTCTATTTTTTATAGTGCTAGTAGAATCACGTAGCTTCTAGGCATGCCCCCTCATAACTCTACTTCTTCTACCTCTGTCCCATCTATCGGAATTCGGTACCATTGGACTCTCACGCGGGTAGCGGCTTTTCCGTAATAGACATAGTCACCGACGATATGGATATTGTACACCTCCCCATCATCCAGCTTGGTAGTTTCTTCTGTGTCGATATTATACCGGTAAAGGCTGCGGTCATCGTCTATATTTCGGTAAAAAACATCGTCACCGGCAACGTTAAGGCCTTGGCTTGCCTCTTCCGTGAGGGCATCGGTTTGTAGATTGTCCAGACTTTGCCTAAAGATACGATCATCCTCATCTGCATTTTCAAAATAAAGCCAGCCATCGGCAACGAAAAAGTTTTTTGCATTAGTGCCTCCAAGCATCACCGGGCCAGCGTCAATATCATCTAAATCAAGGTAATGTATGGTCCCTGGATAATCATTTTGATAAAGGAGATAACCTTGGGCCACCGTGAATTGAAAGGCATTCTCCAACAACTGTTCAAGATGGGTGAGGTCCGTTTTCACCCAGTAAACCCTCGTTTTTCCATCGGGTGAATATACAAGTGGCTTATAATACAGCCAATCATCCACGACCATTATGTTTTCCGTGTAAACGTCGGTAATTTGCCGTCTCTCTGAGCCATCCTTCTTCATCCGATAAGCCTGATTCCCCCGTGTTACATCAATGTAAAAAATCCAGTCACCAACGATATTAATCTCGGCTGCTTCGTTTTCCGAAAGCTGCTGCCTTTCGAAACCATGGATCTTCTTTCTGTAAAAGCCTTCATTGAAGTTGGAGAAGTAAAGCCACTCCCCATCCGTTGCCAAGCGGCCACCATTCTGCAGGTTACCACCGGAATTACCGAGATCCTCCTCGATGACCTCTGGCACATGGGCTTTGCGTCTCGCTTCCCTTTCCTCGTTGATGATTTCGATGTGCTCTCGAAAGGTAACTGCCGACTCTATTTCATCCGCCGGAATGGCCACATCGTCGAGTTCATTGTGATGATGGAGGACCACTTCTATTTTTTCAGAAGAGGGAATAGGCTCCCCCGTTTCAAGAAAATCGTAATCAAATACATATTGCATCGTGAACCCACTGATAAGGTGAGAGTCCTTGTCCACATCGATGGTCACGTGAAAATCCACAACATCACTATGATCTAGATAAAAATTATTTAGGATCGTTTCTAGGGGATCTGCCGAAAGGAAAAACGGATATAAGTCCGTGAAAAACTCCTTATCCTCCTCCTGTTCGACGGCGTAATCGAATTGGTAATACTGTTTGTCTTCGTCATCCGTAAATTGTAGTCGTTCAAAGCGAGCTTGAAGCCCCTTTAACCCCTTGATGAAGTGGTCCGGCTCCTGATTGTTCTCAGCTTTGAAAAGGAGATCTGGAGCCGTGAAGTCTTCATAATAAACCGTTTCCTCCATATGATAAACGTTCAAATCAAAGGAGTTACCAAAGAATTCAAGGTGCTTCTCTATATTGGCTTCGAAAGGAGCTACGATGGTGTCCCCTTTGAGTTGAAGGAGCGTTTCATTGCCGCCCCCATCCATATGCTCGGATTTCAAGTCGAAGGAATAGCTTTGCAAATTTTCCATATTATTGACCGTCCGCTCCAGAATTTCCTCCGGAGTTAGATTTTCTATATTGGTGCAGCCCGTAATGATAAGGATAAGGGTGCTCAACCCTAAAATAGCTAATTTCAGTCTCATTTCCGTTCATCTCCACATCTGTCGTATCTTGGTATTCTAACATAAACGGAAATGACGATGAAATGTGGGTGAACCGCTGTTGGTTTATAGAAGCAGGATATCGAAACCTCCTTAGGAGCATCTCTTCGAAAACAAAATGTGATATTATTGGAATATATTGTGTAGGTGTAAGATGAACACTGATTTTGACCTTATTCAGCTTATTGATCAGAGTTTGGAATCGAAGCCGATTTTTAATAGAGAAAGTGTTATTTTTGTTAACCAGGCTTGTTTAGATTTACTAGGTTTCTCTGCCAAAGAGGAGATTATCAGATGGCTAAAGGAATTACCATTTCCGGTGACAAAACTCATTGGAAGCAGGTGTTCCTGAATGTTCTTTATTCTCAGCTTATACCATTAGTCATTTTCAACTGGTTTTTCCGTTGGATCGTTATGTGTTTATCGTCGTCCTGTTCCTACTGCTAATCACACATAATTATATCTATTATCGTGAGATTCGTAAATTTGTAAACGGAGCATTTACCGACAATGGGGAAAACTCCAAGCTTACTAGGTTCTTCAAGACCATGGAAAAGCATATGTTGAATTGGCAGCTCTCCTTCTCATTTTTACTGTTACGGCGGTGAGTATGTGGCAGATTAATAGTAATCACAGGGCTAACACGGAAAAAATGGAGAATTGTTTGAGTGATGGCGGGACCGTAGTTGTTGAAACGAGTGGTATCTTCGGGCAGAACACAGTGAAATGTAAATAAACACGATCCCGGTGCATCCATCCCCATTCCGATTCTGGGATGACAGGCGCACCGGGATCGTCCCCTTAAAAATTATTTTAAAGTTGCATCACCTATTACATTTCCCATCAGCTGATTGGATAGCTTTAATCCTTCCTTCCTGTCACCTGCTGGTGCGGAAATCATCATTCCATCTGCGCTGTTCCAACCTGAACCGCCGTTTTTTTGTTCATGGACGCCGATGGTTAATTCACTGAAGTTCTCGCCCCCGTAAATAAAGCCGTATGTAATTATTTCCATATAATATTCACCATCATCTGAGTATTAGATATATTGAATGAGTCCTCGGTCAAGGGTCTTTTGGAAGGGCACCGATAGTACTTCCTCGAGGCTTCTGGTGGTGGGTGTACATCCCCATCAATAGTAATCGTTCCGCGAAAGATTCATTCCCCCAGGAGATTTCTCTGCACTTTGCCGAAAATATCAATGGTCATCTGTTCTTCAAAGTTGGCATTTTCAGAGCCTAATTGGTATTTCACTCCGTGGAGCGTTTGGTCAATTTCCTTTGGATACGTATACCAAACAGCAAAGATACCCCCCACTGCAATGATCGGCAAAAAAATGAACAGCAGCTTTCTTTTCATAGTAAGATTCCCCTTTTTATAGGCTTATAGAAAATGGGGTAAAAGTGAAATAACGATAATGACGCTTAGGACAATGATTCCAATAAGGGAACCCGTTTTTGTAACGGTAATCGCCAAATCGGAAACCTCGGGTTCGTCGTCATACTTCCACCTTTGCCCCCAGAGGATGCTTTCCTCAGGGAAAAGGTAGGCGTATATCAAGGCCCAATAGACAGGGATCATCAAAATAATTAACAAAATAGTTCCAGCCAAGCTTAACGCCTCCAACATAGGTTCTTATCATTATCTTAACATTAATCTACCCAAAATTGGGTTTAAAAGGAAAAAAGGTGACGCAAATAGCATCACCTAGTACTGCCTATCCACCTTGATCGTAAACATTCTTTGTTCGTGGGAGTTCAATGTTTGTCTTCCAATGTGGTCCACCAATTGGCTGGTTTTTTCCGGCGTAAGTTCATGTACTTCGTGTTGCTTGAAAGCCTCTTCTAGATTGTTGTGGAACCTATCTATTAATATTTCATTCAGGTAAGAGGCGTTGGAGAAGTATGTTGGAAAACTGGTAGAACGATAGTCCACTTCTTCTACGTAAATGCGAAACAGTGATCTTATTGTTTCCGTGTCCACTTCCTCTGCAGTAAATTGGATGTTTACCTCGGCCAGCTGGCCATCCTCCGTCTCCAGTTCATAGGCTATCACATCATCCAATGGGTAATTACCGTAGAAAAACAAGTCTTTGTCGGTGGTCATCAACGTGTAGTCATAGCCCTTAATCTCTACAACTTCTCCCTTTCCATCGATGACAATATCCCCTTGCCTCGGGTAGCCAACTTTGATTTGCGTTTCCAATAGTAGCAGTGTGGCAATAGAAATAATAATCCCCCAAACATACATCGTCCTTTCCGTAATTTTCGTTCCGATCCATTTATTAATGGTGAAAACGATGATCCCGAACAGAAGGACAACGAATATGACGGAAAAAACATTGAAAATGCTCTGAAACCAGCTTGGGACTAAAATCGTCACATATTCACCGCCTTTTTTTTGCAAAAAATAGGACCGCTACAGTTAAAACAATGATTCCCGCTGCGTACGGCAGCCATGGTCTAGACTCCGAGCTTGGAGTTTGCCGCTCACCAGTAGGGGAGTATTTCGGAGTTGTCTCCATGAATTCCTTTAAAAACTCCAGTTCTTTAAAGGACTCATCTTCAAAATCGATCTCCTCGTCACCGATAATTTCTGGGGTTAGATACTCCTCCCAATCTAAAAGTACAAGAGGTACAACGGCCTTTGGGGTGATCGGCACGTAGTCCCCCTCCCTCTCTTCTAGGAAAAATAAAATTTCATTCGCTTCCACCTGGAGCTCTTGTTCCATGCCTTGGATAATGCTATCTATTCGATAGGCATTGGAGCGCATACGAACCTCACCTTCCCTCTCTGGAACAGTCTCCGTTGCCCCAGGAGTGGTGACGAGGATGGTATTTCCGACTGGCTCTCCTTTTAAATAGCTGGAAACATGAATTTTCCAATCGGTAAACCCGATATAGTAATCAGATTCCGGATCGGAATGTTGTTCGATTCTCTCTACGGCCTCCCCCTCATACGTGCCAATGACAACGAGGTCTGCCCTTTCCACCATTTCCTCAAAGGGAATCTGCTCCCAAAGGGCACCATAGGAAGTTTGAGGTACAAGGAAAAATATAGTACAAGTAATTAATGTGATTAAGCATTTCTGTAATAATTTCATCCGTGGAATCACCCTTCTATAAATCTTATTTCAGTATAGTCGAATAATCCCACTAAAAGGTTACAAATTTAGAGAAAAAAATACCGTGGGCCGTTGTGGACCACAGCAGACACTAATCATCTTTCCTTTTCTCTTTTAATAGTTTTGTCATTTGGTTCAATTTCATGATAATTATCGTTGCCAAAATGATTAAGACGATGATTCCAAAGGTGTTGATAGCGTGCCATGGTGGTGGCCCTGAATGAATTAAGTAATAGATGAAGTAAACTGCTAGGACGAACAGCGAAATGGTAATGGTCAGCCTTTTATTCCCTTCCACCTACTAAACCACCTGCCTCTATTTTTTGAGGGACTTTTCGTAACCTTCCTTATCAATCACTGTAAAACTATCCTTTTCCTTTTCTATTAACTCCGCGAATGCCAATGAATTATCCTCCGCGGACAAAAACGCTTCGAAGAATGAGGTAATAAGTCCGCTTATAACTTCATGCAGCTTCCCGTCATTTCCTTCTCCGAAAAAATCACCGGTACATCGGAAAAGGACAGATTGTCAGCTCCGTTTACCTTTATAAAAGATTTATATGCTGTTAGGGCATTAAATAATGATTTTTGCCCTTCGGAATAGGCTGCTACATCCGGTGAAATGGGGGCATCATCACGGCAATGTATTGATAGATTCCTTAGATGCCCCTCCTTCACCCCCATGCTGGAAAGTATCTTTTCGGCCTCTTCTTGCATGGGGGCAAATGTCTCCTTTAATCTTTATCTAAGTCATCAGTGAGGAAGGACATTTCTCTATTTCCGCCAAAAAGTTGAACAGTCTGCCTTATCCATAATATTAAACTCGATCATTTTCTCGAGTAATTCGAAGTTAACAGGACTATCCCATTTGATACGAACCAACTCCTTCGTGTGATTATAGCCTGCTTGTATAATTTCATCAGAAAAATGATCAATCCCTACCCTTTCAGGGGCAACAGCCAAATGATGTTTGGCTACACTAAAAGCGATAATAAATGTGCCGTGATCCGTAAACATAGGCTGCTTCCACTTCATTTCTGGCACTAATTTTGGAAATTTCTTCGTTACCCAAGCCAAAACTTCTTCCGTTCGGTCCCGATGTTGTTGGTTATCAATACTCCCTAAATAATCTGCAAAAACTTCCATGGTGTTCCCTCCTAAAATAAATTCCTTGTCCCTACTTTACACACTATGGAAAACTGTTACTACACTTAAGATAAACGATTTTGCGAAGGATGTGTAGGTTTTGATCCAAGTGTTGGAAAAGGGGGAAGATTACCCCTTTTCCACGAATCTTTTAGATGAACAATTCTATTAAAAATGAACTTTTGACCATCCCCGCTCTTTCTATCTACACAAAAGTACCCGTGGCGGATAAATTGATATTTAGTTCCCACTTCTGCACCTTTTACAGATGGCTCCACCATACCGTTCCCACAAACGACTAAGGAATCTGGATTCAGCTTTTCCTCCCATATTTTTTCCGGATCCTTCACGATCTCGTCGTTGTCAAACAACCGGTCATACAAACGAACCTCCGCTGGAACGGCTTGGGCCGCCGATACCCAATGAATCGTTCCCTTTACCTTCCGTCCCGAAAAGCCCGTTCCACTTTTCGTTTGAGGATCATACGTGCACCGCAGCTCCACAATCTCCCTCGTGTCTTCATCCTTAATCACTTCGTTGCACTTGATGAAGTAGGCCCCCTTTAAGCGAACTTCGGAGTTCAAGGACAGCCTTTTGAAACCTTTCGCCGGGGTTTCCATAAAGTCTTCCTTTTCTATATAAATCACTCTTGAAAATGGCACATCTCTTCTTCCTAATTCAGCATTTTCCACGTTGTTCTCCACTGATATGAGCTCCGTCACACCCTCATCGTAGTTGGTAATGGTAACCTTCAAAGGGTCTAAGACAGCCATGAAACATGGGACCTTTGCCTTCAATTCATCCCGGACAATACTTTCTAGTAATGGAAAATCGACAGTGCTTTGGTGCCTCACATAGCCAATTTCATTGACAAACCTTCTTATACTGCCTGGTGTCATTCCCCGACGCCTTAATCCGCGAATCGTTGGCAGCCTTGGATCGTCCCAGCCATCCACATATCCCCCTTCCACAAGCTCCCGTAAATAACGCTTACTGGTGACCACTCCCGATAAATGGACCCTGCCAAATTCCCTCTGCTTCGGCGGTGTTTCGGCCATATCCAATTCCATCAAAATCCATTCGTATAGTGGACGATGGTCTTTGAATTCGATGGAACAGAAGGAGTGGGTCACCCCTTCGATTGCGTCCTGGATCGGATGGGCAAAGTCATACATGGGATAAATACACCACTCGTTCCCCGTTCGGTAATGGTCTGCGTGGATGATGCGGTACAAGACCGGGTCCCTCAAGTTGATGTTCGGTGATGCCATATCCATTTTTGCCCGCAGCACCTTGGATCCTGTTGGAAATTCCCCCTTTTTCATTTGTAAAAACAAGGTTAGGTTCTCTTCTATTGACCTGTTTCTATAAGGGCTGTTTCTTCCTGGCTCCGTTAAAGTCCCCCGGTATTCTGTCATTTTCTCTGGGGATAATTCACACACATAGGCTTTGCCCTTTTTTATTAGGGTTAACGCTTTGTCATAAATTTCATTGGAGTAGTCGGAACCGTAAAATATTCGCTCACCTGGCTCGTAGCCCAACCAGTTCATGTCCTCTATAATAGCTTCCACATATTCCCTGTCTTCCTTCAAAGGATTTGTATCATCAAAGCGCAGGTTGAAATTCCCATCAAACTTTCGGGCCAGCATGTAATTTAAATGAATGGCATAAGCACTGCCAATATGCAGATAGCCGTTCGGTTCCGGTGGAAATCTCGTACAAATGGGCCGGTTATATACTTTGTTCTTCACATCCTCCTCTATTAAACGCACTAAATCGTTATTGGAAAGAATACTGTTTTCCTCCCTCATTTTTAACCCTCCCTTTATTTTGTTGAGCAGTTTTTTACGTCGTTGTGCGAGTCTAACTCGTAATACTTGCACTTTCATTTTTTTCCCGCAATATTTTTTCCAAGAACAAAAGGGCAAGGCACCTGCTTATCAGCGACACTCTTATGTGCGACAAGTAAACGAAGAGGCGTAGGTATCTGTTCCGAGTAATCGCAGCACATTTGACCTCGGCCAACGACACTTGAAGCTAGACGATTATCCAACCACAGTGATCCACATTAAGAAAAAATATAATTTCTTAAACAATAAAAAAATCCCACCCCCAAGACCTTGTTAAGTCTTGGGGGCGAGATTGTATGATCGCGGTACCACCCCAGTTTGCTAATACGTCACCATATCAGCCTCTTCGGGTACGGTATCGAATAATGGACACTTATACCCTAGCTCTATAACAGGAGCACCTGTCACACCATCCCCGAGGTCGGTTCCGATGTGATGCTCAGAGGCTTGGTTCAATAAAGCATTCTTACTCCTTTCCAGCAGCTGGAGCTCTCTGTAAAGAATGACTTTTATCTACTCTTCTCATCATCGCAATTGGAATTTTTTTGATTTTTTCTATAATAACAAGGGGAAAAAGTTTTGTAAAGACGTTTTCAACGTGCAATTATCATCCCCAAAGCTTATCTTTTTATTATTATTGCTAGAATTTTTTATAAGACTGATCCCGTACGACTACCGTCTTTGGAACAAAGCAGATTAACACGTTACTATTATCTAAATTTCGAAAACGGGGGTCCCAGTTTTTCTCATCAGGTCCTAGATATTTGGATAGTAAACGATTGGTGATGGCCGTGTTGAACGGCTCCACTGTGGCCACTCCCCTGAATCCTACATGTAAAACGAGCCCAGTTTCCACATTAAAATCAATAATGCCAATGGCACATTTAGGGTTATTTTTGATCCTCTTTGGAAAGGTGTCTGTTGCGGTTCCTATGATCCAAAGTTTCTCCTCTTCCCAGTGAAACCAAACAGGGGAATCCCTTGGGTAATCACCAACAGCTGTAGCTAAATGGGCGAACAGCGGCTTTTTTAGAAATTCTTCTAAATCCATATCCCATCTCTTATTCTTAATAATTTTCACGATTATCACCTCTCTATTAACTTAACACGGTAAGTGAGTCCATGTATTTTTTATGCTTACTCCAAAACCTTCTGTAAAGACCGATGGAATTTTCATATAATTATAAATAATAGCATAGGAACAAGAGAAGGAGAGGTTGGCATGAACTTTCAATTGGATGAAGCTATTGAAGTGTTAGGGAATACACCGAATACCTTGGAGTATTTTTTATCTAATTTATCCCCTGGGTGGTTAGAATGTAACGAAGGGGAGGGGACATGGAATGCTGAAGAAGTCATTGAACACTTAATTGAATGTGAAAAAACAAATTGGCTACCTAGGATCAAATCGATTCTTGAAGAAGGCGGTAGGAAGCCGTTCCCCCCCTTTGATCGATTTGCACACTTAAAGGAAAAGCCTGAAGGGGCCATGCAAGAAAAGCTGCAACAATTTAAATCACTTCGTTCACAAAACATAAAAACCATTAAAGCTATAATTATTCCTAATCTGCACCTTGAATTAACGGGTCAGCACCCTGCTTTTGGTGAAGTAAAGTTAAGGGAATTACTGTCTACTTGGGTTGTTCATGATTTAACTCACATTTCTCAAATTGTACGTGTAATGGCCGCACGATACGGAGAGGACGTTGGACCATGGAGGGAATATGTAAGTATTTTAAAATGAGGCTAGGACATAACTAAAGTGTTTAACTGGAAATACGAACAATGTACTGCCTTAGCGAAGTATATTTCCGAAGCGATTTTTATATGCACCAACTATAATCACTATTTCGTTCGGATTTCTTATTGATAAAAACACTTTTGTCCCAGCCCCCCTATTGCAATTTATGTCCCGGCGGATGTTGAAAAAGGCTGCTGAGACATCCCAAAGTTTATTTATTGGTAACTATTCGTCATCCATTCTACGATGCTCATGTTTTGCTCTGTACGAAGCTGTTCCACGTTATGGTGCCCGATGATTTCACCATCTTTGATGGCAATGAATTCGTCTAAAATAAACTCGATTTCTTTAATTTCATGGGTGGTTATGAGAACCACTTGGTTTTCCAGGTCGATATAAGAGATCAGCCCTTTGACGATGGAATCTCGCACCATTGGGTCGAGACCTGAAAGTGGTTCATCCATGAGGATAACTGGAACTTCACGGGCAAGGGTTAAGACAATTTTCAGGCGGCCGCGGTTCCCTTTAGAAAGGTGCTTTAGCTTTGCATTGGGGTCAAGCTTCATGAAGGCGCGGATCTCCTCAGCCTTTTCTTTATTAAAATCAGGGAATTGGGATGCGTAAAAATCGATTGTCTGCCCGACATTATAAAAGCCATAATATTCATCAAGTTCAGACAGGTACGACACTTGGCTGGCTATCCGATGGTCCACCTCTACGCCATTAACGGTAATATGGCCCTTGGTTGGATGAATGAGCCCCGCAATTAACTTCAATGTTGTGGATTTTCCGCTTCCGTTTGGCCCCACAAGACCAACGATCTTCCCCTTTGTCAGCTGTAAATCCACATCACGGAGGGCTACTTTCCCCATGTACTTTTTCGTAACTTGATTTAACTCAATCATTGCTCGCTATCCCCTTTCTTCTCCTGTAAAAATTTATTCAAGCCCACTTCTATCTCCTCATCTGCATAGCCCATATCGTACATACCTTTCACAAATTGGGAGATTTCCTCTTCTTTCAGCCGCTCTCTCATTTCGGTTAAAATTTCTTGATTTTCCGTAACAAAGGTCCCTTGCCCTCGCTTTGTTTCCACAATGTTCATCCCCTCTAACTCTCTGTATGTTCGCTGTACCGTATTAGGATTGACGTTAGACTGTATAGCCATCTCACGAACGGATGGAAGCTTATCACCTGGTTGCAGCTCCCCGCGCAGGATTTTTCGATTAATCCGGTCTGCAAGTTGGCTGTATATGGGGCTTGATGATTGGAATGTGTCTGTCATTCCCTACACCTCCACTTTCCTATCGAGCATCCAAGCCGCTGCAAAGAATAGGATGAGAGTGACAACAGCTTCAAAGAAATATTGACCAAAATAGATTGTTAATGGGCCTGCTTGAGCGGTGAATTCTCCCACGGGAAGATCCATTGACATAAATACTTCCGTGACAAAAACTTCGATGTTAATGGCTCCCCACATCGTTAGTGCGTCGTAGATGGCAGATTCCGTAAACCAACCGTAAGCACCCGTAGCGGTGATAAAGAATATAAAGGTGAAAACAAAACTGATAAAGGTGCCAAATGTTCGGTTTAATAATAGGAAAACCATCCAAAGAAAGAGAAACCACGCTGCAAAGCTAATGGCGACTAAGAAAAGATGTAATCCTCCTAGCATTCCGACCTGCGCCATGGTCGACCACGAAATTTCAAATGGAATATTTTCCGCCATGCCTATAGCAACGGCCAATGTTACTGCCGTGATCATGAAGGTCAAGGCCATGGAAATAAGTGCGGCAGCCACCTTTGCCAATAGTAATGCGGATCCTGAAATGGGGTTATGGAGCCACAGATGCATTTTCCTCTTTTCTGCTCCTAAGCTAAAAAGCAAATAATAAGCAAGATAAAAGACCTGGATACCAATAACCGTAAAACTTAAAATTGCCACCGCTTCACTAGCAAAATCAAACCGACTTCCAATGTAAGCAACTAGTGCAACGAGGAGGAAGAAAGCAATAATGGGAATAATAAACGGAGTCGTTCCAAGACGGAGTTCCTTCTTTGTCAAACTTAACCAAGCATTCATAAATCAAACCTCCATTTTCTCATATTGTTGTATTAGTGTTCTAGTTAAATAGTACACCAATACAAAAATGGAAGTCAATGGGTATTCGACTTGAAATTACTTTCTAACGGTTTTTATAATTAAAAAGGCTTGATTGGAGGTGCGGTTTCGGTGTACGGAATTTTTCCGAATTTGTACACCGAAGCCCTCCAACCAAACCATTAAAATGCGCCTGATCCTCCGCCACCGCCACCAGTTCCAGCACCGCCGCCTCCGAAAGAACCTCCTGAAGCGTCTCCGCCAGTTGCTGGAGCCGTTGTCCTTTCTGCTGTCTTAAAGTTAGATGATGCTGCGCCCGCAACAAAAATCCACGTTGGGTCAAAGCCGTAAACCGTTGCCGACTGCCCCGGTTGCCAAGACTGCCCCAGCTGGCCTGGATAACTGGCTCCCCCATCGCTGACTCTCCCAAACCTGTTCCCCGAACCTAACTTAAACCCTTTCACCAACGATTCATTTTTCTTCTTCAGGCTCTTTTCATTCGTCCCTAATCCATAGATAAAGGCCCGCATTTTATCGTCCTCGGACAACCGTTGCCACTCGTCTGCCCCCATCTTTGGGAACTGCTCCTTAAACTTCCGCCACTCCAAAGCAATTTTTGCCCCATCCCACGTCCGTGGATGATAACCAAGGGCAAATCCAAGCAACGCAACTAACAATCCTAATGCCCCCAAAAACAACCCGATTAAATCATTCACCACAAAGGATATGGAAAAAGGAATCAAGATTACACTGAACAAACCTGCCGTCCAGCGCATGCCAGCCCTTTTCTCAGACAACTCCGCTGCCTTCACTTCCGCCCGCACCGCCTTGTTCCAATCGGCCTGGAGCAACTGATATTTCTCATGATTCCCTTTATCCATCGTGTATTCTGTCAACCCTTCGAAGCTAAACTCACCCTCGCTACCAATTTCATCGAACAGCCAGCGGACCAACGCTTCCTCCGATTCCAGTAGCCCCGAACGGTTCACCAGCTGGAAGCGGTCCTCATCGATTTTTTTCACATGGCCTTTACGAACCAAGTCCAACAGCGCAGCTGCCACCGTCTCCGGCAAAAGCTGTCCATAATTAGTGAAGAAAATCGTCCCAACCATGGAAAGCCTCTCCTCAGGCACCCCATGGAATTCTGCCAATTCCCGCCGTAACGCCTGCTTCCTCCCCACAGCCGCGCCCCACGCCCGGAGCAGGAAGACCAGCAGCACTAGACCAGCAACAGCAAGGACAACTCCTCCAACGGTAGCCACCGACTCCCGCCTCTCAGCCTGAGCAATCACCTCATCCATCAACTGCTGCTGCGCCCCCAAGATTTCCCCTCTCATCAACTCATCAGACTTTATTGGAGCTGCCGGAAATAAAGCCGCATCATACGCCACCCGGATATCCCCATTCGATTTCGCCGGCACCATTCCCATCTGGAATTGCACCTGTCCCCCCTCAAGAACTACTTCCTTTTCGAACGCCTCATCATACCCGAAAGCGATGACCTCCCCTACCGTCTCTTCTGGTGGAAAAACATGGATGGTCATGTTTTCATAGGTCGATTCATTACTTTTGTCAAAAAACGGCCAATAAAACTCCGCCACATCGGCATAAACCTCAACACCGTTATAGATGTCGTAAACAAGGTCCACCGTAATTGTTTCATCTGCACCAGGCCGGTAAATCCGGTACTCTGTTTCATTTGCCTCCACATTTAGGACCGCACTCCCCTCAAAGGCCTCGAGGTTCGCAATCTGGGAACCCTCCTTCGGAATCAGTACCCGAATAATTCCACCAAATTCTCCGCTGAAGGAATACGTATGCCGCTCCTCCACCCGAACATTGCCATCCTCCTGCAAGTATGCATTAATTTCCACATCGGTAATCTTGTAATCAACGGCCAACACCTGCATGGGAATAAAGAAAAATAACACAAATATAAAAACAAAAATGGATCGCTTTAACATGATTTTTTAACCCCTTTCTTATTGGTAACTCCCTCATGCATGGACTGCACCGATACTCTTGCTACTATTACTACGGTTGTAATTCTATAAAAGTTTCATAGTATTCCATATTATGATTCACTAGTATTAAATTTAAAGCTATTATTCTTAAGACAAGATTGCCCTGCCTCCATACACTTCGAACCGCTTCTCCTTTCCACTTGTCACGATCCGGCGTTCTTCCGACGATTGCCCATCCTTCCTCTTTATTCACGTCCGCACTTTGATCTACTTCCGACAAGTTTGCCAACCTTTCCATGTGGATACCCAGTTACATTATTTTTTCCAGCTTCATCTAGAAAGGATTTACGAGCTGTTTCCTCCTGTCCAGCCACCTTTGGGCATGCCGTCACATAGTTTGTCATCATAAATTAATTTTTTATAGAAGCTTGCTGTAAGTATGGTTGTTAAATAGATAATTGGAAGTACATACAAGGATTTGACGTTTACTATGCGTTTTTTCAACGAGAATAAATCAATGGACATCATGAAGAGTAGTGATTTAAGCTTTGAAAGGAAGCTACCCTCTTTTGCCCACTTTGCTAACAGAAGTGAACCGGGAAGGATGAAAAGAGGTGGTATTTTTATATGTTCTTTCCACGTTCCTGATCCGTACTTCACTTGCTTAAGAAAGGTCATTAGGGCTATCATGTTCATCCATGTAACTAATATCATGTTATATAATGAAAAGAATAAAATGGTGCCATTTCCCTGCTTAATTTTACGGTACCATTGATTATTTGCAAGGAAAGAAACCCAGATCAAAACGAAGGTGAACTTTGTTTTCCACCATCTGTGGTTAAAAATTCTTAAGGTTACAAACAACTTTTCTATCAATGAATACAAAAGACTAAATAACAATTTCACTTTCCAATTCAACTGAAAGACAGTGAGGAACAACGCCGTAACGGGAACATAGAATAACTGGGATAATATTGCACCAAACAGATTATCCAGTACCCTATGTTTGAAAAATGTTGGTTTATAAACATAGGCATCCAATAGAACAACTACTATGTACTCAAAAATATAGGCGAAACCAGCGTAGGTAGAGAGGAGGATAAAATGCTTTTTTCGGTCCTTACTTTTATAAAAAGCGTAAATAAGCATGACTAAATGAAGGATTCCTAAAATGATATATGGATACTTGTTTGCATTTCTGCATTGCCTCATTTACACTCACTTCCAGTTTCCATTCGCGCGACCACTCCCAACCCTATAAGGTTAGGACTGTCCCACTTAAGTTTTTTCCCCAACACGCCCTACCCCTAGTGCATTATGTTCCCAAAGAATCGACTCAATGACTTTCCTTTCGTTATTATGGCACTTTATGGTCATAATTACTTCCGATGTCTTTTCCTTTGTTACTTTCCCCATCTTATTCCGTTTTCTTGTATAGAAAAAATCGATGAAGAAGCCCAATAAAGCACCTGCCAGTAAGCCAATTAGACCCCAAATGATCGGTCCCCATTCTAGAATAAAGCCGTAGATCGTACCGAGAAGCATAAAAATGGTACCTAAAATGGCGGCGATATCTATCAAGCTTTTCCCATCGGAATGGTGTAAAGTATCTAAAACCATGCTTTCCTCTTCCCGTTTATCTAGTGGGATAACCACAATATCCCCCTTCTTAATTCCGTTTTCTTCCAGCTTATTGAGGGCTAATTCCAAAGTGGTTGAGTATTCAAATGAAGCGACAATATGCATCTTAGTTTGCTCCTTGCTTATATTTATATAGGTCGTTTAAACAACCTTCCTGATAGTTCTCTTTAAAAAATCTAGACTGTGCAAGTTCAAACAATTTATTATTTTCAACAGTGTATTGGTAGGAATTAAACATACAAAACCCAAGAATGGATGGGATATAGAGAAGCCATTGGGGGTCTAAAACTGCTTTCGCCTGCTGAAAGTCTCCTATGAACGTATAAATAACCCCATCGAGTAAACTTGAAAAATATAAGATGATGCTCCACCAAAAAAAGCCAAATACAACGGCTGGAAGGCGCTGCGAATAGATAAATGGGGTAACAGGCATAAGAAAAGCCCATATAAGGGATAACAAAGGCTTTTTCTTCCCTAATGGGTTAATTTCGAAAGTGGAAACATGCATAGGTTTAATATTTTCTTTTTGTCTATAGGCTAGTTGATAAGTCTTGTTCAAACTGACACAGCGCTGGTAACTGTCCCACACAGCATAAATATAAACGGTGATATAAACGAGAATACAACCATCTAACACTTCTCTAGCCTTGTCAAATTCCCCCAGCATGGAGTAATAAATGGACAGATTTAAATTCGCCATTGTATTCGTTAAGTATTCAAAGCTCATTAAAATAAAGCCAAAAAGGTAGCTTTGAACTATAAAATGCCCAAAGCCCGGGAGTGCCAATGACCACCATATAACAATCCATGGGTTGCGATAATGTAACATGCTTGATGAATATGAATTAGATTTAGAAAGTTGCCACCTTTGACTCTTCATTAATTGAAATTCCATCCCCTCGTACCCCATCCTATGTAATATTAGATTTTATCCATGTTCGACCATCGGTGACGCAAACAGACCAAGCACCTAACTTTTTTGTATTTGTATCATTTGTAAAATGATCACATATATACCATTTATTTTCCAATTAATTTTATTGTGATTTTTATTATAGTAATTTTTTGGTTATTCATTTATAATAACTAATTGTTATTAATATCATTCTAAAAAGTTATCCAAATGAGGTGAGAATATGCCCACAATATCTCTAGCCGTTATCGGCGCTGGGAATAGAGGAAACATTTATAGTGATTTTGCAATCCTTTATCCTCATAAATTCAAGGTAATTGCTGTTGCTGAACCAAATCAAGAACGACGAGAAGCCTTTGTAGCCAAACATAATATTGACAGAAAAATGGTCTTCGAATCCTATGAAACTTTTTTTGCAAAAGAAAGGGTATGTGATGCGGTGGTTGTTGCTACGCAAGATGATGATCATTTCCAACCTGTCGTCCAAGCCTTAGACAGTGGTTATCATGTACTCGTTGAAAAACCAATGAGCCCTAACCTGGATGAGTGCTTTGAAATGGTTTCTAAAGCAGTAGAGCAAAAAAAATTGTTACTTCTCGGCTACGTCCTTCGATATACGCCATTCTTTCAAAAGATGAAGGAGTTACTAGTGGAAGGAGCTATCGGAAATGCCCGCCACATTTCTATTGATATGAACGTTGGTTATTGGCACCAGGCTCACAGCTTTGTTCGAGGTAACTGGCGCAACGCTGAAAAATCGTCGCCGATGATCTTAGCAAAGTCTTGTCATGACTTTGATATTATTCAGTACCTACTAGAAAGTACTAGTAGGAAGATTTCCTCCTTTGGAGATTTACTTTATTTCACAAAAGACAATGCTCCTTTAGGGTCGACGGAACGTTGCCTAGACTGTCTCGTTGAGGAAGATTGTCCCTATTCTGCAAAAAAAATTTACCTACAGGACAATATTGGTTGGCCAGTAAATACCATCTCCACAGACCTATCCTACGAAGGGAGAAAAGTAGCCCTTGAACAAGGTCCTTACGGGCGCTGTGTGTATCAGTGTGACAACGATGTGGTTGACCATCAAGTGGTTACGATGGAATTTGCTAATAAATCCACAGCAACCCTTACCATGAGTGGTTTTACCAATAAGCTGGAACGGCACATAAGCGTGTTAGGGACTCGTGGTGAGATGTATGGAGAACTTAGCTCTAACAATCTAGTAGTAAAGGAGTTTGGCAAGAAGGAAGAAATCTATCAGGTGACCCCTTCTACTTTCGGGGGGCATGCTGGTGGAGATTTCGGTATAATGGAACATTTTTGGAAAACATTATCATTACCTTCTTCAGAAATTCCCTCCAATGGGGAGGACACTATTTTTAGTCATATATATGCACACATGGCGGAAGCATCGAGGTTAAAGGGGGTCACCATTGACACAGAGCATTTTTTAACGCAGCTAAACAGAGGTTCTAGGGAAAAGAAACTAACTTCCCTATCTCAATAAATAACAGATACATAGTCAATGAAGGGGTGGAGAAAATGAAAAAATTGTTTACGTTATTAACCTGTTTTTTTACAGCAATCGCATTACTTGCGGCATGTGGTGAAACTCCAGAATCAACGGAAGCCAGCAAAACTAAAGACGAGAACGAATCAGAGGGGGTAACCTCAAGTGAGGAGGAGGTAACCATTCGTGCTTGGGTCATGGGAACGGATGAGTATTGGCGAAGCTACCATGACGATTTAGTCGAACGATTTATGGAGGAATACCCTGGGATCAAAGTGGAATTGGATTACATACCTTGGGGCGAAGGGGAAAATCAGCTAATCACCTCCGCTGCCAATAATACGTTGCCCGATGTTTCTACTATCGCTGGGCGTTGGACCGCTCAAATGGTGGCCATGAATGCCGTGGAACCATTAGACGGCTACTTTGACCAGGAATTTGCCGTGGAGTTTGTCGAGGCTGCCTGAAATACAACGCAATACCAGGAACAAACATGGGGGCTCCCAGTTGGGTTTACGACAACAGGATTATTCTATCGTGTGGATTGGTTAGAAGAAGCAGGATATAGTGCTCCCCCAGCAACATGGGACGAATTCCTGGCTATAGCAAAATCGTTCACCAAAGATGGAACATACGGTTTTGGTTTAGTTGGTGACAACAGCATGGAAACAACCCTGTTTTGGGCACCATTCTTATGGGGCAACGGCGGAGATTTTCTAACGGAAGATATGTCCGAAGCTATCTTTAACTCTTCAGAAGGAGTGGAAGCATTGGAATTTTATGTGCAGTTGTACCGCGAGGCATCTCCTGAAGGCAGTGTTAATAACAAACGGGGGGATTCCCAGAACTTATTCTTATCCGGTTCTGTGGGAATGACCACGGTTGGACCTTGGTTTCCAAAGTTTATTGAAAATGATGCACCAGATATGGACTATGCCATTGCCCCTTACCCAGTGAAGGAACGTCCAATCAGTTTAGGAACGGCAGACCATATTGTCATGTTCAACTCCTCTGAACACAAAGAAGAAGCATGGACGTTTATGGAGTACTTTACTAATGAAGAGAACGATCTGAAGTGGGCGAAATACCAAGGCTTTATACCGTATCGACAAGCTAATTTAACAGATTCCGAGATTATTAACAATGAAGACATGGCCTTTTTCTTAAATGTTGCAGAAGATGCCGTCTCTTATCCGACTCTCCCTGAATGGCCACAAATCGACCAAGCGGTGGCAGACGCCATTCAACAAGCCCTTATTGGGGTAAAAACACCAGAAGAAGCATTAAACGAAGCCGCTGAAAAAGTCAATCAATTACTTGGAAATTAAGTACCATAAGCGGAAGATCGTCCTCCGTCCCTTAGAGTGTACGATCTTCTTTTTAAAAAGCTCTTTTAAACTATGTTGTTTATTTTCACTTCAGATAATCGACGGATAATGCTCCAGAGCAACGCTGGTAGAGGAAGAGACAGTTCTCGTATCTTACGTTTCAATCAACAAAGTTTATAAATCAACACTATGATGTAACACAGCCTTGTAAAAACTATTATCCATACTGATAGCGGGTGTGAAAAAATGAAAAAAAGAGAAAGTTTGACCGGGGTCTTTTTTATACTTCCAGCGTTACTTGTTTTATTTATCGTCGTTTTTTACCCATTAGCCTGGACCTTTTGGTTGAGTTTGCAGCAAAAAATTTTAATCGCACCACATCGAGATCAATTCCTAGGATTAGGTCATTTTCAAACCATATTTAGTAGTGGTGAAATCTGGGATTTTCTAGTAATTACCTTGATTTTCACCATTAGTTCTGTGCTCTTAAAAATTATTTTCGGAATGATTGGCGCCTTACTTTTGCATCAAAGTTACCCTGGAACGAAGGTGTATTGGTCCCTCTTTACGATTCCTTGGTTAATTCCATCAGTTGTTGCTGCATTAATCTGGCGGTGGATGTTACACGAACAATTTGGGATTGTGAATCAAGTATTGATTTCCGTCGGTGTGCTAGAAACCCCCATCCCTTGGCTAAGTCGGGAACTACTAGCATTAGTAGCGGTGATCCTTGTGGACGCTTGGGTAGGCCTTCCGTTCATGATTATCGTCTGTCTTGCTGGGTTAAAAACCATTCCGGAGCAGTGGTACGAAGCGTCCAGGGTTGACGGAGCCAACGCCTTTCAGCAATTTGTTTATATTACCCTTCCAGGGATGAAAGCTATTTTACTCGTGATGGGCACACTCAGTTTTATTGGCACCTTCAATAGCTTTAATATCATTTATACGATGACGGGCGGTGGTCCAGTCAATGCTACGAATACGTTAGTGATACATATTTATCGTACCGCCTTTACGGAATATAACTTTGGAATGGCCTCGGCGCTAGCAGTGGTTACGTTCATTTTCATTTCGTTCTTTGTCCTTTATTATCGAAGATTACTAGATAAAGAAGGTGAATTTTAATGAAGCGCATCCTTTGGTATGTGGCCATTTCCAGCTATGCATTACTAATGATTTTTCCGTTACTATGGATGATTTCAACGGCACTCAAGCCATCCAATGAAATATTTACCCTAACACCGACATTCATCCCGGAAAACGTAACGTTACAGGCATTTATCGATGTTTTATCGATGGAATCCTATCGGAGGTACTTAACCAATAGTTTACTAGTGGCGTCCTGTTCCACCGTGATTTCGGTAACCTTATCTAGCTTGGCTGGCTATGGATTTTCGAGGTTTTATTTTAAAGGACGAAAACGGATTTTACATATCTTCTTAAGTGCCCAAATGATCCCTGGCGTCATCTTGCTTATGCCAATTTTCTTCATTATGACAAACTTAAGGCTCATCGATAGTTATGTGGGGCTCATTCTCGCCTATGTGACGTTTTCTTTACCTTTTTCTACATGGATTATGACTGGATTTTACAAGAGTATCCCCCGTGAATTGGACGAGGCTGCCATGATCGACGGGGCCACAAGACTGCAAGCTTTTATAAAAATTATTGTCCCGTTAGCCATACCAGGAATGATTTCAACGGCGATATTTTCCTTCCTTGTTGCATGGGATGAATTCCTGTTCACTCTAACACTCACATCATCAGAAGCAAAACGAACATTACCATATGGACTCTACAGTTTCATGACACAATATGGGGTGGAATGGAATAACTTAATGGCCGCTTCCATCATGGCGATCATCCCTCCATTACTTATATTCTTGTTCCTACACAAATACTTCCTCCGGGGATTTACAAGCGGCGCCTTAAAAGAATAAGAAGCAGGAGAACGCATTCGGGACGAGTGATAAAGTCTATAAATTTTGAATACGGACCGCTGATTAAGGGGAAAACTCCCTTTTTCAGCAGTCTCGGACGCATGCACGTGTCACTTGTCTACTTTGTCGAGGAGTCCGTACTTTTTCTTTAATGCCGGCGGAGCAATTTTCACGAATCTCTCTAAAACAAACGCTGCCAGCATTACATCGTCTAGTATTCCTATTACCCCTAAAAAGTCAGGAATCAAATCAAAGGGAAAAAGGAAATAAGCAATAATTAAGACAACGCCGAAAATCTTTTTGGAATGATTGACCTCTGGGGTCCGAAAGAACTCCAATAAGAACGGAAAGAATTTCCAAAACATTAACATAAATTTTAATCTTCGCAGTATCCTTTTCAAATGGAAATCCCTCCTTAAATAACATTTTGTTCCAGTTTTCCTATAGACAGCATTTACCCCAAAACTTGGCTCTATCTTCTTGTTCTTTAGGTTTGCCTTCCTCATCTATAATAGCATCTGGGATTTCCCTTTCCATATGCCTCACTCTCGGGTTCATATAGATGGCAATGGCAAATAAAACTCCTACCATATTAACGTAAACATTTTGAAGCTTTTCATTTATCCCGTCTCCTTCATTTAAAACGAACTGTTTGTAAGTCCATTTTAAAGTCTGGAAGTAATTGCCGAAACCACCCTCCGATTGCTTTTCCCCTCCGCCTTGAGACCGATAATAAAACAGACCACAGATGGGATGGCCTGTTTTTTGGGGGCTTTTATGGCTCCCCATTTTCCTCCTCTTCCGTTACGGCATCTCGCCGAAAATGGTAATTAATGTAGGCTTGTTCTTCTTCCGGAGTGAGGAGCCTTGTTGCCTTTCCTACGGTACCACCTTGGAGGGTCCAAATACGGTTATGGTCCTCTACTGCCTGACTGAAGTCCCCTCCCCCCCACCGTTGGAGTATATCTAAATAGATATCCTGATGTTCGTAATCATTTATTTTCACCACTTCAAGCAATCTCTCAACCCGTTCCTGGGTTATTTCAAAATGCCCCCACTTCGTATCTGCGGCTATCTTTTGATGGGACATCCAATGAATGAGATTTTGAACACCTGCTTCCGACAGGTCCATCGGAATATCCCTTTCAAGACTATCAATATAGCTTTCTTGAATTTCTTCCACCACTTCCGGTTCAATTTCTATCTCCTCCATCCCCTCCCTCGTGAAAAATTGTTTTGGACAAGATGCACTATCCGTTTAATTACAAAATTTCTCCCTACTCATTAGACAAATGAAAAAAGGGGTACTTTTTTGCTGTGCGGAGTAGTTCCCATTTCCTATCCTACTCTTCCAATGATTTCCGTTTTCTTTTATAATAATAGAATCGCTCCTTAATTTCTATGAAGAGTTGACTCCAGTCTTAGGAAGTAATAACCATTTTATAGGAGAGGTGGTAATAAACAGACGAAAAACCATAAACGTTAGAACTAGATGAGTATTTCTTACTATCCTTCGTACTACTTATAGGTATTTTAGTCTATAAATAGTAATATATATTTATTCTGGTATACGGGAGTCGTGTCTATGACCTGGATTGGTAGGCTTAGTACGTTATCATTAGCCCTTTTATGGTTAACAATTGAAAGCTTTGTCGCAAGTGAAGTCCTTATTTTCCAGTTTCTTCTTGGGTTGCCTATTGCGTATTTTTTTGGCCTGCAATACGATAAATCTAATTTTTTGCAAAAGAAGCTGGAAATAGCCCAAGTTCAGTTAAATAATCAGCTGAATGATAATGAAGAGAAATATAAAATGCTTTTTGAAAACGCAAATGATTTAGTTTTACTGTTTGAAGTGAGGAATGGCCGTCCTTCTCAGTTTGTGGATGTCAATAAGACTGCCCGCGAGAGGCTTGGATACTCGTTAGAGGAGTTCCGCTCCATGACTCCCCTCCATATTACCCCTGAAAAAAATCTGAGTCGTGTCCCAATTTTAATGGACAAGCTTTACAAAGGGAGTAACGGGGGCGTTACATTTGAAGGGGCATACATTGCTAAAAACGGAGTAACCCTTCCCTTTGAATTTAATGTGCGGTTGATGAAATTAAGGGGGAAGGATTTTATTTTTTCCATTGGCAGGGACATCGCGGAGCGGAAAAGGCTGGAGGACAAAATGCGCCAGATGGCTTATTACGACACCTTGACAGACCTACCAAACCGTAACCTTCTTTTTGATTTTATTGAAAAAAATATTAGCAGAGTCCGCAGGAAAGGTAACGATGGCACATTTTCCGTGTTGTTCCTAGATTTGGATGGCTTTAAAGAAGTAAATGATGAACTGGGGCATGCAAACGGCGACCGACTTTTGAAGGAATTAGCCAGTCGGTTGGACACAACGGTGAGGCGACATGATTTAGTCTCGCGGCTCGGAGGCGATGAATTCATATTTGTCCTCCATGATGCCAATGAGAAAGAAACTATGCAAACTGCCCGCCGGATCATTTCCACTATCGGCGAGGATTACAAATTAGATGGGCACACCCCTGTTATTACCGCAAGTATTGGTGTGAGCATGTATCCAAAGGATGGTCAAACCGCCGAAGAACTCATTAAAAAAGCCGATAAAGCCATGTACGAAGCTAAAAACCAAGGTAAAAATACGTATAAATTTTGTTAGAACAAGGACGGCGCGGGTTTCCGCACCCGTCCTTTTGTTTATTATTTGTAACTAGTCAGATCAGATTAGAATCATTCTAGTTCGATAGATTATACCCTGATTTCGATAGATTATTGTTGCATTTCGATAAATTATCTATCCATTTCGATAGATTAGCCATTTCGCTGGAAACCTCAACCTTCCATCCACCTGCTTACAGATTAGAATCATTCTAGTTCGATAGATTATACCCTGATTTCGATAGATTATTGTTGCATTTCGATAAATTATCTACCCATTTCGATAGATTAGCCATTTCGCTGGAAACCTCAACCATGGAAAAACCTCAATTACCTATTTTTAAACAACAAAAAAACATGATAATCCCTCCATACTACAGGTGGTCCTTCATGTTTTTCATAAAAATCATTTTTAATTTGTCCGAATCTGACGGCCAAGCAGGTATCCTAGGCAGCAGATGGCATAAGAAGTAATGATAATGTACATAACCAAACCGATTGATGGCTGCGAACCGAAGAAATAGCGTACTCCACCGTATACTGGCACGGAGTAAATAAATTCAGCAGGATAATAGATTGGGGCTATAAATCCGTAGAATCCAAGGAGGCATAGAAAGGCTCCGGCGCCCCAATAGGCCGTTAAAAATTTTATGAAATCGGCTCCCCTTCGCCAACCAACAAATCCGCAGTAAGTAAATAAAAAGAGTAGGAAGAGGATGGAAGCTGCTCCGTGCAGCTGCTCTGGATACGTCTTCATCACTTTGACATTGTAATTCACGAGACTAAAAGGAACCGTAATTAACAAGAGTATGGTTAAATGCCTTTTCATAAATGCCTCCAGACCAAGTCGTTCAAGTGCTCCAATATTTTAAAATTCTCCCTATTCCTCTCACAATCAATTTAAGTGGGACTAATATTAATTCCGGTATAAATAAAATGAGATCTATAAAAGTTTCCCATCTACTTCGTTTTTTCTTCCTCACCAAATCACCTCGTCACCTCAAACATGACGTCCTTCCATTAAAAACTTGAGTTATCAAAGCGGAATACTAATTTATTTCCGTCAATCGTATCCTCATATTCCTCTGTAAAGTTCCCATTACTATACCTAGAGACTGTTTTTCTCCAGAATTTCTCCCCCGTTACATCTGGGGAAGGGCATGTGAAGAGACCCCATTTCCCTTTAAACCGATCGAAAACGTTGGTTACGGCTTCTTCCGCGATCCCCTTTCCTCTATATGGTCGAAGTAAAAAGATTTCGTTTAAGAAATAGTCGTTTCCTTTTAAGCAATAGGGCGGCGTGGCGACGAATATAAATCCTGCTGGGTTATCATCCACTAAAATTAAGAATGGAAATAGAGCGTTAGGCTTCGTCCACCAGATGTTCAGCACTTCACATTGATCGTTTAATGTAACGTATTCATCACTTTCTTCATAGATGCCATGTTTGTTAGGTAAAGTTCCATTCTGTTCAGATAAATCATGTAAATACAGTGGATATAGGTTTTTTATTATATATGCATCTTTTTCAGTAGATAATCGTATTGCGATGTCCATCCGTTCGTTCTCCTTTTTAAACCGCTATTCTATTTTATTAATAGTAACATAATCAAGAGGTTCCTTTACAATTTTGCAATAAAAAAAAGGGGGGTTCCTGTAAAATGGAACATCCCCATTAATCTCCCGCAACTTTCGCATCTGTTCGTTTCGGAATAGATTTCCCTTCTTCCGGACTCCTAGCATCAGACTCTGGATCACCGCTGGCGCCCGGTGCCGGTTCCTCCGACTGCTTCGCCCGTTTAATGAAAAAGGCCAGCACTAGTGCCACCACCACAATATAGGCAGATACGCGAAAAGCATCGTTTATACCACCAAGCATGGCGTCCATCTGGATTTGCATCATTACTGCCTCCGAAAGCTGCCCAGCCCCAACACCGGCACTCGTTTCCGCTTCCCGAGTCATCGCTGCAGCATGGAAAGACTCCCTTGTAGACATCACCGTTATTAACAAGGCTGTCCCAATGGCACCGGACACTTGGTTTAGTGTATTATTCATGGCCGTTCCATGGGGGTAAAAGCTCGGCGGCAACTGATTCAAGCCATTGGTGGAAACAGGCATCATGACCATGGACATACCAACCATCCGCACCGCATGCAAGACTACCAAATAACCATACGTCGTTTCCGCCGTCAACTGACTGAACATAAAGGTCGTCACGGTCATAATACTCAAACCGATAACCGCCAGCACCCGGCCCCCAAATTTATCAAACAACCTCCCAGTAATCGGGGACATAATCGCCATGGCAATCGCCCCAGGCATGAGCATCAAACCAGCATCAATCGGAGAAATACCCCGGATCGTCTGCACATAAATAGGCAGAAGTATCATCCCCGAAAATAGCGCCATATTAATCACCATCGTAATAACCGAAGCCAACGAAAACATAGGATACATGTAAACCCTAAAGTTAAGCATCGGCACCTTCAGCATCGACTGACGAAGAATAAAGGTTACTATAGAAGCCACCCCAACCGTAATCGTCAAATAAACCAGCGGACTACTCCAGCCCATTTCCCCCGCGGAACTAAACCCGTAAAGGAGCCCCCCGAAACCAACACTCGATAAAATCACCGACAACACATCGAGACGAATATCCACTTTCCCCTTCTTGTCTTTTAATAGGAAAAAACCTATTAGCAGCACTGCCACTGCGATTGGAGCAACAAAATAAAATAGCATTCTCCAATGGGAATACTCGATGATGACACCAGATAACGTAGGGCCAATTGCTGGTGCCGCCATTAAAATAAACCCAAGCATCCCCATGGCAGTACCGCGTTTTTCCACAGGAAAGCTCCTTAGCATCACAGTCATCAACAGAGGCATCATAATGGCCGTTCCTGCCGCTTGAACCATCCGTCCAGAAACTAACATAGTAAAGACTGGAGCAATTCCCGCAATTAACGTTCCCACTGTGAACAGCCCCATAGCCACTAGGAATAGCCGTCTTACGGAATATTTTTGAATTAAAAACGCAGTAGTCGGAATGAGAATTCCGTTTACGAGCATGAAGCCTGTAGTGAGCCATTGTACGGTCGCTGCTCCCACATCAAACTCCGTCATGATCGTAGGTAAAGCAATATTTAACAATGTATTATTTAAAAACGCAATAAAAGCACCAATCATAAGGACTGCAATTATCCCGTATGGCGGGCGTTCCGATTGATTTAATGGTTTATCCATTATTTTTCTCCTTTCATGGGAACCTTTCCGGCTGTCCCACGGGCAGTGGTGTCACATTTTTTTGACTAAGTGTTCAACATTTTATACCACCGTTATATTTACCTACTATATTATACCATCGGTCCAATTTTTTCAATTATAAAAACTTCCCAACACATAAAGGTTTGTACAAACTTTAGGAATCAGGTATTATGTTTTTTAGACAGTAAGTTCATTTTTCAAAAGCTATTTTCGTAAACTCTGTTGCTTTTATAAAAGCTTGGAGAAGCGGAAGGCGGCGACTCCAGCGTTGCCCGCGGAATCAGGACGGTGACATTACGCCTGCAGTGGATCCAAGCCACATTGTATTTTCTAAAAAAACAACATGGGCTTGTGCGACGAGTAATCGCAATAGTTATCTTATAGAAAACAACTTTTCAAAAAAAGGGGGGAATATTGATGAATGATCGGAAGCAGCATGTCATTCGAGTGGCCCATGAGCTATTTATTGAAAAGGGGTTTCAGGCCACATCGATTCAAGATATATTAGATGCTAGCAAAATTTCCAAGGGGACCTTTTATAATTATTTCTCTTCGAAGAATGAGCTGTTTATTGCCTTGTTCACCTCCCTTTTCCAGCAGGTGGAGCAGGAACGGAACGAGCTCCTCATCGGACATGATCGTGAGGATGTGGCTGTATTTATTAAGCAGATTGAGCTACAGCTCACCATGAACCGGAAGAATAAGCTGATCCCTTTGTTTGAGGAAGTGATTGTGTCCCATGATGAGGAGTTGAAACGGTTTATTCAGAAGGGGCAGTTGAAGATACTCCGCTGGTATTACGGACGATTTCTCGATTTGTTCGGACCAGAAAAGGAGCCCTATTTACTCGATTGCGCCATCATGTTCATGGGAATTCTCCATCAAAATTTGAAGTTCTATTCCATGGCCCACAATGCCCGCGTGGATATTCATGAGGTGGTACAGTACTCAGTGGGACGCCTCGTGAAGATGGTGGAAGAGGTTGCTTCGGCCGGGGACCAGCTCTTGGACCCAGCGTATTTAAAGCGCTGGCTACCGGAAAAAAATAGTACGGGTTCCCCTAACTTTGGGAAAAAGCTCGCTCAAGTCATTACCGCATTAAAAGCTCCCCTTTCCCAGAAGGTTGTGGACGACCGTAAGCGGGAGGGGTTGAATGAGCTCCTGGACTTTATCCAAGAAGAACTGCAGCAGCCAAAGAAACCCAGAAGGTTCTTAATTCAAAGCGCATTAACTACATTGCACGAGAAGGAAGGAATTTTCGAGTTGGAACAATTAGAGGAACTGGAAAAGTTAGTTGAAAATAGAAATAAGTTAGAGTCCTAAAAAAAGTAAAAGCCCTTGAGTCGGGCCCTCTCCACTTGTCCATTGACCTTAAGCATCGTCTAAAGAATGAAAAGCCCAATAATAATTAGTACAATGGCAGCTATAATTTTAGCAAGGCACCCGCTGGTCATTAAAGCCTTCGGGTCGCCAAACATAGCGCGATTCACGGCATCTGAATGAATGGTAGTTGGGGGTTGAGATTCCTCCCCCATTTTCATTCGTTTATTTTCCCTATTTTGTTTTTCCATGAAAGCCCCCTTATTCCCATCTAAATCTTTCATCATACGTTATAAGTTATATTTATTAATACGATCTCGATAACGGCATTTCCTTTATTACACTACACATTTTCCTTTTATTATTGCTAGTAGATGAAAGAAACTAATTGGGGTTTCGCCAATTAGTTATTTAGTAGGGTAATTTGCTTCACCATCTACTAATTCTTACATATTATGAAGTATCACTGTATAGTAGAAGTTACAGTGAAAGAAAATTGGGCCAATATGTAATTCCTCCTAAATAAGAGCGTCCAGTCCGTTTACTGGGCGCTCCATTTCTTCCACTATATCGATGTGTGTGTGGCGTATCTTCGTCTCATGCATTTATTTGTTATACTAACTTCCATTACTAATAATTCCACTTCCAAGATATAAGGTAAGTGATAGATTGTGTGATTGGAAATAGAAGAAATACGAATATAGGATAGTATGGGACTGTTTCGTAGATGAATGGATAGAAGAGCAGCAGCGCGGTTATAAATGGGAAGGAATACCACATGCTGATATACGCTGCTCTGCATGCTTGGGCAGTGATTTGTTTTTCCCGTTCATCACTTTCCTCAAATTCGTCGGGAAGCAGCAAAGACTTCGCCCAAGGCTTATTCTTCTTTTTATTTAAATTAATGAAATACACTATTCCCCCTAAAAAACCTAAAATAATAATAGGAAGAATATTTAATTCAAACATCAAAGTCCTTTCTGGATCTTGAAAATACGCTACAATATCCATGGAAGCACTATAGAAAGATGACATTCCCCAGCCAAATAAAATTAAAAAACTAACAGTTATTAGTAGATTACGAAAAACCATTATTTCTTCTCCTCCTCTTTTTCGAAAAAGAAAATCTCTTCGATTGGCAAATGGAACGTGCTAGCAATGTTCATGGCAAGGAGCAGGGATGGTATATAACTTCCCTTCTCCAGCGCTGCAATTGTTTGTCTCGTTACATTTGTTTTTTGGGCAAGATCACTTTGAGTCAAGTTGTGTTTCGCCCTTAATTCCTTCACGCGATTTTTTAACGGCATACGAACCACCCTCTGAATAATATGACAATTATATTGTAAAGTTGGTTTTACTTTTTGTAAAGTTCGTTTTACATTTTATTTAAAAATGGGCAAATTAAAATTTACAAAAAAACGGAAATATTGTACAGAAGCTTCCGCGTGTAACTTCTTATTCATTTTCAATGGTTTTGAAAATATAATATAGGGAATCGAAATAATTAATGTTGATGAAGTAAAAATTCAAGTTTACATAAGGGGGGTTCACAGGAAACTATGGTCTATAAAGGAAGTATCGTCATTTTATCAAGCATTATAGTAGTTATGGCTAGCTATAGTCTTTTTTCAAAAAAGCCTGAATTGACACCTTTGATCATGGGATTTTTCGGCACCCTTGTGTTAGTATCGGGAATATATGAAGCCTTCCGTGGAAAAAATAGGATTTCTGGGTATACTTATATTCTGTTAGCTTTTATTATTTTCTTTATACTAGCTTTAGATTTCTTTGTGAAGTAATTAGGATAAATGGAAATTTGAAAGGAGTGTATTTCCGTATATGGAAGCACAGAATTCAGCGGGTTTTTGGGTTAGACTCGGGGCCGCTATTTTGGATGGCATATTTATTAGTTTAGTATTAGGGGTTATCTCACTTATTGTTTATGGGCAGATTTTCGTGGATGCTTCTCCCCTTGACCTTCTCGCTCTCTTATATTACTTGATTTTACCTGTTGTCTGGTACGGGTACACACTTGGAAAAAGGGCTCTTGGGATACGTATTGCAAGAATAGACGGCGAAAAAGTTACGATTGGTACAATGCTGTTACGGGATATTGTTGGCGGTCTCGTTTATGCCGTTACACTTGGAATTGGGTTAATAGTTAGTGCCTTTATGGTCGGATTAAGGGAAGATAATCGGGCCATTCATGATTTTATAGCAGGTACGTATGTAACTTACGATCCTCCAGAATATGATTAGTATTTAGTATGAGGGGCTTGTCCAGTTGGGGCAGCCCTTCTTTTTTAACGAAAAAATTAATTATGCTACATTTTTGGTCGAATTTGATGCGATTCAACTGCTTTCCCGACACTTCGTATTGCTTTTCCTTTCAACTTGTCGCGATTCTAACGCTCTCCCGACACTTCTAATCACTTCTACTTTCAACTTGTCGCAATACACTTAAATACCTTCCAAAAAATCCGCAATTTCATCTGACAGAATTTCCGTTTCCCATGGGTGCCAGAAGTGGGTAATGCCGTCGTATTGTAAGCTGTATTTATAGGCAATGGCCTCTCCTGTATAGAAGACCATTTCATAGTAGTCGCCTTGACCCCAGTCTGGCTGAAAGTTCCTTTGTTCTTCACCGTCTTGCAACAGCTGCAGGAACGAATGCACATCGAAATCTATTTTTTACAAAACCATCACACCAGCCCCCTTACAGAAACTATTTCCAAAGGATGGGAAAAGTTGCAATTATTAGGAATAAATAAAATCCCTTTCTTAAATAAGCGAGGGATTGTGGAAGTGAATTAAGCTACTGTGTTATCTATGTATGTAATCTTACTGTTCTCCAAATTAGCGATATGGCATCTAGCATGCCGCTACTTTTAATAAGGAGCTTTGGTATTCAATAATAAGCTCGTCCAAATCTTGGCTACATTGAATTGTTATCTTTGAATCCAAACCATGCATATAAACCGTCTGAACTAGTTCCTCTTGTTTTCTCGTAATTTCCTCTAGCAGCATCGCCTCTCTTAATCCCCCCCAACTATTAAAAACATAAATCAATAATAGAACAAAATTTCGCATTATTAAATAACTTCGACAAAAGAACAAGGGAAAACCACAAATTAGTAGTATCTCGACACAAAAAGACGTCACAATGTATCCCAAAAGTGGAACTCCCCCCTTTTGGGATACCCTATTCCTACTCATTACCTTCTATCAGTTCTACGACAATTTCTCCGAATAATTCCTCTGCTAGATAAACCTCCAGCTTCCACAGACCTGGTGCTGGGAATTCCATTGATGAGGGGAATTGGGACTGTATAACAGCATGATATTCCCAAACCTTTTGTACATTCGATAATCCGGAACCCTGTACTAACACCTTATGTTCTTCACCCTTTTCATTTATACCAACTATCCTTAAGGGACCATCTATTGTGCCAATTTCCTCCCCATTCTCCATCAGTTGCCTTTACGAAGGTTTCGTGGGTAAGATCTTCCGCCTGCTGAAAATCCTACACCGTTAGGAGGATGAATTTGAAAAAGGCATAACTGTGTTCCCTATACCATTCTGTTACCTTTGCTTTTTTAGCATTGGGATTGGGCAAAACTCACGCACCTCCGTTCCATTGGGTTGTCATTCAATATTTAGACGGATACGCCGAAAAACGTCGCACTTTATTTTTATAAGAGGTAGTAAATAAGAAATGATACTATGAAAATAGTATCTGCAATGGTGTGATATAGCTTCAGCTTTGATTTTTTCACATGGGCTAAGCTGTACTGGAATAAAGCTTGGTACAAATCTACCACAAAGAGAATCGCTGAGATGATAATGACAACGATATTCCCTGTAATTAAAATAGCTAAAATATAAAACAACCAGCTTCTTAGAAAACGAAATAATAAATTAAATAACAGGAAGGAAAGGTGGTCAGGATCGATCTCCAATTCCTCATCTGTTGAGATGTCTTCCAGGGCCTTTTTTATATTTTTATAATCTAATAAGTAGCTAATATTGATCCAAAGAAGCAAGATGCAATATATTATTATGTAAATTTCATTCGTAATCTCCATTTCCATCCCCCTTAAATTTCCATTTCCAAAGACTATTCTATCATTTCAAAATATTAAATGTATAAAAGAAAAAGCATTAAGGACAAAATGTCTATTAGGTGATATTATAAGTTGGAGGTTTTCATAGAAGAAAGGTGGAAAAATTCGATGTTATTCGCTATTATAACTGGGGTCATTTTATACATGGCTATTGGGATGCTTTATTATTCTCCGATGCTATTCGGGAATCGCTGGGTGGAAATATTGAACATCAAGGATCCGAAGCAGCCAAATTACGGGTTGCTGTCATTAGTCACTATATTTACAGTTATTTTACTGTATGGGATACTGCTCATCTCCCAAGCGGAGACTGTATTTGATGGATTAATGGTTGGGGGAGCTGTAGGGATTATCATCGCCCTCGCCTACGCAAAGGATTTCATTTTTGGATTAGGCTCAGCTAGCAAAAACCAAGTAATTTTATACTTCATTGCCATCGGGTATCATTTCATTGCCTTAACGATTATTGGGGCAGTGATGATGCTGTTTTAAATGAGGAGAAGAGGCTGGGTGAGACCACACATGCGTAAGCACGAGGGGGCTCACCAGCCGCCCGCGGAAAGGGAAGTATATTTCCGAAGCGATTTATATGCTTCGTTCGGAAATCTCATTGACAAAACACTTTTGTCCCACCCTCATTTTTTGTTTCAAAACTAATTGGATTGTTCCTGCAAAATTTCTGCGAACCCGCCAACCGTCCTCGTTACTAACCTAATGACTTATTTTTTGTCATACCAATAGAGAATTTCTTAAAACCTAGTTTTTCATAATAGGGTTCTAAACTTTCTACACACATAAGTTGGGGGATCACTCTGTTTGTTTCACAGTGATCAATCATTTTTTCCATAAGGGCCTTACCTATCCCACTAGACTGGTAGCTTGGGAGTACACAGACTCCACAAATAATTCCAGTTATAACACCATCTGAGATAATTCGTCCCATTCCAACCAGTTGTTCTTCGTCATAGGCGTAGATGGCGTACCAGCTTTGAGTGCACATTTTCGCCAGCTCATTTACGGTTAACCCCAGTGAATTCCAGCCTAACAATTCATATATCCGGAGCAGTTGTAGAAAATCTACAGGCGGCTTAGTCGTATAATGAATAGTCATTGCATTTGCCATTAACACACCGCCCTCCATTAAAACAAGAAGTTTTCTATTCTATCAAATGGGTAGTATCTGAGGATGACTTTGCCAATAACGTTGTCGATTGGGATAGGTCCCACATCCCGGCTGTCGGTGCTGCCGTTCCGATTATCCCCCATGACAAAAACGGCGTCTTCAGGTACAGTAAATGGTGGGAAATCTTCCTTAATTTGTTCCTTAATGTACTCTTCTTCTAGGGCAGTGCCGTTGCGATGCAGCACCCCATTTTTCACCTCTAAAACATCACCGGGCTCTCCAATCACCCGCTTGATCCAATTATGGGTCGCCTCGTTGTTACCTGCCAAGTCTAGAAATTGTACAATTGGACTTTCAAGAATGATGTCCATCCATCCCCTGCCATTTCTGACCCGACTGTCCACGACGACAATATCACCGAATTCTGGAGTCCCCCCCAATAAAAATGGTGTTTTAAAAACAAGAACGTGGTCGCCCCCCTGTTCCGTTTCCTGGTTGTAGCCTTCTAAGGTTGGTTCCATGGATCTTCCATCTACCTTGTAAGGTTGAATGACAAAAATAGAAATTAACACTGCCAAAACAAGGGCGATAATAATCGCTTCTATTAGACTAAAAAACTCGGATATTAATTTAAACACTCTGTACTAGCCTCCAGTTGAAAAAATTAAGTATTATTGTTTGTTTTCCCGCTGTTTCCTTAATTCATCCCGAATTTCCTTAAGAACAGCAAGGATTGTATTCAGGCTCATTAAGATGAGTCCCAGTAATACAAAGGTAACAATTTCACCAGTAGCAATGGCCACAAGGGCTAGAATAATAGCGTATATTACATAAAACAATTTATTCATCATTTGGTAGAACTCCTTTCTAGAAATGATGTTACAGGAAACCCGCAACCGATATAAACCGACTGCGGGATGAAGTATAAGATAGATGCATTATACCATATATGTATAGTGTTTTTCCCCTGCCCTGTTCATCGTTACATAAATTGTCATTCTACGCTTTTGGAAAACTAATCTGGGGCAGTGGTCAGTTAACATCTCCTAAATAAATGGTAGAATTGCTTTTTTGACCTATGTACTTTATTTGCTCGCTGGGACAAAGTCTGTACTCTGACAATTCATTCCTATGTATCCATTCCACTCCCACATTTAGTTTCCTCGATTCAAAGAATAGGTCATCCCTTTTTTCGTAGAAAAACCACCAATTATTTCCTTCCCATCCATAATAACAGATACATGTGTATGCCCCAATCTATTCAGCGGATGATTGGCAACAAAGAAAAACTTGTGATGCAGTTCCCTTCCTAGGAAAGCGTCTGCTGGCTGATCTTGAACTGCTAAAATATCACTATGGGGCTTTTCGTGAATGGAGATTTCCGTTAAAGAATAAGGACCATAATTACCACTGTAATAAAGGACAAAGAAACCCATCTCTTCCAGGTGAGACTTAGCCATAATGCTTGAGTCTGTGAGCTTAGTAAAATGATAGGAGCGGAGACCTATTAAACTCATGGAGATGATTAAGAAACTGCAGCAGAGAATAGTAATGAATTTTAGTTTTGAATTCATTAGGAGCCTCCTTAATCATAGTAATACTATTTAGTACGAAGAAGTTTACTAGAGTAGCTAAGAATTTGGTCTCATAGTGACCTTTATAGTGTTCGCAATTTGGATTCAGGCTCCAAAAAGCTCCATTGGCGCTGCATTTTACAGCGTGAATACCATGAGGTCTTCGTCATAATATATTCCGCCTACTTTCAGTGCCTCTAATCTTAGCTTCTTATAAACAGCCGCATCCTTCGGGCCTAGCATCCTTATTTCCACCAACAACACTCCTTCATTTTTCCCTCACCAACAACTGACATAAACTTCCCCCTAGACCCCTTGGTGAAAACCAGCAATTCCTATAACTACGAAGTAGGCTATAATCATTAATCCAACAATTAGTATCTTTGTTAATTTGCTGAAACCTTGGGCTTTAATGATAAAAGAAGCGATCACTAGTACTAAAATGAACAAAACTAGCGGTGGCAATATAATTTCTAACATTCCCCTTCATCCCCTCTTTTTTTGTATGAAAAAAGAACCTGGGACATAACTAAAGTCTTTAGATAAAAATACAAACAATGTATTATCGTAGCGAAGTATATTTCCGAAGCGATTTATATGCTTCGTTCGGAATTCTCATTGACAAAACGCTTTTGTCCCAGCCTCTTCATCATTTCACTGCCAGTAGGTTAGTCCTTTTAAAAATGTTTCAAAGTTTGGTGCTAATGGAATGATTCCTGCAACATCTGGATCCACATAGATTACTGGAGGATCTTCTTTTTTATTTCTGTAATCAAGGGCAATCCATGTGTGTCCGTCTCCAGAGATTAGGACGATGTTTTCCGGTAAATCCCATTCTTTAATTAAATAGGGACTTTGTAAAATCCCCTCGTTCCCTGCTAAATCACCGATTCCAAAAAAATGATCAATATGCACATGATCCTCTGCCCAAGAGTTAGGTTCACTGCAAGGGTGAGAATTATAATTGATGTAGCCCCCATTTTGCTCTTTAAGAATATTTATGTAGGTTTTCGGCAATTTTACCTTTAATTTTTCCTCAGCCTTCTCGACTATTTCATCCGTTAAATCTTGTAACCTCTCGTAATCATTGTCTGTTTGCCAAATACTCCCCATCACCCATACCACCTTTTATAAAATTGTTAGATTATTCCTATTTTAATTTTCAAACAATTCGTTGTAAATAGGTAGCAGGACCTTGCTTAGGACCTGCTACTGCGTTTAACTATTAAATAGATGATGCTAGGCTGATGAGACTTCTTATGTAACGGAAGGTGGTGATAAAATCATCGGACTGGAAACGATGGGTGTCTGGACTTATTTTTTCTACGATAGGCAGTACTTCTGCTGCATCGGCAAAGCCTGCGTGAACGTAGCTTAATTCTACTGTGTAAGGCCCCTCTATCTTAAATGGCTTTATTTCTCCTCGTTTTTCTAAGGCAGAGATGACCCTTCCCTTAATGAGAGCCTGTGATTTTGCTGGGGATAGGTTCTGGGCTGTGATGCGGTTTACTGTTTTTTTCACAATAGCTGTTTCAATAGAAGGAATAAGCTCCGCTGCCTCTGCACCTGCGTACTGGCACCCTGTCACAAGAATCGTTGGTACATCAAAGGCTCCGGCGATGGCAGCATTGATGCCAATCTCTCCGTAATCTACACCATTGATCTTAATGTTCCGGACTACTCTGCCGCTGAAGGAATGATTTAAAATCCCAGGCTGGCCCATTCTTGCATGGTGACCTAGGAGTATTGCCGCGTCAAAGCTTTCATCCACCCCCTGCATCATGGCTAGGAGCTTCGGCGAGCCGATGATGTACTCCGCTTCCGAATGTAAAAGCTCGGGAATAAGGTTTCTCATGGTGCCGTGGGAGTCATTGACGAGAATTTCTGTTGCCCCAGCTTCCAGTGCACCTTCCACAGCAGCGTTCACTTCTTCTGTCATGAGTCTTCTGGCCCGGTCATGTTCTCTTCCGTCCCTTCCTGTGTGCTCCTGGTGAACAACACCGGCTACCCCTTCCATATCTGCAGAAATAAACACTTTCATTATGTATCTCCCCCTATTTTATTGATACGTACCTATGTAATGTATTGGCTGTCCATTACTTAAACCCTTCTTTTAAATAGATTCCGTTATAAGCTAAAAAATATAACTCAGAGGCAGAATCACATGTCATTGACCAAACTTTTCCCAATCGTATTATGGATAAATTTATTGAAAAATAGGACGTCTCTTCTTATGATAGACGCCCTACTTAAGTTCTTCTGCCCCTACCTACTCTTTCGTAACAAATTATTTTAAAGGTTGCGTTTCCTTTATTATATTTATGAAATACTCGTAACTACTTGATTCTATTTCCGAACTATCATTATCCCCTTTCAAATGAATGAAATAAGGGGTGTTGTTTGATTCTATAATGGCGAATATACTTATTACCTCTCCCAAGTCGAAAGAAAAGACTGGGATGTGGCCATCAACTTCATCAATTTTCTCAAATGAACTCCCTACGATATTGCTGTAGCGATCAATAAAGCGGTCCACAAAGTCATCATAAGAATCACTTTCTCTATAGCTCTCTTTTAAAATGTTAGTTGTTTTAGAATCATTTGTTGTTATAAAGTAAATGGATTGATTTATATTAATAGAAGTATTCTCTGATGATTGAAACACTACAGCATTTTCATCAGTAGCCTCTGGATAGTCAATGCGTTCCCAATTTTCAGGCTTAACAGTTGAAATGTTAGCTTCATCATCAACAAACTTTTCCATCCCCTCTGGAATAAGAGTCTCCCTATCATTGCAAGCACCCAATGTAAATAGGAAAACAAACGCAATGGCAATACTCATCATTCTTTGCATCATAAGAATTTCCTCCTTTTAATAATTTCTACGTTATAACTAAGATAAAGTTCCACTGCTGAGTTGGTATTTTTTCTTCCAATTACGACAAAAATTTAGAATTATATGTATATTCTATAGTTTTTTTGTATAAAATTTGTTAATTTTTTGTTATTATTTTGTTATAGTCTATCATTTGAACGATAATCCTCAATTTTTTTAGAAGGAGGGGTGGAGTCAAGTGGAATCTGTGCAAACATTGTTAAATAATGTACTATTTCTGTTGCTTCCTATTTTGGTTTATCGGATGTTTTGGCTTGATCGAGATAATCTATTATTCAAACAAAAAAGATTGATAACGTTTGTCGTAATTCCCATTACTATTCTATTATGTATGAGTTTTCCATTAAACTTTAACTCAGAGTTTATTTTTGACTTAAGATACGTTCCTTTTATTTTAGGAGGATTATATATTGGTTTTCCAGCAGCTATTGCTGCTGTAGTTACGATCATTCCTTACCGGATGTTCATAGGTGGCGAAGGTGCTTATTGGACGACTCTTGGAACTAGTTTATTTTTGCTGACTATTCCTTTTTTCAAGGTGTATTTCCTAAGTATGAATCGTAAAGGAAAGAATTTACTTGCTATGGGTATCGCACTAATTATAAGTCTGCTTACCATTTTCGTTTTAATTATAAATGGTGTTACCTTCCCTTCTATTCTATTTCCTGCTATTGCAATCGCTTTCTCACAAGTGTTGGCTACTTGGCTCATTCTCTTTTTAATTGAAGACATGTTTCATTACAAAGCACTTCGGGAAAGGGTTTACCTGCAAACGGATAAACTCAGTACCATAAGTGAACTGTCTGCAAGTGTTTCTCATGAGGTGCGGAATCCCTTGACAGTGACGAAGGGATTTCTGCAGCTACTATATAGTAACGATCTTCCGGATGGAAAAAGAAGAAGTTATATTGATTTAGCCCTAAGTGAGCTTTACAGGGGGGAAGCCATCATTAGCGATTTCTTGTCTTTAACGAAATCGAACCAAGAAACAATTCCATTAGATGTGGTTAAGGAGCTAAATTACGTACATAATATCATTTCCCCCTATGCCCTCATGTATAAAGTAAATGTAGAAACGTCCTTTGAGCACGATAATGTAGTGGTAGACGGAGTTGCCAGCCATTTTCGTCAATGCCTAATTAATATCGCAAAAAATGGGATCGAGGCGATGCCAGATGGAGGAACCCTTGAGTTAAATATAACCTCCAGTAATACACATGTGTTTATAGAAATTAAAGATACAGGAATTGGTATGTCACCGAAGGAAGTCGCAAAATTAGGGACACAATACTACACAACAAAAGAAAAGGGAACCGGTCTCGGAACTCCCCTCATTTTTAGAATCGTAGAGTCTATGAATGGTTGCATTAATATCCAAAGCCAGAAGGGAAAAGGGACGAAATTTATTGTAAAACTCCCAACCGCTCCCCAAGTTCATTATGAAACAGCGTAATCGCTTACATAGAAACAGAGAAGCAGGTTTATTTAATAGGCTATGTTAAAGGATAATGTTAATTTTTTACACTGTTGATTTGAGCGGAAGATACGAGACTCCTGCGGGAAAAGCAACGGCTGAAGACCCCGCGGGAACGAGGAGGCTGAAGCGTTGCCCGCGGAACCAGGACGGTGACATTTTGCCTGTAGCCTACCTCTAAAAGACAGCAAGATAAATGTCCATAAATTGTACTATTTATTTTTAATTTTATGTACAAAGTGATTTTGTTTTTTGATATTATTTTTTCATAATCTATCACTTTCTATGGGTATTTACCTTAAATTTGGGGATCGGAGGATCGAGTTGTGTGGCATCCATACAGTCGCTTTTAAACAATCTGCTTTTTCTATTAGTTCCTATACTTGTTTATCGGATGTTTTGGCTGGACCGAGATTATTTCATGTTTAAACAAAAAAGTATCATAACGTTTCTTGTCATCCCTGTTACTATCCTCTTATGTATGAGCTTTCCATTACCATTCAGCTCTGAATTTATAATGGATTTGAGGTACATCCCTTTCTTGCTCGGTGCACTCTACATAGGTTTTCCGTCGGCAATAGTAGCTATGCTTACTATTATTCCTTACCGCTATATCATTGGTGGCGATGGGATTTATCTTACTTTGGTGATATCAACTTTATTGTTTATTATTCCATTTTTAAAGGGATATTTCTTTAAGTTAAACAGTCGGAAAAAAATTCTTTTTATCAGTAGCATTGCATTCAGTGAAAGTTTGTTAACTTTAATTTCCATTCGTATATTGGATGATGTTCCTACTAGCCATATGATTTTACCTGGAGCAGCTTATATTTTAATAACGGTTCTAGGGGCATGTCTTGTCACTTTCCTAATAGAGGATATGTTCCATTATAAAGCGCTGAGGGAAAAAATTTATCTGGAAACGGATAAGCTCAGTACCATAAGCCAGTTATCGGCCAGTGTTTCCCATGAGGTTCGCAATCCTTTAACTGTTACAAAAGGGTTTTTACAATTGTTGTATAACGATAATGTTCCTGAGGAGAAAAGGAAAAGCTATATTGACCTTGCCCTTAGTGAGCTCTACCGCGGGGAAGCCATCATCACTGATTTTTTATCGTTGACAAAATCCAACCAGGAAACGGTTCCCTTAGATGTGGTGAAAGAGTTAAACTATGTAACAAATATTATTTACCCTTACGCTTTGATGAATAAAGTGGATGTGCAGACTTCCATTGAGAAGGAGCATGTCTTTGTGGATGGGGTTGCAAGCTATTTTCGACAATGCTTTATTAATATTGCTAAGAATGGTATTGAAGCCATTCCTAATGGTGGGGCGCTTCAGCTGACCGTTAAAGGAAATAACACCCATGTTTTCATCATTATTAAAGACTCGGGCATCGGTATGACACCTAAGGAAGTAGAAAAACTTGGGACCAGGTACTTTACAACGAAGGATAAAGGGACAGGACTCGGAACCCCATTGATCTTCCGAATTGTCCAGTCCATGAACGGATCAATTGACATTAAAAGCCAACCGGGAGATGGGACTGAATTTAAGGTCACCTTTCCCGTTTCTAGCTTTCACTCAGAATCGGCTTGAAAATGGTTTGAGGCTGGGACAAAACTAAAGTGTTTAATCGGAAATACGAACAATGCACTACCTTAGGGAAGTATATTTCCGAAGGGGGTAGATTGCACCTACATCTAGTTTGTTCGGATTTCTTATTAGTAAAAATACTTTTGTCCCAGCCTCTTTACTTTTGTTGGACCCTATTGGCGAACCCAGTTTAATTTATGATTTTATGAACACAATTGAGCGTGTGAAAGGGGCAATTGCGTTGTTACAACGTTTTAAGTATTAAATCCCCAACCCAAATACCCTTCTCCGTGCATGAGCGGGGATATCGCTTTATTATGCTCTTTATTAGCTAGACAGATAGCGTAAAAAGTCCGTTCCACTGGCAGTTCCGCTACAATGCTAATATTCCCATGCTTCATAGCTTTCTTCGCTGCAATATCGGAAACGACTGTATAGCCGAGGCCTGCTTCCACCATGGAGATGGCCCCTTCTGTATTGTGGACCGTGGACACACATTTCAGTTCATCCACGGAGTGCCCCCATAAGCGAAATCCTTCTATCACAGCCTTCCATGTACCTGAACGACTGCTGCGAAATATGAAAGGATGCTCTTTTAACTCATGGAAACTTCCCGCTTCCTCACTTCCGGCTGGTCCTATAACTAAAAGTTTATCCTTCGCCACCGTTTGACTGGCTAAACGGCTGTCGCTTACTTGACTACCCACATAACCAATATCTAGTTTCCCTTCCAACACTTGCTGGACCACTTCTTCCGATTCAAAAATAGACAGTTGAATTTCCATCCGCGGAAAATTGTCTAAGTAATTTCGCAAAATGGCAGGGACAAAGTACGTTCCAGGTATAGAGCTTGCCCCCACTCGCAGCTGACCGGACAGTTCCCCCTGAAACTGGCGGCATTCCTCCACTAGCTCCTCCCAGGAGGAAATAAACTCCGTTCCTTTGCGATACACAATTCGCCCCGCTTCCGTTGGCTCCAACGAATCACGGTATACTAGGGGAACTCCAAGTGTTTTCTCTAAATTCTTGATTTGTTTACTTACACCAGGCTGCGTAATATCCAATAATTCCGCCACTGTAGAAAAACTTTTATGGTCAACTACCATCATGAAAGTCTTAATTTTTTTTAAGTCCATCGCCCAACTTCCCCCCGTCCCTCTTCTTATTTGTAGTTTATGATAAATACAGTCCAAAGAAAAGGAAACAATTTTAACAAGTTTTTATTATAATTATAACTTTAAGTTATATACCTATTATTATATAATCTCTTTTGTAAGGTTAAATCTTTCATAGGAAAGCATACTAACAAACAACAAATAAAAAGGGGAAAAGGAAAATGAGAAAACTTTTACTTTTATTTTCAGCAGCAGCACTTATTTTTTTAGCAGCCTGCACAAACGAAGGTCCAGCAACGGAAGCTGGAGAAGGAGGTACCTTTACCGTAGCAGCAATTCCAGCCCAATCTACCGGGGTTGTGGAAGAGGGTTACAGGAAGCTAGAAGCTGAGCTTGCTGAAGGACTAGGCAAAGAAGTTGAATTAGAAATCTATCCGAACTACAATGCAGTAGTGGAAGCTATTAACTATAATCACGTGGATTTAGCGTTTTTAGGGCCAACTACGTACTTAATTGCCCACGAGCAGAGCGGTGCGGAAGCCATTCTATCACCGTTAATCAACGGGGAACCATATTACTATTCTTACATTGTTACCCATGCCGACAGCCCTTGGGACTCATTAGATGAATTACTTGCGAATGTGGAAGAAGTCGATTTTGCCTTTGGAAGCATTAGCTCCACATCCGGATCGATTATTCCTTCTTACGAATTGATGCGGCGTGGTGTGTTCCAATCAGAGGACGATCACTCCTTTAAATCCGTTGTCTATACTGGATCCCATGACATTACAGGACAACAAGTGCAAAACCAATTGGTAGATGCAGGTGCCATTGACAGTGCCATCTTCCACTCGTTAGTTGACAAAGGTGAGTTAGACGAATCCCAATTCAAAATCATATGGCAGTCGGAACAGCTGTATCAATATCCTTGGGTAGTTCCTGGTGGTACAGATCCAGAACTAATCGAACAAATTCAAGAAGTGTTTTTAAATATTACAGATGATGAAATTTTACGTGTTTTTGGTGGAGCATCAGGCTTTGTTGTAACGGACCCATCACAATATGAAAATGTTCTCAACGCCATTTACGCCGTCCGCCCACAAATGCTTAACCCACAGGAAGATTAAGAAATTTTATCAAACTCGTTGTTAAACTTGGATGTTGATTTTCGCTTTCAGGTTACTCCAATTATATCTAAAGGCAGCCCACGTCCTGGTTTCGCGAGCAACGCTTCCGCTTCAATCAACTCTGTTAAAAATTAATACATCTTTTAACAGAATTTATTAAAAAGGAAAGGTCTACAGCTTATGGCTTGGTTTAAACCGAAATATCTCATTTATTTGCTTATTGTCATCGCGTTAACGTGGTGGAGCATGAATATAACCGGATTCGATTTCCGAAACTTCTACCGTTTTGGGGACGCCATTCAGTTCGTTGCCACACGATTTTTTCCCATTGAATGGTCGTTATTCCCGAGGCTCCTTGAAGCCAGTCTAGTGACTCTGGCGGTGGCGTTTCTCGGATCCTTCTTTGCCCTGCTCGTCGCCCTGCCCATAAGCTTTATGGCGGCTCACAACACGAGCCGTCATCCCTTTTTGTATGGACTCACGCGAACGAGCCTTAGCGGACTACGCTCCGTTCCAGAAATTGTATTCGGACTCATTCTCGTAGTCGCCCTAGGTTTAGGCCCCTTCCCAGCGGTCCTTGCCATTTTATTACATAACATCGGAGTCCTTGGAAAACTCATATCCGAGCTCATTGAAGCAGCGGATCCTGGACCACAGGAAGCCATGAAAACTGTTGGGGCAACGCGCTGGGTAGCCGTGTTATTTTCTATCCTGCCGCAAATTTGGCCAAATGTCTTATCCCATTATTTTTACCGATTTGAAGTAGCCATCCGGACCTCGTTAATTCTTGGATTTATCGGCGGCGGCGGACTGGGACAATTGTTATTCAACCACTTTAACAGCTTTTACTACACGGCCGTTGCCTTAGACATCATCATGATTATGGCGCTCGTCATCATCGTTGACTTCATTGGCAGCTACGTCCGCAAGCGCGTTATTTAAGGAGGAAATTGTAATGATCGTTTTAGAAGATGTATCCGTTAGATATAAAAAAGCAGAAGACGAAGCCATCAAAAGCTTGTCTACCTCCTTTCGCAAAGGGGAATTTATTTGCGTGCTCGGCAAAAGCGGCGCAGGAAAATCCACCTTCATCCGCTGCGTCAACGGTCTGCAACAACCATCCTCCGGGGAAGTAGTCGTCAACGACGTTTCTTTAACAACGTTGAAAGAAGAGGAACTGCGAAAAATCCGCCGGAACATCGGCATGATCTTTCAACACTACTATCTAATTCCAAGACTCACCGTCATGCAAAACGTACTGACAGGAACCTTCGGAAAACGCAAGCCTTGGAAAAACCTCATGGGAATCTTCTCATCAGAGGAAAAGGAGAAAGCTATTGCTGCATTAAAAGCGGTGGAACTGGAGCAGTTTGCAGACCGTCGCGTAGAGGCACTGAGCGGCGGCCAAAAGCAACGGGTAGGAATTGCCAGAGCATTAGTGCAGGATCCCTATATTTTTCTCGGAGACGAACCAGTAGCAAGTCTCGATCCAAGCACCGCCATCAAAATATTTAAGCTGTTAAAACAGATCCACGAGGAAAAAGAATTGGTGACCATCATTAATGTGCACGACGTACAGCTGGCCAAGCGATTTGCAACAAGAATTATTGCCTTGAAGAATGGGGAATTGATTTTCGACGGAGCACCTGAACTGTTAACGGAAGAAGTAATGACGGAAATCTACGGCGAAGGCTACGAAGAACAGAAATAATTTGCTATGGGGGCGGTTCCCTGAACCGCCCCCTTTCTATTTTTCCGAAAAAATATTCATTTTGTAGCTTTCTATCTGATTTTTTAAACAAAACAGCAGTTTATTTAAGTAGTTGTTTCCAGATAAATGGTTAATCTATCGTAATACGAAGAAAATCTATCGAATTGCCACCATAATTTATCGAAATTGGGCATTAATCTATCGAACTAGAATAATTTTAATCTAAATAAGGGTAGCCTGTAAGGTTTGATTTCCAGGTAAATGGATAATCTATCGAATTGGACCGATATTCTATCGAATTTCAGCTATAATCTATCGATTTCAACCATTAATCTATCGAACTAGAATTATTCTAATCTAAATAAGGGTTACCTGCAAGATTCAATTTCCAGCTAAATGGATAATCTATCGAATTGGGCCGATATTCTATCGAATTTCAGCTATAATCTATCGATTTCAACCATTAATCTATCGAACTAGAAAGATTCTAATCTGAATAAGGGTTACCTGCAAGATTCAATTTCCAGCTAAATGGATAATCTATCGAATTGGGCCGATATTCTATCGAATTTCAGCTATAATCTATCGAT